>CASIAE010000009.1 GCA_949372605.1 uncultured Flavobacteriaceae bacterium
TTTTGAGTCTGATCTCAAACCAGTTTTCTGTGGCTCAGGATATCGCTCAGCCTCCGTGAAAAAATATATCAGCCCTAAGCAATTGGAAATGCTTAAAACACAACGGACTTTAGTAAAAGAAAACCGAGCATCATTCAAGAAAAGTTTATCTAAAGAACAACTATCGATTATTTCCAACAAAGAACTTTCAAAGAGTCAAAGGCAAGAAGCATTGATGTCTTCTTTTTCAGAAATCCAAAAAACGCTACTCAAAGAAAATAGAGAAAGTATCAGAGGATTGAAAAGTGAGTTTACTAAATCCCTCACGGACAATCAAAAAATGGCGATTAAACAACGCGGAAAAAATCTCAAAGAAAGACGTCAGAAAATCAAAGAATACAAAGGTGAAATGAAGGGGCAAAAAGATAAAGTAAAGGAGAGAAAACAAAATATTAAGAATCGAATAAAAAAGGGTGGGGGTAAAAAAAAATAAGACATTGGAGTTTGCCTGATTAATGAATTGTCCTCTACTTTTTGTTATATTTAGACAATGGGAAAAATTATTTTCTTTGTCTTTTTGTTTTCTGCCAGCTTTGTTTTTTCTCAAACTGAAAAAGAGGAATTAGAATTAGACAATATTCTTAACGAACTTTTTAACACAGAAGAATTGAGCATTGAAGCTAAAAAGTTGAGTTACCTTTATTACACTCTTTCATACAGCGATAAAGCATATTTTGCTGGTCGTGATTTTGGTATTGACCAATATGGAATTACTCCAAGTCTATCCTTTATGAGTTCCAATAATTTATTTGTAAGTCTTGGTTCGGCATGTTATAGTGAACTTGATCCACAATGGGATTTGATTTCTTTAAGCGCAGGCTTTTCTAAATTTCTTGGAAAGGTTGAAAAGTTAAGTTTAACAGGAATTTTTTCTAGAAGTTTTTTCCTCTCTAATATCTCCGATTTGAATCCAAATAGAATATCAACTTCCATTTCTTTCACTGATAAAAACCTTAAAATCAGAGGCTCGGGAGGTTATCTTTTTGGCGGCTCAAGTACTTTTTACGCCTCTGCTGATGCCGAATATAAAATAAAGTTGATTGAGGGTCAAAAACTCACACTTGATTTTTGCCCAGAAGTTACCTTTCTTTTTAGTAAACAAACTATTAGCGAGGAGATTTCATTTTCTTCATTCAATTCGATTATCAATGAAACAGATGTATTTGACCTTATTAATACACAATTTAGCTTCCCTTTTGAAGTGGATTATGGCAATTGGGATTTTCAACTTATTTATTCAATAAATGCACCGAAAGCAATTGGAAATGAAATAGACATAAGTCAAAATGATTTCTTCAGTTTTACAATTGGATATTTGGTTAGTTTATAGTTTTAAGGGTTTTTGAATTTGTAATAAAAATATAAGTAAAAACAACAAATCTAGAGTAGTACTTCCCCTAACCTCATCTGTATTATGTAAAGAAGAAAGTATATTATGTAGAGGAGTAATGATTTTTCTTTAGAAATTAAATTTTTAGAATTTAATAAAAACACTTATCTTTTACTAATTAATAATTTACTGTAATAATACAGAATAAATGATATTGCCCAAATTTATAAACCAATTTTTATTACTTTCTTTAAGTGTTTTACTCTTTTATTCTTGTCAACAGGAATCCGAAAAAAGTTATTTAAAATCTCCTTTCACCAAATTAGACACCTTGTCGACAAATGATTGGTGGAAACGAGGAGTATCAAAAATAATTGATATGAAGGTCGATCGTGACAAGGTAATTGCCTTTGGTATTTATACAACGTCTAACAATACATTAAAATTATCGGCCCAGCTATTCCCACTTTATCCTAAAGAAACGAGATCAGTAACATTGGCGATTTATCAAAATGACCGTTGGGAGCAAGTACAGACTCAAGAAGTCAACGAACTGGGTTGGTCTGCTCAATTTAGGATTGAAAACTGGGATATGAATCAATCTTTTAGATATAAACTTTTACATGGTCCGTCTGCAAGTTTTGAAGGGCTGATACGAAAAGACCCAATAAATAAAAAAGAAATTAAACTAGCTGCACTTTCCTGTAATAGCAATAAAGACCGTGGGGATCGTGAAAATTATGTCAACAACATTAATGCGCTTAGACCCGGATCTAGTTTTTTTTGCTGGGGATCAGTCTTATGATCACAAAGAACATACAGCTGCTTGGTTAAAATTTGGCTTGCAGTTTAGAGATGTTTTTAGAACTCGACCTGCCATAACCATTCCTGATGACCATGACATTGGTCAAGGAAATTTGTGGGGAGAAAACGGAAAAAAGTCATTAAGACCTGATGGAAACGATGGAGGATATTTTTTTCATACAGAATATATCAAAATGGTAGAGCGTGCACAAACCTCACATTTGCCAGATCCATTTCACAAAGAACCTCTGGAGCAAGGAATAACCTCTTACTTCACAAACCTAGTAATCGGAGGGATAGATTTTGCAATTATAGAAGACAGAAAGTTTAAATCTGGGCCCAACGGAAAGATTCCTCAACAGGGTCCTAGGGCTGATCACATTTTAAATCCAGATTATAATCCAGATGATATTAATCTTCCAGAATTGAAACTACTCGGGGACCTTCAGTTAAATTTCTTAAATCAATGGGCACAAAACAAAAATCAAAACAAAATGAAAGCCGTGCTCTCTGCAACTGGCTTCTGTGGGGGCGCTCACCTTCATGGGAAGCAAAGTAATCGATTGCATGCTGATTTAGACTCTAATGGATGGCCACAACACGGAAGAGACAAAGCTCTTGAGTTAATAAAAAAAGCTGGAGCTATTCATATTGCTGGCGATCAACACTTACCTACCTTAATAAAGCACGGAATAACTGAGTTTGATGACGGTCCCTGGGCATTCGTAGTTCCCGCTATTATTAATGATTATTACAGCCGCTGGTGGTGGCCAGAAGACGAAAAACCCGGAAAAAATGCTAACGATCTACTTCCATGGACTGGGCAATATTTAGATGGGTTTAACAACAAAATCACAATGCACGCCTATGCAAATCCAGATTCCGATTCTAATGGTTCTGGCTTTGGTTTTATTCGATTTGACACCACTTCAAATGAAGTCACATTTGAGTGTTGGCCTCGTAATATTGATGTAACCAATAAAGATGCAAAACAATTTTTAGGGTGGCCTTTAAAGGTAAAATATTAAATGATATATAAAACAGTAATAATATTTGCTATTTTTTTAAGTTTCAATCAGACGATTGATTTAAATGAGGCGCCCTATAAACAATCTATTCCGGGAACTTCTGAGAAAATTGACATGGTTTATGTCCCGGGAGGTAGCTTTATGATGGGCAGTCCAAAATCTGAGAAAAATCATTTTGGAGATGAAGGCCCACAACATGAAGTTGAGATCGCCCCCTTTTGGATGGGAAAATATGAAATCACTTGGGAGTTATACGAGCTATTTGTCGCCAGAGAGATTGATAATAAAAAACCAGAAAAAACAGAAGGAAACGAAGTAGCAATTGATGTGGATGGTGTCTCGGGTGCCACCGCACCTTACACAGAAATGAGCTTTGGAATGGGAACAGAGGGGTATCCTGCAATTTGTATGACCCAGTTGGCTGCTGTTAAATTTTGCAAATGGCTTTCTGCAATGACAGGTAATTTTTATCGTTTACCAACTGAAGCCGAATGGGAATATGCTTGTCGAGCAGGAACAAAATCTGCCTATTCGTTTGGCGATGAGACCTCACTTTTGGACCAATATGCTTGGCATGAGGGGAATAGTAATGGAGCTTACAAAAAAGTAGGTGTCAAAAAACCCAATCCATTTGGACTGCACGACATGCACGGAAATGTTTCTGAGTGGACGTTAGATAAATATGTTCCTACGGAATACAAATCAAGAAAAAGAAAAAAATCAATCAATCCTTATGTGCAACCCACTAAAACTTATCCGAAATCAGTTAGAGGAGGGGCATGGACTGATAGTGAAAGCAGACTTAGAAGTGCTGCACGAAGACCTTCTTCCAAACAATGGAAGAAAAGAGACCCTCAAATACCAAAGAGTCTTTGGTGGCATACTGACGCTCCCTTTGTTGGATTCAGAATTGTGCGCCCTGAGACTTCACCCTCACCCGAACAACAAAAATTATATTGGAATTAAAAAACAAAAAAAAATGAAATCAAACGAAAACCTAACAAGAAGAAATTTTGTAAAACGAACAACGTTGGCGACCACAGGAATTCTTTCCGCTACTTTGCCAATTGATGCCATGGCAAATGTCTATGCTGAAAAGAAGTTAAAAATAGCTTTGGTTGGTTGTGGAGGTCGAGGAAGTGGTGCAATTGTACAGGCTTTAACTGCTGATGAAAATACTGAGCTGGTTGCGATGGCTGACGCATTTCCAGATAGAATTGAAAAAAGTTTAGCTGGGATTCAAGAACACTTTGATGGTGTTAAAAAAATAAAAGTCAATCCAAAACATCGATTTTCAGGTTTTGATGCTTATAAAAAAGCCATAGACATGGCTGATGTTGTGATTTTAACAACTCCTCCTGGATTTAGACCTTATCACTTTGAATACGCAATTGCGAATGATAAGCACGTTTTTATGGAAAAACCCTTAGCAACTGATCCTGTTGGGATTAGAAAGGTTCTAGAGGTAGCTAAAATAGCCAAGCAAAAGAAACTGAATGTGGTCGTTGGACTTCAGCGTCACTACCAAAAGAAGTATACTGAGCTGTATGACAGAATTCAAGATGGGCAAGTAGGAAAAATAATGAGTGGTCAAGTCTACTGGAATGGACGTGGAGTTTGGGTTCGAGAAAGACAAGCGGGTCAGACCGAGTTAGAGTACCAGATGAGAAATTGGTATTATTTTAATTGGTTATGTGGGGATCATATTCTTGAACAACACATACACAACATTGATGTTGCCAACTGGTTTGTGGGAGGCTACCCAACAGAGGCACAAGGAATGGGAGGAAGAGAAGTTAGAAATGGAATAGATCATGGAGAAATTTTTGACCATCATTTTGTAGAATTCAGCTATGCAAATGGAGCTGTGATTTCTAGTCAATGCCGTCATCAGACTGGATGCATGAACAAGGTTGAAGAAAATTTCCAAGGAACTAAAGGGACCGTCTCAACTCGAAAAGGGATCATTAAAAACTTAGACGGTGATGTTAGTTATAACTATAACGGAATCGAGAACCCCTCTTCTTCTATGAAAAATAAAGGGGGCGGGAATCCCTACCAAGTAGAGCATGATAAATTATTTGCTTCAATTAGAAATGGAGACGTAATTGCAGATGCAGAAAATGGAGCAAAAAGCACATTGACGGCTATCATGGGAAGAATGGCGACTTACTCGGGTAAAGTAATTACTTGGGATCAGGCGCTAAATTCCGACTTACAGCTGATGCCTGAAATGATGACTTGGGGGAGCACGCCACCGACACTTCCAGATAGTGAAGGCAGGTATAAAATACCTGTTCCTGGAAAAACAAAATTCTACTAATAAAACTTTTAAATACAACTAAATGGAAAGAAGATCATTTATAAAAAAAAGCGCGGCAGCAGCCTCTGTTTTGGGTGTTGGCATACAAGGAGTAAACGCTTTTAACTCTCCAGAATCAAATGGATTAGTGGGTGGACACAATTTTAACTTAAAATATGCTCCTCACCTTGGTATGTTTAAAAATCATGCAGGAAATGACCCTATTGATCAGTTAAACTTTATGGCGGATCAAGGTTTTACCGCTTTTGAAGATAACCGTATGATGAAAAGGGATATTGCAACTCAAACCAAAATGGGAGAAACACTTGCCAAACATAATATGAGTATGGGTGTATTCGTGGTTGACAAAGGTGGTAATATGAATAACACTCTTGCGGCAGGTAAAAAAGAGTATGTTGATATATTCTTAGATGGTTGTAAAAAAGCGGTCGAAGTAGCTAAACGTGTGAATGCAAAATGGATGACTGTTGTACCTGGAGGTTATCAAAGAAGATTACCTATTGGAGTTCAAGATGGACATGTGATTGAAGCATTACGCAGGGGAGCAGAAATTTTTGAACCTCATGGATTAACGATGGTTTTAGAACCACTATCAGATTCCCCAGACTTGTATTTACAGCGCTCTGATCAAACTTATATGATTTGTAAGGCAGTTAATAGTCCTGCATGTAAAATTTTATTTGATATCTATCACCTTCAAAAAACAGAAGGGCATATCATTCGAAACATCGATCTTACATGGGATGAAATCGCTTATATCCAAATAGGAGATAATCCAGGAAGAAAAGAACCTACTACAGGAGAAATAAATTATAAAAATGTATTTAAACATATCCATGCTAAAGGTTTTAATGGTATTCTAGGAATGGAACACGGAAATTCATTGAAAGGTAAAGAAGGCGAGCAAGCCGTAATAACTGCTTATAAAAAAGTGGATTCTTTTTTATAAGTCAAACTCACCTTTAAATTTTTTGCCTAAATTTGATTAAAGTAATGTAAATTATACACATATAAACACAATAATTTGAAAGTATTCATTCCATCAAACTCAAATCCTTGGAATAAGGAAAAAGCTAAACTTTTATTAAGGCGGATGGGATTCTGTACTGATCTTAACTCGATCAACCGTTATCTACTTATGACTCCAGGTGATGTAGTTGACGAATTACTCCAAGAATCTACCGATTTACCCCCAACGGCTGCACCAGAATGGGGGTATTGGGACAATAGAGAATTTAATGACTCCGGCGAAAATAAGGGCTATTATCATACGATTTGGCAAAAACAAGCTTTTGCTGATTTTCAAAAAAATGCTTTTAGAGAACGCTTGGTTCTCTTCTGGAGTAATCATTTTGTAGTTGAGTATTTAGACGTTAATCAACCAGCATATCTTTATCAATATTATGCCTTGTTGCAGACTCAAGTACTGGGTAATTTTAAAACTTTCGTTCATCAGATTGGTTTAAATCCTGCAATGTTACGATACCTTAATGGCTATGACAATAAAAACTCCAGTCCCAATGAGAATTATGGTAGGGAATTATATGAGCTTTTTACTTTAGGTCAAGGAAATGGTTATATCCAAGAAGACATAACAGAAACCTCTAGGGCTTTGACGGGCTACAATAAAACCGTAAGATATGGCCCAATTACTTTTAATGAAAAAACTTTTGATAAAGGGAGCAAGACGATTTTTGGAAGATCTGGTAACTGGGGATATGATGATGTAATTGACATCTTATTTGACGAGAAAAAAGATATTATTGCAAGATATATTTGCGAAAAAATATATAAATATTTTGTTAGTCCTAAAGCTGATGAAGCTATCGTTTCATCACTCGCCGCAACTATGATTTCAAACAACTTTGAATTGGCCCCTGTTTACAGTCAACTGTTTAAAAGCGAGCACTTTTTCGATGAAAAAAATAGTAATGTTTTAATAAAAAGCCCCATCGACTTAATGTTAGGATTACATAAAACCCTTGGATTTAAACTAGATGATACTTTAGATTTAGAGGTTCAATTTAGAAACAAATGTAGAGACATGGGGCAGATAATTTTCTCTCCTGTTGACGTTGCCGGATGGCAAGGAAATCAAGATTGGATCAATTCTGAAACCTTACCCAAACGCTGGGAATTTTCGGATTATTTATTAATAAAATATTGGAAAAAAAATAAAAATCAATTTAAGAAATTAATCATTTCATTAGTTGGTAACAAGGAAACCGAACTTAAAGTTATTGTAAACGCCTTAAAAGATTTTATGTTTTGTCCTTGTAAAATTAAGGATGAGGAACTCTCCGAAGCCATAGCCGTTTTTATCGGTGAAGTACCAGAAAATTATTTTGAGGATGGGACATGGAGTATCAATGACGATTCGGTTCCAAAACAAGTTTATGATCTGATGCGTTTTTTTATAACACTTCCTGAATTTCAATTAAAATGAAAGAACATAGCACCAATAAAAACAGGAACAATGCCCATGACGAAGAGCATGCGCAATGGGACAGACGTGGTTTTTTAAAAACCCTGGGAGTTGCAGGAGCCGGTGCCATCTCTTTCGGTAGTAGCGCACTTTCTGTAGTAGATTCTGAGTTGCTAACAACCGCTTTGGCTGAGGTTGATAATGATCGAGTGTTGGTTTTAATTCGTTTAAAGGGTGGTAATGATGGCTTAAATACTATCATCCCTATCTATGATTTTGACACATATGCAAACAAACGTCCTAAAATTCATATTCCACAAAACAGCCTCGTAAAACTCAATGATGAATTTGGAATTCCAAATTATATGAAAAACCTTGATGGACTATGGCAAAATGGAGCAATGAAAGTAGTTCATGGAGTGGGTTACGAAAATCAAAATTTATCACATTTCAAGTCTTCCGAAATCTGGGCTTCTAACTCAGAGGATAGCTCAGTTACCTCAGGTTGGATGGGAAGGTATTATGAGGAAAAATATATGGATTACATGATCAATCCTCCTAAAAAACCATTGGCTATTCAGATAGGAAACGGAGGAAATTTAGTTTTTAATGGGGATTTGACCTCTTATGCTTTTTCAGTATCCAGTCCTAAAAGACTTAAGAAAGTTGCTGAAAGCGGAACTATATTTGACACGAGTAATCCACCGGCTTCGCTTCACGGAAACCAGGTAAGTTTTCTCAGGGAAGCTGCTAACACTACCTATAGATACGCTTCGGTCATTCATGAAGCGTATGACAATTCAAAAGAATACAGTGGTTATGAAGACAACTCCATAGACCTTCAGTTGAGTTTAGTTTCCCGATTTATTAGAGGAGGTTTGGGTTCAAAAGTTTATATGGTAACTTTAAACGGTTTTGACACCCACGCCAATCAGCCGACACGTCACCAAACGCTGATGACCAGACTTTCTGATTCTATTAAAACTTTTTACGCAGATTTAAAAAACCATGGAGTTGACGACAAAGTTTTATCAATGACTTTTTCAGAATTCGGAAGGCGTGTTGCAGAAAATGGATCTAGCGGAACAGATCATGGATCTGCTGCACCTATTATGCTTTTTGGACCGGCACTCAACGGATCTTCATTTGTCGGAGATCACCCCAGTCTAATTACTTTAGACAAAAAAGGGAACATGGCCAACAGTACAGACTTTCGATCTGTTTATGCTACGCTATTAACGGATTGGTTGTGTGCAGACTCTGACTTAATCAGCAAGGCAATGATTGGTAATGAGTACAATCTTTTGGGCTTGGGCTTGGGATGTAATGGAGAACAGTTTTTAAAATTGACAAATGATCCAATTTTACCTTTACACGCAGCAGTTTATTCAGGAAATGATATTGATTTATTTCTTAATATTAATAAAAGTAGTCAGGTAGAAATCGTTGTTTATGATCTATTGGGAAGAAAAGTAGGGACCGTATTTAAAAACATTTTGACCTCCGGAAAACACAACCTACCCCTACGGGTTGATCCCTATAACAAATTACCTTCAGGCCAATATTTTTATAAAATTGAAGTCGATGCTAGCAGTACTTATAGTAAGGCATTTTTGGTTAAGTAAATTTTAGTCATTTTTGAATTCCACTAATTTCTCGGACTTTTTCAACCAATAATGCCAATTCAAGGGTATTTTGGTTACTCCAAAGTGAACTTTCTGTTTTACCTTGGGCTATGCATTGATTGACCTCATTGATTTCATGTGTATAGCCGATTCCTAAGGTAGGTAAGTTGGTAGTTGATACTTCATCATTTCTGATTAAAGTAATGACTTCTGTATCGTGCCATCTTCCGGGTAAAACAATTTCAGCTTCTGTTCCACAAATTTTAGCTTCGTTCTCACTGTTGTTAGTAATTCCACAATATAAAACAGCTTGAGCATTTTTATATTGAAAAATCATTGAGGTTTGAACATCTACACCTGTTGGACTAAACTGTGATTGCGCACTTATTTTTTCAGGTATGCCTAGGATTAAATAGGCTAAAAAAATAGGGTAAATACCGATGTCATACAAAGCGCCACCTCCTTTATTTAAATCCATAAGCCTATGGGTAGGATCCGCATCCATTTTATAAAAAGAAAATTCAGAGTATAAAAATTTAACTTGTCCTAACACACCCTCATCTGCCCACTGTTTTGCTTTTTGAATTGCAGGATTAAAACGAGACCACAATGCTTCCATTAGAAAACATTGATTGTTTTTTGCTGCAGCGATCATTTGCTTAATTTCCCTAGAATTTAATCCCAAGGGCTTTTCGCACAATACCGCTTTACCTTTTGCGAAGGCAGCAAGTGCTACACTTTTGTGATGATTATTAAGCCCAGCAACATAAACAACCAAAACTTCGGGATCATTAAATAAATCCTCATAACTACCATAACATCGATGGGCATTGAAATCATTTTTAAAACTTTCCGCGCGTCGAATGTCACTAGAAGCAACAGCCACCAATTGCGCTTCGGGAACTAAATTAAGATCAGAAGCGAATTTCTTTGCAATATTCCCAAGCCCTGCGATCCCCCATTTGATCTTTTTATTCATGTTAAATATTTTAATCCAATTTAGTTAAATTCATGATTGTATTTTTATTAAGTTAAATAATAGTTGATTTTTTAAAATTAAAAGCGATTTAAAATTTAAATAATAAATAAATATTGTATAAATTGTTTTATATTAAAATTAAACCAATGAAAAAGTATATTTTATTAATATTCCTCACTCCATTTCTTTTTTCATGTGAACAAACGCAACTGCCAAATATAGTTTTTATAATGTCTGATGATCACGCATATCAAGCTATCAGTGCATATGGTCACGACCTAAATAACACGCCAAATATTGATCGAATCGCAAATGAAGGAGCCTTATTTGAAAAAGGTTTTGTCACCAATTCAATTTGTGCGCCCAGCCGTGCAGTAATGTTGACAGGAAAACACAGTTTTGTGAATGGAAAAGTAGATAATGTTCAAAAATTTGACTGGGACCAGCCCAATTTTGCAAAAGTTTTAAAAGCCAATGGCTATCAAACCGCAATGATTGGTAAAATCCACTTGAACGGACTTCCTCAAGGGTTTGATTATTCTGCTGTTTTGCCTGGTCAAGGTCATTATTACAATCCAGATTTTATTATTAATGGAATCAAGGAGCGAATTCAGGGTTATGTTACTAAAATTACTACTGAGTTAAGCCTGGATTGGTTAAAAAATAAAAGAGAAAAAGACAAGCCGTTTTTACTATTATATCATCAAAAAGCACCTCACAGAAACTGGCAGTCTGAAGAAAAATATTTAACACTCTTTGATGACAAAACTTTTGATTTCCCCTCTAATTTTTTTGATGATTATCAAGGGAGAAATGCTGCTGCAGCTCAAGAAATGTTAATTTCCGCGACCGAAGAGCAGATTGAGGCTGCCCACGGAAATGGAGGTCATGGACGTTGGGGTCACGATTTTAAATTTTTAGTAGACCCTTATGGAAACAAAACCAGCTTTAAGCGAGAGCTAGATCGATTTACTCCGGAACAAAAGGAAGCGTGGCTAAATGTTTATACCCCTAAAAATGACGCCATGAAAGCTGCCAATCTTGAAGGAAAAGAATTGGCTTTGTGGAAATTCAATCGTTATTTAAAAGATTATCTAAGAACCATTCAATCCGTCGATGACGGTGTTGGAGAAGTATTAGATTACTTGGATGAAAATGGTTTAGCAGAAAACACTATCGTGATTTATACTTCGGATCAAGGATTTTACTTAGGAGAACACGGTTGGTTTGACAAAAGATTCATGTATGAAGAATCTTTAAGAACTCCAATTTTGATGCGATATCCAAAAGAAATTAAGGCAGGAACTAAGGTCAATCAAATGATTCAAAACTTAGATTTTGCACCAACATTTTTAGATTATGCAAATGTTCCGATTCCTGAGGACTTACAAGGAGAATCTTTTAGGAAAATAGTCAGTAAGGAACAAAGCGAATGGAGAGATGCCATTTATTATACTTATTATGAATACCCGTCCGTTCACATGGTGAAAAGACACAATGGCGTTAGAACAGACCGATATAAATTAATTCATTTTTACTATGATATAGACGAATGGGAATTGTATGATCTACTCGCTGACCCTCAGGAAATGAAAAATCTATACGGGACTCCTGAATATGCAGAAGTTCAACAAATGATGCATAAAAGATTTACTGAAATGCGAGATAAATATGGTGATTCAGATGAATTGGATCAAATGCATATAGAAAGTTATTTAAGTAAAATGAAAAAATAATATTTTTTTGAAGGGAATAAATAAGATACTCTTGGGGGAAACCTAAGAGTGTTTTTCATTTGATTTTCACTATTTATTTACTCATGGTTAGCTTAATAAAAAAATTCATTTACATTAAATTTTAGATAATAGTTTTCAAAGTTTGTAATAATTCAACAGGCAAAAAATTTTATAAAAAAAGATGAAGACCCTAAAAGAACTTATCGACCTTATTTCACTTAAAAAAATTGATGAAAATCGATTTGAAGGAGAAAACTTTCAAACCCCTTGGGGAAGAGTTTTTGGTGGACAGGTATTGGCGCAATCTCTTCATGCGGCTTATCAAACAGTCCCCAAAGACCGATTTGCACATTCTATGCACGGATACTTTATTTTGGGAGGAAACCTAGATTTACCCATAACTTATGAGGTAGACATCATTAGAGATGGAAAGAACTTTACGACCCGACGAGTAGTTGCCTTTCAAGAAGGTCACGCCATATTTAATATGTCAGCTTCGTTTCAATTAAAACAGCCTGGGGTGGACCATCAAAACAGAATGCCTAATTATATTCCCCCCGAGAAATTATTGAGTGATTTAGAGCAGTTAGAAGCACAGAATATTTCTCCCAAAGTTTATGAAGTATTTAAAAAAATAAAACCAGAAGCCATTGAATTCCGCCCCGTTGAGCAGTTCAATCTTGTAAGTGAAATTAATACTGCTGCAGAAAGTAATTTTTGGTTAAAATCAAATGAGGCTACTCCTTTCGAAATGCCTATGCAGCAACAATTATTAGCCTACATATCTGATTATGGACTCCTGAGAACGGCAACCTTACCCCACCGTAAAGAATTGAGTAAAGGGACTACTTTCTTTGCCAGTTTGGATCACGCTTTGTGGTTTCATCGCGATTTTAGTTTTGATCAGTGGTTGCTTTATTCCACCGATAGTCCAAGTGCTTCTAATTCAAGAGGATTTTCTAGGGGTTCTATATTTGACAGAAATGGACTGTTGATTGCCTCTGTTGCACAAGAGGGATTAATCAAACAAACACTTTAAAATCATGTTTTAGGAATGTTTATTGATTTTAGTAGTCTTACGTTAGTCTTGGCCGATTTATTTTTAATTTGCATCTAATTATTTTTATAAAATGGAGATTGTTCTATTGCTTATTTCAGCAGCGATTCTGTTGCTACTACTTTTTCAGATTTTTAGAAAAAAGGAAGAGACGACTGATTCTATTTCAGAGTTTCGGAAGCTGATTCAGAATGAATTCAATCAAAATCGAGAGGAGCTTGCTAAAAATTTTAGAGAAAATCGAATAGAATTTACTCAAAGTATTGAAAGACTTAACGAAGCGTTAAGTAAAAAGGCCAAAGAGGATCGTGAGGAATTAAGGAATACGCTAAAAGACTTCCAAGAAGCTTTTTCCAAGAATGTACATGCTTTCAATGAATTGCAAAAACAGAATTTCGCAAGTATGGGACTTAAGCAAGATGAGCTCGTAAAATCCACTGAATTGAAGTTGGAGAAAATGCGTCAAACGGTTGATGAAAAATTACACAAAACACTTGAAGATCGACTGGGTAAATCTTTTGAAGTTGTCACCCAACAACTGTTGAGAGTTCAGAAAGGTTTGGGAGAAATGCAAACTTTGGCCTCGGGAGTAGGCGACTTAAAAAAGGTTTTAAGTAATGTTAAAACCAGTGGCGTTTTGGGAGAAATTCAATTGGGAAATATATTAGAACAAGTTTTAGCCCCTGAACAATATGCTGCCAATGTCAAAACTAAAAAAGGTTCAGATGCTTTGGTTGAATTTGCCATTAAGATGCCTGGTAGGAATACTGAAGAAGGCTCAGTTTACCTACCCATAGATGCGAAGTTCCCTCAAGAAGATTATCTAAGACTCCAAACTGCCTATGAAAACGCGGATGTATTAGCAATTGAAACTTCTTTAAGAGACTTGCTCAATACCATCAAAAAATTTGCGAAAGACATTTCTCAAAAATACATTGATCCCCCGCACACAACAGACTTTGGAATTATGTTCCTGCCTTTCGAAGGACTCTATGCAGAAGTAACGCGTCATCCAGCATTGATTGCTTTGTTACAAAGAGAGTATAAGATAATTATCACTGGGCCAACGACATTGGCCGCTATGCTTAACAGCCTTCAGATGGGCTTTAAAACGCTTGCAATACAAAAGCGAAGCAGTGAGGTCTGGGAGATTTTGGCGAGTGTTAAAAAGGAATTTTCAACTTTTGGAGAAGTACTAGAAAAAGCGCAAAAGAAAATCAATGAGGCGGATCAAGAGCTCAACAAGTTGGTGACAACAAGAACTAAAATGATGTTATCCAAACTGCGTAAAGTGGAGCAAATAGAGTCCGTAAAACCAGACGAAATTGACGAAGAAGATTTGCTAAAACTGGATTAAATTAATAACCGACCATCACCTCAATATTTGGATATTGAGCAGCAAATTGTGCAACCCCTTTTTTAGTTACCTGCGTTTTCCAAAGGAATACTTTTTTTAGACCTTTCATTTTAGAAAACACTTCAAAAGATGCATCCGTTATACGAGTTCCATATAGGTTCAGTTCTGATAAGTTATCTAGACCTTCTAGATATGGAACTCCCTTATTACTGATAAAATTTTTCTGAATTTTTAATCGAGTTAGATTTTTTAAGTTGGGTAAATAAGCCATTTCATCGTCACTTAAATTAGAATCTATAATGGACAACCAAACAACATGCTCCTTTATTTTATCTAATGATTTAAGGTTTTCTTTTGTTATGTCTTCCCCAATGAACTTGAGATCTAAAACAGTATTTTTATTAGACAGAAACCGGAATTCAAAATTTTCATTTTCTAAATAAATCAAATCGTTTTCTGAGAGATCTTCCAAAACTAAGGTTTCAAGAAAAGGCTTTTCGCGAATATCCACTTCGTAAAGGTGGAGGAGTAATTTCTGAATTTTAGCATCTTCTCTAAACGACGTGATGGGTTGCTCAAGTTTAGCGCCTTCTTCTATCCACCACTCGAGAATTTTGGTTTGATCGAAAGAAAGCGGTATTCCTGTTGGCGGCATAAACTTTTCATTTCTTTGGGACATAACAACCCGATTGAAAATCGAACTCTTATAGGCATTTCTTTTCGTGATTCCAGTTTCATTTTCACCACCTTTCACCAGCAACTCAAAAACCGTCATATTCAAACCTCCAGAAGTGTTCTCATCATTGTGACAAACCATGCATTTATCTTCTAAAAAGGGATGAATCAAGTCTTCATAAACAAAAAGAGAATCAATAGATCGCGATGAGATGGTGCTTATTTCTTCATAATCATCTCCAAGTTTTTCTTTAATTATTTCGGGGAGATTTTCAGTTAAATAATCTTCTCCATGGGTCATCGAACCACCATAATGTCCAGTAACAGTCAACAGTGTGATTACAATAACATTTCTGAACCGAGAGAGGAAAGTGTTTGGGGGAAGATTTGATGATTTATAGACCCAAACGAGAAAACAGATAACGACAAATAGAATTCCACTCCAACGATGAATATCGATTTGAGATTCAAAATAATAACCATTGTCTCCAAGAAACCATCCAAATAACGAAGCAATTAAACTACTTATAAAAGTGAAAAGCCAGCCCAAAGAGATCATTCTATTTTGGATAGTATTTTTTGAATTAGCAGAAAACTCAAAAATCATTGTGAGTAATACAAATCCGATGGGTAGATGAACAACGAGTGGATGAAGGCTGCCTAAAAAATTTGATAAATCGTAGAACATAGAAACTTATTAAGAAAGAATTTCATTGACAACATTTCCACTAACATCGGTCAGACGGTACCTTCTGCCTTGAAATTTAAAAGTGAGTTTTTCGTGGTCAATGCCCAACAGGTGCATCAATGTTGCCTGAAAGTCGTGTACATGTACAGGTCTTTCAGTAATATTATATCCGAATTCATCAGTAGCTCCCAGCGTAATTCCTTTTTTAATTCCTGCACCTGCCATAAAAATAGTAAAACACCTTGGGTGATGATCTCTGCCATAGTCGTCAGGTTTCAATAAACCCTGAGAGTAATTTGTTCTTCCAAATTCTCCTCCCCAGACCACTAAAGTGTCTTCCAAAAGACCTCTTTGTTTTAAGTCTTTAATCAACCCTGCAGTTGCTTGATCAACTTCCCTAGATTTATTACGAATACTTTTAGGCAAGGTGGAATGCATGTCCCAACCTTGGTGATATAGCTGGATGAATTTAACATCTTTTTCTGCAAGTTTTCGCGCCATTAGACAATTGGCTGCAAAAGTACCAGGAGTTTTACTGTCTTTTCCATAAAGGTCAAAGATGTATTCTGGTTCATCTGATAAATCCATTACTTCAGGAACTGAAGTTTGCATTCTGAAAGCCATTTCATATTGAGACATACGAGCCAGAATTTCAGGATCACCAATATCGGCATGTTGAATTTGTTGAAGCTTGTTCAAATATTTAAGTTGTTCTTCTCTTACATTAGCTGAAACACCAGGTGGATTTTCTAAATATAAAACAGCATCTTTTCCAGCTCTAAACTGAACTCCTTGGTGTTCTGATGGTAAGAATCCATTCCCCCAGAGTTTAGAATATAGTGGTTGTCCAGTTTCTCCTTTTGTAATCAACACAACAAATTCAGGCAAGTTCTTGTTGTCAGATCCCAGACCATAGCTAAGCCATGAACCTATCGAAGGTCTTCCCGGTAGTTGCGATCCTGTTTGAATCAATGTCATCGCTGGATCATGATTAATCGCATCTGTATGCATTGATTTTATGAAGCACAATTCGTCAACGATTTTCGCAGTATGCGGCATTAAATCACTCATCCAAGCCCCACTGTTTCCATGCTGCTTGAAATTAAAAAGCGAGCCTGCCATAGGGAAAGAATTTTGTCCAGCTGACATTCCCGTCAGCCGCTGTTCTCCAATAATACTTTTTGGAACTTCTTGACCAAACATCTCATTGAGTTTTGGTTTGTAATCAAAAAGATCAAGTTGAGAGGGAGCACCACTTTGAAATAAATAAATTACCCGTTTCGCTTTGGGTGCAAAATGCGGGAGTTTTTGTTTGTTGCTGTCTAAAAGATTAAGGAAGTTACTGCTGCCATAGGCGTCAGTTGGGCTCATAAGGCTCCCCAAGGACAACGCCCCTAACCCCAATGAGGTTTTAGTTAAAAAATCCCTTCGGCTATAGTTTTTATCGGAATGGTCGTGATTACAATTCATCTATCTTTTCGTGTATGTTTCATTGTGATTCAAAAGGGTATTGGCCACCAAAGTCATCGCCGCAGTTTTAGAAAGGCTAAGTCCCCTGTTGTATGGTGTTTCTCCTACATTAACCAATTTATATGCTTCTGAAGGTTTTGATTTATAATATTTAAGCTGAGAAGAATACAGTTCTTTGAGAATTTCAACTTCTTCTTTTTCAGGGTGACGAGAAGTCGCCAGTCGGAAACCATAATCGATTTGCTCCTCAATTGTTTTTCCTGCTTCAAGAAGGATACGTTGCGCAAAAACTCTTGAAGCCTCAAAAAACTGAGGGTCATTGAGTAAAACCAAAGCTTGAAGTGGGGTGGACGTAGTTTGTCTTTTTATGGTGCAAACTTCTCGGGAAGTTGCGTCAAAAGCCATCATGGAAGGCGGGGGGGAAGTTCTTCTTATAAAAGTATACAACCCACGGCGATACAAGTCTTCACCTTCCGATTCTTTATAATCAAGAAGAAACTGAGAGAAAGTATTTTTCTCTCTCCAAAGACCACTCGGTTGGTAAGGTCTTACGCTTTCTCCTCCAAATTTGTTATTGATCAAGCCACTCACTGAGAGAGCATTGTCTCTGATCATTTCAGCGGGTAAACGAGAACTATTTGCTCTGGACAAGTAAACATTTGTAGGGTCTATTTCGGTTAAACGCTCATTACTTATTGATTGTTGTTGGTAAGTCTTTGACAGCGCCATTTTCTTAATTAATTTCCTAACATCCCATTTGTTTTCAACAAAATCAATCGCAAGCCAATCTAAAAGTTGTGGATGAGAAGGCATGGAGCCTTGTACACCAAAATCAGTTGGAGTGCTCACCAAACCTTGCCCAAACATCATGAGCCAAAATCGATTTACGGTAACTCTTGCAGTCAATGGATTTTCTTTATCAAAAAGCCATTGGCTCAATCCCAGCCTGTTTTTAGGAAGGCCTTTTTTCATCGGAGGAAGCACATGTGGCACTTTGGTCTCCACCGGAAAAGCAGGGGAGGTATAATCGCCTCTATTATAAAGGTAAGTCGTTCTGGGTTTTTCCATCTCCTCCATCACCATAACTTCTAAAACAGGAAAATATGCTTTTATGAATGCTTCCCTTTTTGTTTTTAAATCTTTTTCTAAAACTTTAATTTTAGCGTCAGAATTTACCCAGTGATCTTTAATCAGCGTTTCCTTGGGCTTTTCAATTTTGGACAAGGTGTTGTCATAGACCATTTTAACTTCAAGTGCAGTTAATTTATCTTTATAAAATCTAAAATCATCCATTTTCCCTAAGAACAACCCGTTATCTCCTGTCGAAGCCTCTTTGGCTTTGCCGATAGTTAAAGGACGGGTTCTTTCTACTAATCCTTTTTGGAAAACTGGACTTACAGGTTTTATAGATTTATAAAGATTATTAATTATGGAATTGGTATTTATTTCAGCACCATTTTTAAAAAGTTTTATGCCATTGGATTTGCCACTTCCATCGTATGAAAAGGTTATTTGATTCCATTCATTAACTCGAATAGAATCTTCAGATTGAATGTGAATCATATTGGAAGGCATGACGTTGATCAGCCTTAAATTTAAAAAATTATTTTGATCGAGGTACAAATCCCAACCCCTCCACAATTCGTTTTTTCCACCAGCAGACCCCAGAATGGTTTGTGTGAAATTAGGCTTTTTTTGACTGGTATTGATCCAAATACTTGCAGCAAAGGCATCGTTCCATTCCAAATTAGGAATTAAGGTTTCTTTAATGATTAATTGGTCATGATCATGTTTAAATTTTAAAGCATTTCCATTGATTCCCTTAACAACTTCAGGAGCTTCTGCCGCAGCTTTTATGTTTGAATTACCATCAATATAAATCTTTGGCTTCTTTCCAGTTTTTTCAAAAGGAAAGTGAGCGATTAATTTTTTATCGATAGATTTTTGGGAGGGTAATTTGTCCTTGTAGGCATAAAAAGTCTCAAGATCTTTTTTGGTTAAAGAAATATTTTTTTCAATACTATTAATGTCTTTGTTAATCTGATCAATCTTACTTTGGGTTTCAGGGTCAGGGAGCGCTAAAAGAGGGCCGTAGTCTCCATCATCACCGGTCATTCCCAGTTCGCGTATGTTATTAAAAAATGAAGTAAGCTGATAGTAATCTTTTTGGGAAATGGGATCAAACTTATGGTCATGACATTTTGCACAGGCCACGGTTAGCCCCAGGAAAGCAGTGCTAATGGTTTCTGTTCTGTCAAAAACGTAATTCAAACGCCACTCTTCATCCACAACACCACCTTCAGCTGTCATGGGTGTATTTCTGTTAAATGCTGTTGCAAGCTTTTGGGTTGTTGTCGCATCGGGCAAAAGGTCTCCAGCGATTTGCCAAGTTACGAACTGGTCATAAGGCATGTTGGATTTGAGTGCTTCAAGGACCCAATCTCGCCAAGGCCACATGGTTCTTGCTCCATCTGCGTGAAGACCATGGGAGTCTGCATAACGAGAGAGATCCATCCAGTCCACTGTCAATCTTTCTGCGTGAGCATCCGTGGATAAGAGCCCTTCGATTAATTTTTCGTAAGCATTTTCATCAGGATTTTCAACAAAACTATTTATATCCTCAAGGGAAGGGGGAAGACCCGTAAGGTCAAACGTTATTCTTCTTATCAAGGTTTCTTTTGAAGCTGGTGATGAAAAACCCAAACCTTTTTCATCAAGTTTAAGTTTTACAAATTGATCAATAGGATTTGTCAGTCCCGGAAATGCTTTAGAATCTAGATCTTTCTTTTTAGGAGGGATAAAAGACCAATGGTCTTTCCATTCCGCTCCTTGGTCTATCCATTTGAGTAGAATTGCTTTTTCTCGACTGTTGAGCGTAAGGTTTGAATCCGGATTAGGCATTATGACTGCAGGATCAGTACTCAAAATTCTGTGTGCGAGTTCACTGCTGTAGGTAGTACCAGGAGTAATAGCACGCTTTCCACTATTTAATTTTGAAAACGCTGCTGATTCTATGTCAAGTCTTAAACCTGCTTTTCTACTGTTTTCATCTGGTCCATGACAACTATAGCAACGGTCTGATAAAATTGGTTTGACATGGTAATTGAAATCAATGACTTCAGGAAGTTCTTCCTGAGCAGTAATAACCTCTGGAGGAACTTGAATAGTGCATGAAGCAAAAATTAATAAGAAAAAAAATAAAGCAATAAATAATTTCATTCCACACTTAAATTAAGTTACCACTAAGTTAGTTTTTTTAACTAAAAATCAACTTTTGTAAGTGAAGACTTAATTTTTAAATAGGACATAAGAGATAGATCACCAATAATTGCGTTATCTGGACGTGGAGTATCACTGTTGAAAACCTCTAGAGCTTTGCGGTCTAAAATTTTAATAAAACTTTCGTCGAAAGGTACTTTTCCTGGAATATTTTTAACGCTTAAATCGAGATGTTTTTCAAAAAAAAGATAGGCCGCTTTTCTCTTAGAATAGCCATAATCATGTTTTTCTAAAGCAAGGTGAACATTTTCCACATTTTCTGCTTTGCCATAAGCCTCATAAACTTTTTGTATATAAGGAAATTCAACTTTATCTACGTTTCTTGTCCAGTCATCTCCATCAGAAATTAGTAATAATGGTCTGGGAGCAGTCAATGCAGCTATTTCTACATTATTGGTTTGATGAAATTCACTTTTATGAATCGGCATTCCACTCTCACAAACACATCCTCCAAAGAAGTGAGTAGATACTTGAACAACAGGAATTGCGACCTTTATGCGTGGGTCTATGGCTGTTAAAATAAAAGTTTGAGTGCCACCACCCGAAGCACCTGTCATCCCAACTTGCTCCTCGTCGACCTCTGGAAGAGCGGTTAAGTAATCTAAAACTCTTTTACTGTTCCATGTTTGAAGTAACAGTGCAATGGGCATTTTATGATTAATTTGATTGCTTTCCCCATAGCCGACCATGTCGTAAGCAAAAACCACAGCACCCATTCTTGCCATAAAGGCACTTCTAATTTGGACATAATCCGTAAAGCGTTTGTTTGCAAGATGACCGTGAGGAGTCAATATGGCTGGGGATTTCCCTTCAGATTTCAAGGGACGGTATAGGTTTCCGGTGATATAAAAACCAGGAAAACTTTCAATGGCAATGTTTTCTACACTATAGCCATCCATTATTTTTTTAGGAGAAATAATTGGATTAAAATTCCCTGAAATTTGAGGCATTTTATCCCATTGAATACCCTTTAAAATCGTTTTCTTAATGATGTCTGACCTTTCTTCCCATGAGAATTGATCGTTCCATTGGTTTGAAAACGTATCTAACATTTTTTTTCCTTCAGCCTCAGTCCAATGTTTACCTGTGCACAGATCTGGGTTTTCCATGGAGATAAGTCCTTCTTCGGTTTGTACTTTCACTTGCTGCGAAAAGCCATGGAAACTAAAAATTAACAGAGAGATTAAAACTTTTGTATTCATGATCTGACGATTTTGTTAAAAATTAAAAATAAATAAAAAATCAAAGACTTTTATCTTTCCTATCCTTCTTTTTCTTTCAATCCAATCTTGTTGGAGAAGAATTGGTTCCTACCCTGCCAGAAAACGTTAGTGTTTTTCTCAGAACGAATTAATAATTTAAGTCAGGTTTTACCAGAATATATTGATGATAATTGAATGTCAGGGGCTGTTGCTTTAGTAGCAAGAAAGAATAAAATTGTATTTTTTGATGCGGTAGGTAAAAGTGATATTGAAAAAAATAAGGATATGTAAAAGGATGCTATTTTCAGAATTGTATTTCAATCCAAAGCAATCATTAGTGTTGGTATAATGAGATTGAGTAAGAAGGATTTAATGAAATTCTATGGAGTAGATAGAATCACTATCGAGGACTGGAGAAGAAACAGAGGATTAAACATGATAGAAGTATCCTCTCATTCAAAATACATCACTGAGAAGGAGTTATTAAAGTGGGAGAGTAGTTTAAAAGAATGTTCTTCAGTTTAGAGGTTTAATAATCAAAGTGTATCAGAATGAAGAGGTGTGAATGGATAATACATTCTCTAATGAATCTCTAACTTAATTACCATATCAGTATTTCAAAGACGAGGTTTCTTGTAACTGAGAAAGAACTTTTTTTTAAAATAGGTATCGGACCTCCGAATCAACACCACGGAACCAATATTTATATAAACAATAATGGATATTTTGAGATATATGACACTGAAAACAAGATTCCTTATGTTAGTTGGACTCAACTGGAAGGTTACGAGAATTCCCATAATAATCCGAATAATACTGATGTTCCTACTTTAAACAATGCCTATCCAGTAAATATCAACAATGATGGGATAACTGACTTTATATCTGTTAAGTTAGAAATTGGTAGTGATCAATTTATAAAACTTCGAACACTAGTTTTTTATACAATTTTATCAAAATAGAATTGAGATATCAAAAACTGTTTAAGTAGGTTGTGATAACAATAATTTTCAGAAAATTAATCAAATATTCCTTAAGGTAAAGTAGGATTAAAATCTTTTCAAATCACAATCATCTTCTCTTCCAATAATTCAATTTGATAATCTGAAATGTTTATAGAATCAGAGTAATTTAAAACTTTAAACTTATACCTTGTTTTTTTATTACTTTCACCTGTAATATTATAAATACATTTCACTTATTAATAAGTGAC
This sequence comes from uncultured Flavobacteriaceae bacterium, assembly GCA_949372605.1. Taxonomy (GTDB): domain Bacteria; phylum Bacteroidota; class Bacteroidia; order Flavobacteriales; family Flavobacteriaceae; genus UBA8316. The sequence goes on from CASIAE010000009.1 coordinate 23,231, forward strand.
GAAAATGTAATGTATCTTGTGATTCGTTGAGGTTTCTTGTAACTGAGAAAACACTTTTTTCTAAAATGGGTATCGGAATGATTTTTATATCGGAGTGAATTTTTCTCCTTATGGAAAATGATAGGGTAAACTTAGGAGTTTAATCTTTGAATCTCTTCTTGTATCATTTCAATGATTTCTTTTTGATTCATCTTTTTTGAAAAATAGAGTTTCTCCTCAAACTTGTTTTTTGGTTCAAAAAACCAAAAATCATCACCCAGTGTGAGTAAGAACAACTTTAATTATTAAAACACTGAAAAACAAATAGTTACGCAAGTGGTTCGAGTACTAAATTTTACTAAATAAAAAACCCTAACTAAATGAATTTCAATTAGTTAGGGATGGTGGTACCTCCAGGAATCGAACCAGGGACACAAGGATTTTCAGTCCTTTGCTCTACCAACTGAGCTAAGGTACCTCCGTTTAAGGATTGCAAATATAAAATCCTTTTTATTCCCTTACAACAGAATTACTCTAAAAATGTTTGTGTAATTTTATTGCTTAAACTTTATTTGGATGTATTTGGTCTTAGATTTTGGAAATACACTGACAAAATTTTTCCTATTTGAAGGAAAAGAAGTCATTGATAGCGAAAGCCTTTCGCCTAAAAATGCTTTTGATAAGATACATGAAATCATCACCTTTAACGAGGGAATAAAAGGGCTGATTTATTCGGATGTAGCAGGAGAAATGAATGAAAAATTAGTGGATTTAGCAAAAGGAATTCCTGTTATTGCCATAAATTCCTCCATTAAATTACCTTTTGCAAATGAATATAAGAGTAAATCAACCTTGGGAGCGGATAGAATTGCTCTGGTCTCTGCTGCCGCGATTACCTATCCTAAAAAAAATATTTTGGTGATTGATTTGGGAAGTTGCATCACCTATGATTTTATTTCATATAAAAACACTTACAAAGGGGGTGCAATTTCGCCTGGTTTTGAAATGAGATATAAGGCATTGAATAAATTTACAGGAAAGTTACCCTTACTATCATCTAAAATCACTAAAAACCCAGAAGGAAATTCCACGATTGACTCGATTCATTCTGGTGTTTATTTTGGAGTTCTAGATGAAATAAAAGGGCGAATTGAATATTATCAAGAAGAATTTGGCGCTTTAACGGTAATTTTAACAGGAGGAGACGCGAATAAGTTGCCTAAAACATTAAAAAATACCATATTTGCCCATTCAAATTTTTTAGCAGCAGGAATGCTCCATCTCTTAAAATTGAATATAGATTCATGATTCGAAATATAGTTTTTCTGTTAATGCTGCTTGAAAGCACAGTGGTTTTTTCACAATCAGGAACAGCTTCTCCCTACTCATTTAGTGGTTTAGGAGACATAAATTTTAGAGGAACTCAAGTCAATCGATTTATGGGCGATCTTGATGTTTACAACGATTCAATCCATGTAAACCTAAACAATCCCGGGGCTTATGGAGATTTGAAGCTCACAACTTATTCGCTTGGATTGAATTATAGAAGTACTAAAATGACTTCTTCAACGGATTCTAACCAGATAGCGACCTCTTCTTTAGATTACATTTCAGTCGCCATACCGACCAATAAATTTGGATTTGGATTCGGGATCATACCCTATTCCTCAGTAGGCTATCAGCTTAGTAATATCGACAATAGTGTTTCTCCCACCCTTTTAAACCGGTATCAAGGTGAAGGAGGAGTCAATAAAGTTTTTATGTCTTTTGGTTTCCGATCCTTTAATTATTTTACATTTGGCGCGACCTTAAATTACGATTTTGGAGAACTTAAATATAAAACACTAAAGTTTGTAGATGGAGTAGAATTGGGAACAATTCTAGAAAACAAATCAAATATTTCAGGATTTGACATTAAATTATCTGCTAACGTTGATTTCTCTTTTAATGAAAAGCTTACTATGCGAGGTATGATTTCTTATGCCCCTGACGCAAAGTTGACCTCAAATAACACTCGAATTTTTTATACCCAATCGACCAACTCACAAGAGGGTAATTATAGTGACATAGAAGAAATTGATCTTGATTCAAGAGGATTAGCCAAGACTAAAGTTAATCTTGCAAGCTCTTTATCTATCGGAACAGGAATTGGCCAAGAGAGAAAGTGGTTTTTAGGAACTCAATATACACTTATAAAGACCTCTGGCTTTAAAAACAACTTTATCGAAATTCCAAATATTTCTTATTCGGACGCATCAAAAATCTCTGTGGGAGCTTTCTACATTCCTAGCTATGCTTCTTTAACTTCTTATTTTAAAAGAATAGTCTACAGAATAGGGTTTCGTTACGAAAATACAGGTATTTCGGTAAATAATTTTGGTTTAAAAGAAACTGGTGTTACTTTTGGATTAGGCTTGCCTTTAGCGAACTATTCAAATGTAAACATTGGAATGGAATACGGCAGCAGAGGAACCACAACTGCAGACCTAATTAAAGAAAAATATTGGTCAATAAGAGTAGGTTTTTCTCTTAATGACAGATGGTTTGTTAAAAGAAAGTATAATTAAAGATTTAAATATGAGGTTTTTAAAAAGTTATTTGGGAATATTTGCAACTTTAATATTAGCTCCCTTAAACGCCCAATCAAACGAAGAGTGTTTACAGAATCTTTCGATTTTTGCAGAGTTTGCGAAAGTCAAGAATTATGATGAGGCTTATGAGCCATGGAGGAAAGTAAGAGAAGAATGTCCCTCCCTTAATGTGGCCATCTACTCTTATGGCGAAAGAATTCTGAAGGACCGTTACAACAAACAGTCAGCCGATCAAAAGCAAGCTGTTGTTGCGGATCTAATGAGCCTCTATGACGAATGGCTTTTAAATTTTCCAACAAAAAGGAATGTTAAGGTCGAAGGCGACATTATTAGCAGTAAGGCCCAATCAATGATTGACTTCAAAATGCCTGATAAAATGGAAACCTACAAGACTTTCGATTTGGCATTTACCACCGATCCAAAAAGTTTTACCAATCCAAAGGGATTGTACGATTATTTCAAAACATTTTATGACTTATACAAAGAAGATACATATGGAGTTACCATGGAGCAACTTTTCACTAAATATGAAGAGGTTTCAGAGAAATTTGAATTAGAGTCAACTAACCTTGCAAGAAAATTAGATATAATACTTAAAAAAGAGGAAGAAGGAAATCCTATTACGAGTCGAGAAATAAGAAATAAAAGAGGATATGGGATTAATAGTAATGCAATTGCAACATACTTAAAGAACTTGGACGCTATTATTTCAAAAGAAGCGACATGTGTCAACCTTGTTCCACTTTATCAAAGAAACTTTGAAGAGAATAAAACAGATGTTTTGTGGCTCAAACGTGCTGCCTCTAGGATGGACAGTAAGGAGTGTTCTGATGATCCGCTTTTTGTAACGCTTGTTGAAGCATTACACAATCTTGATCCTTCTGCAGATTCCGCATATTATTTAGGGCTTCTAAACGATAAGAAAGGTAACAACAAAGATGCTTTAAAATATTATGAAGAGTCAATTACGTTAGAAGACGACTCTTACAAGAAAGCCAAAATATTATATAAAATAGCGATTAAATTTAAAAATGCAGGAAGAAAATCTTCAGCGCGAAGCTATGCGATAAAGGCATTAAAGTTCCAACCTTCAATGGGTCGTGCCTACTTGATGATTTCAAATCTTTATGCCAGTAGTGCAAACGACTGTGGAGATAGTCAATTTAATAAAAGAGCGGTCTATTGGTTGGCTGCAAATACGGCAAGAAAAGCAGGAGAAGTAGATGCTTCAATCAAAAAAGATGCACGTAAAACGGCCGAAGCCTTTGTTGGGAGAGCTCCTTCAAAAACCGATATATTTACGGAAGGAAATCAGGGGGCTACCATAAAGTTTAGTTGCTGGATTAACAGCAGTGTCAAAGTACCAAACCTATAAATGAAATTTTCATTTCGAAAAAGCTATAAAATTAGGGTTGTTGCAATCGTAGCAACCCTAATTTTTTCGTGTGAAAACAATACCCAAGCGCTCAAAGAAATCAATCGATTTAATGACGATCCCATTGGAATTGCCTTCGATGTCAGGATGGTGTATTCTGACTCTGCCGAAGTTAAGGCCATACTTACCGCTCCCATTCATCTTGACTTTAGTCACCTCAGTTTTAAATATTCAGAGTTTCCAGAGGGCTTAAAAGTGGTTTTTTTAGACAAAGACAATCAAGAGAATCAAGTGGTAGCAGATTATGGGATTTTATACAATCAAACTAAAATTGTAAACCTTCAAGGAAATGTGGAATTACTTTCCCATGACGGCTCTAAATTAGTGACCGATCAGATGTATTGGGATTCAGAAAAAGAATGGCTTTTCACCCAAGAGCCCTTTACTTTTGAAAACCAAGATTATAATCTTGCGGCAACTAGATTGGATACCAATAAAGAATTCACTAAATTTCAGACTGGAAAGTTGTATGGAACAATTGCCGTTAAAGAAGAAAAAGACTCATTAGAAGTAAATGAAAAGTTATAAAATTTCCGAAATATTATATTGGATAATTGCTGTTTTGGCGACCTATGAAGCCTATTCAATCTGGAGTACAAACAGAGATAAAGCCTATATATTTATCGGGTTTACAGTGCTGTCAGCTTTCATGGCGTTATTTAGGAGACATTACCGTAATAAATTTAAGAACAGGGAGAAACCGTCTTAATGATGACTTCTGATTTAATTATTCTGTTGTGTTTGGTACTGTCCGGTTTTTTTTCAGGCATGGAAATCGCTTTTATTTCCTCGAACAAGATCTATTTAGAAATTGAAAAGCAACAAACTGGAATTACTTCCAAGCTCTTAAATTTCATCACAAAGAATCCCTCTCGATTTATTGCCACTATGCTTGTAGGGAACAACGTTTCATTGGTAATTTATGGGATATTTATGGGAGATAAAATTTTGCAGCTTTTTTTCCCTGAAACACTTTTAAATGGTGTTATAGGTATAGAAATCATCTTTATACAAACAATTATTTCAACAGTATTAATTTTATTAACTGCCGAGTTTCTACCCAAAGTTTTTTTTCAGCAATATGCCAATGTGTTCATGAAGATTTTCGCGCTCCCTACCGGAGTTTTCTTCACCTTGTTCACTCCGATAACCTTAATGGTAATTGAGCTTTCAGATTATATTTTAATTAAATTTTTTAAAACCAAAGGAGATCAGATTCAGCTTACTTTTTCTAAATCTGAATTGGGGAATTATATTGAAGAACAACTAGAGTCTACAAAAGACATTGAAAATGTCGATAGTGAAATTCAAATTTTTCAAAATGCATTAGACTTTACTGAGGTTAAAGCTAGGGAGGCCATGGTGCCAAGAACAGAAATTGTAGCGATTGATAACACTGCAGATCTTGAAGAAATTAAAAAACTATTTACTTCTACGGGGCTTTCTAAAATACCAGTTTACAATGAGTCGGTCGATGATATTGAAGGCTATGTTCATGCCTTTGAGATGTTTAGGAAACCAGAACACATTAAAAAAATATTATTGCCAGTAGCTTATGTCCCTGAAACGATTAGAATCAGTGAAGTCTTAAAGCTTCTAACCAAACAAAGAAGAAGTATCGCAGTTGTTTTGGATGAATATGGAGGAACTTCGGGAATTATTACGGTCGAAGATATCATAGAAGAACTCTTTGGAGAAATTGAAGATGAACACGATAATATCGAACACTACGAAAAGCAAATTGAGGAAGGTTTATTCGAGTTTTCTGCTCGTTTGGAAGTGGATTATATCAATCAAAATTATGGAATTGACCTTCCGGAAAATCAACTTTATGAAACTTTAGGAGGCTTGATAGTTCATCTTCAGGAAGAAATACCCAAAAAGGGTACTGCGATTTCGATAGAAAGCTATCAACTTGAAATCAAAGAAGTATCTTCAACAAAAATTGAAAGGGTTTTATTAAGGGTATTAAAACAAAATTAACCCAATTCACGCATAATTATACTGATTTTGAATTTACTACATTCTCAAATAATAATTCATTCTTTTTTTAAATCAAAAAGGAAATTGTATTTTTGCAATCGACTAAAAAAAAATTAAACAATGGCAGTTTTAGGACAAATCAGACAACGTTCCTTTTTTCTTATCATCGTAATAGGGATGGCTTTATTCGCCTTTGTCATTTCAGGTGTTTTTGGCAGTAATACCTCTGGCAGTAATCCCAGTGACCCAATTGCCATAGTAAATGATGAAGATATTGAAGTAGGGTTTTTCCGTCAGCTTGTTGAGCAAACGGAAAGAAACTACAATCTATCGACACTTCAAGCAGTTAATTCGGTTTGGGATCAATTATTAAGAGTAACGATATTCAAACAAGAATTTGATCGTTTGGGCATTGATGCTGGAAAACAGCAAATTGAAATGATTCTTTTACAAAATGAAGAAATCGTTCAAGATCCTCGTTTTCAAAATGAGACTGGATTCTTTGACTTTGGAATTTTTACTGATTTCATCAATCAAATAAAAACTGAAAACCCACAAGCCTATGACAGCTGGAGATCGCAAGAAGAAAGTATCATTGGACTTGCCAAAGAAAGTATTTATTTTGGCTTGATCAAATCAAGTGCTGGTTTTACAGAAATAGAAGGAAAAGACGCTTACCATCTTGAAAATGACAAAATTAATATGAAATATGTAAGTGTTCCTTACAAAGATATTCCTGACAGTCTGTTCAAAATTAGTGATGCAGAAATAAGAAAATATATCAGCCAGAACATCGATTATTACACAAAAGATGCTTCAAGAGCAATAACCTATGTGAAGTTTGATGAGGAAGCTTCGGCTGAAGATGAGAATCAAATAAGAGCTGACCTTGAGAAACTACTAATGCAACGAGCTGAATATAACGACGTTTCTAAATTGACTGATACCATTGAAGGTTTAAAAACAGTTAAAAACATAACGGAATTTGTATCTCGATATTCTGAAAGCACTTTTGATTCAATTTACCTACCTAAAGGAAAACTGGCCAATGATTATGCTGATATTCTTTTCGATTTGAGTCCTGGAAAAGTATTTGGACCCTACAAAGATGGAAATGAGTTTAAAATTTCTCGCTTACTAGACCGGAAAGATGGCGGTTCGATAAGAGCTAGTCATATATTAATAGCCTACCAAGGAGCAGAACGAGCAAATCCTGAGGTAGTAAGAAGTAAAGAAGAGGCCAGCCGTCTTGCAAATCAATTGTACCGCAAGGTGAGAAAAGATAAAGAAAATTTTGGAGCAATGGCTGCCATAAATTCTGATGGACCTTCTAAAGGAATACAAGGAGATCTTGGTTTTTTTCAAGAAGGCACTATGACAGAAAAATTCTTTGATTTTTGTAACAAATCTAAAGTTGGTAAAATAGGGTTGGTTGAAACCGATTTTGGATTTCACATCATTAATGTTACGGATAAGGAAGATGTTGTTCTTTTGGCAAACGTTTCCAAACAAATTATTCCTTCTGAAAGCACTTCAAATATTGTTTTTAAGGAAACTACTCAATTTGAAATTGAAGCGATCAACACAAAAGACTTTTCGGGGGTAGCCGAAAAAAGGAACTTAACGGTTAAACCGGTCGAAAACATAAGTATTTTAGAAGAAAATTTACCTGGCTTACTTAGGCAGAGAAATATTGTCCAATGGGCTTTTGAAGAAGACACTAAGGTTGGTTCAGTTCGAAGATTTTCTCTTGCAACGGGTGGCTATGCAGTGGTGCAATTAACCAAAATCACACCAGAGGGAGAAGTAGATGTTAAGTCTTTTAGAGCAGAAATAGCTGCGGAGCTTATAAAGGATAAAAAAGCGGCTTACATTCAAGAAAAATATGCTGCTAATGCTACATTAGAAACATTGGCCAAAGCGACTGACAGAGAAGTAGAAACTGCTTCTGCCGTAACTCAGAAAAACACTGTTTTAGCAGGATCTGGGACAGAACCTTATGTTATCGGATCGGCCTTTTCCCTTGATCTTAACAAGCCTTCAGCTCTTGTTCAGGGGAACGACGGAGTGTACATGCTAGAAGTTACTTTTAAAGAAGTTGCTGCCAAAATGGATAGTTATACTGCTTATGCCAATGCCCTTCAAACTGCAGAAAACTTAAGGATCAATAACACCATATACCAAGCACTGCGCTCTGCTTCTGAAATAGATGATAATCGTAAATTTTATTATTAATTTAATAGTAGATTAATCAGATTAGGTAATAACCATTTCTGAATATTTTAGAATGGAGGTATAACCTTTATTCTTAAAATAAGAAATATCATTGTCATTTCCGGTAACCAGAATAAAGTCACCACCCCAGGCGCCTAGGCTTTTTATTGATCCACTATAATCTGGAAATAAAACTTCCTTAACGGGTTTGACTTCCAGTATTTGGCCCAATCGCGTTTCATGAGTTTCAATTAGTTTTTCAAACTTTTTGAGTTCATTTGATTTGAGTATTTTTAGAGACAGATTAGAAAAAAAATCAAGTTGTTTTTCTGTGATTTTTATATTCGAAAATCTTTTGACTGCTTCACTACTGCTCTTTCTTTTGATTGAGGTATACAAAGAAAAGCTGGTCTTTAAAAGATGGATTAAATTCACAACCTTCTACTTTTGGTATTTGATTTTTATTGGAAAATAAAAGCGGCCCCTTGGCTTGGGCACATGCAATGTCATAACCGCTTCCTCCAAGGGTTTGCTTTAGTAATTCATAAGGATTTGTGTTTGACCACTGCGCTATGTTTGAAATCAGGGTAGAGGAGGTGCCAAGCCCCCATTGGCGATCAAACTCCAAGACGGTTTTCACCTTACCGCCTTTTTCATGCAGAAAACTAGAATTTTGTTTTCTTACTTCTTTTAAAATAGAACGGAGTTTTTTGGCAATATTAGTTTGGTCAGTATCAATAATATTAAAATCTATGGTTGAATATGCAGCCTTAAACCATACGCTTCCTTTTTCATCATAACTTTCCCATAGGAGTTCCTTTTCTTCAGAAGAATCATAAATTAAAGATTGACCTTTATTACAGGGAACTGCCAAAGCTAGTGCACCCTTTAGAACGAGGTATTCTCCAGAAATAAGTAATTTTCCCTGACTGTGATATTTTTCCATACCACTAGGGGTTTATGTTTAAAAAATCTGAAACTGCACTGTGAGTTACGGTATTGGTTTTAAAGAAATCAACAGCTTTTATCTTTTGAGCCTCAGAAGCATTGTTCTGATTAAGAATATTTAACAAGTGCATTTTCATATGCCCTTTTTGAATTCCTGAGGTAACTAACGAACGAAGTGCAGCAAAGTTTTGCGCTAAGCCAGCAACGGCAACAATTTGCATTAATTCTTTTGCATTTGGATTTCCAAGTAACTCCATCGACCATTTTACCATTGGATGAAGTTGGGTCAGTCCTCCTATGGTTCCCAAAGAGAGTGGGAGTGTTAATTCAAAAACAAAATCATCTTCCATGACATAAGCATTGCTCAAGCTTGAATAGCTTCCTTCTCTTGCAGCAAAAGCATGAACACCAGCTTCTACTGCTCGGAAGTCATTGCCAGTAGCAATCACCAACGCATCTACACCATTCATGATGCCCTTGTTGTGGGTAACTGCACGATAGGGCTCCTTTTTTGCAATCTCGACCGCTTGAATGAATTTTTGAACAAAATGTTTTGCGGACATTCCTTCTTGTTCGCCCAGTTTTTCGATGGGACATCTCACTTCAGCCTTTACCAAACAGTTCGGAACATAATTAGAGAGAATACTCATCACGATTTCAATAACTCTTTCTTCAGCAGTAAATTCAGTATGATTTTCTAACACATTCTTAAATGCACCGGCGACTTGCTCTAAGCAAGAGTTAATGAAATTAGCCCCCATAGAATCAACTGTATCAAAGGTTAAGTGCAACTGAAAATAATGATCAATCAATTCAGTTTTATCAACTAGCTCAATGTCTAAAATTCCTCCGCCACGTTTTTCCATGCTTTGAGTTAAATTTTCAAGACCCTTTATTAGTTCTACTTTCTTTTCTTGGAACAGTGAATTCAATCTCTCAAAGCTACCTTGGAATAAAAAATGAACCTGTCCAATTTTTTCTTGTCCTAAAATTGTGGCTTTAAACCCTCCTCTATGGGCCCAGAATTTCGCAGCTTTACATGCGGCTGCTACGACTGAGCTTTCCTCAATCGCCATGGGGAGAGTGAAGGTTTTATTATTAATTAGAAAATTAGGTGCAACCCCAATTGGAAAGTAAAAATTTCCCAATGAATTTTCGATAAATTCATCGTGTTTTTTTTGAATTTTTGAATCAGAATGATTGTAAGAAGAGATCAATTTTTCAGCTTCTTCGGGATCGCTAAAATAGGATTGACTTATCCAGCTTATTTTTTCTTCTTTTGAAAATTTAGAAAACCCATCAATATCTTTTGACATAATTCTACCCCTTTTTTATTAATTCAAAGATACATTTTTTAGACCTTTTCTCTTCTTTGTCTCAATATTCAGTTTACACCTTATTTTTCATTAAATTGTAAGTTTATAAATCTAAATATACCGATGCAATGAGACAATTTCTGTTAGTGTTTTACTTGTTGTTTATGGTCAATGTATTTGCCCAAACGCCAGCGTTACCTATTGACAAACTTTGGAGGGGTAAGTTCAGTCCTGAGCGTTTAGAATCGATTCGTTCGCTTTTAAATGGTTATCAATACACTGTTCTTGACTTAGATTATAGGGCAAAAAGTTCTAAAATAGTCATGCATAACTATGCTGATGGAGGAGAAGGTGAGGTGTTGATTGATTCAGAAAAATCTGCCAAAATTCCTTTCTTTAGAGGTTATACTTTTTCTAAAGATGAAAACCTTTTGCTTTTGGAAACAGACGTTAAACCCATATACAGGAGATCTAAAGAAGCAATGTATTGGGTTTATGACATGAAAAATGAAGGTGTTAGTCTGATTTTTAATCAACCCATTCAAGAACCTAAATTTTCACCAGATGGAAGTAAAGTAGCATTTGTTTATAAAAGAAATCTTTATGTTAAGGACTTAAAAAAACAATCCATTGCGCAAATAACCATTGACGGAGACCACCAGACCATTAATGGGATAACAGATTGGGTTTATGAAGAAGAGTTTGGTTTTGTAAGGGCTTTCGATTGGAACGCCAGCAGTACCAAAATTGCTTTTATGCGATTCGACGAAACGGATGTGCCTAATTTTTCTATGGACATTTATGGAGCAGAATTATACCAATATTCCTATGAATTCCGCTATCCTAAGGCAGGAGAGGAAAACGCAAAGGTAAGTATGCACCTTTATGATTTGAAAAAAAGCACTACCACTGAGATTCTTTTTCAAGGGGAGAAACCCTATTATATTCCAAGATTTGAATTTACAACTAAGGAAAACATTTTGAGTATTCAAACAATAAACAGGCATCAAAATCATTTGAAACTTTGGAGCATTAACACTGCCAATAAAGAGTCTTCAGTTTTATTAGAAGAACAAGATGCTGCTTATGTTGATGTTCATGATAACCTGACTTTTTTGAAAGATAACAGCTTTTTGTGGACCAGTGATAAGTCTGGTTTTAATCACATATATCATTTTTCAGCGTCTGGAAAGATGATTCGTCAAATTACTAAAGGACAATGGGAGGTTACTCGTTTCATTAAATTCAGTGAAAAAACGCGTGAAATTTATTACTCCTCAGTAGAAGGAAGTTCCATCGGACGTGGGGTCTATGCGATTAAAATTAATGGAAGAGGTAAGCGAGCCCTAACTTCAGGGAAAGGCTATTCGGGTGCAAACTTTAGTGCAGATGCATCCTATTATATTCAGTCCTACTCAGATGTTCATACGCCCCCAATTTATAGCATGAAAAAAACAAAAGACACCTCCACTGTTAGGGTTTTGTTAGATAACAATAAATTGAAAGAAACACTAGCAGAATTCAAGTTGCCAGTGAAAGATTTTTCTAAATTAATGATTAATGGTGAGGAGTTAAACCTATGGATGATCAAACCAATTGATTTCGATCCCAATAAAAAATATCCTTTATTAATGTTTCAATATTCGGGTCCGGGCTCGCAAGAGGTAACCAACCGTTGGTCAGATGAAAGAACATTGTGGCACAAATTAATTGCAAACAAAGGCTATGTCATCGCTTGTGTTGATGGAATAGGAACGGGCTTTAAAGGCGCTGCTTTTAAAAAAGTAACGTATATGAATCTTGCAAAACTTGAGGCCATTGATCAAATCGATTCGGCCAGAAAGCTGGGGCAACTTCCCTATATCGATGAGGGTAGCATTGGGATTTGGGGATGGAGTTTCGGAGGACTTATGGCAGCACATTGTTTGCTGACAGGAAAAGATGTTTTTTCAATGGCAATTGCGGTTGCACCAGTAACCAATTGGAGATTTTATGATACTATTTATACCGAACGTTTTATGCGAACTCCTCAAGAAAACCCTGAGGGTTATGATCTTAATTCTCCGATAAATTATGCTGACCAACTAGAAGGTAAGTTTTTAATTATTCACGGATCTGGCGATGACAACGTTCATGTTCAAAACACAATGAGTATGGTAGAATCTTTGGTTCAAGCAGACAAACAATTTGATTGGATGATCTACCCAGATAGGAATCATGGGATCTATGGTGGGAACACAAGAAATCATCTTTTTCAAAAAATGACAAACTTTATTATTGATAATCTTTAATGACAGATAGCACCACCGTTTTAGCCCCTTCTGAAAAAAAAATCTTTGGACACCCTGCAGGACTTTTCGTTTTGTTTTTCACAGAATTATGGGAACGCTTTTCCTATTACGGGATGCGCGCCTTGTTCACTATTTTTTTAGTAGCCAAAACAACTTCTGATAATCCCGGATTTGGGTGGTCCAATACTGATGCTATATGGCTCTATGGATGGTATACAATGTTGGTTTATTTGGCTTCGGTTCCAGGCGGATGGATAGCGGATAACCTTTTGGGTCAGAAAAAAACTGTCATGCTTGGCGGTATCCTATTGTGTATTGGACACACGATTTTGGCCTTTGATACTGAAGTTAGTTTTTATGTCGGTTGTGCTTTTGTAATATTGGGTGTAGGAGGATTAAAACCTAATATATCTAGTATGGTTGGAGGACTTTACAAAATAGGAGATGAAAAAAGAGATATAGGGTTTTATATCTTTTATATGGGAATTAATATCGGTGGATTCCTAGCACCACTTCTTTGTGGATGGATTGGAGAAACTTATAATTGGCATTATGGTTTTGGATTGGCTGCTATTGGAATGTTTTTTGGTCAAATCACTTATTATTATGGTCAAAAACACCTGGTAGGTATTGGGGATTTTATTGGCAAAGCAGATCATCCGGAAAATAAATTAAGAAAAAAGTTTTTAACCCCTATCGAAAGAGACCGGGTTAAAGTATTATTGATTTCTTTTTTAATGATTATCATATTTTGGGGAGCCTTTGAGCAAGCCGGTGGATTAATGAATCTATATGCCAAACAGAACACCAATAGAATATTTATGGGCTGGGAGGTACCCGCCTCATGGTTTCAATCTTTAAATTCATTTTTCATTATCACTCTTGCTGTTTTTGTAGGAGGATTTTGGTACAAATGGAAAATGAAAGGTAGAGAAGCCTCTTCACTTTTTAAAATTGCAATTGGAATTTTAATAATGGGTTGGGGATTTCTGTTTATGCGATTCGCAGCTTCTGAATATGAAATGCTTGGTCAATCTTCAATGCATTGGCTTTTCTTGGCCTATTTGTTTCACACCATTGGTGAGTTATGCTCCTCGCCAGTTTCGTTATCATTCATCACCAAACTTGCTCCACCCAAATACGCTGCATCAATCATGGGGCTTTATTGGGCGGCAACTGGCTTAGGTAATAAGCTAGCGGCAACCATAGGAGGCCATGCGGCAGTAACAGGAGAAAAAACTACCTTTACAGGGATATTTATTTTTTGCACAATATTTGCCTTATTAATAGTTCTAATATTAAAACCACTTAAACGCTTAACCCACGGAGCTGAAGATGTAATTCAAAACCCTGTTTAAACCTTTCAGACATGAGATTATTTTTTTTATTTTTTTTATTAAGTTTTAATTCTCTTTCGGCCCAATCCATCCAATGGGTGACCTTAGCCGAAGCGATCGAAGCGCAGAAAGCAAACCCTAAGAAAATCATGATTGATGTCTACACGGACTGGTGTGGACCTTGTAAGCTCATGGATAAGAACACATTTCAAAACAGGGATGTTGCAGCTTACATATCAAAGCACTACTATGCTGTTAAATTTAATGCGGAAGGAAATGAATCGATCACTTATTCTGGAAATGAATTTTCAAATCCAAACTATGATCCTGATAAAAAAGGACGGAATGCCACACATCAATTCACACAATATTTAGGAATAACGGGCTATCCTTCTTTAATTTTCATGAGTGAAACTACTGACCTGATTATGCCTTTGGTCGGTTATCAAAAGCCACAACAAATTGAACTCTTTTTAAAGATGATTAAGCAAGGAGATTATATGATTTTTTCAAAGTCAGAAGACTTTGAAAAGTATAAGAAAAGCTTTATTCCTAGGTTTAGAGGCTGATCTTATAATATCAATCAGCCTAACCTTATGTTTTTCGAAGTTTTTTTTTGTAATTGAATCCTTCTGAGTTTAAGGTTTAATTTTCCAAGAATAATGAGGTTAAGAGAAATGCACCATTCTTTAGTAAGATTTTTAAGGTCTCTTTTTCAATCGATATCCAAAACTTTTCTACGGTTTTTATTTTATCTACCTTATATATTTCTCCACAAAAACGATCATTGTACGCGTTTTTTTGATCTTAGTAAGTCAAATTGAAAAGTAATAAGCTCCTTGTTCAGAAGTCAAAATAACTCTAGTGGTTTCAGCAACTCTATCGCACTGACTTTAAAAGAAAAACCCAATTCGTAAAAAATTGAATGGACAAAACACCTATTATCAGCAGAAACACCTTGATTGATTTCGCAGGATCTAGGGTAAATTAAGTGGCGGTTGTCATTTAAAAAGCAAAACACAGAAAGATAGGTTAAAGGTAGAAATTGTGAATTTTCATTTGATAAAGTTATAATGAAAATAAAAGAGTGATTTTATGCTTTAATTGCTTCTATAATAAATCCCGCAGTTTTTTCACTGGCACCCTCCTTTCCTAAAACAGAAAAAAGTATTTCGTAATCGTTTTTAAATTTTTCTTGACCCTCCTCAGAAAGTAAAAACTGAAGGTGATTCGAGACTTCTTTTACATTAAAATCATCTTGGATTAATTCCGTAACAACTCCCTTATTAAGGATTAGATTCACTAACGAAATGTACCTGAGCTTCACCAAGCGAATGGCAATTTGATAACTAATGAAACTACTTCGGTAACAAACCAATTGGGGTACTTTGAAGATAGCCGTCTCTAGAGTTGCCGTTCCGCTTGACACCAATGCAGCTTTTGCTACTTCAAGCAGGTCATAAGTTTGGTTTTTGACTACGCTTATATTGGTATTTTGAATATATGAACCATACCAATCTTTATCTATTCCGGGGGCACCAGCAATAATAAATTCATAACTAGAGAAAAGCTTTGATACTTTCACAAATATTGGAAGCATTTTTTTAATTTCTTGTTTCCTACTGCCCGGTAAAAGTGCCACGATGGGAATTGATTTGGATAAGCTGTTTTTACTGTAAAATTTGGGTGATTTTTTTCTTTTTATGATGGAGTCAAAAAGAGGGTTTCCTACAAAATTCACTGGAAAACCGTGTTTTTCTTTAAAGTACTGTTGCTCAAAAGGCAGGATAGCATAAAGAGCGTCAATGTCTCTTTTGATTTGATGAATCCTATTTTCTCTCCAAGCCCAAATTTGCGGACAGATATAATAGTGATTTTTAAACCCATTTTTTCTAGCCCATTTTGCAATTCTTAAGTTGAACCCTGGATAGTCGATATATATGATTACGGCGGGTTTAAATTTGAGAATATCAGTCTTGCAAAACTTGATGTTATTTAGAATCACCCATAGATGCGTGACCACTTCCCAAAACCCCATAAAAGCGAGTTCACTATAGTGTTTAACCAAATCAGCACCAGCCTGTTCCATTAAGTCCCCCCCCCAACAGCGAATATTTGCTTCGGGATCTTTTTTAATTATAGCTTCTATCAATCTTGACCCATGAAGGTCACCAGAAGCTTCTCCTGCAATTATGTAATACTTCACCTTAATTTTATTTTAAAGGAATTCACAAGTTAAATGAATTTTAAAACAACAAGGAAACAGACAATTATCAAGGAAATGATAACGAGACCTTTTGCAAAATTGATTTTATTATTCCGAATGGCCAAAAAGAAAACGGGAAGGTTGATTAATGAGCTTACACTTATAAGACCACCCAGTTTTTTTTTCTGATAAAGAAAAGCAATTCCATTCTCCAACGGACCGTCGTACAAGAATAAAACAGCGAATATAACACAGCTAATGCTTAATAAAAGTCCTGCAATAACTCCATTTAGTGTTTGCTTATTTTTCAAAATCCCAAGTGTTTAAGTTCTGAATGGCATGGTGCGCAGTAAGATCAAACTCAACGGGAACAACAGAGATGTATCCATTTGACAAGGCCCATTCATCGGTATCTTCTCCTTTATCTTTATTGACAAATTTACCCGTAAGCCAATAATAATCTAATCCCATTGGATTGGTCCTTTTGTCAAATTCCTCCAACCAATACGCTTTAGCTTGACGACAAATCTTGATGCCTTTTATATCTTCTTCTTTGAGTTGCGGAAAGTTAACATTAAGGACAACATTAGGAGGAATTTTATTTTTTAAAGCACCTAAGGTAATTTTTTTTACATAACTCCTTACAGCATCAAAATCTGCATTCCAGCGATAATCTAAAAGCGAAAAACCAATGGCCTGAATTCCTTCGATACCTGCCTCAACAGCGGCACTCATTGTCCCAGAATAAATCACATTAATAGAGGAATTCGATCCATGATTAATTCCCGAAACACATAAATCTGGTTTTCTATCGAGTATTTCATTTACGGCAAGTTTCACACAATCGGCAGGAGTTCCTGAACAGCTGTACTCTTTCTGCGGCCCATCCGAAAGGGTCATTTCAGTACAATGCAAAGTGGAGTTTATTGTTATCGCATGACCCATTGCCGACTGAGGACTATCGGGAGCAACGACTACAACTTCTCCAATCTCGTTCATCACTTCGATCAGTTTTCGAATCCCGGGGGCTGTTATCCCATCGTCATTTGTGACAAGTATAAGCGGCTTTTTTTTCATATTTAATTAAATACATTGTAAATTTACTAAATAAAAAGACCCTATTATCATTTTACTTTTAACAAAAAGTTTTAATAGTAATTCTTTAAAATAAAGGGTTTTTGGTTACATTTATGTTTTAAATAAGATTGAAATGAGGTTTGTCCGTTCCCTTTTTGTAGGGGTTTTTTATTATTACTTAATTTTTCTGGTGGCATTCCCAATCCAGAGAAAGATAAACTTTTGATCGAGGTTATCGCTTATGTACTTGAGCGTGGTCACTTCAGTCCTAAGGAAATCAACGATGAGTTTTCTGAAAATGTTTTTCGTAATTATATTGAAGGCATTGACGGACAACATCGATTTTTCCTTCAATCCGACATTAATAATTTCAATAGATTTAAGAAAGAGCTCGATAATCAAATTAAAGCATCAGACATTGCTTTTTTTGATCTATCTCATAAGAGATTAATGTCCAGAATGGAACAAGTAAAAGAGTTTTATGAAGAATTATTAGAAATACCTTTTGATTTTGATAAAGAAGAAAACATTGATTTGAACTTTAAGGAGATGTCCTATGCATCAACACTAAATGAGCTAAAAAGTATTTGGAGAAAGCGTTTCAAGTTTTCTACACTTGATACTTATTCAAGTAAAATACAGAGTGAAATCACTAAGAGAGAAGAAGATAGTACCTATCAAATAAGGTCTAAAGTCATTATCGAGGAAGAGGCAAGGGAAAAAACCAGGAAGGATATTGAAAATAGTTTTGAAGTGATTGGTGAGATTCAACGAAAGGATTGGTTTTCAATTTATGTCAATTCTATTACATTAGCATACGACCCCCACAGTAACTATTTTCCACCTGAAGAAAAGGAAAGATTCGATCAAAATATTTCAGGAAAATTTGAAGGTATCGGAGCGCGACTTCAAAAAAAAAACCAAGAAGTTAAAATTACTGAAATCATAGCGGGAGGGCCTGTGTGGAATGATAAGTTACTCGAGGCGGGGGATATCATATTAAAAGTAGCTCAGAAAGATGGTGAACCGGTTGAAATAGGATCAATGCCTCTTGGCGATGCTGTAAAACTAATCAAAGGTCCAAAAGGAACTCAGGTTTTTCTTACTGTCAAGCGTGTCAATGGTTTGATCGAAGAGGTCGTTATCACAAGAGATATTGTAGAAATAGAAGAGTCTTATTCCAAATCATCTTTAATAAATAAAAACGATAAGTTATATGGACTCATAGAACTGCCTAAGTTTTATATTGATTTCAAAGACAATGGAAGTCGTAACGCGGCTAGCGATGTTAAAAAAGAAATTGAACAATTAAAACAAAGAAATGTTGAAGGGATCATAATAGATCTTAGAAATAATGGCGGAGGTTCTTTGAAAACCGTTGTTGAAATGACAGGATTTTTTATAGATGAAGGTCCAGTCGTTCAAGTAAAAAGTACTGGAGGAATAGAAAAAGTATTAAAAGATAAAGATCCTGCTATTATTTGGGACGGTTCTTTAGTCATTTTGGTAAATGAATTTTCAGCCTCAGCATCAGAAATTTTAGCTGCTGCGCTTCAAGATTATAAGCGAGCGATTGTTATTGGCAGTAAACAAACCTTTGGAAAAGGGACGGTTCAAAATGTTATTGATCTTAATCGCATCATTTCTGGGAGTACGCATGGTGATCTTGGTGCGGTTAAATTAACAACGGATAAATTTTACAGAATAAACGGAGGATCAACGCAACTCGAGGGAGTCAAGAGTGATATCGTAATTTTAGACCGCTATGCCTACGTTAATCTAGGGGAAAAGGATCAAGAGAATCCTTTGACTTGGGATCAGATTAAACCCGCAAAATATAAGCTTTGGCCAAATCAATTTAATTATGACTATGCATTGTCTGAAAGTAGCCAGAGGCTGGCTTCTAATTTTTATATAAAGCTTGTAGATGAGCAGGCAAAATGGGTTCTTTTACAACAGGATGATTATGAATACACGCTCAATTATGATGTTTATTTAAATGAGCGAGAAGAAAACTTGAAAGCCACCGATCGATTCAAGAATTTAAATGATTTTGATTCTAATCTTTCATTTGAATGGTTGCCGGAAGCAGGAGTCGAGGTCAATGAAGAAATAAAGGAAAGAAGAAATCGCTGGGTTGAAAATCTTGAGAAAGATTTTTACATCAATGAAGCTGTAAATGTTTTAGAAGATTTGAATCTCAATTTAGATCCTTCAAAAAAGTTATTGCAAAATAAAAAATAATCAATCAGAATTGAGCAGCCCAAAGAGACACTCTCCATTAGAATTTTTTAGAGACCCTTGGGCGACTATAAGCTTCGCATATATTTTTCTTTTAATACTTGTAGCATTTTTTGCCTATCAGATTGCGCCTGACAGTACTTCGAACGCCAATCAAATGCACCTTTCTATCCACTCCAAGCCTCCTGGTTTTAAGTCAAAAATGATTTTATTAGCAGGTGAAAATCTATCAAATCAAAGCACATCTTTTTTTTATGGTAACATGAACTCTTCAGTAGAAATTCCAATTCAGGATTTTAAGGTCTTTAATGAAGGAATTCAAATTCAACCATACGGAATGCCAAAAGATTATTACGAACTAGTCGCAAAAAAAAGGCTTCCACAACCATTTATAGTTTCACAATTCATTCAAAAAAATATTGTAGAAAAGATCTTTTATTTGGGAACTGACAAATATGGTAGAGATTTATTAAGTCGTTTGATTATCGGAACAAGAATATCCCTATCGATAGGGTTTGTTGCAGTTTTTATCTCACTTTTCACAGGGATTTTTTTAGGAGCAGTCGCTGGCTATTATGGAGGCTATGTTGACAAAGTAATCGTTTGGCTGATCAATGTAGTATGGTCGATCCCTACTTTGTTAATGGTCATTGCCATCACACTGGCTCTAGGAAGGGGTTTTTGGCAAGTTTTTATCGCAGTAGGCCTAACGATGTGGGTTGAAGTGGCGCGAGTCGTTAGGGGACAGGTGTTGACCATAAAAGAAAAAACATATGTTCAAGCTGCACTTGCTTTGGGCTTTTCCAATAAAAGGGTTTTGATTAACCATGTTTTACCCATGGTCATCGCCCCAATTATTGTTATTTCTGCAGCAAACTTTGCTAGTGCTATTTTAATTGAAAGCGGTCTTAGCTTTTTAGGTATTGGAGCTCAACCACCTATACCCAGCTGGGGAGGTATGGTCAAAGATCATTTTCGTTATCTGCTTTTGGGAAAGCCCTATTTGGCAATTCTTCCGGGTCTGGCCATTATGAGTTTGGTTTTGGCCTTTATGACTTTGGGCAATAGTCTAAGGGATTTTCTAGATGTTAAAAATTAAAATCACCAATCGTTTAACCTATTAGCATCGAGGTTCAAGTGTATAAAAATCAGGATGCTAAAGGCGAGAAGACTGGATCCGCCATAGCTAATAAATGGAAGCGGAATCCCGATGGTGGGAACCATACCCAAAGACATTCCAATATTAATTAGAAAATGGACGAAAATAAGACTTGCTACGCCATAGGAAAAGACCCTTCTAAACGTATTGACCTGCCTTTCAGCACTTAAAATAATTCGTATAATTAATCCGAAAAAAAGAAATATCACGAATACACCCCCAACAAAACCCCATTCCTCACCGATAGTACTGAAAATATAATCCGTGTGTTGTTCTGGCACAAAATCTCCCTTAGTTTGAGTTCCTTCTAAAAAACCCTTTCCGGAAAATCCACCGGAGCCAATTGCTATTTTCGATTGATTGATGTTGTATCCAATGCCTTTTGTGTCTGTTTCCTTTCCCAATACGATATTAATTCTGTCCCGATGTCTTTGCTCAAAAATATTATTAAAAATAAAATCAACGGAATAAGAAAAACCAATGGATAAAACGAGCGCTAATAAAAAGGGCCAAACTTTAACTTTCTGTCTTGATTTTTTAATAAAATAAAATAGAACAGCGATTACAGCTATAATGATTACTATCGCAATTCCAATTTTAAAACTTAAGACCATTAAAAACAAACTAACCAGACCGAGAAATAGAAATAAATAAGAATAATCCAAACCTTCGCGAAAAAGCGGAAAGAAAAAAGCTCCAAAAATTAGAGCAGAACCTGGGTCTGGCTGTAAAACGATAAGAAAGGCTGGCAGCAATAAAAACCCACCAATTTTTAATAAGATAATAGGTTTTTTTATGTCGGTTTGAAATAAACTCATCGATTTGGCGATGATCAGCGCCGTGGCAACTTTTGCGAATTCAGAGGGTTGAATACTCGTTTGGCCAAAGGAATACCAAGAGGTTGCTCCCGAAATGGTTTTACCAAAAACAAATAGCCCCAATAATAATAAAATTCCTATAATATAACTTAGCAATGCAAACTTTTCGAAAAACTTAACATTAATGGCCAGAATTAAACCTCCAATAAACAAACTCAAGCCAAGAAAAACAATTTGTTTCCCTACCGGTTGAGTCAAATCGAAAATAGAGATTACTGCATCATCATAGGTAGAGGAATACACATTGGTAATACCAAAAGTGACCAATATAATGTACATCAGAATCAACAACCAATCAAGACGCGCTATAATGTTATTATTCATTGACACTAAATGGTTTTCCTGAATAGGGCTTTTTGTACTCTTCTAATAGCGTTCCTTCTATCATTCGGGTCTCGAGCCGCTTTCGTTTAATTTCTTTATTTAGATATTTCTCAATCATCAAACTTGCAATGGGAGCTGCCCATCGTCCCCCCCAATAGCCATTTTCTACAAAAACGGCGATGGCAATTTTAGGATCATCTTTTGGAGCAAAAGCAATAAACATGGAATGATCTGTAAGTTGGGTTTTCACGCCATCAATTTTAACAAAGTTCTCAACGGTTCCAGTTTTACCACAAACGGCTATTCCTGGAATTTTTGCAATTCTAGCAGTTCCTATTTCCACGACTTTGTGCATCCCGTCAATGACGGTTTCAAAATGAATTGAATCTATTGATGTAGTATTTTTTGAATAGTTTTTCGGGAGAAGATCTCCACTTATAGATTTCACAAAATGCGGGGTGTAGAAATAACCTCTGTTGGCAATTGCTGCAGTGAAATTGGCCATTTGAATGGGTGTGGTTAAAAGTTCTCCTTGACCAATTGCATTTGAAACAACAGTAGCAGATCTCCAGCTGCCGTTTTTGTACCAATAATCATAATAAGAAGCATCAGGGATAAAACCTTTTTTTCCTGTGGGAAGATCGTACCCTAAAAAATTACCCAACCCAAAACTCTTAACATGCTTATTCCAAATATCCATTCCGCTTGCCGTGCTTTCGCCTGCTTCGTCAATGATTTTTCTATAAGTGTTTGCGAAATAGGTATTGCAAGATTTATAAATCCCTTTTATAAGATTATTCTGGGAGCCATAAGCACAGTGACATTCCATAAACATTCCTCTTGCATAGGAATGACCATGATTGCATAAATAAGTGGTGTTTGGAGTAATTACTTTTTCTTGAAGTGCAATCAAAGCGTTTAATGTTTTGAATGGAGATCCAGGAGGATACTGCGCTTGAAGACCGCGATCAAATAGTGGCTTTGCCAAAGTGTCCAACGCTAGTTTTCGATAATTTTCAGATCTCTCTCTGCCTAGCAATAAATTAGGATCATAACCAGGGGCGGAAATCAAAGTGAGTACTTCTCCAGTTTTAGGTTCTATTGAGACAATTGCCCCTCTTTTATTTTGCATGAGTAATTCTCCATATTTTTGAAGTTCAGAATCTATTGAAAGGGTCAGGTTTTTTGCGCCTTTTGATTCTTCGTCATACTTTCCGTCTTCATATGATCCAATGATTCTATTAAAACGATCTTTTTGAAAAAACTTCTTTCCTTTAATCCCCCTTAGGTGACTTTCATAAAATCCCTCTACCCCTTGTTTCCCGATCATTTCCCCTAGGGTATAGTATTCATTTTTTTTAAGATCATTTTTACTTACCTCACTGACATAACCTAAAAGATTTGCTCCTATTGGATCTTGATATTTTCTAATTGACTTTTTCTGTAAGTAAAACCCCTTAAACTTCCATATTTTTTCTTGAATTGAAGCATGATCTTTTTTTGATACTTGACTAACAATTATTGAAGGTAATTTTACTGAGAATCTTTTCGCTTGCTTTAATTTAACTTCAAACTCAGTTTTTTCAGTGCTGATCATTTGACACAATTCAAGTGTGTCAAATATCTTTAAGTTTTCTGGTATAAGCATTAAGTCATAAACAGGTTGATTTGAAACCATTAGTTTTTGAGTCCTGTCATAGATGTATCCTCTTTCGGGAAAAATAAGTTTTTCGACTACTGCATTATTGTCAGAAAGAAGTTTGTAGGAGGAATTGATCAACTGAAGGCTGACGAGTTTAAAAACAAAAACTAAGGAGGTTATCAGAGTGACTCCTATTAAAAAAAACTTTCTAATCATATCTCGTTTTGAAAAAACTTAAGGATATCCACAACAAGATAAATGAAAAAATGGTTGTAAAGAAAGTGTATTTAAAAATCACGGAAATACTTTTAAGATTAAAGTAAACCACAATAAATAAAATCAGATGATGAATAAATACCATCATTGCTAAATAGAGCAATCGATTGGACAAGGAGGTGCCCCTTACCATACCCATCGAAACATCAGAGTTAACCCCAAATGAAAATTGAATGATATAAGGCCTTAAAAAAGCTATTGCAAGTGACGCAATCATATGTCCTCCGGCACCTTGTGAAAGTAAATCTAGAAGAAACCCCATGACAAATCCAATCAAAATAAGTAATGTAGGGTTATTGTCAAAACGATAAGTGATGAAAAAGAGTAGATAAATATAGGGATTGAGGAAGCCAAATAAATTTACGTTATTTAACAAGAAAGCCTGCAATAAAATCAGAAAGGTAAATTGAAGAAAAGACTTTGTGTTAGTTTGAAACATCGTTGTTTAATTTTTTTATTTCGTCCAAATCTTTATTTTTTATGACATATGCAAATTCTTTTTGGGTCAAATTACTAAACAAATCCACCTCGATCTGATAATAACCTTCCATCTTGGGTTGAACGAATTTAGAAACAACACCGATTGGTATTCCGAAAGGAAAATAAGCCGACATTCCTCCAGTCACAATTGTGTCCCCAACAGAAACCGAATTGATGGTGGAAATGTCGTCAAGTGTCATTCTTTTAGGATGAATACCAGGCCATGAAAGTGTCCCATAAGCTCCATTTTTCTTAAAACTAACATTTACTTTTATATCTTGATGTAAAATAGAAATCACGCTCGAATGATGGGCACGGACTTGGTTAATAATACCAATTATTCCATCAGCTGAAATGACACCCATGTCATTAGTCACACCATCTTCATACCCCTTATTGATGATTAAATAATTATTGGCTTTATTGAAACTATTCTTAATGATTTTCGTACTTACTACTTCAAAATTAAAAGTGTCTAGCGTTTTTTGTTTAAGAACTTGATTCTGTAAATAGATGATTTCCAAAATTTTAAGCTTATTGTTTTCTTTAACAAGATCTACATTAGTTTTCCTCAGATTTAAGTATTCAGAAACACCTTTCGAAACACCGTGGAAATTAGATGAAATCCCAAGGCCTATTTTGCTAAAAACACTTTTGTGATAAAAGCTTCGTTGGTTTACAATTAATAAGGAAATAAACAACAGTCCCAAAAAAAGGGAGGTGTTTTTGTACTTCAACAGGGCATTGAAAATCTGCCGCATAAAGTATTTATTTAATCAAAATATTTTTAAAACGCTCAAGATTTTTCAAAGTAATTCCAGTTCCTCTAACAACAGCTTGTAGCGGATCCTCTGCAATATAAACTGGTAAATCAGTTTTCCTTGACAGGCGCACATCTAATCCTCTAAGTAGTGCACCGCCGCCGGCTAAATATATTCCAGTATTATAAATGTCAGCAGCTAACTCAGGTGGGGTTTGAGAGAGTGCTTCCATAATAGCATCTTCAATTCTAATGATAGATTTATCAAGTGCTTTTGCAATCTCAGTGTAGGAAACCATTGTTTGTTTTGGTTTTCCCGTCACTAGGTCACGGCCCTGAACAGACATGTCCTCTGGAGGGTTTTCAAGGTCCTCGATAACGGCACCAATCATGATTTTTATTTTTTCTGCAGTTCGCTCTCCAATATAAAGATTGTGTTTGCTTCTCATGAAGTTAATGATGTCATTCGTAAAAACATCTCCAGCGATTTTAACAGATTTATCGCAAACAATTCCTGAAAGTGCAATAACTGCGATTTCGGTAGTCCCTCCTCCGATATCTACGATCATGTTTCCCTTTGGTTGCATGATGTCAATTCCAATTCCAATTGCCGCTGCCATTGGCTCGTGAATTAAGTAAACTTCTTTTCCGTTTACTCGTTCTGCAGATTCCTTAACCGCTCGCATTTCTACTTCTGTTATGCCAGAAGGAATGCAAATCACAATCCGTAAGGAAGGCGTGAAAAATCTATTTTTAAGTGTAGGTATGCTTTTGATCAATGTATTGATCATTTGCTCAGAAGCATTAAAATCTGCAATGACACCATCCTTAAGCGGTCGGATAGTTTTTATGTTTTCATGAGTTTTACCCTGCATCATGCTCGCTTCATTACCGATGGCAATTATTTTGCCGGTAGTTCGATCAATTGCAACAATAGAAGGACTATCCACAACAACTTTATCATTGTGAATAATAAGAGTATTTGCGGTTCCAAGATCAATTGCAATCTCTTCAGTCAAAAATCCCATGAAATTTTTCATTTATTTCTTAAAGGTATAAAAATTAATGCTTAAAATGACGTGTTCCTGTTAACACCATTGACATTTTTTTTTCATTACAAAAATCTATCGAAAGTTGATCTTTTATTGAACCGCCTGGCTGCAAAACAGATCTTATTCCAGCATTGTATGCTATTTCAACACAATCTGGAAAAGGGAAAAAAGCATCACTTGCCATGACAGAGTCTTTAAGGTTGAACTTGAAATGATTTGCTTTCTCAATCGAATGATTTAAGGCGTCGACTCGAGAAGTTTGTCCAGTTCCAGAAGCCAACAACTGTTTATTTTTGACTAAAACAATTGTGTTTGACTTGGTGTGTTTACATATTTTAGAAGCAAAAAGAAGGTCATCAATTTGACCCTTTGAAGGTTTAATTTCGGTAATCATTTTCAAATCATCAACTGCATCTGTTTTATTGTCCTTTTCTTGCTGTAGCAAGCCATTTAAACAGCTTCTAACGGTCGAGGAAGGCAATTCAGTTCCTTTTTGAATGAGTAAAATACGATTCTTTTTTTGTTTTAGGACACTTAGCGCATCATCGCTAAAGGAAGGCGCAATTACTACTTCACAAAACAGCGAATGAATTTCGGTAGCCGTTTCAGCATCAATTTCTTTGTTAGAAACCAACACTCCTCCAAAAGCAGAAACAGGATCACCAGCTAGGGCATCAACATAAGCTTGTTTCAGGTCTTTCCTTTGAGCAAAACCACAAGCATTGTTATGCTTTAAGATCCCAAAAGTGGGATCTTCATCATAGAATTCAGTAATTAAATTAACGGCAGCATCAATGTCAAGAAGGTTGTTGTAGGAAATTTCTTTTCCGTGAACTTGCTCCAGTAAGTCCCCTAATGGTCCAAAAAAGTAACCCTCCTGATGAGGATTCTCTCCATAGCGCAGTCGTTTAGATTCTTTAATGCTTAATTTAAGAACTGTTTTTTCTTTGTTAAAATAATTAAAAATCGCCGAATCATAGTGAGAAGAAGTTTGGAATGCTTTGGCAGAAAAATATTTTCTATCGCTCAGTTCTGGACTTCCATCTTTTGTAATTATTAAATTTAAAAACTCATCATAATCATTCTTGTCAGAAATACAGATTACATCCTTAAAATTCTTTGCAGCAGCGCGAATTAAAGCAACACCTCCGATGTCAATTTTTTCTATAATCTCCTCCTCCGATGCACCAGTAGCTACTGTGTCTTCAAAAGGATAGAGGTCAACAATCACAAGATCAATTTGAGGAATCTCATAAGCCTCAAGAGCTTCAATATCCTTGGGTTCTTCCTGTCGGTTAAGAATACCGCCAAATATTTTAGGATGAAGTGTTTTCACTCTTCCTCCTAGAATTGAAGGATAGCCCGTCACATCTTCTACAGCCACGACGTTATATCCCAAATCGCGGATAAAACTTTCGGTTCCTCCAGTCGAATAAAACGTTACTCCCATTTTATTCAATTTATGAATAATTGGTGCCAATCCAGTTTTATGAAAAACAGAGATTAGTGCAGAAGAAATTTTCTTTTGGCTCATAATTTTACTTTTATTTTTTGTCTTAGCATTTACTGAGACTAAATTGTTTCAAAAACGGACGCATCTAGAATAATTGCAAGATGACATTTAGATGAAAAATATGTTTAGATTAAAATCATTAAAATATTAATAGCTTTTTAAGTACTTTAGTTAAAAATAGCTCGAATGTTGTTTCAAGCAAAAATATTAAAAAACATCAAAGAGAATCTATCTTTTTATTAATATTTTAATTCGTCCAATTTCACTTCAATTTAAATGAATCAAAGATTAAAAATAACTGGGATGACTTGCGGAAATTGCAAAAGTAGCGTCCTTGAAAAGCTGTCTTTTTTTAAAGAAATTAATGTTGCCAAAATAGATTTAAACTCAGGTATTACGGATTTAGAAGTGACTCAAAAAATATCGTTGAATTTAATTAACGAGCAACTAAATCCAAAATATAAAGCTGAAATATTCATTGAAAACACAAGTATTGATAATGGTACTGAATCTTCTGAATCGAAATGGAGACAATTGTTTCCTTTATTTTTGATTTTCGGCTACCTTATCGCTGGAACCTTTTATCTTCAAAAAGAATTATTAACCATCGAAGGATTCATGTGTGATTTTATGGGTTTGTTTTTTATCGTTTTTAGTTTTTTCAAGTTTCTTGATTACAATGGATTTCCAGCATCTTTTGCCCAATACGACCCTTTGGCAAAAAAAAGTCTTCTTTATGCCAAAGTTTATCCGTTTTTAGAAACAGTACTTGGTGTCCTTTTTTTAATGCGCTGGAAATTAGACATCGCCTTGTGGGTTACGTTGATTGTATTGTCGATGACTACTATTGGCGTTTTACTTTCTTTATTAAAGAAAAATAAAATTTCATGCGCTTGCCTCGGTACAGCTTTGAAGCTTCCCATGTCTGAAGCGACTTTAATTGAGAATTTTATTATGTTGATCATGAGCGTTTCAATGTTAATTAACTAATTTTGTTTAAAACGTTGAAAAATAAATTGTGAAAATACAGGTCGTGATTTTGTGCCTAAGTTGGATTGTAACTTTTTCGCAGGACAATCTTTCCGGAACAATTAAGTATAAAGAAAACAATAAAATCTTCCCTGTAGCGGGCGCAAACCTTTATTGGGAAAATATCTCAAAAGGTACGGTGAGCGATGAGCAGGGAGGGTTTTCCTTAGAAAGAGATGTAGCTAGCAATGTTTTAATAATTAGTCATTTAGGATTTGAAACAGATACCCTGATTGTGAATTCTAACGAAAGACTTGATCATTTCTTAATCCCAGATAATGAAGACGAATTGGAGGAGGTTACGCTTATTCAACGCAGAAAATCTTTACAGAAATCCTTTATTGAGGTACAAAACATTATAAAAGTTAGTAGCGCCGAATTGCTCAAGGCAGCTTGTTGTAATCTTTCAGAAAGCTTTGAAACCAATCCTGCCATCGATGTAAACTTTTCGGATGCTTTGACAGGAACCAAGCAGATCAAAATGTTGGGGCTTTCGAGTCCCTATTTACTGATTTCTGAAGAAAATATTCCAATGGTTCGGGGGGCTTCTCAGGCCTATGGATTGACATTTACACCAGGAACATGGATCGAAAGTATACAAATTAGTAAAGGCGCCGGGAGTGTTACCCATGGATTTGAAAGCATCTCGGGAGAGATAAATACAGAGTTAACAAAACCATTAACAGATGTTCCTTTTTTCCTTAACCTTTTTGGCTCAGGTAATGGTCGATTCGAATTAAATTCACATTTCAATAGGAAGCTGAGCGATCGTTTACATTTAGGGTTATACCTACACGGTAATCAAAGGAAGGAAAAGTTTGATAGAAATAAGGATGGTTTTTTGGACCAACCGCTTGCCCAGCAGTTCAATATCATGAACCGTTGGCAATATATTTTTCCTGAAAAAGGTTGGGTGAGTTTTTTGAGTTGGCGATGGATGAATGATCAGAAACTAAGCGGGACAGTTAATTTTAAACCCCACTTAGACAGCGGAAAGACAACAAATTGGGGGAGCGAAATTAAAACTAACCGATTTGATGCTTCTTTCAAACTGGGTTATGTTTTTCCTAAGCTTCCCTATCAAAGTTTTGGTTTTCAAAGTGCCTATAGTAATCATGATCAAGATTCTTACTACGGACTGCGTATTTATGACATTAATCATAAAAGTTTTTACACCAATATTTTATTTAATTCCATCATTGGGAATACACTCAATAAGTTCAAGTCTGGGATTAATTTTAGTCATGATGAATATGACGAGCAAGTAAATAATTTCAATTACTTAAGAACAGACCAAAATGTTGGCGCTTTCTTTGAATTCTCACATGATAATAATGAAAACTTTAGCTGGATAGGAGGTATTAGAATTGATGTTCACAACAGACTGGGAACTTTTGTCACCCCCCGTTTTCACCTCAAGTATTTGCCCCTCGAAAAATTTGTTATCCGATTGTCAACTGGAAGCGGTCGAAAATCTGCAAATATATTTGCTGAAAATCAAACTTTATTTGCAACCAATAGAAAAATTAACATAACCAGTTCGGGAGGCCAGATTTATGGTTTAAGACCAGAAAAAGCTTGGAATTATGGACTAAGTCTTAGTAAATCTTTTAAAATAGGATCAGATAATTTAACGGTCTCAGCCGATTATTATATCACAGATTTTGTAGATCAAGTTGTTGTTGATTGGGAAAAGTCAGAAGAGATTTCTTTTTATAATTTAACAGGGAATAGCAGTGCAAAAAGTTTTCAGTTTGAAGTAGACTTTACTCATAACCTATGGAATTTTCGAACAGCTTACAAGAATTATGACGTTAAATTAGATTATAAAAGTGGATCGTTGCGAAAACCCTTGCAAGCAAGAAATCGATTTTTCGCCAACGTTGGTTTTGAATCTAACTTGACAGCTAAAGACCAACAATGGAGATGGGATTTGACATATCATTTGGTTGGAACCCAAAGATTGGTTGAAACTACTAGGGATAAAGCAAATAGCTATTCTCCAAATTACTCACTTTGGAATTCACAATTGACCAGGGTTTTTTCTGAAACTTTCGAATTATATCTGGGAGGAGAAAACATTGGAAACTACAGGCAAACCAATCCTATTATTGGTGTGGAAAACCCATTTGGACCTAATTTTGATGCCTCACAAGTTTATGCACCCGTCTTTGGAAACATGATATACGCAGGTTTGCGTTTTAAAATTAAACCATAACCATTAAATTTATATTTATGAAAAAATTATTTTTAATCTTAATGCTACTCCCCTTGGGAATACATGCTCAGGAGAAATCAAAAAAAAATGTGAAAACTGAATTTACAGTTGTTGGAAATTGTGATGCTTGTCAAAAAAGAATCGAAAAAGCAGCCTTTTCAGTTAAGGGGGTTAAAATGGCAAACTGGGACATTCCATCTAATGTGATTACTATTATTTATGATCAAAGAAAAGTTCATTTAGACAGCATTCATAAATCAATTTCAGCAATTGGACATGACACGGAAAAGAGTTTTTCTTCGCTTGCAGTTTATGATGCATTACCTCTTTGTTGTCAATACATTAGAAAAGAATAGACGTAAAAAAAACCTGCTTTTTTAAAGCAGGTTTTTTTAATACTAAAACGGAATTACATCATTCCGGGCATTCCGCCGCCGCCCATTGGTGGCATTGCAGGAGCATCTTCCTTAATGTCTACTAAAGCACATTCTGTAGTAAGAATCATCCCAGCAACAGAGGCAGCATTTTCGAGTGCTACACGCGTTACTTTTTTAGGATCAATAATCCCTTCTTTAAGCATGTCAACAAAAGTTCCATCCTTAGCATTGTATCCAAAATTTTCGTTACCCTCAAGCACTTTAGAAATGACAACAGAACCTTCGCCTCCAGAGTTTTCAACGATAATTCTTAAAGGAGCTTCAATTGCTTTGTGTATGATTTGAATACCAGTAGCTTCGTCAGCATTGTCTGGTTTTAATTTAGACAAACTTTCTTGCGTTCTCAATAAAGCAACACCTCCACCAGCGACGATACCTTCTTCTACTGCGGCACGAGTTGCGTGAAGTGCATCATCTACACGATCTTTCTTTTCTTTCATTTCAACTTCTGAAGGTGCACCAACATAAAGTACGGCAACACCACCAGAAAGCTTAGCCAAACGCTCTTGAAGCTTCTCTCTGTCGTATTCAGAAGTAGTCGTTTCAATTTGAGCTTTAATTTGGTTAACGCGAGCTTGAATTTCAGCAGTTTCACCAGCGCCGTTAACAACAGTTGTATTGTCTTTGTCGATGGTCACTTTCTCAGCAGTACCCAACATCTCAATAGTTGTGTTTTCTAAAGAAAAACCTCGCTCTTCAGAAATAACAGTACCTCCTGTTAAGATGGCAATGTCTTCAAGCATTGCTTTTCTTCGGTCTCCAAAACCAGGAGCTTTTACAGCAGCGATTTTTAGAGAGCCACGAAGTTTGTTTACAACCAATGTGGCTAGAGCCTCACCATCAACATCTTCTGCAATAACTAACAAAGGTTTTCCAGTTTGAGCAACAGGCTCTAGTACTGGAAGTAAATCTTTCATTGAAGAAATTTTCTTGTCATATAATAAAATGTAAGGGGTTTCTAGATCAGCTTCCATTTTTTCAGAATCTGTTACAAAGTAAGGAGACAAGTATCCACGATCAAATTGCATTCCCTCAACAACATCAACATAGGTGTCAGTTCCTTTTGCTTCTTCTACAGTTATTACACCTTCTTTTCCAACTTTCTCAAAAGCCTCAGTAATCAGACTTCCGATAGTGTTGTCATTGTTGGCAGAAATGCTAGCAACTTGTTTTATTTTATCAGAAGCACTTCCAACTTCAACTGATTGTTTTGTAAGAGCTTCTACTATAGAACCAACAGCTTTGTCAATTCCTCTTTTAAGGTCTAATGGGTTTGCTCCAGCAGCAACATTTTTCAAACCTTCTTTCACAATCGCTTGTGCAAGAATGGTAGCAGTTGTTGTACCATCACCAGCTAAATCATTGGTTTTAGAGGCAACTTCTTTCACCATCTGAGCGCCCATATTTTCAAGTGGGTCAGACAATTCAATTTCTTTTGCTACAGTCACCCCATCCTTAGTTACTTGTGGTGCTCCAAAGGATTTCCCTATAATTACATTCCTACCTTTTGGTCCAAGGGTTACTTTTACTGCATTTGCTAGTGCATCAACGCCTCGTTTAATTCCATCGCGAGCATCTAAATCAAATTCTATTTTTTTAGCCATCTTAGTTTATGTGTTATTTTTTGTTATACAATAGCGAGAATATCGGCTTCTCTCATGATTAAATAATCGTTTCCTTCGTGCTGAAGTTCAGTTCCAGAATATTTCCCGTATAAAACGTTGTCGCCAACTTTTAATGTTACAGGGTTTTCCTTAGTCCCAGGACCAACAGCGACTACAATTCCTCTTTGAGGTTTCTCTTTTGCTGTGTCAGGGATGATTATACCCGAAGAAGTTTTGGTTTCTGCAGCAGCAGATTCAATTAAAACTCTATCCGCTAGCGGTTGAATATTTAGTTTACTCATTTGATTGATATTTTTAATTTATTTAATGATTTCATAAATCGTGCCATTCAATTGTTGTGTGACAAATTGATGTTTTAATTGACGTAAGGCTGACAGCATGACATAAGTTGTTATTGTTCAGGGGTCGCGACTGGTATTTCAGGAATCACTTCAGGAATTGATTCAGGAATGAATTCTTCAATTGCATTGTCTTGAATCAATCGAGAATCGGTAGGTTCGTTGTCAGAAGTTAAAGAGATGTTAGAAAGTAAGATAAGAACCAATAAAAGTGTGGCTAAAATCCAAGTACTTCGATCTAGAAAATCAGAAGTTTTTTGGACTCCACCCATCTGTTGTGCTCCAGCTCCAAAAGAAGAAGAGAGTCCTCCACCCTTGGGGTTTTGAACCATTACCACTAGGATTAGTAAAAAACAAACGAAGATTATTAATCCAATAAATATTGAAAAAGTGCTCATATCAAGTCAAGTTGTTATTGTTTTTGCAAACGTTTTATTTCTTTTATTTGCCTTGCAAAGAAAACATTTTTTTCCGGATATTTCAAACTTAATATTTTGTAGGCTCTTATTGCTTTTCCATATTTTTTTTGTTTATTAAAAACCTTGGCTAGGGTTTCGGTCATCAGCTCTTCTGGTTGGTAAATATTTTCAACTTCTATCGGTGAGCTTTCTGTTTTTCCAACGGGCGATATTTTTGGGTCATTTTCAATAAAAAGATCAATAATAGAGAGCTTGTCACTCAACGGACTTTTTTCAATCGTTGTCTGAATTCCTTTTTCCTCAGTAAAGATTATCCAGTCCGTAAAACTCAATTCAATTTCAGCGCTATTTGTTTCTTCAATTTTAACTTCAGCTTGTATTACCGGCTGTTTATTGACAATGGATTTTACTTTTTTTGTTTTAGTAGGCTCAGCTTTTTGTCTGGCTACTTTTAATTTAACAGGCTTAGTTTTTAACTTTATGGGACTTTGAATGGCTATTTTTAAGACGCTTCTGTTGCTCGATAGTACGGCTGTTTTATTCAAGACTTTTTGATAATCTAAATCGTTTCTGAGTTTAAGTGCCTTTGCATAAAAAACATGAGAGGATTGGAAATAGGGGAACTCTTCTGTTATGTTTTTCAGATCAGCTAAAGTTTGATCATTAAAAGGATTAAAATTATTGATGATTTTAAAAAAGTCTACTTCCTTTGCCATACTTACCATTTAGCCAGTGTGGCATTGAAAATATTTTGAGTCAAACGTTCGAAAATTTCATCGTGAGCAGCTCCTTTGATGTCATATAACTGTTGTTCTGCTGGGAAATCATAAAAGAAAGAGAAACGACTTTCAAAGTCGTCTTCCTCATTATTCACATTGGTATATCGCAAATTTATGGTAACTGTCAATCTGTTTTGAGCAGCGGTTAAATTAGCCGTTGAGGTCATTGGAGTAACGCTATATTCAACAATTTCCCCTTCATAAAATAAGTCCCCATTTGAGGATACCAGATTCAAGTTGGTCTGATTTAATATAATATCTTGAAGTTGGAGGGTAAAATCTCGATCTACTCCAGGTTCAACCGTAGATCCGGGTCGACTCCCGGCTTGATTTTCAAAATAATCCACTTGAAAAGATTTTGCTCCTGCCGGTATAGAAGCTCCAGTAAAAGAATAGATGCCGCATCCAAAAGTGAAGACCAGCAGTGTTAAAAAAATAAATTGACTTTTAATGTTATGCATCTTCCAAATCTTGAAGGTCAAATTGTTTGATTTTACGATAAAGTGTTCTTTCTGAAATACCTAATTCTTTGGCGGCAATTTTTCTTTTTCCATTGCTTCTTTTCAAAGACTTTTTGATCATTTCAATTTCTTTTTCTAATAAAGATAAAGGTTCTTCTTCAATAACAGTTTCGGCAAACTCGTAACTTTTTGAATCAGAATTTTCTTCATAATTATAAGAATTATTTTTTTCGGCAGGGATTACTTCTAGAGATTTTTCTAGCGCATCGTTTTCGTTCCCATAGATTTTTTTGATTAAATCTGGATTTTTTTCTTGGACTGAGGAATGATTTTCGTTTTCCATTAGCTCCAAGGTTAATTTTTTTAAATCATTGAGATCGCTTTTCATATCAAAAAGCACCTTATAAAGAATCTCCCTTTCTGAAGAAAAATCCGCATCTTTATTTTCACTCTTGACAACAGCAGGTAGCTGAGACCCCAGTTCTGGCAAGTAGTTCCTTAAAATAGCTGGATTTAAATCTCTTTCTTTTTCGAGTACAGAAATTTGTTCAGCTATATTTCTGAGTTGACGAATATTACCAGCCCAACGGTATTGGGAGAGGATATTTTGAGCATCTTCATCCAACCTAACTGTGGGCATCTTATATTTTTGAGCAAAATCAGCTGCAAATTTTCTAAAAAGTAAGGGAATGTCATTCTTTCTCTCTCTAAGTGGCGGTAAGTTAATTTCTACGGTGCTTAGCCGATAATATAAATCTTCTCTAAATTTCCCTTTTTGAATTGCCTCTCCCATTTTTACATTAGTAGCTGCAACAATTCTAACATCAGTTTTTAGAATATTAGAAGACCCTACTTTCATGTATTCTCCATTCTCTAGAATTCGAAGTAATCGCACCTGAGTGGGTAAAGGAAGTTCACCAACTTCATCTAGAAAAATTGTACCTCCATCAGCAACTTCAAAGTAACCGCTTCTACTGGCTGTAGCTCCCGTAAAGGCTCCTTTTTCATGTCCAAACAACTCACTGTCGATTGTTCCCTCTGGAATTGCACCGCAGTTTACGGCAATGTATTTTGCGTGTTTTCGTGGAGAGAATTGATGAATGATTTTAGGGATATTCTCCTTTCCTACCCCACTTTCTCCAGTCACCAATACAGTAATTTCAGTTGCAGCAACTCGGAATGATTTTTCGAGTGCCCGATTAAGTCCAAAGTGGTTTCCAATAATTCCGAATCGTTGTTTTATGTTTTGAATAGATTCCATGATTCCTTATATTTCTTGAGAAATTCCAATTGCTTTACCGATCAAAGTTGCAGAAGTGGCAGCATCAATTTTAACATCTACAAATTCACCAACCTGATAATTTTCTTTTGGAAATACAGCAACGGTGTTTTGACCAGTCCTGCCACTCCAGAATTCATCTGATTTTTTCGAACTTTTTTCAATTAAAACGCAAAAGGTTTTTCCAATATTTGCTTTGGTTCTCAATTCGCTGTGTTCTCTTTGAAGGGCTATGATCTCTTGTAATCTTCTTTTTTTGGTGGGTTCAGGAATGTCATCAGCAATCTTACGAGCAGCATGGGTTCCGGGTCTTTCAGAATAAGAATACATAAACCCATAATCATACTTAACATATTTCAGTAAATTAAGGGTGTCCTGATGATCTTCTTCTGTTTCTGTTGGAAATCCAGCAATCATGTCCTGAGAAATACCACATCCTGGTATGATTTTTCGAATGTTATCAATCAATTCGAAATACTCTTCTCTTGTGTGCTGACGGTTCATTTTCTTTAGAATAGCATTACTTCCAGACTGAACAGGCAAATGAATATAGTTACAGATGTTTCGGTATTTTGCCATGGTGTGAATTACATCTAAAGACATGTCTTGGGGGTTCGAAGTCGAAAAACGAATTCTCATTTTTGGCCGTGCTTCTGCCACCAATTGTAGCAGTTGAGCAAAACCTACAGCCGTTTTTTGTTGTAAAGCAGTGGCGGTTTCAAAATCTTTTTTGAGTCCTCCGCCATACCACAGATAGCTGTCTACGTTTTGACCGAGTAAGGTGATTTCTTTGTAGCCTTTTTCGGCCAATTGATTTACTTCTTCCAAGATGCTTTTAGGGTCGCGACTTCTTTCTCTTCCTCTTGTAAAAGGAACGACGCAAAAAGTACACATGTTGTCACACCCTCTAGTTATGGAAACAAAAGCACTAACGCCATTTGAATCCAAACGAACGGGAGCAATGTCGCCATAGGTCTCTTCTTTAGATAAAATAACATTGACCGCTTCTCTATTTGATTCGGCTTGCTTAAGTAAGTTGGGAAGATCTTTGTAGGCATCTGGTCCAACAACGATGTCTACCATTTTTTCTTCCTCAAGAAATTTGTATTTCAAACGCTCTGCCATGCAGCCCAAAACCCCGATTTTTAATTTTTTGTTCGTTTTCTTTAATTTATTAAATAGCTCTAATCGTTTTCTGACGGTTAATTCGGCTTTTTCGCGAATCGAGCAGGTATTGACCAAAACTCAAGTCGGCGCTTTCCATAATTTGCGTAGGGTGATAACCTTCTTTAGATAAAATTGAAGCAACGATTTCACTGTCAGAAAAATTCATCTGACATCCATAAGATTCGATGTAAACTCGTTTATTATGGGTATTTTTTGATGTAACTCCCTGATTATTAATATTTTCTTCGTTATATTGGTCAGGGTTTTTATGAGTATAACTTTGAGCATAACTCGTTTTATCTGTAATAGGGATTTCTGTTAAACCTTTGGTTTTCAATATTTTGTATTTTTTACTTAAATCAAGATGAGTATAATTTTTATTTCTTGCTATTCGTTTTTTTCTAGTTATACTCAATTATAAGTATAACTTATACAAAGATACGAAAATTACCAAATAATTGTCATTTTGTCATGTTATTACAAACCACATGAAATTTCTAATAGTCTTGGATGTAAAAATTTAATAAGCTAAATATTAGACTCAATTATTAATTATGTACCTTAGGTTTGATAAATTATCATATTATTATGAAAAGACTCTTTTTTGTCTTAATAATAATCTTTTTAGCTTCGGGCTGTAGTCAAAACAATTCAATATTTGATCTCCCTAAAAATCAAGGTGTGTCTTCTGACCGTCTAGACAGAATTGATTCCTACATCAATAAAGCGATAAAAGAGAATCATATTCCAGGAGCAGTAGCTTTAATACGTAGAAACAATAAAATCATTTACAATAAAGCTTTTGGATATTCTGATGTAGAGAACAAAATAATGTACTTGACAGATGATATTTTTAGAATTGGTTCTATGACAAAGGCAGTAACGTCATTGGCTGTTCTTATGCTTTGGGAAGAAGGGAAATTTAATTTGGACGATCCTATTGAAAAGTATATTCCGGATTAAAGGGTATTGTTAGTGGACTTAATTGTATTCATGCAGACTATGATAATGACGGAAATATTGATATTTTTATTTTAAGGGGAGCTTGGCTTGGTAGTGGTGGAAATCATCCTAACTCACTTCTTAAGAATAATGGTGATGGTACTTTTACAGATGTAACAAAAGTTGCCGGACTACTCTCTTTTCATCCCACTCAAACAGCCGCCTGGGCTGATGTTAACAACGATGGATTCCTTGATCTTTTTATTGGAAATGAATCAGGGAAAAGTCAGTCACATCCATGCGAGCTTTATATAAATCAAAAAAACGGAAGGTTTTTAGAACAATCTACAAACTATAATCTTTCTTCTATTAAAGGCTTTATTAAGGGTGTTGTTTTTGGCGATATTAATAATGATAATTGGCCAGATCTTTATCTCTCTGTAATGGGGGGTGCTAATTTATTATTCAGAAATGATTTTGGAAAATTTAAAGATATTTCGAAAATAGCTGGTGTTCAAGGACCTAATTTTAGCTTTCCAACTTGGTTTTGGGATGTAAATAATGATGGATTCATTGATATTTTTGTAGCCAGTTACGATACTAGTAATTTAAAAAATCTAGCTGGTGATTTTGCGAAAGAAATACAAGGGGATGAAGTATTGTCAAATAAATCTAAGCTCTTCATTAATAATGGTGATGAAACATTTAGTGATCAAAGTAAAAATTATAATATAGATATAAGCTTGTATGGTATGGGTAGTAATTTTGGTGACCTTGATAACGATGGGTGGTTAGATTTCTATATAGGAACAGGATCTCCTGAATTTACCTCTGTTATTCCTAATAGAATGTTTAGAAACTTAGATGGTAAATCCTTTGAAGAAGTTACTTCAGCGGGTGGATTTGGACACATTCAGAAAGGACACGGTGTGGGTTTTGCCGATTTGGATAATGATGGTGATCAAGATATTTATACAGTTCTTGGTGGAGCTTATGAAGGAGATAACTATCCTAATATTTGTTTTGAAAACCCTATTTCAAATAATAATTGGATTATACTAAAGCTCGAAGGAGTTGAGTCAAACCGCAGTGCTATTGGGACTCAGTTAAAGCTTGATTTAGAAAACGGCAGAAGTATTTATTATTCGATTAATACTGGTGGAAGTTTTGGGGCAAACAGTTTGCAAGCTGAAATAGGCATAGGAAGTATTAAATTAATTGATACCTTAACAATCATGTGGCCTAATTCAAAAGCTCAAATTTTTAAAAGAATAGAAGGAAATAAAAAATATAAGCTAGTTGAAGGGGGAAATAAATTAATTGAAGATCCATATCACAAGATTCAATTAACGGGGGGGGAGATAATGCATCACCAGAATTAACTCTTCAAATAAAAATCCTTTTAATACTATTCGGTATTGATGGACTTTTGCTATACAATTATCCACAAAGTCTATATCTTAACGCTTGGAGGTTTATTTTCTTTTGAAGAAAAGAAAAGTTATTATCTTTCTGTTTTTAGAGACTCTAGATCGTCCTGATGAATTAACTGATAATCAGTTCTTAGACCTGTTTAGATTGTATCTTTTTAATTTATTTATTTTTGTCTTTTTTTATTTCATAGATCATGTTATGATAATGCCCTTAATACCTCATTGATTTTACAACATAGGTTATTATTTTCTTAACTTCTTTTACTTCTTCTAAACATTTGCAGTTTAGGGATCAATATTTAGCTACATCATCTATATCAATTTACAGCCCCTGAATTAATAAATGATCGTGATTTATAGTTGAGGTATTTAACCATTCCAATTTGACTCTTCTGTCCATTATGTGATCTTTTAGTTTATGATGTATGCAAATTACTGTGGTGAAGTTCTATTTGAAAATCTTCAAAATTGAAGCAAAGTAGGTTTTAATGTTAATAATTGATATCATTTATTTATGGTTGTTTTTATGATACATCATAAAAACTTTCAAAAATCGATTTAAGACAGCTAAGATTTAGTATACAAAAAACTTAAACTTGTCTAATTTTCATTTTAGTGTAAAAACAGCTTTGTATATTTAATTAATAAATTAGATATTATGAAAAAAATACTTCTTCTTATAATGTTAGGTTCTATGGTTTCTTTTGGACAAAATTATTCTCTAATATCAAAAGACATAAACTACTTTGGAAAGGATTTTTTTAGACTTGAAGGCACCCTAATCTCAGACTCTCTCAAAGAGAACCGTTACGACAGATTACCTATTTCGTATAAAGAGATTGTTAGAGAACCCGTCTGGGATTTGTCAAAATCATCAGCAGGAATGTCCATTCGTTTTCTTTCTAATTCAAAGAGTATAAATGTTAAATGGACAATTTTAAATAATCTTAAAATGAACCATATGGCTGAAACTGGAATTAAAGGAGTTGATTTATATTTCAAGAATAAAGACAACTGGCAATATCTTAATACGGGCCGTCCAGACGGAATTAAAAATGAGTCTACTCTAATAAATAATATGTCTGAAGAGATGCGAGAGTTTAAAATATTTCTACCTCTTTATGATGGGGTTGTAAATATTGAAGTAGGTATTGACTCAAATAGTATAATTAAAAAACCCTTAAAGAATAGAAATAAGTCAATCATTTTTTACGGAACCAGTATAACTCAGGGTGGGTGTGCGTCTCGTCCGGGAATGGTTCATACCAACATTATATCAAGAAAATTAGACCTTGATTGTATAAATTTTGGATTTAGCGGAAATGGAAGAATGGAACAGCCAATAGCAAAATTAATATCGGAATCAAAACCTCTATTCTATGTCATAGAATGTATGCCCAATATGATTAATCCAGAAAACGTAACCAATAAAACAATTCCTTTAGTAAATACTATAAGAGAAAATAATCCTGAAGCTCCTATCGTTTTTGTTGAAAACTTCATCCCCACTTCTCCAATTTTGGACAAAAAAAGAGAGAATGAGATAAGAGAAATGAATTTAGCTTTAAAAACTGAATATGAAAAAATGATTTCAGAGGGTTATAATAATATATTTTATATTAAAAGTAAAAATGCAATAGGAGATGATAATGAAGGCACAGTTGATGGAGTGCATTTTACAGATTTAGGATTTTTAAGATATGCGGATTTTTTAATAGATAAGTTTGTTGAATTTGGACTTATAGACATCAAGTAAATTCTATAATATCAATATTATAAACAGTAGAACAAAATGATACAGCTTTACAGATTGTTAATAGTCAGTTTGATTTTCAAAACTTCATCAAATTTAATTTATTAATTAGAACACGATAAAAAGGAAAACTTTATTATTTTTTTGAAGAGTGGACAGCTTTAGGCTTATTCATCGATCTTACCCCTTCAATTTGAGGCCCCAAACCTTTGGGTATTTTTTTCGCCTCATCAATCCGCTGGTTGATAACTAAAATCAAAGAGTCTTTTGTTTTTTTATATTCAGGTTTTTCAGACAGATTGTTAAGTTCTTCTTCATCGAAATTATGATCATAGAGTTCATATCCATAAATTCCATTTTCACCCCACTGTGTTAATCTGTAACGATCAGTTTTAATTGAATAGCCATTATTCCACTCTGTCAAGGCACTATTTCTAACCCTTTGGGAGGGGTCTTTCAGCATGGGGTCCAAGCTTTTTCCAGAGACAAACGATGGTGTTTCCATTCCCAGCAAATCCATTAAGGTTGGATAGATGTCTATCATTTCTACGGGAGCCTTATGAATTTTTACATCTTTTTTAATTCCAGGGCCTGAAAAAACCAATGGAATTCTGGTTGCATTGTCAAAAAGTGTTTGTTTTTGCCAGTGTCCATGTTCTCCCATGTGATAGCCGTGATCGGAAGTGAAAACGATTATGGTATTTTTATCCAACCCAGTTTCCTTAAGCTTGTCTAATATTCTTCCCACCTGAGCATCAACAAAAGAAGTCGTCGCATAATAGGCTTGAATTACGGTTTTAGCTGTTTTTTCGTCCAAGTCAATTTGCTCTTTTTTAGCCCTTATAGATTTGGCTGCAGCTGGAGGCAACGTCTTTAAATAGTCAGTCGAACTTTTTGGAACAGAGATTTCCCCTAAGGGATACATATCAAAATATTTTTTGGGAGCTACATAAGGAGTGTGGGGTCTGTAGAGCCCAACGGCGAGAAAGAAATTTTCACCGTTTTTCGAGAACTTATCTAAAAGTTCATTGGCTTCAGTGGCAGCGATTCCATCAGTTTGCTCTTCGTCAGTTCCTTCTGCTGCAAGCCAACTCAGTGTGCCACCATAGGAATTAGGTTTTAATGTGTTTATTTTATACTCCTCGATTTTATCTCTTCCGAAGGGATTGATGGTTTGATCCCAAGTGTAGACATCGTCAAAGCTAGATGTTCCAATTGAGGCCGGGTTGTCATAATGATATATTTTTCCAATTCTTATGGAATGGTATGCTTCCATTCTAAATTTTTGACCTAATGTAGTGACTTTGGGAACAGTTTGTCTAAGATACACCCGGTTGTGTTTTAGTTTGGTTTGATCGGCATACATTCCTGTCATAAAAGACGCCCTAGAGGGACCGCACAAGGGAAACTGATTGTGCGCATTCCCAAACAAGACTCCATTTCTAGCCAATTGATCAATGTTGGGCGTTTTTACAATGGAATGTCCATAGCTCCCTAGGTCACAATTCAAATCATCTGCAATAATAAAAAGGACATTGAGCTTAGAGGTTTTAGTATCCGCTTTAAATCCAAACATAAGAACAGAAAGAAAAATCACTAAACAGGTATTTTTTAATTTCATTTGATTAAAATTTAATAGTAACCGTTTTTAATTATAGTTAATAAAATTAATATTTTTTTAAAAACCTTTTCATTTAAATCTTGAAAATTCAAATCAAATATGTTTTGCTTGACTCAATGAAAAAGTTTAAAATTACTATAAACATTGAATACAAACAAGCAATGTCTGTACTTCAATTCTCCAAAATTTAAATTTTATATGTTAAATCATATTAGGTCATAAAAAAAAACTATCTAATTTTACGATCAAATATATTAACTCATGGCAAGTAATTTAGTGATTGTTGAGTCCCCGGCAAAGGCGAAAACCATAGAAAAGTTTCTTGGAAAAGATTATAAAGTAGCCTCAAGTTTCGGACACATTGCAGATCTTCCAGCCAATGAATTGGGAGTGAATGTTGAAGGAGATTTTTTACCGAAGTACATTGTTTCCTCGGATAAGAAAAAAGTTGTTAGTGAGTTGAAGTCTCTGGCAAAAAAAATGGATACTGTCTGGCTAGCAAGTGATGAAGATAGAGAAGGAGAAGCAATTGCATGGCACCTTGCCAACACTTTACAGCTCGATTCTAAAAATACAAAACGCATTGTCTTTCACGAAATAACGAAGACCGCTATTTTGGATGCAATAGCGCATCCCAGAGAAATAGATTATAACCTTGTAAATGCACAGCAAGCGAGAAGAGTTTTGGATCGTTTGGTGGGTTACGAATTATCTCCTGTCTTGTGGAAGAAAGTTAAAGGAGGATTGTCTGCGGGAAGGGTTCAATCTGTTTCTGTTCGTTTGATCGTCGAAAGAGAACGTGAGATAAACATGTTTTCACCAGAAGAATCTTATAAGACTCAGGCGCTTTTTCAAACAAATAACAATAAATCAATCAATGCTCAATTGAGCATAGGGTTCAAATCTCAAGAGGAGACACTTGAGTTTTTAAAAAAAAACAAAGGAAGTCAGTTCAAGGTTAGCAGTGTCGAGACTAAACCTGCTACCAAGA
Organism: uncultured Flavobacteriaceae bacterium; assembly: GCA_949372605.1. GTDB lineage: Bacteria > Bacteroidota > Bacteroidia > Flavobacteriales > Flavobacteriaceae > UBA8316. Next base: position 67,425 of record CASIAE010000009.1, read on the forward strand.
GTCCAACGGCCCCGTTTACAACTTCCACATTACAGCAAGAAGCCTCTAGGAAATTATATTTTTCAGTAAGCAAGACCATGAATATGGCCCAGCGACTTTATGAAGCAGGGCTTATCACTTATATGAGAACAGACAGTGTAAACTTATCTAAGGAGGCGCAACAAGGTGCAATGAAGCAAATAGAAAAGTTCTATGGGCCTTCTTTTGTAAAACAGCGTCAGTACAAAACAAAAAATAAGGGAGCTCAAGAAGCACACGAGGCCATTCGGCCAACGGACTTTAGTCGCTCTAAAGTTGCAATAGACTATGACCAATCTCGTTTATACGAATTAATCTGGAAGCGGTCAATTGCCTCTCAGATGAGTGATGCTAAACTAGAGCGAACGCAGCTTAAAATCTCATCCAATTCTCACAACGAATTGTTTGTTGCCAAAGGTGAAGTGATAAAATTTGAAGGGTTTTTAAAAGTTTATCTCGAAGGGGTAGACGATGATAACGATGAAACAAGTGGTCTTTTACCAGCGGTTAGTGAAAGAGAAATTTTAGATCTTAAAGAAATAATTTCTAACCAAAGATTTACTAGACCTCCTTATCGTTATTCGGAAGCTTCATTAGTTAAAAAACTAGAAGAACAAGGAATAGGAAGACCTTCAACTTATGCGCCAACAATTTCAACCATTCAAAATAGAAAATACGTTCAAAAAGGAATCTCAGAAGGAGAGATTCGAAATTATGTTCAGATTAAACTTTTGAATGATGAAATAACAACAAAACTTTTAAATGAAAAAGTAGGAGCAGATAAAGGAAAATTAACCCCTACTGACATAGGAACGATTGTTAATGATTTTTTAGTTGCAAATTTTAATAACATACTTGATTATAGCTTTACGGCGAAAGTTGAACAAAGTTTCGATTTAATTGCAGACGGATCAGAAGATTGGATTAAAACGATCAAGGATTTTTATGGAGATTTTCATAAAACCGTAAACCATGTAAGTGAAAATGCTGAAAGAGAATCTGGAGAGCGCGTTTTAGGAGAGGATCCTGCATCAGGAAGAGTTGTGAAGGTAAGACTGGGTCGCTTTGGACCGATTGCCCAAATTGGAAATTCAGAGGAAGAAGAAAAACCAGTTTTTGTAAGCTTGTCTCCAGGACAACAACTAGAGTCGATTTCTTTGGTTGAGGCACTCGAATTGTTTAAACTTCCAAAAACATTAGGGGAGTATGAGTCCGAAGAAGTAACAGTAAACAATGGACGATTTGGACCTTATGTTAAATTTGGAACCATGTTTGTTTCTCTCCCAAAGGAGGAAGATCCTATGAGTGTAGATTTAGATCGAGCCACTGAATTGATAGAAGAAAAAAGACTAGCAGATGCACCTATCCATACCTACGAAGAGTTACCAGTAAGTAAAGGCGTTGGAAGGTTTGGACCATTTCTTAAATGGAATTCAATGTTTATCAATGTCAACAAGAAGTATGACTTTGATAATTTATCTGTAGATGAGATTGAAGAACTGATAACCGATAAAATACAGAAGGAAAAAGATAAGGTAATTCACAATTGGCCTGAGGAAGGAATTCGTATTGAAAAAGCACGCTGGGGAAGGTCCAACATCATCAAGGGAAAAACCAAAGTAGAGCTTGGAAAAGATATTGATGCCACAAAAATATCTTTGGAAGTTGCCTTAAAATATTTAGCTCCAAAAAAATCTGCAAAAAAGAAAACTGTAAAAAAGAAGAAATGAGTTTAGAATCTCTCATACCTGTCTCTGAGGAAGCGATTTTATCTATGGTTTTACGCCCCAAGCAGGCTTTGGGGAGGAATATAGAAATTCATACAAAACAGTTTGGTTTTCCCGAAATTCAAGGTTGTAAAATTGCAATCATCGGTTTGGAAGAAACTAGAAACGCTTTTTTTCCAGTAAGTGTCTATCAATTAACTGATTTCAGAAAATCATTTTATCAATTATTTCCTGGTAATTGGAATTTTAAAATTTGTGACCTAGGCGATTTACCTAACGGAGAAACTCCAGCAGACACTTATTTTGCTTTAAAAGAGATTTGTCATTATTTAAAACAAATTAATGTTGTAACCATTGTTTTAGGAGGAAGTCATGATATGGTTTTTCCGCTATATAAGTCCTATCAAATGAACAAGCAATTGGTAAACATCGTGTCTCTTGACAATCAATTTGATTTTTCTCAAGAGGAGGAACTAATTTCTGGAAGGTCTTATATGAGTAGAATTATAATGGAGCAACCGAATTATTTATTAAATTATTCAAACCTTGGTTATCAGAGTTATCATATTGCTCAAGAAGAATTAGACTTGATGGATAAGCTTCATTTTGAATCCGTAAGATTAGGAACTTTATTAGATGACGTGAGGCAATCAGAACCTTATTTTAGAGACGCTGACATCGCAAGTTTTGACATGAAGTCACTTTCTTGGCAGGCAACAAATAACTCCTCTGGAAACCCCAATGGAATTGATGCAAGGACGGCTTGTGCCCTAGCCAGATATGCAGGAATAAGTGATCGTTTGAGTATTTTTGGTTTATTTGAATTGGTTCCGTCTAATGTTTTACATCAACTTTTATCGCAAATTGTTTGGTATTTTATTGAAGGATTTAATTGTAGATTTGACGAATATCCAGTTTTAACCAGTGATGGTTTTATTAAGTATATTGTTGCTTTGTCAGATAGAGAACTTATTTTTCATCAAAGTGAAAAAAGTAATAGATGGTGGATGGAAATAACAAATGAAAACTATTTAAGTAATAAAACAAAAACTAATGCGTTATTACCATGCACTCACCAAGATTATTTAGAAGCTTGCAATGACAAATTACCAGAAAAGTGGTTGAAAGCAACGAAAAGAATTTGAAATGTGGGACAAAAACCTTTAAAACAATAAAATTATTACATAACTTGGATGTTTTATGAATAAGAGGTATATATATATTTAAAAAATATTTATTTTTAATCTCAAATTTTGAGGATAGAAGTTTATCATACAATATGAAAAGACTAATACTAATCGTTATTACTGTTTTTACTGTTTTTAGTTGTGGCAAAAAAGGCAGAGGAGAATTGATAGGGGTAAAACAAAAAAAGTGGTTTCCTGAAAAGCCATACGGAATGACATTGATTGAAGGAGGATCCTATATTATGGGAAAATCTGACGAGGATATTGCACAGCTTAATAATGCTGCTGCAAGAACAGTAACTGTTCCTTCGTTTTTCATGGATGAAACCGAAATAACTAATTCTGAATATCTACAGTTTGTAAGGTGGGTCAAAGATTCAGTAACTATGGCACTTTTAGCTCGAAAAGTAGACGAACTCGAATTGGGTGAAGAAAGCCAAGAGGGAATCGCAGAATTTTCTTTTAAAAATGCAGATACTTCAGATTTGAGTGAATTTCAAAAATACATGCGTGCAAATTATTATGATTTGAGTGAAGATATATATGAAGGAAAAGCATTGGATTGGGATAATGATATTCAATTGAGTCCAGAGGATTATCCTGACCAAGCGTATGTAGAAGTTATAGATTCCCTATACTTACCCCCAGACTTATGGTACGACGGTGAGATGAAGATTGACGTTTCAAAGATGATTTATAAATACACTTGGTTTGACGCCCAAGGTGCAGCAGAAGAATCTAAGAGGACTAGAAATAAATTTATAGACCGCAGACCATTTATTAAAAAAGAAGAAATTGAAATATATCCAGACACTACAGTTTGGATAAAAGATTTTATTTATTCCTATAATGAACCGATGCATAATGAGTATTTTTCTCACCCTGCTTTTCAAGATTATCCTGTTGTTGGAATATCTTGGGGACAGGCCGTTGCATTTTGTAATTGGAGAACTCACTTTAAAAATAGCTATCAAAAATCTAAAGGCAAACCACTAGTGAATAGTTTCAGGTTGCCCAGTGAAGCGGAATGGGAATATGCAGCTCGTGGTGGAATTCCATCGGGGACATATCCTTGGGGGGGTCCTTATTTGTTGAATGACCGAGCGTGTTTTTTAGCAAACTTTAAACCCTTAAGAGGAGATTATGCATCGGACCAAGCAGTATATACAGTGGAAGCAAGGTCTTATTTACCTAACGATTTTAATCTCTACAATATGGCAGGGAACGTTTCAGAGTGGACAAATTCATCTTATGATTCTGGGTCTTACGAATATGTTGCTTCACTCAATCCAAACTACTCTTTAAGGGAGGAAGCTAGAAAAGTAATACGTGGAGGATCTTGGAAAGATGTTGCCTACTATCTAAGGGTAAGTTCAAGAGATTTTGAGTATTCAGACACAGCTCGGAGTTATATAGGCTTTAGAACGGTTCAAGATTATCTAGGGGCTTCTAATGTTAAAATCAAATAATTTTATTTTATAAAACAAAAAACATCACAAAATGGACGATAAATTACTAAAAAAAAGATTAAGAGGGAAAGTGGCAATGCACATGCTATTTGGATTAGGAGGTGCGGTTGTTATTATTGGAGCACTGTTTAAAATTCTCCACTTGGAAATCGGACCGATTACTGGAGGTTTGGTACTTGGGTTAGGATTAGGAACTGAGGCGTTGATTTTTACGGTTGCAGCACTTAATACTGGTGAGATTAAAGAAGAGCATAACGACTATGTCAAAAAGATTAAAGGAGGTAAACCAGCAATGAAAGCAGCTGGAGGAGAGCCCGGACTTTCTTCTAAAATTGACGAAATGCTTAAAGAGGCTAAGTTGGATGTTACTTTAATGAACAACCTTACCAAAAGCCTCAAGAATCTAGAAGCCTCCGCTCAAGCTCTTTCACCTGCTTCAAATGCAGCAGCTTCATCAGAAACTTATGCTAAACAATTATCTATCGCTACAACAAAAATGGAGCAATTGAACGATTTATATACCAATCAAGCAAAATCTGCGGGTAATACAGCTTCTGTTTCCGTTGCATATAATTCCCAGATTGCTAGTAATGCAGACAAATTGAAAGAACAGATGGATGTCTTATCCACGAACCTTGCTTCTCTCAACCAGGTGTACAACGGCATGCTTAACGCAATGAACAAAAAATAAAATAAAAAATGGCAGGAGCAAAAGAAACACCCAGGCAGAAACTTATAAGTTTGATGTACCTGGTATTCATCACAATGCTTGCTTTAAATGTGAGTAAGGAAGTACTCGATGGATTTGGTCAGATGTTCGTTAAAATTAGTGATGCTAACAGCCGTGTAGCTGATGGTAATAACAATTTGTATGAAAACATTGCTGTTAATGCTCAAGAAAAAGAAGGGAAATGGGTCGGACATGACAGAACTGCAAAACAAATAAAAAAAGAGTCAGACGCCTTTTATGCTAAAATATCCGAGATAAAGGATAAAATAACTGAAAAACAAAAACTTAAAGATCCAAAACTTGAAAAATTTTCAGAAATGGATAAAGGAGAAGCATTAGATGTTATCTGGTTTAAAGAAGGGTCTAAAGTTGCATCTAAAGAATTCTTGGAAATGATTCAAGATTATAAAATGCACGTAATTCAAGTTTTCGGTAGTCAATATCCCGAATACATTGAAATGGTAGAAGCAAGATTTTTTACTGGCGACATGAACTTTAATGTTAAAAACAAGGATAATAATGATCAACCATGGCTTGACTCGAATTATAAAGGTTTTCCATTGATATCATCCTTAGCGAAACTAACATTGATGCAAAATGACATTCGCCAGACAGAACACGATGTTCTAACGACTCTTATGGGAAAAGAGTTAAAAATGTCTTCTACTGTTAATGAATCTAATTATATCAGTCTTTTAAAAACTGAAAAAGGAGCTTACTATCAAGGTGAAACCTTTGATGGAAGTGTCGTTTTAGGTCGAAAAGGTGGAGCACAAAACCCTAATTCAGTGAATCTTACCATTGACGGAAGACCCCTTACATCAAATGATTACGATTTGATTGCAGGAGGGATTAAACTCAAAATCAGTGCTGGGAATCCTGGTGATCATGAAATTAAAGGTGATCTTGTTTTCCTAAGTGAAGGAATAGAATCTAGGATACCCGTTAGTCAGTCTTTTGCTGTAATATCAAAACCCAATTCTGCAGTTATTTCAGCAGATAAGATGAACGTTGTTTATCGTGGTGTAGAAAATCCGATGACCATATCCATCCCTGGTATCCCAGATAATAAAGTATCAGCTTCTGCCCCCGGTCTAAAAAAGGCTAAAGGAAGTAGATACAACATGACGCCTGGTAAAGGAAGAGAGATCACTATTTCTGCTAGTGGAAGTATGCCTGATGGTCAGAAAATAACAACAACCACTAAATTCAGAATCAAGGATATTCCTGCACCTCAAGGTACAGTAAGAAAACAGACTGGATCAGTTACTATTCCTAAATCAAGTTTGGAAATTTCTTCTGTTGGAGCAATGTTAGAAGATTTCGATTTCGACATTACACTTAAAACCGTAAGTTTTAAATTCAAAGTTCCTGGACAGCCAACCATTAATATTAAAGGAAATAAGCTAGATGCGCGTGCTAAAAGTGCATTGAAGCGAGCTAAAGCTGGACAGTCAGTGCAAATTTTTGATATTAAAGTAGTAAACCCAAAAAACCCGTCATACAAGTTCAAGAAAATTTCACCTGTAATTTGTGAGTTGGTAAACTAATAATTTAAGATCATGAGTCAAGTTTTAAAATCGTCATTATTCGTTCTTCTTTTCTTAAGTGGTTCTTTAGCTATTTTTGCGCAAGCAAATCTATTGAATGCCAAAGTGCCTCAAGAAGTAGGAGTCTTAAACGAACAACAGATTGCCGCTAATGATGAATTTCCGATTGCCTATGGCTATGTTGACGATCGAGATGTCCTATGGTCTAAAACTATTTGGGAGGTAATTGATTTAGACGAAAGAGTTAATTTCCCTTACTACTATCCAACGGATACATTAAATCTTGGGCCAGACAGAAGATCTTTATTTGATGTTTTGAAAAAAAGCTTGAGTAAAGACCAAATAACAGAAGTATATAAGTCTTCTTATTTTCAAGAAAAGCTATCCTATAAAGAGATTCAAGAGAGACTTGTTTCCATCGATACGACTGACGCGGGATATGAACAGTTCAATGCAGATGGTTTTGTTGATCCGCAATTTATAGAAAGAAGACGTATAACAGCAGCTGAAATTCGTCAGTATAAAATAAAAGGTACTTGGTATTTTGACAAACGTTTGGGTGAATTGAAATATCGTTTACTTGGCTTGTGTCCAGTTGCTCCTGACGTTGCTTTAAAAACAGCAAAGGGAGAAGAAGAAGATTTAGTTGAATTATTTTGGTTGTGGTTCCCAGATGCAAGAACTTCTTTAAATAAAAGTAAAGTCTTTAATACGAGAAACTCTTCACAGCCGATCACTTATGATCACATGTTAAATTCTAGACGTTTTAATTCTATTATTTATAAAGAAGAGAATGTTTATGAAGATCGTGAAGTAAAAGACTACATCTACGAAGATGCACTTAGAACTTTATTAGAATCTGAAAAAATAAAATCTGTTATCCGTGACTTTGAACAGGACATGTGGAACAATTAAGATTTGAACTCCACTAACTAAAAGCGTTATCTTTCGATAACGCTTTTTTATTTTAATACTGTGTTAGACACAATAATTGTTGGTTTTGGAATTGCAGGCTTAAATTATGCCGATCAACTTCGCAAACAAAATAAAGACTTTTGCGTTATTGCTCCCAAAGATAAAAGTGCTTCTCATGTTGCTGCTGGCATTATCAATCCCACCGTTTTGAAACGATACAATCCTGTTTGGAATTCAGAGGAATTTTTAGAACATGCTTTACAGTCTTATAATGAAATCCAAAAATTGCTCAGCGATCAGGTCTTATATTCAAAACCAATCTATCGAATCCTGAATAGCATTTTAGAACAAAACCAATGGAGTGTTGCAGCTTCAAAACCTTTGTTAGAGAAATACTTAACCGCTGACCTTATAAGTTCTGAAGCTTTAACAAACATTCAATCCCCATTTGGCTATGGCGAGGTTCATTGTTCGGCTCGTGTAGCAACTGAAAAATTAATTGAAATTTATCGCGAGGAAATTATTAAGGAGTTTATAATTATTGACAAAATTGATTATCAAGAATTAAATATTGAAGAGAATTCCGTTTTATATAAAAACATTAAAGCCAAAAAAATTATTTTCTGTGAAGGGTTTCACTCGGTTAATAATCCATTGTTTAACTACCTTCCCCTTATCGGCTCTAAGGGTGAAATACTTTTCATTGAGTCCAATGAACTAAATGAAGAAGTAATCATTAAAGGTCCAATTTTCATTGTCCCCTTAGGTAAAAATCAGTTTTGGGTGGGAGCTACTTTCAATCGAACGGATAAAACTTCCAATATTTCTGAGGAAGGAAGAAATTGGCTGATCAAAAAGCTTCAACAAAATCTTTTAGCAGACTATAAAATCATTGATCATAAAGCGCAAGTCAGAGCTACGGTTACTGACAGACGACCACTTCTTGGCAGACATCCTAAGCATCAAAATGCTTATATTCTTAATGGTTTAGGCACAAGGGGGGTGATGATGTCTCCACTCCTTTCCCAATGGCTTTACGAATATATTGAAGGAAATTTCAAACTCCCTCCTGAGGTTGACATTAAACGTTTTGAAAATCACTATTTTCGCAAATAAATTTTAGAAAACCTATGCTTGACGTTCAGAGTGTTTCAGTTTCCTTCGGAGGAGAGGTCCTTTTCGAAAACGTATCTTTTAGAATCGCCGCTGGAGATCGTATTGGATTGATAGGTAAAAATGGAGCAGGGAAATCAACACTATTAAAATTATTAGCTCGAGAAAATAGTCCCTCCTCAGGAACACTATCACTCGAAAAAAGTTGTTCGATAGGTTATCTTCCCCAAGAACTAGATGTAGACGACCACCGAACGGTTCTTAATGAAACCTATCAGGCTTTTCCTGAATTGTTAAAAATTCAAGATAGGCAAGAAGAGATCAGTGTCATACTAAACACCAGAGAGGATTATGAAAGCCAATCCTATCAGGAGTTAATCCAGGAACTTACCGATTTGGGTACTGAGTTTGAGATTTTAGGAGGCTATCAGTATGAGGCGCAATCTGAGCGAATTCTTACTGGACTTGGATTTACTCAAACTGACTTACATCAAATTACAAATACTTTTTCGGGAGGGTGGAGAATGAGAATAGAGTTGGCTAAAATCTTACTTAAAGCCCATGATATTTTGCTTTTAGATGAGCCAACCAACCACTTGGATATTGATTCTATTGAGTGGCTCGAACAGTTTCTAACCAAATACAAAGGGGCAGTTGTCTTGGTTTCTCACGACATCATGTTCTTAAATCAAGTGACCAACAGAACTGTCGAAATCGTAAACAAACGTCATTTCGATTTAAAAAAATCCTATTCAAAGTTCATGAAACTTAGGGATGAAATGCGAGTACAACAACTGGCGGCTCAGAAAAATCAAGAAAAAGAAATTCAACAAACCGAAAAACTCATCGAGCGTTTTAGAGCGAAAGCCTCTAAAGCCAGTATGGCACAATCGCTCATAAAGAAACTTGATAAAGTTGACCGTATTGAAGTGGATACGGAAGAAACACAAGCAATGAAGCTTAAATTTCCAGTTTCTGTACAGCCTGGAAAAATGATTTTTGAATCTCGAGGTTTGGCAAAAAGTTATGGAGAAAAAAAAGTACTGCATAGCATTGATCTCTTAATCGAACGCGGAACAAAGTTGGCCTTCGTCGGGCAAAACGGACAAGGGAAATCAACTTTAGCCAAAATTCTAGTTGATGTTTTAGAAGGGGAAGGGGAGCTGATTACGGGCCACAATGTTAAAATCGGTTATTTTGCTCAAAATCAATCCGAAACTTTAGATCCCTCGAGAACAATACTCCAAATTGTTGAGGACGCTGCTACAAACGAAAATCGAAGTAGAGTAAGAGATTTACTCGGTGCTTTTCTTTTTCGAGGGGACACCGTTGATAAAAAGGTGAGTGTTCTTTCGGGTGGAGAACGCAACAGATTGGCTTTATGCAAGCTGTTACTTCAACCCTTTAACGTCTTGGTGATGGATGAGCCCACCAACCACCTAGACATTCAATCTAAGCTGATTTTAAAGGAAGCTTTGGTAAAGTTTGAGGGTACCTTACTTTTGGTTTCACACGACAGGGATTTCCTAACGGGTCTTTGTAATCAGGTTTTAGAATTTAAAGACTTTAAGACTAAATTACACCTTGAAGGAATTAGTACTTATTTAGAAAACAAAAAATTAAATTCTTTAAGGGAGTTGGAAAAAAATAGTCCAAAAGTCAAGAAAGAAAAGCTCAAAGGCACTGATTATTCTTTACAGAAGAAAAATAAATCAATCAACAACAGACTGGCCAAGACAGAAACAGAAATTGCTGAATTGGAAAGAGAATTGAAAGCAATTGATTTAGAGTTGCAAATAAACTATGACCAAACCATTAGTAAGCCTAACTTTTTTGAGTATTATGAAAATAAAAAGAAGTTATTGGTCGAATTAATGAAAAAATGGGAAGATTTGGTGAGTGAAATACAAGCTTTAAACAAAAGTTAATGATTGAGCATTTTTTTCAATGCCCCTACTGTTGGGAAGAAATATCAATGTTACTAGACGGCTCTTTAAGCCAAACAGAATACATAGAAGATTGTGAGGTGTGTTGTAACCCAATCAATATAAGCTTTCAACAAGAAGAAGAATCCATTGTCAGCTTTTCTGCGCAAGCAATGGATTAAAAATTAATATTTAAAGACTTTGTAAATAACGCTCTGCATCGAGGGCAGCCATACACCCTGTTCCAGCCGCAGTTACAGCTTGCCTGTATTCCTTGTCTTGAACATCTCCAGAAGCAAAAACCCCCGGCATATTGGTGTGCGTGGATTTTCCTTTAGTAATCAAATAACCATCATCGTCCATGTCCAATTGTCCATCAAAAACTTCTGTATTGGGTTTGTGACCAATGGCAATAAAAAGTCCTGTGATAGCGATCTCTTCTTTTTCACCAGTTTTATTATTTATCATCCTTAACCCCTCGACGACCATATCACCGATCACTTCATCAATTTCAGTATTGTATCGCAATTCAATATTTGGAGTGTCAATTACCCGGTGCTGCATTACTTTTGAAGCACGCATCTCATCTTTTCGAACCAGCATGGTAACTTTTGAACAGATATTGGCTAAATAAGTAGCTTCTTCTGCTGCAGTATCTCCTCCACCAACGATGGCAACCTCTTGTCCTTTGTAGAAAAACCCGTCACAAACAGCACAGGCCGAAACACCGCCACCTCTTAGTCGCTGTTCGCTTGGTAATCCAAGATACTTGGCAGTTGCTCCCGTACTTATAATTATAGATTTGGCTTCAATTTCTGTACCATCATCCACAAAGGCTTTGTGAATTCCACCAGCTTCTTTTGAAAACTCAACCTTACCGATGTGACCAATTCTCACTTCCGTACCAAATCGCTCTGCTTGTTTTTGAAGTTCAACCATCATCGTTGGACCGTCAACGCCATCCGGATAACCAGGAAAATTATCAACTTCTGTGGTAGTAGTCAACTGTCCGCCAGGCTCCATCCCTGTGTATAACAAAGGTTTTAAGTCAGCTCTTGCAGCATAAATTGCAGCGGTGTATCCAGCAGGTCCACTTCCGATAATTAGGGTTTTTACTTGCTCCATGTGTTCAATTCAATTTGTTATTAATTTAAAAGTATAAGATATATTGTAATTTAATTATCTCAGTTTTATAAAAAAATTCGAAACAAAGCTATTATTTTTAAAAGGATACCAAAAAATAAAAACCACTAACTTATATAAAAATGTTAATTAGATTTATATTTAATAATTGCAAATAACAATAGTTTAGAAGAAATGAAACTATCAAAGAATTCCGGACATGGTTAAAAAAGGATTTCTTTTAAATATTATTTAAATTTTAATAATCGTTCTAATGGTCTATTATTTACTGCCCATAGTTTGGGACATAAACAAGTACATTTTCCTCAAAGAATTTTTAGATTAGAAATTTATTAAAATCTCCAGTGGATTCACAGCAAAGTTGTTCCATAATCTGATTCAATTGGGTTTTTAAAATTGAGATAGTGTGGTCACCTCCTTTATTACCCATCGCAGCGACTCCGTACATGAAGCTTCTGCCCATAAAAGTGAAATCAGCCCCGGAGGCAAGCGCTCTTGAAACGTCAGTACCCCCTCGAATTCCACTGTCCATCATTACCTTTATTTTGTTCTTATAAAGCGGCGCAATCGTCTGAAGAGAATTGATGGTCGCTTGACCAACATCGATCTGTCTACCGCCGTGATTTGAGATTATAACGCCATCCAATCCCAAACGAACAGCAGTTTCCATATCTTGAACAGATTCGACACCTTTAAGTACGAGTTTTCCTTTCCAAAGATCTCTTAGTTTTTTTATTTTTTCTTCATTAAGTCTTCCTGAAAAAGTATCATTCATAAATCCACCCAACTGACTTAAATTTAAATTTTTAGGCATATATGGCTTAAGGGTTTCAAAACTGGGCTGGCCATTAATCAAAGTTTTTAAAGCCCATTCTGGCCTGGTCATCACGCGCAAAATATTTTGCAAAGTCATTCTTGGAGGCATCGAAAGACCGTTGCGTATGTCCCGCGGACGGTAACCAAAAGAGGGTACGTCAGAGAGGATTACCAAAACAGGACATTCTACTTCTTCAATTCTTTTAATGATGTCATACGTAACTTCTTGCTTAGCCGGGTGATACAACTGAAACCACGCTTTCCCCTCAGTGATTTTCGCAATGGTTTCTATACTCGCAGTTGTCACCGTACTCAAAACAAAAGGGATGTTGTGTTCAAACGCAGCTTTAGCAAGTATTTCCGGGGACTTGGGCCACATTAATCCTTGAAGTCCTATGGGAGATATACCAAAAGGCGCATCATAGGTATATCCAAATAATTCTGTCTTGAGGCTGGGTTTTGTGAACGGCACCAAATAGTTGGGTTTTAACTCAACCCTTCTTAATTCGTTGGTGTTTTTATGAATATTAACATCTTCGTTGCATCCACCATCTAAATATTCAAAAGCAAATTTGGGTATTTTTTTTTTAGCTTTTTTTCTTAGTTCTTCAATGGAAGGATATTTCGGATTATAGGAAATTGGCTTGGTCAATTTAATTTAGTTTTTTTGATAATATTTACTAAAGATAATAAAAAGAACACCACATAATATCCAGGCCGGTAAAGTTAGAAAAGACAAAAAGATGCCTTGGGTTTGTGCCAGTCCAAAGAATATTGAAAAACTAATAGCCCAAGCAAAAAACACAGAACCGTTAAAAGCAACATTGTTTTTTTCTGCGTAATTTTTAACAACGCCAAACCGATCTGCAAAAAAGTATTCGAAGACAATCACCGCGCCAAAAGGAGCCAGTAGGAAGGCATAAAGTGCAACAAAATCTAAAAGCTTCATGGCAAAGGCAGGGAATATCCCAGCGAGTGTGGCGAGAGTTCCTGCAAGTACTGTTGCTTTGGTGATTGACAATTTTGGAAAAATTGCTTGAAATGCAAGTCCAGATCTGTAAATGGTAGGATTAGCAGTTGTCCAACCTGCCAAAATAACAGCGATGATTCCAAACCATCCAATTGCATTAAAAGCCAAAGGTCCCGGAGCAACCGGAGGGGCTAATCCATCAGCCAAGAAAGCCATTCCTTCGGGTGACTTTAGATAAACAGCATACAAAAGACTGGCAGCAATCCATGCCATATAATGACCAACATACATCCCAGCAGCAGTTGTCCATCCCGAACTTTCGGACTTAGCATATCTAAAAACGGTAAGGTCAGACATTCCGATGTGCATGGCTGCATTAGTGAACCATGACCATAGAAAAACATGCCAGAAAGTATATTTTATTTGCCCTGGAAAAGGCTCAGAACCTTCGCCCCAAATTGCAATAAAATTTCCAAAACTTTTAACTTCTAGTTGCATTAGGGCAACAATACCGCAAGCTAAAAAAGCCAATACAATTATAGGAGACATCCAATTGGCCGCTTTCGAAACCATTCCATATCCTTTTGAGGCAATCCAAGTGGTCAGACCACCGAGGACAACAACAATCAAAATCCAAGTGAAACTATTAGGCATTACATCGGTCAGTTTTGGCATTTCAATATTTGCAGGAACACCAACAGCAGTTGCCGAAACAGTAATCATAGAACCGGCTAAAAAGCAAAAAAGAACTCCATTGGCAAGGTTGTAAAATACCACTAGTTTTTTACCAGAAATTTTTTCAAGTTTAAAATAGAGTGTAAGTCTTTCTTTTACGGCGATTTTTGCAGTCAAAAACCGCCATGATAAAACAGCAAACAAATTTCCAAGAAGTAATCCACCTAATAAGTCAAATGCACTGACTCCAACAGTCAAAAAAAGAGGGCCTATCATAAATTCCGTACCCGCAGCATGTTCTCCGGCATACATTCCCAAAAAACTTTTCCAATTTTTTAATTTATTTGAAGGAACTACTTCTCTTTCAAATTCGGAGGTCTGGTCGTTATCTGCTGACATGTTTAATTTTATTTAAAAGTAATGAATCACACAAAATAGAATGACCTGTATTATCCTGCTTAAAGAGAATTTCTTTTAATAAATCTAAATTTATTTTTTTGCAAAATGTTTTTCTTTTCAAGAATGCTTACTGCAGCTAATTTTCCCATGGCTTTGAAGTCCGTGGAAATTACCGAAATCCCTTCAGAAAGGATTTCTTTCAGCGGGGTGTCATTGTAAGAAAGGACTCCTACTTCTTTCGCTAATTCCAGTTTGGAAAGCCTGATATTCTTTATCAAATTAACCAAGTCGGATTCCTTAATCACAATATAAGCCATATTTTTTTTCAACTTATGATCGCTGGAAATTTGATGGATCAATTCACTTTTAAATCCATTGATGCTACAAAAAAACATAAACCCTTGAACAATTGCTTTTGGATAGGGATAGTTAAAACCCTTTGGGAAAACCAAACACAATGTTTCGTATTTGATTAAGTATTCCTTTGCTTCATTAAGTGAACTTAAAAGATCATCCTTGAAATCTTGATAAATACAGGAGTTGTAATGTGTGAAATTTGGAATAAAATCATCCAGTAGAATTATTTTCTCTTTATTGATTTTTTGCATTAAGTTGTTAAACTTATTAAAGCTGAAATCATTAAAGTGAGGCATGAACACATAATAATTATAGCCGGTTAAATTTTCCTCAATTATTTTTTTAAAGTTATCAAATTCACAGTGATGTACATGGAAATAGACGCTAGCACTGTCCCCTAAGGTTTCGCAAAAAGCATTGAATATTTCTTTTTTATAAGAACTTAATTTATTAAAAACCACCAAAACTCTGTTCTGAGTTTTTGGCTTGGCGTTTACAACAAAGTGCCCTCTTCCTTTTACAGATTCAATAACACCAGTTTCCTTTAATACTGCATAAGCTTTTTCCACAGTATCCCGTGAGATATAATAATCAAAACTAACTTGGTTTATTGAGGGTAGTTTTTGACCATATTTTATATTCCCTGACTGAATCAGCTGCGAAATACTTTCTACAATTTGTTTGTACTTTGGAGTATTGTTGGTGTCGTTAAATTCAAGATTAAAAAAATCAATCATAATTTTTTAATTTTACCCTTATCTACAGGATACATTCTGTCCCTCAAAATTATAATTTTGTTATTCTAAATAACTACTTATGGAAATTAAAAGTAAATATAAATTTGTAAACTATTTGTGGGACGAAAAAAATGCTAAAGAATTTGGAGATGACCAAGTAGCACTTTTTTTATATCGCTCCAATATTTTAGGCGCAGATTTGAGAATTACAAATTTTGGCGGTGGAAACACCAGTTGTAAAACAATCGAAAAAGACCCCATCACTAATGAACCCGTTGAAGTAATGTGGATTAAAGGATCTGGTGGCGACATTGGGACTTTAAAACGCGATGGTGTTGCCGGTCTATACAATCAAAGATTACACGATCTAAAAAAAGTATATAGAGGTCTCGAGCATGAAGATGAAATGGTGGCGCTTTTTAATCATTGCATATATGACCTAGACAGTAAAGCTCCTTCCATAGACACTCCATTGCATGGGCTTTTGCCCTTTAAGCATATCGACCATTTACACCCTGATTCATTGATTGCAATTGCAGCAGCGGAAGACAGTGAGGCAATAACCAAAGAAATTTGGGGTGATACGATGGGCTGGGTGCCTTGGCAGCGTCCAGGGTTTGATTTAGGACTTCAATTAGAAGCCTGTCTAACAAACAACCCGAGTATTCGAGGGATTGTTTTAGGAAGTCATGGGGTATTTACTTGGGGAGAAACTTCTTATGAATCCTATGTCAATAGTCTTGAGGTTATCGAAACCGCTTCCGCTTATATTGAAAAAAAGATTTCTGAAAATGGAAGTGTATTTGGGGGATTAAAAACAAACAGTCTTTCAGAAGAAGATCGTAAAAGTCAGGCAGCCAAACTGGCTCCTATTCTAAGAGGAATGTGTTCTTCTGAGAATAACATGATTGGTCATTTTACCGATGATGATGTTGTACTTGAATTCATCAATAGTAATGATTTAGATCGTTTGGCTCCTATGGGAACTTCTTGTCCAGATCATTTTTTAAGAACAAAAATCAAACCACTACTTCTCGATCTTTCAGCCGATGAGAATTTAGAAGATGTGGAAAGTTTGATTTCAAAGCTGTCTCCTTCTTTTGAAGCTTATAGAAAAGACTATCAGTCTTATTACGATAATCACAAACATATAAATAGTCCTGCGATTAGAGACGCAAACCCGGTGATTATTTTATTCCCTGGAGTGGGGATGTTTAGCTTTTCAAAAAATAAGCAAACGGCCAGGGTAGCTGCCGAATTTTATATCAATGCCATCAATGTGATGCGAGGCGCAGAAGCCATTTCAAATTATACTTCTTTGCCCTATCAAGAAGCTTTCGATATTGAGTATTGGTTGCTAGAGGAAGCGAAGTTGCAACGACAACCAAAAGAAAAGTCTTTGTCAAGAAAAGTAGCCTTGGTTACTGGTTCGGGGGGAGGAATTGGAAGAGCAATTGCTGACAAGTTAATTAGAGAAGGAGCAAACGTGATCTTTTCAGATATCTCAGAAGAACACCTTGAGGAAGCAACTTCGTCCTACACTTCTGACCAAGCGATTGGAACTTATTGTGATGTTACCAGTAAAAAGAGCATTGAAGTCGCAATAAACAAAGCTTCATTACAATTTGGAGGTTTGGATATAATGGTTCATAGTGCTGGACTTGCTATCTCAAAACCAATAGTAGACACCACTGAAAAAGATTGGGACCTATTGCAAGACGTATTGGTAAAGGGTCAGTTTTTATTAAGTCAAAGTGCAGCAATTGTATTTAGAAAACAAAAACTAGGAGGAAATTTGGTTAATATTGCAAGTAAAAATGGTTTGGTTTCGGGGCCTAACAATACTGGATATGGAACTGCAAAAGCGGCACAGCTTCACATGTCTAGACTTTTGGCAGCCGAATTGGCGCCTGACGGCGTGCGTGTGAACACTGTAAATCCAGATGGTGTAATCATCGGGAGTAAAATATGGGAGGGAGACTGGGCAGAAGGTCGTGCAAAAGCTTATGGAATTTCTGTTGAAGAACTGCCTACTTTTTACGCCAAAAGAAACCTGTTAAATGAAATAATAAGAACTGAAGACATTGCCAATGGAGTTTTCGCTTTCCTTGCCATTTTGGATAAAAGCACAGGGAATATAATTAATGTGGATGGCGGTGTTGCGAATGCTTTTGTTAGATAATTAAAAGATAAAATGAATGTTTGATTCAAATCAACTTAATGAGATTAACGAAAAACAACTTTCTGAACATCAAAGGAATTGGTCTTTCTTAAAAGAAAGTTTAACGAATAAGGGAGTTGCTGTTGAAGATTTAATTCAAAAGATTTCTAATTTTCAAATTGCAATTCCCAGTTGGGCATTAGGAACTGGCGGTACTCGTTTTGGGCGCTTTCCTCTAGGTGGTGAACCGAGTACTCTAGAAGATAAAGTGAAAGATGTTGGCTTACTTCATGCGCTCAACAAATCCTGTGGAGCCATTAGTCTTCACATTCCGTGGGACATTCCTCAAGATTATGATTATATTAAAAAAATTGCCGCAGATTTGGATTTAAAATTCGATGCGGTTAATTCCAATACCTTTCAAGACCAACCCAACAGCGTTCACTCCTATAAGTTTGGGTCTTTGTGTCATGCAGACAAGACCGTTAGAGACGAGGCAATCCAACACAACAAAGAAGTCATCGATCACGGAATAAAATTGGGATCTAAGGCCTTGACCGTTTGGTTGGCTGATGGAACGTCTTTTGCTGGACAACACAACTTTAGGGAGGCTTTTCAGCGAGCCTTAGACTCTTTAAAAGAAATTTACGCGCACCTTCCTGATGACTGGAAGTTGTTGATTGAATACAAACCTTATGAGCCAAATTTTTACTCCATGGTAATTCCTGATTGGGGAACTTCTCATTTGTTAGCCTCAAAATTGGGAGAGAAAGCAGCGACTTTAGTCGATCTTGGGCATCATTTACCCAATACAAATATTGAGCAAATTGTTGCGCTGTTGATGCATCTAAATAAATTAGGAGGATTTCATTTTAATGACAGTAAATATGGTGATGATGATCTGACCGTAGGATCTTTAAAACCCTATCAATTATTTTTAATTTTTTGTGAATTGGTTCAAGGAATGAAAGAAACTGATAATGGCGAATTGTCTTGGATGATAGATGCAAGTCACAACCTAAAAGACCCTATGGAAGATCTTCTCCAATCTATAACTTCAATTAAAATATCATTTGCGAAGGCACTGTTAGTCGATTATAAAAAGTTAAAAGCAGCGCAAAAAACCAATGATGTAGGTGCCTGTCAAGCAATTCTTCAGAATGCCTTTAATATGGATGTCAGGCCTTTGGTCTCAGAATCTTGTTATGGTCTTGGAGGCGCCATCGATCCCTTGGAAGCTTATCGATCCTTAGAAATACGAAAAGTATTAATTGAGGAACGCGGACTGGATTCTAAATCAACGGGCCTGTAATGAAAACGAATTGTACACTTGTTTTTGACATTGGCAAAACCAATCAAAAGTATTTCGTGTTTGATGAAAATCGAGGGGTGCTCGACAAGGGGCAAACCAATATTCCCACAATTGTAGATGAAGACGGGCACCCTGCCGAGGACATTAAAGAGATCGTGCAATGGATGACAACGAACTTTGAGCGCTTACTTAATTCTGATTTATTTGAGATAAAAAATGCAAATATTTCTGGGCATGGCGCAACCTTTGTTCATCTTGATTCTGAGGGAGAGGTTGTCACACCTGTCTATGATTACCACAAGCCAATTGAGGAAAACACCTTTGATTCGTTCTATCACAAGTATGGCCCAGAGGCAAATTTTTCAATTCAAACTGGCTCAAAGAATGTAGAGATGCTTAACTCAGGCAAACAAATTTATTGGCTAAAAACCAAACGACCTGAGTTGTTTGAAAAAGTAAAACATTCACTTCACTTACCTCAATACTTAAGTTATGTTTTTACTGGAAAAATGTTTTCAGAATACAGCAGTATTGGTTGTCACACTGACCTTTGGGATTTTGAAAAGCAACAATATCACCAATGGGTTTTAAAAGAAGGGATAATTGATTTATTACCCCCTATTGCAAGAGCAAATGAGACAGTATCGTTAGATTTTTCAGGGAAAAAAATAAATTTTGGTATTGGAATACATGACAGTTCTGCGGCGTTACTTCCCTATTTTAAAAAATCAGAAGCCACCTTTTTATTGATTTCGACAGGAACATGGTGTATTACCTTTAACCCTTTCGTAAGTAACTCGGTTTTTAGCCAAGCTGAAATCAACAATGGTGCAATTGCCTACATGAAAATTGACGGATCTATTGTGAAAACCTCACGCCTTTTTATGGGGCAAGAGCATAAAATTCAGGTTAAAAAACTCATTTCTCAATTTGAAAAGCCTGAACTTTATCATAGAAATTTAAAGTTTAATAATCAGATTTTCAACTCAATTAAAGAAAAAGAGACGAACCATTTTAGGTGGGAATATTTGGATCTAAAAGACTGTCCCGAGCAAGAGGATTTAAACTTTAACTCTTTTGAAGAAGCATACCACCAGCTAATGACTGAACTCATGAGTTTATTGGAAGAGAAGATTTTAATTTTATATGACGAACCTCCCAAAACTTTTTTTGTAGACGGTGGTTTTTCTGATAATGATATTTTTTTAAAATTACTTAAAATCAAGTTTTATAATCAAGTCATTGTATCCAAACCTGAGGCTTATGGATCTTCATTGGGTGCTGCAATTGTAATGGGGTCCATTATATAGATATTATTATATGCTTTTATAAAACACTGCTTATATTCCCGATATTTTAATGCATGACACTACAGGATGATTTAACTATTAAATATCATTTATTTACCAATAATTCACAAAAAATATTTATATGAAACGCATATTTTTGCTAATTACTTTCCTAATTTTTGGACTTTACCATGGTATTTCCCAAAAATCAATAGTATACGACTTACAAGTAGACGGTTTATATAGTCCAATAGGAATTGATTCTGAGACTCCAACTTTTTCATGGAAAATCGATTCTGAAGAATATGACGTAATTCAAAAACATTATCAAATTTTTGTGGCTACTGATGCCGTTTTTTCAGAGAAAAGTTTAGTTTGGGATTCTGGTAAAGTCAATTCTTCGGAGTCAGTTTACATAAATTTTCAGGGACAAACACTCGAATATGCTACTAAGTATTATTGGGCTGTCAAGGTATGGACCAATAAATCTTCTAAACCGAAACAGAGTAAAATTAGTTCTTGGACTACAGGATTGATGGTCGGTAATCAATGGAAATCAGAATGGATAGGTGTTAATAACAAGGACAATAGGGTTTCAAAAACCCCATATTTTACAAATGATTTTGTAGCTGGTGTTAAAATAAAATCTGCTAATTTGTTTATCACCTCTAGAGGCATATATGAGGCACATATCAATGGTAAAAGAGTAGGAAATTCCTATCTAACACCCGGCTGGACTTCATACAATAATAGAATTCAATACCAAGCCTATGATGTTCAAAACATGCTTTGTTTAGGGGATAACAGATTGGGTGTAATTCTATCCGATGGATGGTTTAGGAATTTTAGACCAAACAATGGGAAGAGTAAAACGGATTATGGTGACGAATTATCATTTATTGCTGAGCTTGTAATAACCTTCGAGGACGGTGTTAAGAAAACGATTATCAATGATAATAATTGGAATTATCATTTCGGATCGATTCAAAGTTCATCAATATATAATGGTGAAATAGCTGATTTTAATTTAAATGATCCAAATTGGTCAAAGTCAAAAAATAAAAATCCTAATTCCAAAAAAGCACGGTTTGTAAAACGTTATGATGGGAAGCTAGATCATACAAGAAATGAAATGATCAAAAAAAGGGAGGTATTGGATGCAAAAGAATTAATTATTACCCCCTCAGGCGATAAGGTTCTAGATTTTGGTCAAAACCTTGTAGGCTGGGTTCAGTTTAAATCAAATCTTCCCAAAGGAACAGTGGTCACACTATACCATGCAGAAGTTCTGGATAAAGCAGGAGAATTTTACACAACTAACCTCAGAAAAGCCAAGCAGAAAAATATTTTTACCCTCAATGGTAAAACAGATCAGATTTACCACCCCACTTTTACATTTCAAGGGTTTAGGTATCTAAAAGTAGAGGGGGTCGATCAAATTAATCTTGACGATTTTAAGGCGGTTGCACTATATTCAGATATGGAATTTACGGGATCATTGACTACTTCAAACGAGCTGATCAACCAATTGCAAGAAAACATACAATGGGGACAAAGAGGGAATTTTTTAGACGTACCGACAGACTGTCCTCAAAGAGATGAAAGACTAGGTTGGACTGGAGATGCTCAGGCATTTTTTAATACTGCTGGCTTTAACATGGATGTCAAAAACTTTTTTGACAAGTGGTTAATTGACTTAAGCTATGACCAAAGATCGGATGGAGCGGTTCCAGGCGTAGTCCCTCACAATAATTATCTAGGACTCAATGATTCAAAAGAGCTTAAAGGTACTTTTGGGAGGACTGGATGGGCTGATGCAGCTACAATCATTCCTTGGCATTCTTATTTAATATATGGTGACAAACAAACACTAGAGCGACAATATCAAAGTATGGTAAAATGGATTGATTTTATGACTCAAAATTCAAAGAATCATCTATATATAAAAGAAGATCACTGGGGAGATTGGTTGTTTTTCTCTAGAGATGATGATAATTCTGGTCGATCTGCTGTCACCAGTAAAAAACTGATTGCTCAAGCTTTTTATTGCTATTCTACTAAATTATTAATTAAGTCTGCGACAGCTTTAGGGTATGTTGAAGATGCCAATAAATATAGTAAACTCTATGCAAAACTAGTTAACGCTTTTAACAATGAATTTGTTACAAAAAATGGAATGTTGGTTTCTGATTCACAGACCGCTTACGTATTAGCATTAAAATTCAATTTGCTTTCTAAGGAGAATATCAAAATTGCTACTGAGCGTTTGGTGAATAATATTAATGATTATGGACATCTCACCACTGGATTTTTGGGAACCCCCTTCCTGTGTCACGTATTATCGGATAATGGAAAAAATAAAGAAGCTATAAAACTACTGCTTAGAGAAGAATACCCCTCTTGGTTGTATCCAGTTACCAAAGGCGCAACCACCATTTGGGAACGGTGGAATGGTATTAAGCCTGATGGAAGTTTTCAATATCCGAGTATGAATTCGTTTAATCATTATGCCTATGGCGCTATTGGAGAATGGATGTATAATAATCTTATGGGATTAAAAATTAATCAGGATTTTCCTGGATATAAGCGATTTACAATTCAGCCTCTGTTTGATGAAAATTTCGATAATATTTCTGGCACTTACAATTCCAATTATGGAAATATAAAAGTGAATTGGTCTAGGAAAAATGATACTGTTTTGATTAACATTTCAATTCCTGCTAATTCTCAATCGGATGTGTTTTTAAGTAAACCTTATAAAGGGAATTGGACATTTAATAATATGAAAGCTGAAGGGAGTGTTTTAGAAAAGAAAGATGATACTGACAAGACTTATTTCCTTCTGGGATCAGGAGATTATCAATTAAGATTGAAGACCAAATAATTGGAAGCAATTGTCAATTTTGAATAAATATTTATAAAGTGAATAATTTATTCAAATCAGTTTGCCTTGGAGAAAGATCCATATTTGTTTCCATTAAGTCACTCATGTAGGACCACCATTTTTGGACAATAGGATTGTCGCTCAAACCTTGCGAGCCTTCTCCTCGAGTTTGTTGAAAAGCAAACAGACAATTAGTTTCAGGGTCATAAAAAATGAAATATTCTGCAATACCCACTTCTTTCAAAAGAGCTTTGAGTTCAGGCCAAATTTTGTCATGGCGCTTTTTATATTCTACTAAAGCATTGGGTTTTAAATACATTTTAAAAGCGATCTGTTTCATAAGAAACCTATTTTTTGAACATTGACATTAATTATTCGGATACTTTATTTTTTTATTAAATCTAAAATAATAAAAGAATTACAAAGAAAGTTTATATTTTGCGATATTATAAATCAACAAAAAATCAATGAGAACGCTATTACTTTTTTTATTTACAACGCTCCTGTTTGGTCAATCAAAAGAAACGGACAAACACTTAATTCTTCCTGCGTTGGTCTCGGATAATATGGTTTTGCAACAGTCTTCTTCAGTAGGTATTTGGGGATGGGCAGAGAAAAACAAGGAAGTAACAATTTCGGCTGATTGGAATTCCGAAACGCTAACCGTTAAGACTGATGCTTCTGGAAAATGGAAGACCAAAATAAAAACGCCCGTTGCTGGAGGCCCGTTTTCCATGAAAATTTCTACTAATAAAGAACAAATAACACTCAATAATGTTTTAATCGGTGAGGTCTGGATGGGATCAGGTCAGTCTAACATGGAAATGCCCATGGCAGGAAACAATAATCAACCGATCAATGACAGCAATGAGTTAATTTTGTCCTCTAAAAACCAACAAATAAGATTATTCACAGTAAAACGAAAAACAAATAAAACTCCTCTCTATGACTGTGAGGGATCTTGGCAAGAAGCATCACCCGAAACTGTTGCTGACTTTAGCGCTGTTGCCTATAACTTCGCTAAGCAGTTAAATAGCACACTGGATGTACCAATTGGTATAATTAACAGTAGTTGGGGAGGAACGCCAGTAGAGGCATGGATTCAGTCAGAGGCTATCGAAGATGAAGTGACTCTTGAAGAGCAAGAATTATTTAATTTTAATATTTCAAAAAACAAAAGAGAACAAGATGCGCCAGCCTATCTTTTTAACGGCATGATTAATCCAATGCTTAATTTTACCATAAAAGGAGTGATCTGGTATCAAGGAGAGTCGAACAGAAATCAGCCACGACTTTACAGTAAAACTTTTCCATTAATGATTGAAAATTGGAGAGATTTATGGAAATCTCCAAACCTCTCTTTTTATTATGTTCAAATAGCACCTCACGATTATTCTAAAGGTTTAAACAGTGCTTACCTTAGAGAAAGTCAATTGGAAACCCTTTCAAAAACGGATAACATCGGGATGGTTGTTACGCTTGACATCGGAGAAGAAAACAACATTCATCCCGCCGAGAAACAATTGGTAGGAAAACGATTGGCCTATTGGGCACTCGCTAATGATTACGGAATTAAAAAGGTTGGTTTTTCTGGTCCAAAGTATAAATCAAATAAAATAGAGGGAGATAAAATGACCTTAAAATTTGATTTTGCAGAGAAAGGACTTTCCACTTTTGGACATCCACTTAAAGATTTTGAAATCGCTGGACAGGATCGAGTGTTTTATCCAGCCAAAGCGAAAATTTTAAGAAATAAAACCATTCAGGTACATTCTGAAAATGTTAAAAATCCAGTTGCCGTGAGGTATGCTTGGAAAAACTTTCTTGTGGGATCGTTGTTTAATACTCAAAAGCTCCCTGCTTCATCCTTCAGAACGGACGATTGGGAAGATGATTTTAACGAATAAACTATTTTCAACTATTAACCATTAAAATGAAAAAACTAAATATTTTATTTCTCTTAGTAGGAGCCTTAGCTTCATCTCAGGTGCTCCCAGAGGAGTTGAAAAATGTCAATATGAATAAAGTTAAAAGTGTTTTGGATTGGGGAGGAATGAATAGGTTCTCAGAACAAAATCAAGTGCTTTTAGAAAGTGGAAAAAACTCTGTAAGCATTGTTTTTATGGGTGATTCAATCACAGAGGGTTGGAGCGCGTATTTCCCAGAGTTTTTTCAAGAAAATCCATTTATCAATAGAGGAATCGGGGGGCAAACTACACCTCAAATGTTGGTTCGTTTTAGACAAGATGTAATCGCACATCAACCCAAAGTTGTTGTGATTCTAGCCGGAACAAATGACATCGCTGGAAACACGCCATTTACAGACTTAGCAACCGTTGCAGGGAATATTTTTTCAATGGCAGAAATTGCTAAATGTAATGGTGTAAAAGTCATTATTTGTTCAGTATTACCCGCCGCAATTTATCCATGGGCACCTGGAAAAAATCCCGATGTATTGATTCCTGAGTTGAATCAATTATTGAAAGATTATGCGAAGCAAAATCAAGTGGAATATTTAGATTACTTCAGTGCCATGACTGATGGGAAAAACGGAATGCAAAAACAACTTACCAATGACGGGGTCCATGTTACCAAACAGGGGTATCAAATAATGATTAATATGGTTAAAAAAGTCATTACTGAAATCTCGAATTAATGCTGATTGAAATCTGTTGCAGCTCAATTGAATCCGTCGAAAATGCTGTCAAAGGAAATTCCCAAAGAATTGAGTTGTGCGAAGATTTAATCAATGATGGATTAACACCATCTCCAGAGCTTTTATCCGCAACTGTTGCAGCCTGTACGATTCCTATTCATGTTTTGATTCGACCTAGGTGGGGAAATTTCATATACGACAAAGCAGATATTAACGCCACTGAAATAGCGATCGAAATGGTCAAGTCTTATCCGATTCAAGGGATGGTTATTGGAATTTTAAATGAAAAACATCAGGTTCCTTTTGATGTTCTTAAGGAGTGGGTAGATCAAATCCAACCCTTAGACCTTACCTTTCATAGGGCTTTTGATGTAGCAGAAAATCCAATGGAAACACTCAAAGGTTTAATGGATTTGGGGTTTGATCGCATCTTAACTTCAGGCCAAGAGCCATCAGCTGTTACTGGATTGGAATTATTGAAAAAACTAAAAGCCGAATCGGAAGCGCATTTGACCATCATGCCTGGAGGAGGAATTACGGACAAAAACTGTTCAGTGTTTTTTGAAAACGGGTTTAAAGAAGTCCATTTGTCTGCAAAAAACGGAAATGTTTTAAAGACATCCAAAGACCCTATTTCAGATTTAGAGATCATAAAAAGTGTGGTTACTCAATCTGAAAAATTTAAAATTTAAACTTAAATATGATTCGTAGATCTTTCCTAAGCAACTTGATGTTAAGCTCAATGGGTTTTTTAGGTTTGTCAAAAGTTAAGGCATCCCAAATTAATCCTACCTCTTTACCACAAACAAAACTAACTGGAATTCCTTTTTCCATCTGTACTTGGAATTGCCCCGAAGCAATCACCACTTCTGGTGATCTTATGATGTCGGGAATGAATTCATTGGATGCTGTAATAAATGGCGTGGCAGTGGAAGAAGCAAATGTTGGTAATATGACTGTTGGAATTGGAGCAACTCCAGACCGGGAAGGGCATGTAACCCTCGACGCTTGTGTAATGAATAGTGAGGGAAACTGCGGAGCAGTTATGGCTGTCGAAAATATAGTACATGTTGCTGATTTAGCGAGAAAAGTGATGTTGGAAACTCCCCATGTAATTCTCAATGGAATTGGAGCGGAACAGTTTGCTTACGAAAAAGGTTTCTTAAGGACCAATCTTCTTACGTAAGAAGTGGAGGCCAAATGGAAAGAATGGTTAAAAACTTCAAACTATCAACCTAAAATAAACTTAGAAAATCACGACACCATCGGGATGTTGTGTATTGATAAAAACGGTGACCTTTCTGGTGCATGTACTACCAGTGGTTTGGGATACAAAATGCGCGGACGTGTTGGTGATTCTCCAATCATTGGATCGGGATTGTTTGTCGACAATGAGGTGGGTGCCGCCACAGCAACGGGAATGGGAGAAGAAGTTGTTAAAACCGTAGGAAGTTTTTTGATTGTTGAATTGATGCGTTCTGGAATGAGTCCTCAAGTTGCTTGTGAGGAGGCCGTTCAAAGAGTGGTGGCCAAGCAAAAGGGGAAGCCATCATTTCAAGTAGGTTTTATAGCGGTCAACACCGCTAGAGTAGTTGGCTCCTATAGTATTCACTCAGGATTTTCTTATACGTATTATGAAAATGGGAAAGCCATTAATAAACCCTCAAAAAGTATCTACAAGACTATTTAGTATAATTAGTGATTTTTTTTATTTCTACCCAAAAAGGAAAAATTTTCTTATTTTTAATTGAATAAAAAGGCGTAAAATCATATGCTCCGGCGGGTAAGTAAACATTGTCGAATGAGATTGTTTCTAAACTATCTCCTTTAATCTTCTTTTGATTAATGACTCCTTTGGTTTCTAAAAACATTCTCCCACCAGATGGAACGGGTCTTATGAATTTAAAATTTATTTTATAATAACCTTTATTTCCATTAACAGACCAATAAGAGAAAAGCTCTTCTTGATTCCATACGCCACGTTCTCCTCCGGCATCATTTCTATTTAGGAATATTGGATTTTCGTGTTTACTTCCAACAGTTATTCTTGGAGGGGACACGAAGTTTTTTGAATTAATTAATTCAGAATAAGTCTCATCCATTTCTAATTTAAGATTAGCAGCTATTTCAATATTTTGATCAATTATATTAGCCCGTTCATTGGGGTCTTTCGCGATATCGTACAATTCAAAATCACTAAGTAAGCCGTCAAAATCTGTCTTTCCCACCAATTTGTAGCCCCCCCTCTGTAGGGCCATGTTGTTGTACAATTCGGGGTATTTTCTTGTCCAATAGGAATAAAAACTACGTTCTTCAACCCATCTCTTCTCTATCAAAGGTAGTAGGTTTTTCCCATCGATTTTCCTGTCTTTTGGAAGCGGTGCGTTACACAACTCAGCCAGGGTTGGAAGGAGGTCGATATGGGCTGCCATACCTTCTATATCTTTCGGTTTCTTAAATTTTGCTGGATATTGCAGGTAAAAAGGAACGCGAATACCTCCTTTGTATACACTAGATTTCCTCCCTTTCATGCCTCCCACATATCGTATTTGTTGGGGTCCATTGTCCGTCATAAAAATAATAATCGTATTTTCTTTAATCTCTAATTCCTCTATTTTCTTAAAGAGTTTGGCCAAATTATCATCAATATTGGTCACCATGGCATAAACCTTTCGGGCAGCTTCTTTGTCTTTCTCAGACATCTCAATACCATACAGGTCGTCAGAATTAAAGCCGCTTAAGGGGTCAAGTTCTTTGTACAATTGATAATATTCGTCAGGAACCTGAAGAGGCGTGTGGGGGGCATTAAACGACAAGTAACAAAAGAAAGGTTTTTCACGATTTTTTTGAATAAAATCAATAGCGTTGTCTGTGAAAATATCAGAGCAATAACCCTCGTAAGATTCTGGTTGATTGTTATGCCATAAAGTGGGATCAAAATAACTGGTCTCTTTTTTAAAGTAATTGGTAAAATCTCCAACTTGACCCATTCCTCCAGCCAGGTGAATCAATGATTCATCAAAACCCTGATCACCGGGTCGGGAAGGATAGTTGTCTCCGAGATGCCATTTTCCAAAAATTCCTGTAGCATAGTCAGCTTGCTTAAGCATTTCAGCAATTGTAACCTCTGAATCCGACATGATAGCGCCACCATTATAGGTATCTCTGATTCCAGTTCTTAAAGAATATCTTCCAGTCATCAAACTCGACCTTGTTGGGGCACAAACCGGAGAAACATGAAAATTATTGAACCGAAGACTTCGCTCAGCAAAAGCATCAATCGTGGGGGTGATGATGTTGGGATTCCCTGTGATTCCTAGATCTCCATAACCCTGGTCATCTGTCATAATAAGAATGACATTAGGCTGAATTGGTTTTTCGCAACCGACAAATGCAGCTAAAAGTATGAGTGCAATCCAATATTTATTTTTCATTTTTACAGTTTAATTTTAACAGTGCTTCCCTGAAAGCTTCCCTCTGGTAGGGCAACTAAAAACGTACTTAGACTATTTTCTTCATTCCATAGGGTTTTGAAACCTTTCCCTTCAGTATTAATTTTATGATTAATGGAAAAACTTATTTGGGTCAATTCACGGTTGGGGTCAGAAACAGAAACCTCTTTAATCGTATTTTTATTCATTTTTAGCATGACAATTCCGGGTGCATGACATTTAAATTTTAATGCTTTGGAAATTTTAATTTCACCCGCTTTGTAAAAAACCATTTGAATGATTCCTAGATTAGTATTTTTTACTGCTTGCAAATAAGGGGTGTTGGACAGGATCTGAATGTTATTAAAAGTTTTTTGTTTATCAATTTTATTTAGGGCTCCGGGTTTGACGATATATTCATAAGAAGCATCACTTGGAGATTCTCCGTGATTTATCCAGGTCTTAAACACAGCTAATTCAACCGTATCCTTTGAAGAAGATATTTGCTTACTGATTCTCCACCATGACCCTTTGGCAATGTCATTTTTTATAAATATCGTATGATGCTTTGGGAATAGGTAAGTAATATTATCATGATGAATCCAGTCGATATCACTAAGCGTTTGCTCTCCTGATTTTAGGGTTTTTATTTTACCTTCAGCAGAAACAACAACTTCACCTCGAAGTAAAGACTGATTCAGAGTGGTATTAACTTCATTTTTCATTTTAGTAGAAATTCCAGCGCCGAGACAAACATATTCTTCCTCGAAGAAAAACCAAGATTTTCTTGCAACCAAAGGATCGTGAGGACTTTTAAAATCAAATCCAACGACTCCATATTTTCCATCGGTCACTGCTCCCACAAAATCCATAGTTCCTATTTTTTTAATAGTATTGTGGTTTGGGAGTTTTTCTTTCTGAACGATTGTCGCTCCTGGAATTTTCATGTAGTCATATACAGGAGAAATATCATAATATTCGTCTCCTTTTGTGATAATATGATTGGCACCGTCCCCCCGATGATGATTTAATATCCCTTCACTGTTATAAGGACTTTCCATATTCATGTTTCGAGAGGAATACATTCTGACAGAACTAAAGAAATTGGGTCTTTGAAACGAAAAATGTTCTGAATTCCAATAAAAAGTAGCATGAGAAACTGTGGGCTTTTGAATCGTATTATTTCTCAAGTCCATTATCTCCTTCAATTCTTTAGCCCGATAGTTTGAAATCTGAAGAAGTCTTTCGACAGCATCCGTAGTATAAGGTTTTACACTTCCTTTTCTTGAAACACTTCTGTTCTTAGCTGCAAAGTCAGGAAATTTACCATAGACTGCAGTCTTGCAAACCCCGTCTAAATAATAATCAGTAAGAAGGTTTATTTTCTCTTTTGAGAAGGTGTATTTTGTGTTACGGGAGTAATAACCCCATTCTATAAAAGCGAGGGAGTAATTTAGCCCATAAGACAAAGTATTGTTAACGCCATCTGTTCTGTGGTGGAAACTGTTGTCGTATTGCAACCCCCTTCCCTTGGCTTGACTAAATTCATTGAATCCACCAATATTATTTTTTGAATGGGTATAACCATATTCTCTTCCTGTCCATTCAACAAACTTAATTTCATTTTCTATGATGTCGATGATCTTGTCAAATTCTAAATTATTATTCAAGAATAATTGATTTTTCGCGGCAATCGAACTGATCTTAATCCTGTCTCCGCCGGGTCTTGCTCCTCCTTTATTTATGTTTGCCCTCGAAATAATTTCTTGAGATTTTTCGACTAGTTTTTCGGAAAATTCATTCCCCATAAGCAACATTAAATGAACTAAATCAGTAGGTGTTCCTATTTGGTTGTTCCACCAATTGTCTCCTATAAAGTCATTTGTACACCAAAAGCCTAATGCTTTGTCAAGGATTTCTTTAAGCCTCTTTTTATTGTGATATTTTGACTTCGGATTTTTAAAAGCAATGGCCAATTCAACCATATTACTGGTGTGAATTCTGTTGTCGAAACCTTCGCGAGAAACATCCTCATATTTTATATTGGGCCATTTCTCACCATCAAATTCCTTGATTACCTTTTCTAAATTATTCAAATTGATTTCCTTATTGATAAGGTTGAGGTAGATTCTGTTTTTGATTAATGTTAAATCATTCCCTTGAGAAAACACTGAGGTTAAGGAAATAAAAAACAGTAAAAACCAAAAGGATTTCTTGGATATTAATAATTTGTAATACATCGATTTTAGATTAAGGACTATCTAAATATATAAAAAATCAAATGATTATTTTCAAATCTATATTTTGAGAGCTGATTTTTGAAATTAATGATTAACTTATAATAATCAGTGAGGTAGTTTGTCTTTATAGTATCCATAGGTATAGGTGCCTAATATCGCGCAGGCAATGGAAACTAAAATTATTGAAAATCCATTCCCTACCAAAGTAAACATCGGACCTGGGCATGAACCCGTTAGCGCCCATCCAAACCCAAAAATAATCCCGCCAAGTAGATAACGTTTCACTCCCTTCTCTTTAGGTTGGAATTGTATTGTTTTTCCTCCTATTGACCTTAGTTGTTTGTATTTGATGAGCTGGATCATTATCATTCCAAGAACAACAGTTGATCCTATAATGCCATACATGTGGAAAGATTGAAAACGAAACATTTCCTGAATTCTGTACCAAGAAATGGCTTCAGACTTTGTCATTATAATGCCAAAGAGTATTCCGATTAATAAAAATTTAATGTATTTCATCTGTTATAAGTTAAAAAAGATTGGAAATATAAAATGTGTCATGACTAAGCCACCAATAAAAAACCCAACTACAGAAATTAAAGAAGGTAATTGAAGATTTGACAAGCCACTTATTGCATGTCCTGAGGTGCAACCTCCTGCCCATCGGGTGCCAAAACCCACCATAAATCCTCCCACCACAATGATTGTAAAACCTTTGAGGGTTAGAAGGTTTTCCCAGTTAAATAGTGCTTCGGGCATTAACCCACCCTGAAAGGGAATATTGATATCTGCCAGGTCTGCGATCGTATCTTGACTTAGCTGCAATGGTTCAGAATTACTGAGAAAATTTGTTGCGATGTACCCTCCAATCAAGGCGCCTAAGATGAAAACTAAATTCCAGATCTGTTCTTTCCAATCGAAATCGAAAAAAGGCACCTTTTTACCCGCTCCACCGATGGCGCATAAACTTCGTAAGTTGCTACTGACGCCAAAGTAGCCTCCAGACCAAAGCAGCAGAAACATTATTAATGTGATTAAGGGACCAGAAAAGTACCATGGCCAAGGTTGTAAAATATATTCTATCATTATTTTTTTAATTGTGTTATTTCCTAGTTGAAATTTTAATTATTCTTTGCTGTGCTTTTACAATCGTTTTTTTCTTACAAAGTAGAAGGACAAACATAATCCGATTTTGGAATTTTAGTTTGTTTTAAAGCCTGATACCCTCCTTGAATGTCGATCAGATTATGATAGCCTTTTGATTTTAGTATTGAAGCGGCAATCATCGATCGATACCCTCCAGCACAATGCAAGAAAAATTCTTCTTTTTTAGGAAGTTCTGAAAGATGAAGGTTTAAATCATTCAAAGGGATGTTATTAGATTCAAGAACGTGCTCAGATAAATATTCACTTTGCTTTCTTACATCAAAAATTTCACCTTTCGTTTTGTCGTGTATAGAAATGAACTCAGCAGTTGGAATTGAATTGACAGCATCAATTTCTTTTCCTTCTTCTTTCCAAGCTTCAATCCCTCCAGATAAGAAACCCAGGGTATTGTCAAAACCAACTCTCGAAAGTCGTGTGACAGCTTCTTCTGCTCTGCCTTCAGGGACAACTAGTAAAATTGGTTTTTTTATATCCATAATTAATTCTCCAACCCAAGGAGCAAAGCTTCCGTCCAATCCAATAAAAATGCTT
The DNA here is from genome assembly GCA_949372605.1 of uncultured Flavobacteriaceae bacterium. GTDB lineage: Bacteria > Bacteroidota > Bacteroidia > Flavobacteriales > Flavobacteriaceae > UBA8316. The sequence continues at coordinate 100,827 of CASIAE010000009.1, forward strand.
TTAGGGAGGTGTCCGATCGCGAAATCATCTACTGACCTTACATCTAGAATTAAGGCTTGAGTTTCATTTGCAATATTTTCAAATTCTTTTACCGTGAGTGGTTTTGAGCCATTTTTCAATACAACATCTATGCTCTGATAACCTTCTTTATTTAGTTTTACATTCATTGGAAAATAGGAGGGAGGAGGTACGAGGCCGTCTGTCACTTCCTCAATAAACTCCGCTCTGGTCATGTCAGCCCTTAAGGCATAATTCATTTTTTTTTGATTTCCTAAGGTATCCATTGTCTCTTTCATCATTTTTTTACCACAAGCTGATCCGGCACCATGAGCAGGATAAACAATAACGTTATCCCGTAGTGGCATTATTTTATTCCTTAGACTCTCAAAAGCATATCCAGCCAAGTCTTGGATGGTAAGTTCTTCTCCTTTTTGTGCCAAATCTGGTCTGCCAACGTCCCCGAGAAATAAAGTGTCTCCCGTAAAAATCGCGTGTTCTTTTCCGTCTTCATCGAAGAGTAAATAAGAAGTGCTTTCCATGGTATGCCCTGGCGTATGCAAAACCTTAATTGTCAACTTCCCAATTTTAAATTCCTCTCCATCCTCAGCAATATGAGCTTCAAAATTTGGATTTGCATTGGGTCCATAAATAATTGGCGCTCCTGTTTGTTGCGCTAAAGTCAGATGGCCACTTACAAAATCAGCATGAAAATGTGTTTCGAAAACAAACTTAATTTCAACATTAGCTGCCGCTGCTTTTTTAGTATAAGGTGAGACCTCTCTTAATGGATCTATGATGGCTGCTTCTCCATCGCTTTCAATATAATATGCACCTTGCGCAAGACAACCCGTATAAATTTGTTCAACAATCATATTTTAAACTTTAATTATAAATTCCATTATAAATATAAATACTGCCATTAAAGAAATAAAGTATCCAAATCCTTTTTTTAATTTTTCACCATTAATGCGTTTGCCGAGAAACATCCCAATTAAAATCCCAATTATCGTTATACTGCTAAAGGATAAGATAAAGTACCAGTCAATCATCATGGTCAAAGCATCTCCTAGAAAAAATCCCGACAAAGATTTTATGGCAATAATAATTAAGGAGGTTCCAATTGCTTTTCTAATTTCTAGGTTTGCCAATATAACTAAGGCTGGGATGATCAGAAACCCACCCCCTGCTCCAACAAAACCAGTTACAACACCAACAATCAAACCTTCTAGCGTGATTAATTGATAATTGTATTTTATTATTCCCGTACCCCCTTTTTTTTCATTTTCAACGATCATATAATAGGCTGCAAAGAGCATCAACAGGCCGAAGAGCCCAAACATTCCCATGCGGCGAGTGACTCCAAAATCTCCCATAACAAACAGTTCATCTGGAAGAATTGGGATAACAAAATGCCTTATTAACCAAACTCCTATGATTGCTGGAACACCAAAGATTACAGCTGTTTTTAAATCAACATTGTTTTTTTTGTACTGCTTTATTCCGCCAATTAAGGCTGCTGTTCCAACGATAAATAGAGAATATGCGGTGGCAATCTTTTCATCATAAGAAAAAAGATATGCCAATACCGGTACAGCTAGGATAGAGCCGCCGCTGCCAATTAAGCCTAAAGAAATCCCAATTATTAATGCCATTACATAACCCAAAATTTCCATAATTTATTTGTAAAACAGTTTTAGGTTAAAGCAACATACACTTGTCTAATGCAGTCAAACAAAGAAAGAATCTGTCTATCGGCAATGGTATAAAAAACTTGTTTTCCTTGTTTTTGAGAACGCAAGATCCCGTTGTCTTTCATTTTGGCGAGATGGTGAGACATCATGCTGGTTTCACAAGATGCATTTATTCGTTCACAAATCGTAGAGACATCCAAAGGCTCCTGAGCTTCAAGAATTTCGAGAATTTCTAACTTTACTGGATGTGCGATCGTTTTAAATATTTTTGCTACCGAATTTAGCTTATCGTTAGTGAAATTTCGTTGTGATACTTTCATACTGTA
>CASIAE010000010.1 GCA_949372605.1 uncultured Flavobacteriaceae bacterium
ATCTCAGAGACTAGGCCATCAGTAGTGCCTAGTATCGACTCGATAGAAACTTTATACAATATTTCTTTTAGCTGTTTCACGATAACTCTATTGTAATTTTTTGATTTCCTTTAATTCTTGTCCCTGCATTTAAGGATTGTTTGTTGACTTTACCTGAACCTTTAATTTTAACTTCTAGTCCCATACTTTCGAGTATAAACAATACCTCCCGTACAGTCAAACCTTTCAAATTAGGTATCGTATTATTTATTAAATCAACTGAAGTTGTTTTAGATTCCAAAGAATTAATCTGGGTGAAATTAAGATCTGTAGTTATTGGCGTAGCCGTGTATATCTTTTTTGCAATTTTTTTAAATACTGGGGCAGCGACTGTAGAACCATAGTAGCCTAGATTCTTGTCTGGCCTGTGAATCACAACGATACAGGAATACTTGGGAGCTTCTGCTGGAAAATACCCGACAAAACTGGAAATATACTGTACCTCATCTGTTGTGTAATCGACTTGACAAGTTCCTGTTTTTCCAGCCATCGTAAAAACGTCATTCTTAATTGAGTGTCCAGTCCCCCATTTTTTATCAACCACATTAAACATCATTTGCTGAACTTTATCAACTGTAGACTTTGAACATATCGAAGGATTTAAAATTTCTTTTCCAAAAATTTGTTGGGGTGCATTTCCAATGGTACTGATCTTATTGATAAATCTTGGCTTTAACATCACACCATTATTGGCAACTGCATTATAAAAAGTTAAAGTCTGAAGCGGAGTTATCGCTACCCCATATCCGTAGGCCATCCAAGGTAATTCCAATCCATCCCAACCAGCGTCAGTAGGATAGGGAATCTTAGGCATTGCTTCTCCGCGTATTGAAAGTCCTAAGCGTTTATTAAGTCCCATGTTGTAGAGTCTATCTACAAATTTTTGTGGGTTTTTCTTGTAGTTGTCATAGATAATCTTTACCAAACCAGTATTTGAGGAAACTTCAAACGCTTTCGCAGCCGTTAGCGTTCCATACCCTCCTTTTTTAGAATCCCGCACTTTATATTTACCAAAAAATGTGAGTATTCCATTTCCAGTCGAAATAGGTGTGTTTACATCAACAACCTTGTCCTCTAGTGCAGCAATCATTGCCATTAGTTTAAAAGTAGAACCAGGCTCATGAGCCTCCCCAACCGCATAATTTAACTTCTCATAATAGGTTCCTTTGGAGGTTCTGCCAAGGTTGGCAATCGCCTTCACCTTTCCAGTTTTGGTTTCCATAACTACAACACAACCATGATCAGCTTTAAACTTTTCCAATTGCTCTAAAAGTGCTGTATGGGCAATGTCTTGAATATTTACATTAATGGTGGTGTGAATGTCAAAACCCTCAGTAGGCTCTTTCTCATTGTTGTCATTAATAGGCTTCCACTGTCCGCCTGCAATTTTTTGTTTTAATCGCCTACCCCCATCTCCTTTAAGGTACCGACCAAAAGCACCTTCTAAACCAACGCGAAGAAAACGACCATCTGTATCTCTCAATTCGTATCCTATTGTGCGTTCAGCAACTCTACCTAATGGATGCTCCCTAATGATTTGCTGCTCCACAATCAACCCTCCTTTATAGGAAGGTAATTTTAATAAGGGTAATGATTTAAGTTTTTGGAGTTCAGAATAAGTCAATCCTTTCCCGATAAGTAAATACCTGTTTTTATTTTTCTTAGCCCTTTCAAGTCTTAATAAAAACTGTTCTTGTGTCAAATCTAAAACTGTCGAAAGCCCTTTTGAAAGCAATACTTTATTAGCATTAAAAGCAGTCTTTGATGGAACCGCCGCATCCCATCGGATTTCGTAACGTGCCACTGAGGTTGCAAGTATGCTTCCATCGTCTGCATAAATATTACCTCTACTGGGCTGTAAATCAACATTCTTTACGGTGCGACTGGATGCTAATTCTCGGTATTTTTCGCCTTGAAAAAACTGTAAGTGAATCAACTTACCCGCAAGGAGAAACGAAAATAAAATTAACGAGAGCCCTACCAAGTAGGTTCTATTCATTATTTTTTTCTTCTGATTTTCCATCTAATTAATCTTTTGAAATAATTATTTTAATTGGAGGTGTTTTAGCTGGTACAATTCCTAAAGGCCGTAATTCACTAATAATTTTCGTCTCCATTTTGAGATTCATCAAATTCGTACGTTGCTCTATAAACTCACTCTTTAACATTTTTATATCTTCATTCAGTTTTGCAATCTGAAAAATCTTCCGATCTGCCCCATGTCCACTTGCGATCATAATCAAGGCAAGTGAGGATAAATAAAGAATGATACGCCAGTTTTTAAATGAGTTATCATTAATCAAGAATTCAATATTTAGAATTGACAATATCTTCTTCATATTTTCTCTGCTATTCTGAGCTTCGCACTTCTGGCCCTATTATTCTTTTTTATTTCTTCTTTAGTAGGCACTTTTAATTTTCCAACTTTTTTCAACGGAAGTGTTCTGTTTCCATAAAAATCAACTTCTGCCGTCCCTTCAAACCTACCTTCCCTAATAAATCGTTTTACCAGTCTATCCTCAAGAGAATGATATGAAATACAAACCAGCCTTCCTTCAACTGATAATATTTCAGCCGTTTGGAGCAAGAATGTTTTAATTACTTCGAGTTCTCCGTTGACCTCAATTCTGACAGCCTGAAAAATCTGAGCCATTACTTTATGAATGACGTGCTTAGGAAAAGCAGGTGCGAACAAATCGACCAATTGCTGTGTATTATAAAATTTTTTCACATGGCGAGCTTCGATGACCTGAACCGCTAGCTTAGCAGCATTTCTAAGTTCCCCATAATTACTAAAAATCCTGATCAACTGTTCTTCACTGTAATGGTTTAAAACATGCGCGGCATTGATTGTTGCTTCTGTATTCATTCGCATGTCTAACGGCCCTTCAAACCGAGTAGAGAAGCCTCTCTCTCCAGTGTCGAACTGATGTGAGGAAACTCCAAAATCTGCTAATATTCCTGAAACAGACGAGATCCCATAAAATTTTAAATACTGTTTGAAATGAGAAAAGTTGCCTTTGATTAATTTAAATCGTTCGTCAGCAATATTGTTTTTAATTGCCTCTGCATCCTGATCAAAAGCAAACAATCTTCCTGATTTGGAAAGCTGATTGAGAATTGCTCTTGAGTGACCCCCCCCCTCCGAAAGTTACGTCGACATAAATCCCATTAGGATCAATATTTAATCCCTGCGTCGCCTCCTCAAGCATTACTGGCTTATGATAAATTGTCTTCATTTTGATCCCCCATAACTTCCTCTGCTAATGCAGCGAAATCAATAGTAGCTTCATCTATTGCTATTTCATAGTGGTCTTTATCCCATATTTCAAGGATATTAACAGCAGAGGAAACGACTACTTGTTTTGATATATTGGCATGTTTTATTAAATCCTTAGGAATTAACAACCGACCGGTTGCGTCGACTTCAACAAGCTTTACACCGGCAGTAAATCGACGGATAAAATCATTGTTTTTTTTATTAAATCGATTAAGCGAATTCACCCTCTCCATCAAACTTTCCCATTGATCCAAAGGGTAGAACTCAAGACAATTATTAAATACTGCCCGCTTGAGAACAAAGCTTTTCTGTAGACTCGCAGATAGTTGTTTTTTTAACGCAGCAGGGAGCATTATCCGACCTTTAACGTCAGCTCTACATTCATATGTCCCTATAAAATGTTGCATTAATTCTATTAGATTTCACAATCAAATATATGATTTTTATACCACTTTTTACCACTTATTACCACATTGTTGATAAGTTTTACGACTATTTTATTCTCACTCAGAACAGCAGACTAAAATTAAAATCTAATTGATAAAATCGAAATGCATATATTTGTTACTTATAATGAAGTATTCAATGAGTGAAATACGAGTAATTACCGATGGCGACTTTAGATATTCCGAAGAAGGAGAAGGCACCCCTGTTGTTATTCTTCATGGGTTGATGGGAGGGTTAAGCAACTTTAAAGGTGTTTTTGATTTTTTTCCAAAAAAAGGGTATAAAATCATTATACCAGAACTACCTGTATACGATCTTCCCCTGATTAAAACAACTGTAAAATCCCTCTCAGAATTTCTGCATAATTTTTTAAAATTCAAGGAATTAGACAATGTCGTTTTATTGGGTAATTCCCTCGGTGGACATATCGGTCTTCTATATGCGAAATATCATCCTGAATACGTCAAAGGCCTTGTCCTCGCTGGCAGCTCTGGTCTTTACGAAAATTCGATGGGAGACGGCTACCCTAAAAGAGGTAATTATCAATATATTAAAACAAAAAGTGAAGAGGTTTTTTACGACCCTAAAATAGCCACGAAAGAAATTGTAGACGAGATCTTTGAAACAGTAAATGACAGACGAAAGCTAATCAAAACGTTAGCAATAGCTAAAAGTGCGATACGACACAACATGGCGGAGGATCTGCCTAAGATGACAACGAAAACTGCAATAATATGGGGCGCTCAAGACAGCGTTACACCGCCCAATGTAGCAGAAGAGTTTAACACTTTGCTCCCAAACTCAAATCTCTATTGGATCGATAAATGTGGTCATGCTCCTATGATGGAACATCCTGATCAATTCAATGAAATTTTACATGCTTGGATGATTGAAAACAATCTTTAAACCACCCGCATGAACGTTGGCCATGCTGAATTTGTGATGAGCAATGCTGAAGTTGCAAAATGTCCAAAAAGTCATTTACCCGAATACGCCTTTATCGGTAGGTCTAATGTCGGAAAGTCTTCTTTAATTAACATGCTGTGTAATCGTAAAGGCTTAGCTAAAACTTCTTCAAGACCCGGTAAAACCCAGCTAATCAATCATTTTTTAATTAACAAAAAATGGCACTTAGTCGATTTACCAGGATACGGTTACGCCAGGGTCTCTAAAACACAAAAAAAAGTTTTTCAAAAATTCGTAATAGATTATTTCTTAAAAAGAACTGAATTAATTTCTGCTTTTTTGTTGATCGACATAAGACATGAACCTCAGCCAGTCGATCTCGACTTTTTTAAGTGGTTGGGAGAGCACCGAATCCCTTTTTCGATTGTTTTTACCAAAGCGGATAAACTCAAATCCGGCACTATTAAAAAAAGGATTAACAATTACTTTGATGAACTAAAAAAAGATTGGGAAGAACTCCCTCCTCACTTTATCACCTCCGCATCAAAAGGCAATGGTAAAATGGAATTACTTGGCTACATCCAAGAAATAAATGATTCTATTAAGCAAAATTAATTTTCTTTTTTAATTTCAAGTTTTTCTGCAAAATACTCGCTAAATTCCTTCATTGTAGCAGCCATTTTTTCATCCTGGGTTGCTCTTAAATAAGTTTCACCCATGGTAACTAAGCTTTGATGAAAAAACATTTTCATTTGATCTATGGGCATCTCTTTAATCCACAAATCCATTCTTAAAGTTTCTTGCTTCTCCCCATCCCAAATTGACAAAAGCATCGCTTGAGCATTTTCATTATTGATACCACCATCGGGCGCAGACCATTTTATCTTCTCTGGAATTTTATTTTCATCTAAAGTGATTTCTATGGATATTGGACTGACTTTTTTTGACATTATCTTCGTGGTTTATAATTGGATTTATTAAAAATAGTTTGTGCAGGCAGAGAAATTAGTTGATTGACATCAATTTCAGGATTACTTTCTACGTAGGACTTTACGATTTGCCAACCCAGCCATTTTCCAATTTCTCCTGGAGACTCATTGTCTATCTCCAAATAAAACTTTGAAAATGGAGCAGGATCAATAAAACGTTGAATTAGTGCTGGATCTGAATTATATATCAATTGTTTTTCAATAAAAAATTGCCACATGTACAACTCATTGCTTTTAACCCATTCCTCTTGATCAATGGTGTATCCAATCTTGATAGCATCATTTTTATTGGGAATGAATAAGTCTTTTAAATACAATTTTTTACCATAAAAAATCATCTGAGACAAAAGCGTACGATCTTCTGGAGGCTTGACTTTATAATCAGAAATCTTGTCTACAACGTGAGCGCTTAAATATTGCGCATCCATTTCTTGTTTTACATAGTTTGAGATCCCTTCATATAGGTAATGATCAGCACCAAAATATGTGTCTAGGGAGATCAAAAGTAATGAATCGTTATAAATTGTTTTGCTTTGATAGTCAACATTATTAACCAATCCGATCACTTTTGGAATTTGGGTTTTGGGGAAATAATATTTAACGTGTTTAAATAAATACTCCAAGTCTTCTTCCAGAGGAACCATCGATGGAAAAACCTCATCAACAGTATCTAAAAGCATCAGCTGCAGGGTGTCTTTTTGACGATTAATCCACACACTGTCTGCAAATATTTTAGGAAAAAGGAAAGGATAAGTCTTTTTGAGAGCAGGAATAGCATCTGCGGAAGCGCGATGAAATTTAACATCAAACCGATCAATATTTATTATCACTGGAAGAGCAAGAATTTTAGATTCCAATGAATTTTCTCCCTTACAAGCATTTAAAATCAGAAACAACAAACATCCAAGGAAAATATTCTTAATTATTGCAACAATCAGCCTCATATTATTGGATTATTTTTCGCCAGAGCGTATCTTAGTTTTTTTACAAATTTAAGCGCTCTAATCGAAAAAAAAATGAAAACACCCGAAAAAGTAATTGAATACATTGTAAGTTGGCTAAATCAGTACCGAACCAGATCAAACATGAATGGTTTTGTGGTAGGGGTGTCTGGAGGGGTTGATTCTGCAGTAACCTCTACGTTATGTGCCCTAACAAGTGCTCCGGTGATTTGCTTAGAGATCGAAATACACCAACAACACAATCAGATCTCTAGAGCAAATGAGCATATTAAATGGCTTGAAAACACGTTTAGTAATGTTTCCCACCACAATTTATCACTAAGCGATGTATTCGACAGTTTTGTCAATGAATTGCCCCCGACAGATCTTAAAGACGAGCAATTGTTAAGCCTGGCCAATACGCGAGCGCGAATGCGAATGTCAACATTGTATTATTTTGCCACCCTAAACAGCTATCTGGTTGCAGGAACTGGAAATAAAATAGAAGACTTTGGTGTTGGATTTTATACTAAATACGGAGATGGAGGTGTCGACTTAAGTCCTATTGCTGACCTTTTAAAATCACAAGTTTTTAAAATAGCCAAGCAGCTGGACATCATTGAAAGCATTCAATCTGCCGCACCGACAGATGGGCTTTGGGGAGATGACAGAACTGATGAACAACAAATGGGCGCCAGCTATGATGAACTAGAGTGGGCAATGGAAGCTTTAGAGAAAAAAATCGATATAGATAATCTGACAAAACAGCAAAAAGAAGTGATTAAAATCTATCAAAAATTAAATTCTCAAAACAAACACAAGATGGAACCAATTCCAGTTTGTAAGATACCTTGTGCATTATTAGAGTGATTACTATGTGAAAAAACATTAACTCTATGAAAATATAACTTAATATAATTTATCCAAATTATTATTAACTTGTGTTTACTAGATCCGCACCACCTTGGTGATATGTGGTTTCAAAGTCTTCTTAAAAGATTGTGATTATGTGAATATTGTTAAATGCGTAAAAAAAATTATCAGGCTATGGAAATAGTCGACAATCATCACATTGATATCTTGATACATTGAAATGATGAAAGTCCAATTAACTTAATCACTTTAGCAAAAAAAGTTATCCAGAAATTGAAATTCTTATTTACACTTCGCTTGATGAAAACATTTACTGCTTTCGGCTCTTAAAGTCTGTTACTATTCGATTTTTATCCATAAATGCGAATATTTATGTTTTGGCAAAAGCAATATCAAAAATCCAGAAAATCTAAATAACCAACAACTTTAACAATCAATTAAACTTAGAAATTGATTTAGAAAGACCCAGAAAAAGTTTTGGGAAATTATCTGCAAGGGAAATTGAAGTACTAAAGTATTTAACGGATGGAAAAAAGAATCATCAAAATAGCGTAACAGCTCAAAATCAACAAAAAAAGATAGCTAAAAAATATAAAAACAAGATGATACAAAAGCTTAAGGAAAATAATATGAATATCTTCTAAAGGACTCTATTTAATTTTTTAGAGATAACTTTTTTCAACTGGTAGTAGCTCAAAATATCCTCCAATACTTCTTTATTTTCAGAGACTCCTTGAGTTTGGGATTGCAACTCTTTTATTTTCTTATCGATTAAATATCTTCTTAGTGATAAAATAGTTTCATTAACCAATTGACCAACTTGTGTATCTCTGTTTTTCACAAAAATATTTTTCTTCTCCCAATCATGAAGATAATATTGTTCGTTTTTCATCACCAAATCAGTAACTATTTCATTGAGAATCAAATCATCAGTCTGCATTATTTTTTCAACATTGAGTTGCCCTTCTTCCAACTGATAAGACTCTATTAATTTATAAAATAAGTTTTTAAAAGTAACATTGGTCAATTCGATTTCATCTTGTTGAAGATCTAAAAAAACTTTTTCGTAAACCCTCGTGGTAATGGTACTAGTGTCTTCGATCAACTCTCCACTATCATTTGAACTTATTGTGGTTTCGTTGAATTCTGCTTCATGACCTCCATAGTGCAATAAAATAGAAATAATTTGCTTTTCTAACTCATAAGAATGGTCCACTTTTAAAAAAGCGTCAGCTGTTTTTTTAACTAATAATACGTTTTCATTGGGCACCATCCGTGTTGCACCCTTCCGATTATTCTTTTGTTTTAACTGAGCCAGTGCACCAAAAAGAGTATCTTCAGAAACCTCCATGATCTCAGAACAACTCTGTATGTATATCTCCTGCTTGATCATGTCAGGGATTTTAGAAATACTTTCGATGATTTCTTTTACCGTCTCTGCCTTACGTATAGGATCAGATTTTGCTTCGCCTTGCAATAAAGAAGCTTTAAATTGAATAAAATCTTTAGATTCTTCCTCAAGGAAGGAAGTGATTTCTTCTGAAGTGTGACTCTTTGAAAAACTATCAGGATCTTCGCCCTCAGGAAAAGCACAAACTTTAACATTCATTCCCTGTTCAAGAATTAGATCAATTCCTCTAAGGGAGGCGCGAAGACCTGCCGCATCACCGTCAAAAAGAACAACAATATTGGACGTAAGCCTGTTTATCATCCTGATTTGATCTGTCGTCAAAGCAGTTCCAGAGGAAGATACAACGTTTAATACTCCCGATTGATGCATTTGAATCACATCAGTATAACCCTCCACAAGGTAACAAACGTCTTGTTTTGCGATATTTTGTTTTGACTCATAGATCCCATAAAGCACCTTGCTCTTATAATAAATCTCACTTTCAGGAGAATTAAGGTATTTAGCTGTTTTGACATTCGTGGTCAATATCCTTCCGCCAAAACCTTGAATTCGTCCAGACATGCTGCGAATCGGGAAAATAATTCTTCCGCGAAATCTATCGACTTGTCTGTTTTCATTAACAATTACCAGTCCTGCTTTTTCTAAAAACTCTAATTTATAACCCTCATTTTGTGCTTCCCTAGAAAGGGCGCTATATTCATTAGGTGAATATCCTAAAGCGAATTTTTTAATCGTTTCTTCGGTAAAACCTCTTTCCTTGAAATAGGTCAATGCAATGGATTTACCAAATTGAGTTTCCCATAAGTTTTTCTCGAAAAAAGAAGCAGCGTATTGAACTACCAAAAACAAACTCTCTTTTACATCTTGAATCAACTTGGCTTCTTCCGTCTGAACGGTTTCTTCAATCTCAATATTGTATTTTTTTGCTAAAAAAAGAATTGCTTCAGGGTAAGTAAAATGTTCATGCTCCATAAGAAAAGCGATAACATTCCCCCCTTTACCACTGCTGAAATCTTTCCAAATTTGCTTGACTGGTGACACCATAAAACTAGGTGTTCTTTCATTCGAAAAAGGACTTAATCCCTTAAAATTAGCACCCGATTTTTTAAGCGTTACAAATTCACCAATAACCTCCTCTAATCGAGCGGTTTCGTATACTTGGTCAATGGTAGTTTTTGAAATCAAAGTTTAATGTTTAAAAGGATAAAAATAGGATTATAAAAATAGTGAGCAAAAAACCTAGAAAATAAATTGTCAAAAGAAGTGTTTAAATTTTTCGTTCAATTACATAATCGACCATTAGTTCTAAAGAATCCCTGTAAATATCACTAGGGAAAGTCTTCAATATTTTGATTGCTTCTGAACGATAGTTTTCCATCTTTTGAATTGCAAAATCGAGACCTCCGGCTTCTTTAACCATTTTTATTGCTTTTTTGACGCGGACTTTATCTTTGTTATGATTTTTAACCGTATTAATTAGCCATTTTTTATCTGAATCTTTGATAACATTTAGGGCGTGAATCATCGGAAGAGTCATTTTTTGTTCTTTAATATCAATTCCTGTGGGTTTTCCAATTTTTTTATCACCATAGTCAAAAAGGTCATCCTTAATCTGGAAAGCCATTCCCAACAATTCTCCAAAGTGATGCATTTTGGAAACAAGTTTATCCTCTGCATCTACAGATTTAGCTCCCATGGCACAACATGCAGCGAGAAGAGTAGCTGTCTTCTGTCTAATAATTTCATAATAGACTTCCTCTGTAATATCTAGTTTTCTTGCTTTTTCTATCTGCAACAACTCACCTTGACTCATCTCTCTAACGGCTATGGAAATGATTTTTAACAAATCAAAATCTTCGTTTTCAATGGACAAAAGCAAACCTTTGGACAAAAGATAATCTCCAACCAAAACTGCAATTTTATTTTTCCATAACGCATTTATGGAAAAAAATCCGCGACGCTGATTACTGTCATCTACCACATCGTCATGAACTAAAGTAGCTGTATGAATAAGTTCTATGATAGAAGCCCCACGATAAGAACGTTCGGTTATTTTACCATTCCCAAGCATTTTTGCAACCAAAAAGACAAACATTGGTCGCATTTGCTTTCCTTTTCTATTTACAATAAAATGGGTGATCCTATTTAATAGAGCAACTTTTGAGGACATCGAATTAGAAAAATTTTTCTCAAAAAGCTCCATTTCCTCATAGATTGGTATTTTAATTTTCTCAACAACTTTCATAGGAAAATAAATATACTATTTTAAATGAATTTTCTAAGAACTAAGCCCATCTGTTTTGTTGGCAAGTTGACCACAGGCTGCATCAATGTCTTTACCCCTAGAATGTCTAATCGTTGCAGTAATCCTAGCCCGTTCTAGTGCTTTTTGATATTTCTCAACCTTAGTTATGTCTGCCTGTTTAAAAGTGTCATCTCCTATGGAATTGTATTCAATAAGGTTCACCTTGCATGGAACATGCATGCAAAACTTAACCAAAGCATCAATGTCCTCTTGTTTGTCGTTGATATCTTTCCACACCACATATTCATAAGTCACCAAACTAGAGGTGGCATCAAACCAATATTTTAGAGAATCGACTAAATCAGTCAGGGGAAATTTTTCAGCAAAAGGCATCAATTGCTCTCGTACCTCTTGACGTGCACTATGAAGTGAAACTGCTAATCCAAACTTAACATTCTCATCAGCCAGCTTCATTATCATTTTAGGAATTCCTGAAGTAGAGATCGTAATCCGACTGGGTGACATTCCTAATCCATTGGGTTGGGTGATTTTAGCAATCGATCCCATTAAGTTTTTATAATTCATTAAGGGTTCTCCCATCCCCATAAAAACAATATTGCTGAGCGGACGATCAAAATAGTATAGACTCTGTTTGTCCATTGCAACAACCTGATCATAGATTTCATCTATATTAAGGTTTCGCATCCTTTTTATACTTGCGGTGGCACAAAACTTACAGTCTAAACTACACCCTACTTGAGAAGAAACACAAGCTGTAGTCCGATTTGCAGTGGGAATTAAAACAGATTCAACAATAAGATTGTCAAAAAGCTTTACAGCATTTTTGAGGGTCCCATCTTTACTTTTTTGTTGGCGATCTATCGCTATATTATTAATTACAAAATACTCCTTTAAAAGAGATCTGGTTTTAATGGAAAGGTTTGTCATTACATCGATGTCGTGAATGCCTTTTTGCCATAACCATTGATATACCTGATTGCCCCTAAAAGCTTTGACGTTATTATTGACAAAAAAATCTCTCAGATCATCTAATGATAGGGCGCGAATATCTTTTTTCCTAACTGTTTCCATTGGTTGTAATTAATCCCGAACAACTCAAAATTGAAAACTGTCAAGGAAAGAAATGCTATATAATTAGCATGGCATCGCCGTATGAGTAAAAGTTATATTTTTTCTTAATGGCTTCGGTGTAAGCTTCTTTTATGAAATCAACATCAGCAAATGCGGAAACCATCATCAATAAAGTAGATTTTGGCGTATGAAAATTAGAAATCATACAATTTGCAATTGAAAAATCATGCGGTGGAAAAATAAATCTATGGGTCCAGCCTTCATAAGGATTAAGTGTGCCCATAGAAGAAACCGAAGACTCTAGTCCTCTCATAACAGTAGTTCCAACTGCACAAATTCGTTTTTTATTCTTAAGAGCACTATTTACAATATCTGCAGAATCTTGTTTAATAATCAATTCCTCTGAATCCATCTTATGCTTTGAAAGATCCTCAACCTCAACAGGACTAAAAGTCCCCAGTCCAATATGAAGCGTTAGCTCTGCCAGATCAACTCCTTTAATTTGAAGTTTTTTAATCAAATGTTTTGAGAAATGAAGACCTGCTGTAGGTGCTGCAACTGCTCCTTCATGTTTAGCGTAAATTGTTTGATATCGCTCTTCATCTTCAGGCTCAATGGGTCTGTTGATGTATTTAGGTAAAGGGGTTTGCCCAAGTTGTTTCAGTTTTGATCTAAACTCACTGTAAGTTCCATCGTATAAAAACCTTAAGGTTCTTCCACGTGAAGTAGTATTGTCAATGACTTCAGCAACCAAGCTGTCGTCATTACCGAAATAGAGTTTATTTCCAATTCTTATTTTTCTGGCTGGATCAACAAGAACATCCCAAAGTCTTTGTTCTTCATTCAATTCTCTCAATAAAAAGACCTCTATTCTTGCCCCTGTTTTTTCTTTGTTACCAAATAAACGTGCAGGAAAAACTTTTGTGTTGTTTAAAACCATTAAGTCTCCTTCATCAAAATAATCAATGACATCCTTAAACGTTTGGTGTTTTATGGTTTTGTCTGCTCTGTTCAATACCATCAACCTAGATTCGTCTCTTCTGGGCGAAGGTCTTTGAGCAAGTAACATGTTGGGTAATTCGAAATTAAATTCAGATAGTTTCATGTAATTTTTTTTATGGTGCAAATATACTTCTCCAAAGGGGGGCTTGTCAAGTAAATCATGCTTAAATACAAAACTAATTTATATCATACTGAAAATCAATACTTTTTAAGTCCTTCCAAAACCCAGGATAAGATTTTGAAACTACTTCTGAATTATTGATAACAATTGGAACCTTTATACCCAAAGGAGCAAAAGCCATTGCCATTCGGTGATCATTATAGGTGTTAATTGAAATATTTTGATTAATCACTCCAGAAAATCTCAATTCGAGACTGTTGTTTGTTATTGAAATTATAGCTCCTAATTTTTCAAATTCTATCCTAAGGGCTTCCAGACGGTCTGTCTCTTTTATTTTTAGAGTATGAAGTCCTGTCAAATTACAATCAACGCCCAGTCCAAAACAGCTCACCGCAATGGTTTGCGCTAGGTCAGGAGTATTTCTAAGGTCTAAATCAAGGACTTTGGGAAGTGCGAAATCTGGAGTTTTAGAAAGGGTTATCGAACCATTGTTAAAAACAGTCGTTACGCCTATTTTATTGTAAATAGAAACTAAATCCGAATCCCCTTGTAAACTTTCAGAATAATAGCTTTCTAAAGTAATTTCACTTGCATTCGCAATCGCTACTACTGAATAAAAATAAGATGCAGAACTCCAATCTGACTCAACAGTCCATTGATTTAAAGTGATTTTATCAGCTGGACTAATCTTTATTTTATTGTTATTAAAAAAGGTTTTAAAACCCAAATTATTTAAAAGGGTTTGAGTCATTTTAACATAAGGGATTGATGTGGTTTCTCCAATCAAATCAATTTCAAGACCATTTTCTAAGGAGGGAGCAATTAACATTAAAGCCGAAATATATTGGCTACTGATATTCGCCGGCAATGCTACTTGGCTGAAGTCTATTTTTTTTCCAGTTATTTTCAAAGGTGGAAATCCCTTTTTATTAACGTATTCAATTTCTGCTCCAAGAGACCGTAAAGCTTCCACTAACAATTCAATGGGGCGGTCTTGCATTCTTGAAGAGCCTGTCAAAACAACTTCAGAATCGGGTTTAACTGAAAAAAAAGCTGTTAAAAAACGCATTGCAGTTCCGGCATGATCAATGTCAATAATAGATTCGTTATTCCTCAGCGCCTTCTGGGTCAACTGAGTGTCATCAGAATTCGATAGGTTTTTTATTTCCAAATCGGGATAAAGTGCCTTCAAAATCAAAAGCCTATTGGATTCACTTTTAGAACCAGTTATCGTTATTGATCCAAAACAGTTCTTAGATTTATGATCGAGTTTAAGATTCATTTAGGATATAAGTTTACTTTAATTTAGGATTATTTTGATGCCTGTCATGATCTCGTACTGACTTAATGGTCATTTTTTCATCAAATGCTTTTTGCAAATCCACTCCAGTTTGATTTGCCAAACACAAGACTACAAAGATAACATCGGCTAATTCCTCCCCAAGGTCTTTGGATCGGTCACTTTCCTTTTCACTTTGCTCGCCATATCGCCTAGCGATAATTCGAGCGACTTCTCCCACTTCTTCAGTAAGTTGAGCCATGTTGGTCAATTCATCAAAATACCTGACTCCGTGCTCTTTAATCCAGTCATCTACAATTTTTTGGGCCTTTTGCAATTCCATCATATGCGAATTTAAAGCTTTCAAACTTGGCTTAAAAATTAATTCAATTAAATTATTGAGCGCAATTACTACAACAATCCATTAAGTTCTTCAAGTTTATTTATAATATCACAGTGTTCATGAAAGGGTTCATGATGTGAATTAAAGTGGATGGCTTGCATGCCTAAATGAATTGCACCTAAGATATCAGCTTCAAGACTATCCCCTATCATTAAAGCATTTTGTGGCAGCGTGTTTATTGTTTTTAAAGCGTGTTCAAAAATAATAGGGTTGGGTTTTTTTACCCCAACTTTATCAGCAGTAATAACATGCGAAAAAAAAGGCTTGAGCCCTGAACGTTCAATTTTAGGGTGTTGAACCGCTTCAAATCCATTGGTAATTATATGCAAATTGTATTTCTTTTGCAAACCACTCAAAATGATAATCGTTTCAGGAAAAAGATGAGGAAAGGTTGACAGGTATCCGATATATTTATCAGAAATTTGATTTATCATATCACCTGTTGTCTCAAAACCAATTGCTTCAAAGGTTTTTTCTAGCCGCTTTAACCTTAATTCAATCTGAGTGATTTTATCTTCACGATATAGTTTCCAATAAGCGTGGTTGATGGGGTTATATTTTCCAAGGAAAACAGAAAGTGGAATTTCGATTTTCAACTCATTAAATATTTTTTCAAAAGTAAGTGCTGAGTTTTTTTCAAAATCCCATAAAGTGTGATCTAGATCAAAAAAAAGATCCGTAATTAATTCCTTCTTCACCATCTAAACAAAAGTAGTTAATAATTTTATTTGACTTTATATTACTGTATCCTTATCAAGTGAAAATTCGGAAATGATGATTTTTCAGGATAATAATCTAGAATTTTTAAATAACACTTTTCGTTTTTAATACTATAATATTAGAATTCTTATACAGGGAACAATCCTCTGGTAATAAAAACTTAATATGAAACACGCAATAAAACAGATTCCTTACCAAAAATCTTTAAATAGGTTATTACCATAATAAATCTTTATTGTTTTTAAAGAAATAATCATATGATCTAAAATTAGAATGTCAAATGTTGCTGCTGCGTTGATGAATTATCTAGTAATAATCTTTTCTTATTTGCTAGGTTTTAAGTTTCCCATTGAATGGTTGTTAACCATAATCATTACAGTAGCTCCAAGTTCAAGTGCTTTTTCAACGCCAATCGAACATCGACAACCATCTAGAGGTATTTTGTCTTTACTCAAGAAGCTTTTATCGACCAAACCATTGGAACGATTAAAGTATGAAATCCAAAACTCTTCATAGGGCAAGTTGGCCAAAATCGGAAATATTATATTGAACATCTTTAAACCACTGGTGAACTGAATAAGTTTTTTAAGGCATTTAAACAATTCTTCTAGAATGCTCTAAAGCCGCTTTTCTTTTTAAGCCCTTTGTTTCTCCTCTACCTTTGTAATCGATGATTTTATTCATGAAAGACAGTTTCCGGATTGGGGTCATCATTCGCTGCATCAATTGGATAAAACTTTCTCCTCGATTACCAATTCAATTTAGAATCGCAGGTAGCTCTTGATTAGATTGAAAATCAGCACTTTTTTGAATTAACTTCTCTCTAGTTGTATCAGAAGCTTCCAGTTATTTGATGGAAATATTAGGGCTGTATTTTCAATATTCAATAATATTTAATGAATATATAGATTTGTTTAGATTTATTTCTAATAAATCGAAAGGGCATTAATAAGTTTTTCCCAATCAATTCCTCCATAATTACCAGAACTCATCATCAATAAGACGCTTTTGTTGTATTCTAATCCATGAAGGTATTGCTCTAATTCAAGCGGGTCGGTAAAAACCAATAGCTGCTCATCATCAAAAGCAAACTTGATTTTTTTTTCACTTATTTCAGGGCGATTTTTTATTTTTAAAGCTACTGGATCATAAAAAACAATCGCCTTATCTGAAGCACTTAGACTACCTTGATATTTATTTATAAACGTTTTGTCTAAACTACTAAAGGTGTGCAATTCGAAGCAAGCAATAAGTTTAAATTCCGAGAATTGATTTTTAACAGCTTTGGTAGTAGCCCTGACCTTGCTTGGTGCGTGAGCAAAATCTTTATACAGGTGACTGGTTTTTCCAGAAACCATTTTCTCGAGACGTTTGGACGCTCCCATAAACGAAGAAATAGACTGATAAAAATCGTCTTCATCAACTCCCATCAATTGACAAATCCATTTGGCACCTGCCAAATTGGAAAGATTGTGTTTTCCAAAAACCTCTAAAGGAACTGGACCCTCGTCTGTTTCCAAATATGTAGTACCCTTTTCGATAACAAAATCTGGAGTATAATAAGCTTGTTTTCTTATGGTATTTAGAGAAGCTGTTGAAAGGCCCGAAAGTGTAGGATCTTCATCATTATAAACCAAAATACCTCCTGGAGTAATCGAATCAATAAAAATCTCAAACTGCTTGTTATAATCTTCTTGTGTAGAAAAAACATTGACATGGTCCCAGGCAATTCCACTAATCAATGCAATTTGAGGCTTATAAAGATGGAATTTTGGTCTTAGGTCGATAGGGGAAGATAAATATTCATCACCTTCAAGTAAAATAAAATCGTTCATTTCACTCAGATGAACCGAGTTTTTAAATCCTGATAAACTAGCGCCTATCATATAATCGACTGTAATATCCTGATAATTTAAAACATGAAGAATCATTGCCGTAATGGTCGTTTTTCCGTGACTACCAGCGATTACTACCCGTGTTTTTTCTTTAGAAAATGCATAAATAAATTCGGGATAAGAATAGATAAAAACCCCAATTTCTTTGGCCTTAATCAACTCTGGATTATCTACTTTTGCATGCATCCCCAAAATAACAGCCGCTAGGTCCGCAGTTATTTTTTCAGGAAACCAGCCCAATTCTTTAGGGCAAATTCCAGCTGCTTCTAAATTGGATTTCGAGGGGTCGAAAATAGCATCGTCGCTCCCCGTTATTTCGTCTCCAATATTTTTTAATGCAATTGCCAAGCTGTGCATTGCACTGCCTCCTATTGCTATAAAATGAAATTTTTTCATTTTTATTTTATTTCTTTTTTAAGAAGTAATGCCTGTTTAAAATCAGGTTTAATTTCCAAAGTCTTTTCCAAATAAATCTTACTTTTTTGCATGGCTTTCTGCTTGATTGAGATTTTAGCCAAATTAAAATAGACCCATTCCAAGGCAATATTGTCAATAAAATTATAGTTTTTTAAATAAAACTGAAGTGAAGTAATTCCCAATTCATTATTAATTTCAAAATCAGCGGTAACTCTCCCTAACTCGTAAGCCAAATCTCTTCTTTCTCGGTTTAGAACAAGTTCCAACTCCTCTTTCAAAATTAATTTTATGGCTTTGGAATAGTTTAATTTTGCCAACACAAGGTCCCCCTCTTTTTCATTTAAATAACCCTTTGCCATTAAACCCTCAACAGGATCAAGCTCATAAAGAAGTGCTGCTTTTTCCTTGGCAAACTCCTTGTCTCCTCCGAAAAAATAGGGGATTTCATAAAAAATTTCAATAGCAGTTCTCAAAAACAAGGAGTTGTTTGGCTGAAGCTCTAATGCTTTCAATAAAGCACTTCTTGTTTTACCCAAATAACTAATAGAATTCAACCTAGAAACCTCGAGCGATTTTCTTCCTGCAGCCACAGAAAGTCTAAAGTAGCTGTCTCCTTTTGGAGCATTTAAGACTATTTTTTCATAAAAACCAATGGCCGTATCCCAATCTTTGTAACAGAAGGCTAAATCTGCAATTTTTCTTTCTAATTTGCTGGTTGAGTTTTTATTTAAACTGTCTTTTAATTCCTTTAATTTGAGATTATAAACTTTGTCATTTTTAAAATCATATTTAACAAAAGACCTTGATTCTTGTGAGAAAGAAAAAAGAAAGCTTAAAAAAAAAGTCAGGAAAAATGATTTAAAACTAAGCATTAGGCGTATTCAATGTTTTCCAAATTAGATCTTTCAATTGCTCCAATCCAGTTTGCGCTACCCCTGAAATCATACAATGAGGAATGCCTTTGAAATTTTCTGCCATTTCTTTAGCATACTCACTTTTAAGCTCTTCATCAAGTAAATCACATTTAGAAAGTGCAACGATATAGTCTTTATCTACCAGTTCAGGATTAAAAATTTTAAGCTCATTCATTAGAATATTAAAGGTTTTTTTAACATCTAATGAGTCCGCAGGAATAAGAAATAGCAAAACCGAGTTTCGCTCAATGTGACGTAAAAAATAGTGTCCAAGTCCCCTCCCATCAGCAGCACCCTCGATAATCCCTGGTATGTCCGCCATCACAAAAGACTGAAAATCTCTGTAAGGGACAATTCCTAAGTTCGGCTTTAAAGTGGTGAACTCATAATCTGCAATCTTTGGCTTTGCGCCACTAACGGAAGCCAATAGGGTAGATTTTCCTGCATTCGGAAAACCAACCAAACCAACATCTGCGAGTACTTTAAGTTCAAAGGTTACATCAAGCTCTTTTGCCGGTCTGCCGGGCTGAGCATATCTCGGTGTTTGATTGGTTGGAGATCTAAAATTCCAGTTCCCTAAACCACCCAAACCACCTTCTAAAAGTATGACTTCTTGATCCGCTTCAACGATTTCAAAAAGTATTTCGTTTGTTTTTGTGTCTCGAACAATGGTGCCTAATGGAACATTGATGTAAGCATCAATCCCCTGGGCGCCACTGCTTCGGCTTTTACTTCCATGTCCTCCATGTCCCGCTGTAAAGTGTCTTGAAAACTTAAAGGAATAGAGTGTCCATAAATTGGGATCCGCTTTTACGATCACATGGCCGCCTCTACCTCCATCTCCTCCATCGGGTCCTCCTTTGGTGATGAATTTTTCACGGTGCAAATGGACAGAGCCTTTGCCTCCGTTTCCAGATTTAACTTTTAACTTAACATAGTCTACAAAATTCCCTTCTGTCATCTGTTTTTATAAAAAACTATCTATTAGTAACGTTAATCTTCCTGTAATTTCGTCTATACTACCAATACCATTAACGCTGTGAAACTTTTCTTGATCTTTGTAAAAATCACGAAGTGGCTCAGTTTTACTGTTATATTCGTCGAAACGATTCCTAATTTTAACCTCATCTTGATCGTCCACTCTACCGCTTGTAATTCCACGGCTTAATAGGCGTCCAATTAAAACATCATCTGCTGCTTCGAGGGCAATAGTAGCAATAATTGACATTGATTTTTTTGTAAGAAAATCATCTAAAGCAGTCGCCTGTTTTGTGGTTCTTGGGAAGCCATCAAAAATAAAACCCTTTGCCTCTGGATTAGATTCGACCGCATCTTTTAACATTTCTATGGTGACCTGATCTGGAACCAAATCTCCTTGATCCATATAAGATTTAGCTAATTTTCCTAAATCAGTTGCATTGGTTATGTGGTGTCTAAATAAATCCCCTGTTGAAATATGAAATAGTTCGTATTTTGATTTCAAAAATTCCGCTTGTGTTCCCTTTCCCGCCCCGGGTTTTCCAAAAAGTACTAGATTAATCATTTAAAAATATTTTACGTAAAGATATCCAAATTGTAATGCTTTCTTCCTTTCCACAAAAGATATGCTTATTTTTGCTTAAAACTATTTAATGGATTTTTTTTCAACTTCAAAAACAATTGGCATATTAGGCGGGGGACAACTGGGTAAAATGTTGCTCTATTCAACCCGTAAATGGGATATAAATACTCATGTATTAGACCCAAGTGATGATGCTCCTGCGAGAATAGCTTGCAATAAATTTATAAAAGGAGATTTGATGGACTACCAAACTGTATATGATTTTGGTAAAAATTTAGATCTAATTACCATAGAAATAGAAAACGTAAACGTCCAAGCCCTGGAGCAACTAGAAAAAGAGGGAGTCAAAGTCTATCCGCAGCCTCATGTCTTGAAAACCATTCAAAACAAATGTTTGCAAAAAAGGTTTTACAATCAAAACAAGGTACCCACTGCACCCTTTGAAGAATTTAATCAGATCGATGAAGTGAAAGATGCTATCGCAAAAGGGAAGCTCTCATTTCCATTTGTATGGAAATCTGCTTCGATGGGATATGATGGTTATGGCGTAAAGATTGTTCAATCTAATAAAGACTTTGAAACGCTAGTTGAAGGTGCTTGCTTAATAGAACAAATAGTCAGTTTTACCCATGAACTCGCCGTTATTATTTGTCGAAGTGCTCAAGGAGAAATTGTCAATTACCCTGTGATCGAATCAGAATTTCACCCCACCTCAAATCAAGTGGAATATGTTTTGTGCCCGGCTAGAATTGATAAAAAACATGCTGAAAAGGCCATAGAAATTGCAACAAAAGTTTCTGAAGCTTATGATCATATTGGACTCTTGGCAGTTGAACTCTTCCTCACAACAAAAGGAGAAATATTGATCAATGAAGTTGCTCCACGACCCCACAATAGTGGACACTTTAGCATTGAAGCTTCCTATACCTGTCAGTTTGAGCAGCACCTTAGGGCTATACTCAATTTACCCTTGGGTAAAACAGAAAGTAAAACTGCTGTCGTGATGGTTAATCTCGTTGGTGGTGAGGGATATACTGGAGCTGTCCATTACAAAAACATTGACCAAATCTTAGCAATTGATGGGGTAATTCCTCATATTTACGGTAAGAAAGAAACCCGTCCCTACAGGAAAATGGGGCATGTAACGATCATTCATTCAGAAATTGAAACAGCTCGAAAAATAGCGGAACAAGTAAAACAAACCTTATCAGTAATCTCAAAATAATATGGCACAAGTAGCAATAATAATGGGAAGTCAATCGGATATGCCAATCATGCAGGAGGCCATTGACATTCTCAGAGGATTTGACATCGAAATTGAAGTAGACATTGTTTCGGCGCACCGGACTCCACACAAGATGATGACTTATGGGGCAGAAGCACACAAAAGAGGGCTCAAAGTAATTATTGCCGGCGCTGGTGGTGCAGCTCATCTTCCAGGAATGATAGCTTCATTGACACCACTTCCAGTTATAGGAGTACCTGTTAAATCATCCAATTCTATTGACGGATGGGATTCTGTTCTATCCATACTACAAATGCCGGGAGGTGTTCCCGTTGCTACAGTAGCACTAAACGGCGCAAAAAACGCTGGTATTCTTGCCGCTCAAATCATCGGATGTGCCGACAGTTGTGTCCTTGACAAAGTTGTTCTTTATAAAAAATCCTTAGAACAAAAAGTAATTCAAAGTTCAGAAAATTTAAAAAAATAATATTGAAAAACCCCCTTTTAAGTTCGTTTGAAACTCCTTTTCAAGCTGCTCCTTTTAGTAAATTTTCTTCGGAACATTTTCTCCCTGCCTTAACTGAAAACATCAAAGATGCCCTGATTGAAATTGATGAGATCACTAATCAAAGTTCAATAGCAACTTTTGAGAACACTCTTGAAGCAATGGAAAATTGCAGCGATCTTCTCGAAAGAAATAGTGCTTTGTTGTTTAATCTCAATAGTGCTGAAACATCTGATGAACTTCAGGCTGTCACACAAGATGCCTCCCAACTAATTACGGAGTTTCAAAATGACATTCGACTTAACAACGCACTTTTCAATAGGATTAAATACATCTTCGAAAATGAAGACCACCAGAAACTCAATACAGAACAATTAACCCTTTTAGAAAAAGAATACAAGGGATTTGTTCGAAACGGAGCTTTATTATCAAAATCGGAAAAAGAAAAATTGCGTGAAATAGATTCCGAAAAAGCAAAGTTAGGACTCACTTTCGGAGAAAATGTTCTGGCAGACAGTCAGGCTTTTGAACTACACATATCAGACGAGAGTCAATTGAAGGGTTTGCCTGAATCCGCGAAAGAGATGGCCGCTGAAATGGCGAATTCCAAAAACAAACAGGGATGGATTTTCACTTTGGACTATCCAAGTTACATTCCTTTTATGACCTATATTGAAAATCGCGAGCTTAGAAAAGGCATGAGTATTGCCTTTGGAAAAAGAGGTTTTCAAGAAAACGACTGTAACAATACCGAAGTCATTCTAAAGCTTGTCGGGCTAAGAAATGAACGGGCAAAACTTTTGGGCTATGAATCCCATGCAGCTTTTGTTCTGGAGGAACGAATGGCACAATCTGAAGAGAAGGTAACTGATTTCCTAGAGGATCTTTACGAAAAAGCACTGCCCAGCGCAACCTTAGAATGGGAAGAAATGAAACAGTTTGCAAAAAGCAACCTTCAAATTGATACTATTGAAAAATGGGATACTACTTATATTTCTGAAAAGTTAAAACAAGCGCAGTTAAAGCTTGACGAGCAAGAACTCAAACCTTATTTTTCTTTGGAAAAAGTACAGTCGGGGCTTTTTGAAATTGTAGCTAGATTGTATGGATTAAGTTTTAAGAAAAACAAAAAACTTGAGGGGTATCAAAAGGAAGTTGATGTTTATGAAGTGTATAATAAAGAAGGTGAATTCCGCTCCATATTATACACAGACTTTTTCCCAAGACCTGGAAAACGAAATGGCGCATGGATGACATCATACCGTTCTCAAAGTAAAAATCAACGTCCACACATTTCTATTGTATGTAACTTTTCTAAACCCACCGCAACACTACCTTCCCTATTGACTTTTCAGGAGGTAACTACCCTGTTTCACGAATTTGGGCATGCATTGCACGGAATACTTGCCGACACGGCTTATAGTGGATTGAGTGGGACAAGCGTTTATTGGGATTTTGTTGAATTACCCAGTCAAATCATGGAAAACTGGTGCTACGAACCAGAAGCCTTAGCATTATTTGCCAAGCACTATCAAACGGAAGAAGTGATCCCAATGCATTTGATTGAAAAAATAAAAAAAGCAGCTCATTTTCAGCAAGGGCTTCAAACACTTAGACAATTAGGTTTTAGCTTTTTAGACCTGTCTTATCACGGGAAACATGCCCTTGAAATCAAGGACATCAAGGAACATGAAACTAAAATATTAAAAAGAATTCAATTTACTTCGGACACTCCTGAAAACGCATCTAGCACTGCTTTTTCTCATATTTTTCAGGGAGGATATTCCGCAGGTTATTACAGTTATAAATGGGCTGAAGTTCTGGATGCAGATGCTTTTGAGTTATTCCAAGAAAAAGGAGTTTTTGACAAAGAAACCTCTCAGTCTTTTCTGGAAAACATTCTCTCAAAAGGTGGCACCGAACATCCAATGAAACTTTACAAAAGATTTAGAGGAAAAGAGCCTGACCCTAATGCCTTGCTCAGAAGAGCAGGCTTGTCGGATTAATTATAAACGCCTGTCCAATTTAGATAGCCGCCTCTTAGATCGTATATTTTTTTAAACCCTAAGGAATCCATTAAGTGTGAAGCCTTAGCGCTTCTTCGTCCCGATCGGCAATATATCAACAACGTATCCTCTTTCGAGAGGGAGTTTATTTTGTCTAAAAATTCAATTGATTTGATATTAATATTCTTAGCACCATCAATATGTCCCTCCATAAATTCAACTGGGGTTCTAACATCTATCAATTGATACCCTTCTTTTAAAAGAATTTCATAAACAGGCTTTTCGACAACATTAACAGATGGTAACTGAACGAACATCCAGAGCATAATAATTCTTATAAACATCTTAACTAATTTTACGGAACAAGGTAATAATTATCCCAATAAAAAATAAAGCAAACACCACAAAACAGGAATGCCCTCTACCCAAAAGCTACTGTAATACTCTGGTTGATCTTCCTTACTTTTTAATATTAAAACCATTAATCCTAACAAAACAAAAGATTCAATTATAAAAATATCTAAAGGAATTTTGATAATAAAAAATGAAATTGACAAGTGAAAAATAATCAAAATAATACCCAATAGCTTTGCGTTTCTGACTCCAAATTTTTGTGGTAAAGTGCTCAACTGAAAGTCATCAGAATTTAAATCTCTTATTTCGAAAGGCAAAGTCGCCACCAAAACGAAAATATACCGCTGAAGTGTAGAAAAAAGTAAATTGTCAAGATCAACTGTCTCAGAAAATACAAGTGGTAAATAAAAAGTAATAACGAGCCATGCAAGTGCTACTAAATGAATCTTCAATCCTCTTAAAGCACGGAAGTTTTTTCTTTTTTTTGATAAAGGAATACTGTACAAAAGCACTAAAATTCCAGCCAGAAAAACCAAACCTAATGCAGCATAAGTAAAACTTAAAAGTCCAATAAAAACAATTAATGATGCAATGATTATTGGAGGGAAAAGGAGAGAAAAGAATTTCGTTTTATTGAATTTGTTTTTTGAATAAAGAGAAAAGAACTTTATGAAGTTATAACCTAAGAAGGCAACACAAAACACAGTAGAGTAAAACAGTAAGGATAGTGAAATATTAAAGTTAAATGCTGTAATTCGGGTTAATGCAACCACTGCCAACCCCACATGAAAATTCAACCTCACATAACAGTCGAACAAGCGTATTATTGAATCCACCTGACAAAAGTATTCGAAACTGTTAATAAGTCACAATTTTGTTCAAAAATAAATAATTATTGATCCGTGCTGAACTTAAAAATCAAAACCCAATCTCGTAATTTTGAAGAAATAACAAATAGTATGAAGAAGGATGAATTTGTGTCACGACACATAGGGCCCAACAAGAGTGAAATCCGACAAATTCTCGCAACCTTAGAAGTTGATTCTGTAGCGGAACTTCTTCAACAGACGATTCCTGAAGAAATACGGCTACAAAATCCGCTGGACTTACCCGAAGGGATAAGTGAGTTTAAATTTTTAAACGAATTGCGTGAAATTTCTGAGAAAAATCAACTTTTTGATACTTACATTGGCCTAGGTTACCATTCCACAATTACTCCTGCTGTAATCCAAAGGAACATTTTAGAAAACCCAGGATGGTATACTGCATACACTCCCTATCAAGCTGAAATAGCACAAGGAAGATTGGAAGCTTTGTTTAATTATCAGACCCTCGTTTGTGACCTTACAGGAATGCCACTTTCTAATGCCTCACTACTTGATGAAAGTACTGCAGCAGCAGAAGCCATGGCGATGACATTTTCGCTTAGAAGTTTAGACCAAAAAAAAAGAAATACCAATCAGTTTTTTGTTTCGGATCAAATATTACCCCAAACACTCTCTGTTTTAAAAACACGATCTGAACCCTTAGGGATCGAATTGATCGTGGACGATACAGATGGATTTTATTTTAATAAAAATTTCTTTGGAGCGATCTTTCAATATCCTGGAAAATCTGGAAATATAATTGATCTTCCGACGGCCATATCAAAAGCTAAAGAGTTTGATCTAAAGATAATCGTTGCCGCTGATCTTCTCAGCCTGACGATTCTTGAAGCTCCTGGCAAATACGGTGTTGATGCCGTAATTGGAACCACTCAGCGTTTCGGAATACCTTTAGGTTATGGCGGCCCCCATGCGGCTTATTTTGCAACCAAATCAGAGTATAAAAGAAACATACCTGGTCGTATTATTGGTCAAACCAAGGATATGGACGATTCCATTGCCTTAAGGATGGCGTTGCAAACCAGAGAGCAACACATTAAAAGAGACCGAGCCACTTCAAACATTTGTACCGCGCAAGTACTACTCGCAGTAATGGCAGGAATGTATGCAGTTTATCATGGCCCCAAGGGGTTAAAAGGAATTGCAATAAACATTCACCTGAATGCAGTAAAACTTGATAAAAAATTAGAGGAGCTGGGTTTAAAACAATTAAACAAATATTATTTTGACACCCTAAGTGTTCAAGCCGATGCAAAAATTGTTAGGGCCATTGCTGAAAAAGAAAAAGTCAATTTCCTTTATTTTGATGAAAACACAATTGGAATTTCAGTCAATGAAACCACAGATGAGTCTTCATTAATGAAAATTCTAAATATTTTTGAGCAGGCTGTTAAACAAAAAAGTAGCTTGGAAAAAATAGAAGTTGATTCTTTTAGGATTCCAGCTAATCAATCAAGAAAAAGCTCTTTTTTAACACATAAAACATTCAACACTTATAATTCCGAAACAGCATTGATGCGATACATCAAATCTTTGGAAAGAAAAGATTTATCGCTAAACCACTCAATGATCTCTTTAGGATCTTGTACTATGAAGCTCAATGCTGCCGCAGAAATGCTTCCTTTGAGTTGGACTAAATGGTCTAATATCCATCCCTTTGTCCCAATAGATCAAGCCGCTGGTTATCAATTCGTGTTGAAAAGCTTGGAAGCTCAGCTGAATGAAATCACTGGATTTGCAGCCACATCATTACAACCCAATTCTGGAGCTCAGGGAGAATATTCTGGATTGATGGTCATACGTGCCTATCACCAGTCAAGAAAAGAACAAAACCGGAACATCTGCCTTATCCCTTCCTCTGCCCACGGAACAAATCCTGCATCAGCCGTTATGGCAGGGATGAAAGTCGTGGTTATTAAAACAGATGAAATGGGGAATATAGATTGGCTTGATATTGCCAAAAAGACAGAAGAGCACAAAGACAATCTGGCTGCATTAATGATCACCTACCCCTCTACTCATGGGGTTTTCGAATCAAACATTAGAGAGATCACAAAAAAAATACATGATTTTGGAGGTCAAGTTTACATGGATGGTGCAAACATGAACGCCCAAGTTGGCCTCACCAGTCCAGCTATTATAGGAGCAGATGTTTGTCACTTAAATTTACATAAAACATTTGCCATTCCCCATGGAGGTGGCGGACCTGGCGTAGGACCTATATGTGTTGCGAAACACCTTGAAGCTTTTCTACCTAA
The DNA here is from genome assembly GCA_949372605.1 of uncultured Flavobacteriaceae bacterium. Taxonomy (GTDB): domain Bacteria; phylum Bacteroidota; class Bacteroidia; order Flavobacteriales; family Flavobacteriaceae; genus UBA8316. Next base: position 27,768 of record CASIAE010000010.1, read on the forward strand.
CAATCCTTTAATAAAAACAGGCGGAGAAAATGCTATTTCTTCAATTTCAGGTGCGCCCTGGGGATCAGCACTTGTGTGTCTTATTTCATATGGTTACATAAAAATGCTTGGGGCTAGTGGTCTAAAAAGAGCTACTGAAATAGCGATTTTAAATTCAAATTACATTAAAAAAAGGCTTGAAGGTGCCTATGAAATTCTTTTTTCAGGGGAAAATGGTCGAACAGCTCACGAACTAATCATTGACTGTAGGCCCTTCAAAAAACAAAATGTTGAAGTTGTGGATATTGCAAAACGCCTTATCGATTATGGATTCCATGCTCCAACGGTTTCTTTCCCAGTTGCAGGAACGATGATGATCGAACCTACAGAAAGTGAAAACCTGAGTGAAATAGACCGTTTTTGTGATGCCATGATTTCAATCAGAATGGAAATCGGATCAAATGACGAAGCAGACTTAGCAATGCTTAAAAATGCGCCGCATACGTTAAAAATGGTTACTAATGACCATTGGGATCACCCCTATTCCAGACAAAAGGCTGCTTTTCCGCTCGAATTTGTTAGAGAAAATAAATTTTGGGCAACTGTGAGAAGAGTGGACGAAGCATTTGGCGATCGTAATTTGATCTGTAGCTGCGAGCCGATAGAAATATACGTAAGTGCTTGATTGTCAATTTTTTAAATATAAATTAATAATCAATGATTCAGTAAATTTAATTACTGAATTTCATATCATTTTTTAAATTTCAGACATTGAGTCTCTTATTAAATGCTACTATTGTGATCTAAATTATGAATTACAAAATTACAGGTAGCGGCAGTTGTATTCCAACAAATATTCAAGAAAATAGTACTTTTTTATCACAATCATTTTATGATGCCGATGGTGTGAAATTAGAATTAGAAAATCAAACCATCATTGATAAATTCAATTCTATTACTGGGATAGAACAACGAAAATACATCAATAAAGACTTAAATACCTCTGATATTGCTGCAGTAGCTGCGCAAGATGCAATTGAAGATGCGCAAATCGATCCTGAAACATTGAACTATATTATTGTAGCTCATAATTTTGGTGACATTCCTTATGGAAGTAAACAAATCGATACCCTACCGAATCTGTCCGCAAGGGTAAAATCGAAATTAAAAATAAAGAACCCTAGTTGCGTTGCCTATGACATCTTGTTTGGATGTCCAGGCTGGATTGAGGGAATGATTCAGGCGAAAGCTTTTATCAAGGCTGGAATGGCTAAAAAATGTCTGGTTATTGGAGCAGATGCCCTATCTAGAGTCATCGATAAATACGATAGAGATTCCATGATATTCGCTGATGGTGCTGGTGCAACCATTCTCGAGGCATCCGATGAAAGTGGTGGTATTATATCCCACACTTCAGCTACTTACACTTCTGAAAATGAAGCTGACTTCATTTATTACGGTAATTCCTGTAACACAAAAGTGGATCAAAGTGAAAAGTATATCAAAATGCAAGGAAGAAAAGTTTATGAATTTGCCCTTAGTAATGTTCCCGCTGCGATGAAAAAATGTCTTGATGATGCGGATATTGAGATAGGACAACTTAAAAAAATATTTATTCATCAGGCGAATAAAAAAATGGATGAAGCCATCGCAAAAAGGTTTTATAGACTTTACAAAGCTCCAATGCCTGAAGATATTCTTCCTATGAATATTGAAGAATTTGGAAATAGCTCAGTTGCTACCGTTCCTACCTTATTTAATTTGGTGCTCAAGCAAAACTATAAAGGACATCGGGTTAACAAGGGGGACATTATTCTTTTTGCCAGTGTAGGCTCAGGAATGAACATCAATGCAATTACCTATCAAATATAACTTTTCAATTACTTAACGAAGTAAACGAACAACTCTTAAAAGTTAAATGTTTAAATTTACTTTATGATTATCATTCATCACATAGGCGCCTATTTTTTGATGCTCCAAAAGGTATTTAGGAGATTCGTAAAATGGAGCGTGTTAAAAGAATTGATAATTAAAGATATAGATACATTAATCATCGGGTCTATTGGTATTGTCGCTTTCATTTCTTTTTTTGTAGGAGGAGTTGTTGCGATTCAAACGGCATTAAACTTGACCAATCCTTTTTTGCCACAATATTTAATTGGTTTTGCGACCCGACAGTCTGTTATTCTTGAGTTTGCCCCTACTTTCATTTCTATTATTATGGCTGGAAAAGTTGGGTCATTCATTACTTCAAGTCTAGGAACAATGCGAGTTACAGAACAAATTGAGGCTTTAAAAGTAATGGGGATAAACACCTATAACTATTTGATTTTCCCTAAAATTGTTGCCATGTTTTTCTATCCATTCGTAATAGTTGTCTCCATGTTTTTGGGTATAATTGGCGGTTATTTCGCTTCAATATACGGTGGTTTCTGCAACAGCGCAGACTTCATTCAAGGCATTCAGCTAGATTTCATTCCGTTCCATATTGGCTATGCTTTTTTAAAAACAATAATATTTTCCTTCATTTTGGCAACTGTTCCTTCCTATCACGGATATTTCCTTAAAGGTGGAGCATTGGAAGTTGGAAAAGCAAGTACAACGTCTTTTGTATGGACCAGCGTACTGATCATCATCGCAAATTATTTAACAACTCAACTTTTACTCACCTAATGATTGTCGTTGAAAACCTATACAAATCTTTCGATGGAGTAAACGTTTTAAACGATATCTCCACAACTTTCGAAAAAGGAAAAACCAATTTAATTATTGGTCAAAGTGGATCAGGAAAGACAGTTCTACTCAAGAGTATACTTGGTTTATTCAATATTGATAAAGGAAATATTTATTTTGGAAATCAATCGATTCAAAACATTAGCAATAAAGAAAGAAGTATTTTAAGACAAGAAATGGGCATGGTTTTTCAAGGAAGTGCTTTGTTTGACTCTATGAACGTGGAGGAAAACATTATGTTTCCCATGCGAATGCTTACTAAAAACAGTTTTGAGGAAATGCAATCTCGGGCCAATGAGGTTATCAAACGGGTGAATTTGATCAATGCAAATAAAAAATTACCTTCTGAAATATCTGGAGGAATGCAAAAAAGAGTTGCTATCGCAAGGGCCATTGTGATGAATCCAAAATACCTTTTTTGCGATGAACCTAATTCTGGATTAGATCCCAATACCTCGACGATTATTGACAATTTGATTCAAGAGATTACCCAAGAATTTCAAATCACTACGGTGATTAACACCCACGACATGAACTCTGTAATGGAGATTGGAGAGAAGATTATTTTTTTGCAAAATGGAAAAAAAGAATGGGAAGGAAATAATAAAGAAGTTTTTAAAACCAAAAATGAAGCCGTTGGTGGTTTTATTTATTCTTCTAATTTATTTAAGAAAGTTCGAGAGGTATACCTTAGAGATAACGCTTAATCCTTAGAGTTAAAATTAACTTAGCAGCATTACTTTTGCATGAGGACTAAACAAATACAACCTTCCAGTAGAAATTTCTTTACACTCATATTTTTTGATTCTCCGAGAACCAAGTACAAATTTCCTATCGTTGTGAATCTTAAACACTGACCCTTTGTTCAACTCGAAAATATAAGTGTCCTCTGTCTCGGGATCAAATTTATTTAATTCAACAACTAATTTAAAATCGGAATCAGTGCTTGCCTTTGGATTTTCAAAATGAAGCGCAAGCGTCTCTAATAAAGGTGAAGGGAAAACTGAGTCATTTAAAAAAGGTAACATCATTTCACGGTAACACAATTTCCAGTGCTTACCATGCGGTTTGATTCTATTTCCATAAGTCTTAAAAGCTACCAAGTGTGAAATCTCATGTACGAGGGTGATTAGAAATCGAAAAACATTGGTTGTTTCGTTAATGGTAATTTGATGTACGTCATGGGATAACATCCTGTAATCTCCATGTTTGGTAATACGTTTTCGAGAGACAATAACGTTCACTTTCCAGCGCGATAAGTATTCAAAAATTAAAAGATGTGCTTCTTTTGGGAGGTAGTCTTGTAAAGCGGTTATTTGAACCTCCATAAAGATCAGGGCGTACTTGAAGAAACAGGAAGAACTTTTCCATTGTAAAATTGATTTCCATTTAGTGCAAAGTCTAGGATATAAGTTCCCATTTGCTCAGCAGTTAAAGGAGCTTCGTAACCTGGAAAGGCCTCTGCCAACATTTCAGTTTGAACTGCACCCAATGCCAGTACATTGAATGAAGGACCTGTTTTAGCATGCTCCTCTGCTAACATTTCGGTTAGGGTGATTAGTGCACCTTTACTACTGCTGTATGCTGATAATCCGGGAAATTTTAAACTACCCTGTATGCCGCCCATGCTACTTATGTTGACAACATGACCTTTGGGATTTATAATCTGCAAAAAGTGTCGCATAAGCGAGGCTACTGAGAACACATTCACTCTATAAACCGACTCAAATTCTTCATCAGTAGTTTCGGCAAAAGGCTTATTGATTAGACTTCCAGCATTATTAATCAAAATATCTATACTTCCAAACTCACTTTTAACCACTTCAAAAAAACCAACTATTTCTTTATGATTTAAAAGGTCTACAGCGAAAGGGTGGATGTTCTCAATATTAGAAAGCGACTCAATATTTCTCGATAATGCAATAACTTTATGACCCTCAGCCGCAGCTTTAAGGCAAATTTGAAATCCAATCCCTTTGCTAGCTCCAGAAACAACTATCGTCTGCATAAGTTAATCATTTATTAGGTGTCAATTTAAAGAATATTGTTTTTTATTAGAAAACCAAAAGTCTAATCGGATTTTCGATGTACGATTTTAATGTTTGTAAAAACAATGATCCAGTCGCACCATCAACAGTTCTGTGGTCGCAGGCCAGAGTCAGTTTCATGGTGTTACCCACTACAATCTTCCCTTCTTTAACAACTGGTTTGCTAACAATCGCCCCTACAGATAAAATCGCTGAATTTGGTTGATTGATGATCGAAGTGAATTCTTGAATACCAAACATTCCTAAATTAGAAATAGTAAATGTACTTCCTTCTATTTCAGTAGGAGTCAATTTTTTTTCTCTTGCTCTCCCTGCAAAATCCTTAACGGTTGCGGTAATTTGTCTCAAATCCATTTCATCTGTGAACTTTAGGACAGGAACGATCAGGCCGTCTTCAACTGCAACTGCCACACCAACATGAACGTGGTGGTTTTGAATGATCTTGTCATCAAACCATTGAGAATTCACTTGCGGGTGTTGCTTTAAAGCCAGTGCAACGGCTTTTACTATGATGTCGTTAAAAGAGATTTTAGTATCGGGAACAGTGTTGTATTGTTGACGGAATGCAATTGCATTGTCCATATCAAACTCAACACCTAAATAATAATGAGGTGCTGAAAACTTAGAAGCAGATAGCCTTTTGGCAATTACTTTTCTCATGGAACTATTAGTAAATTCAGTAACCCCTTCTAATCCAGCAGGCACAAATGATTTTACTGAAGAACCATTAGGAGCACCATTGAAATTGTCAATATCTCGCTTAATTATTCTTCCTCCTTCGCCTGATCCAGCAACATTATTCAAATTAATTCCTTTTTCCTCTGCTAATTTTTTTGCAAGAGGTGAGGCTAGAATTCGTCCGCTGGCATTTAAATTTACTTTTGGTGCTTGAACTACAGGAGCTGGTTTTGGAACTGCAACAGCTTCGGGTGTTGAAACAACATGAGGTGTTTCTTTGATTACTTCTGGTTTAACATCCGCTTCAGACATTGAAAATAATGCTGCTTTCACGGCCTCCTTGTCAGTATCTTTATCTCCAATAACAGCCAATATTGCATCGACAGGTGCAGACTGTCCTTCCTCTAGACCAATGTGCAAAAGTGTGCCTGTATAAAAAGACTCAAATTCCATTGTTGCTTTGTCGGTTTCAATTTCAGCTAAAATATCGCCTTCTGCAACAGTATCGCCTACTTTAATATTCCACTTCGCAACGGTTCCTTCTTCCATGGTGTCACTCAATCGTGGCATGGTAATGACCTCAATTCCTGAGGGCATTGCTAAAGCGGGAGTTTCCTCAACAACTGCTTCTGTTTTAACTTCTTTTTCATCGGCAGGACTCTCAGTACCTGCAATCATTCCAGAAATATCTTCTCCATTTTCACCTATAATGGCTAAGAGTGAATCTACAGGAGCAGTTCCTCCTTCTTGAATTCCGATATATAGCAATTCGCCTTCTTGAAAAGATTCGAATTCCATGGTGGCCTTATCAGTCTCAATTTCAGCTAAAATATCACCTTCAATTACTGAGTCACCTACTTTTTTATACCATTTAGCGACAGTGCCTTCTTCCATTGTGTCACTTAACCTAGGCATATTTATTAATTCAGCCATTTTATTTTATTTTATGCTTGATAAAAGGATAATCCTCTTGTTCATATACTGCGTCATACATAAGAGACTTTTCTGGGTAAGGAGATTCCTCTGCAAATTTAACACACTCAAGAACACCTTCTTTGACCTTAGCATCAACTTCGTCGAGCTGATCTTGGGTGGCATATTTCTTTTTAAGAATCATTTCTTTTACCTGTGAAATAGGATCAATCTTTTTGTACTCAAGAACCTCATCTTTGGTTCTGTATTTCTGTGCATCCGACATTGAATGACCTCTATAACGGTAAGTTTTCATTTCTAAAAAAGTTGGGCCGTTGCCTTTTCTTGCAAATTGAATGGCTTTGTCCATTTCCTTAGCAACAGCCAATGGGTCCATTCCATCTACCGGTCCACAGGGCATTTCATAGCCCAATCCCAATTTCCAAATCTCTTCGTGACTTGCAGTTCTTGCTACAGAAGTTCCCATGGCATAGCCATTGTTTTCAACAACAAAAACAACAGGAAGTTTCCAAAGTGTCGCCAAATTTAATGTTTCGTGAAGCGAACCTTGTCTAACTGCTCCATCTCCCATAAAACATAGGGTGACATTGTCGCGATTAAAATATTTGTCTCCATAGGCCATTCCAGCACCTAAAGGTATTTGACCTCCGACGATACCGTGACCTCCGTGGAATTTATGTTCTTTAGAAAAGATGTGCATCGAACCACCCAATCCTTGGGAAGTTCCAGTTGCCTTGCCAAATAATTCCGCCATTATTCGTTTTGGATCCACACCCATTCCGATCGGTTGGACGTGATTCCTGTAGGCGGTTATCATCCGGTCTTTACCGATTTCCATCGCATGGAGAGAACCGGCCAATACAGCTTCTTGACCATTATATAAATGTAAAAAGCCTCTTACCTTCTGTTGTATGTAGACTGCCGCTAGTTTATCTTCAAATTTGCGCCAGAACGTCATGTTTTCATACCAATTAAGGTAAGTTTCTTTTGTAATTTGTTTCATTAAACGAGTTGAGATAATAAAATTAAATTATTCTGTAAAATTAAAGAATTCTAGGGTAGGGAGAAAATATATTTATTAAATAAAAAAAATCTTTAATAAGTGCCCTGAATTTGACCACTCTGACTATCGTCAATCTAAGGGTACTGAGGAATTTAAATTGAAGGTCAGGGAGAACCTAAGTGTATTTTCTAATGGGTTTCTAACTTTAGAAAGAGAGGAAAGATAAGAAACATCAATAGTAATGTTATTTAATGTAAAGCCGGATCCAAAAGTAAGATAGCGCCTTGAACCTTTTTCTTCGCTTTCACTAAAATAGCCAGTTCTTAAAGCAAAATTATCACCTAACAAGTATTCCAACCCTAGCGCCCAGGTAAACTCTTTTATCTCTTCGGAGAATCCTCCGGGTGCATCATTAAAAGACTTGAATATCGCATCCAAGAAAGTGTTGTCTGGTTGTCTGTATCCAATAAAAACATTGCTATCATCGTAAGTTGCAACAGGTGAAGGAACTAGTAGTTTTGCGAATTCCAAGTTAATTCCTAATGCATTGGAATCATCAAAAATAAAATTCAAGCCTGTTCCAAATCTAAGATTTGTGGGGATATAATCTTCTTGCCCACCTTCATCATATTTTAATTTAGGACCAATGTTAGAAATATTAAACCCTGCCCTTAAAAAAGCTTTATTATTAAAGAAATCAAAATTATCACCCTTGTAAAACCCAGCGATATCCACCCCTAAACTATTAGAAGAACTTGCATCCGCGTCTGTTGATATTTTCAAATCAGAACGGATATACCTCCCAGCAACTGCCATCGCAAATTTATCACTTAATTTTAATGCATAAGAAAAATCGATTGAAATTTCATTTGGTCGTTCAGCGCCTTGGTCGACAATCGATCCGCCAATACTTTCATTAAATTGAATATCCCCTAAGCTAAAATACTTAATACTTCCAGCCCAAGAGCTTCTTTCATTAAATTGAGAGTAAAAGTTTAAACTTCCTAAAAAAATGTCATCAACGAGTTTCCTCAAATAAGGAGTATAACTCAAACTCAACCCTTTTGGAGATTCAGCAAAAACATACTTTGCAGGGTTCCATTGCTGGGAGTAGGCGTCCGCTGAGGTCGCAACTCCTAATTCTCCCATTCCAGCTGCCCTCGCATCAGGGGTGATTAATAAAAAAGGCACACCAGTTGTTATCACTCGATCTTGAGCAATTCCAGTCATAGAATATAAGATAGCAAGTATAAAAACTGAATAAAATATTTTCTTAAGTTTCATTTATGAATTTGTAATTTATTTTTTATAACGAGAAAAAGAGGAACTTATTACTAATGTCATAAAATTTAAAGTAAAAGCGAATTAAATGTTTTTTAGAAAATCTAATGCAATTCGATATATTTTTTAGAACAATTGATCTATTTAATTTATTAAAATATAATATTAGAAAAATTAATACGTTAATAATTAAAAGATTGTAATATTTTGAATAAATTTTTAATGCAAAAAAGAGCTATTATTAGTATCTTGCGTTTAATCTACATATATTAGATATCTATATGAAAATGAAATCTTTAATAAAAAGCTTCGTATTTCTTTCAATCCTTTCGTTTTTCGTAAGCTGTGGGAAAAATAATAATCAATCCCGTGGAACTGGTTGGGGAATCAATTCTAAAGACGGAGGATTCCAATATAACTTAGATTTTGAAAACCAGGAAACTGGACCAGGATTGGTTTTCATAGAAGGAAGTACTTATACGAAAGGACAGGTCCAAGACGATGTTATGCATGATTGGAATAATTCTCCTTCACAACAACACGTCATGTCTTTCTATATTGACCAGACCGAGGTTACGAACCTTATGTACATGGAATATTTAGATTGGCTAGAAACAGTATTCCCTCTTAATGAGCCTCGTTATCGTCAGATTTATAAAGGTGCACTTCCAGATACTTTAGTTTGGAGAAACACTTTGGGATATCTTGAAGAACTTACAACAAATTACTTGCGTCATCCTGCGTATGCTGAATATCCAGTGGTTGGTGTTAATTGGCTTCAAGCAGTCCAATATGCAGAATGGAGAACAAATCGTGTAAATGAATTTATTTTAGAACGCGAATCTTTTGTTCAAAAAAATATTAGATACGGAGAATCTCAGGGAGGTGTCGTTAACGCAAATAGTACTTTCAGCACCGACGCTTATCTGAAGCGTCCCGAAACCGCTTATGGTGGATTGATGGCCTCAGACAGCCTTATGGGCAAAAGCGGGACCATAAAGAAAGATACCGCTACTGTTAATGTATACGCAGGGGTTGATAAAGGGGTTTTATTACCTTCTTATAGACTTCCAACAGAAACAGAATGGGAATACGCTGCTCTGGCTTTGGTAGGAGAAAGAGAGTACAATACTTATCGTGGTAAAAAGAAATATCCATGGTCGGGAGAATATACCAGATCAAGTGATAAAAGAAGTGAAGGAGATCAATTAGCAAATTTCAAATTCGGAAAAGGAGATTACGGCGGAATTGCAGGTTGGTCTGATGACGGTGGAGACATAACAGTTCAAGTAAAAACTTATCCTCCAAATGATTTTGGAGTTTATGATATGGCAGGAAATGTTGCGGAATGGGTAGCTGATGTTTATCGTCCAATAATTGACGACAATGCAAATGACTTCAACTATTACAGAGGTAACATTTATTCGAAAAGTGCAATTGGAGAAGATGGAAAAGCTGTAATTATTTCTCCAGACGAATTGGTGTACGATACACTTCCGAATGGAAAAATAATGTTAAAACGTCTTCCGGGTCAACTCGCTCAAATTCCGGTTGATGAAGAAGAAACTTTCTTGAGACAAAATTTCACAGAGAGTGATAACAGAAATGTTCGTGACGGTGACATTGAATCTACAAGACTTTTTTCAAGTACTGGAGGTGACGATGAAAACAATCCAAGCAAACGTCCAGAGAGTACTGTGATGTACAATGCTCCTTCGCATCCTAAGATAGAGTTGGATGATGAAGGTAATATTATAAGAAGAATTGATAAATCATCAAATAGAACTTCATTGATTACAGACGAAGTAAGAGTGTATAAAGGTGGTTCTTGGAAAGACAGAGCTTACTGGCTAGATCCTGCACAAAGAAGATATTTACCGCAATACATCGCAACTGACTATATAGGGTTCAGGTGCGCAATGTCTCGTTTGGGACAGAAAAGCAATATAAAGAAGACCGCAAGACACAAGCGAGCCAAGTAATAATCGTTCATAAATGGCATCCTCTTAGATGCCTTTTTTATTGATATGATACTACAGGACATTCATAAATACTTTCTAGCCTCTTCGGGAGTTATAACTGATACTCGGAAGATAAAAGACAATTGTTTTTATATTGCCTTAAAAGGTGAAAAATTTAATGGGAATTTCTTTGCAAAAGAAGCCATTCAAAAAGGAGCAATTTATGCTCTGGTAGACGATCCTGTTATTGCAAAAGAAAACAGTCAGATGATTTATGTGAAGGACACCTTAAAAACCCTCCAAGAATTATCAAGGTTTCACAGAAAATCACTAAAAGTAAAAATTATTGGACTTACTGGAAGTAACGGTAAAACCACCACCAAGGAAATTCTGAAAAGTATTCTAAGTCAAAAATACAAAACCCAAGCTACTGTTGGAAACTTAAACAATCACATAGGGGTTCCCTTGACCCTATTAAGCTTTAATGCAAACACCGAAATTGGGATTGTTGAAATGGGAGCAAATCATGGTGGAGAAATAAAACAACTTTGCGAAATCGCTTTGCCTGAATATGGATTAATTACCAATTTCGGAAAAGCACACCTAGAAGGTTTTGGAAGCTTAGATGGGGTTGTAAAAGCTAAAACAGAGCTCTATGAATACCTTACTAATAATCAAGGAGAGCTTTTTATAAAGGAAGATGATCCCATTCAAAAGGAATGGAAAACAAAAAGTAAAAGTTATTCTTTTGGTGAGGATGTTAAAGCAACTTATATGTTTGAATATTTAATAAAAAGTGGAGATCCATTAAAAATAAAATTTCAAGATGAAATAATTTATAGTAATCTAAATGGCTTTTATAATTTCGCTAATATAGGAGCGGCAATAGCCATTGGAAAGCATTTTAAAGTTTCTAATGAAAATATAAAACTTGGTGTTTGCTCCTATTCACCATCAAACAACCGTTCTGAGGCAATAAATCAAGGGACAAATAGAATCACATTAGACGCCTACAACGCAAATCCCACAAGCATGGAAGTATCTGTTCAGGCATTTACTTTAAGCAACACGAATGGAGGCATAGCCATCCTGGGCGATATGTTTGAACTTGGAGTATATACCAGTGAGGAGCATCAAAAAACAGTAATGCTTTTAGAGGAGACAAATTTGGAGGAAATTCTAATTGTCGGAGAAGCCTTTTATAAGACTTCAAGTAATGACTCCAGAGTGAGAAAATTTAAAACTATAAACGACATTAAAGAGTTTCTTAAAAAGAAATCTTTCAATAATAAAAATATTCTTCTAAAAGGATCTAGAGGAATGGCGTTAGAAAGATTACTTAAGGTACTTTAAAACTTATTCTAAACCTGCACCTTTAATAATTTCCTCAACAATCTCAGGATTCAATAGCGTGGAAGTATCACCTAAGCTTGATACATCTCTACTTGCTACTTTTCTTAAAATACGACGCATTATTTTTCCAGATCTTGTTTTGGGAAGATCAGATACAATTTGCACATGCTCTGGCTTTGCAATTGGGCCAATAATCTTTCTAACCATGGCTTTAATTTCACTTTCCATCTCCGAATCAGACTTTGTCGAAGAGTTACAAATCGCATAAGCATAAATCCCTTGTCCCTTTATCGCATGAGGGTAGCCTACAACGGCAGACTCCACGACATCGGGATGTTCATTAATCGCATTTTCTACTTCTGCAGTTCCCATTCTATGACCAGAAACATTGATTACATCATCTACTCTTCCTAATATTCTTAAATACCCATCATGATCTCGTTTTACACCATCCCCAGTAAAATACATTCCTTTGTAAGTAGAAAAATAAGTGTCTTTACAGCGGTTATGATCGCCATAAGTAGTTCTAATAATTGAAGGCCATGGAAATCTGATGCACAAATTTCCTTCCACATTGTTCCCTAACAGCTCATTTCCATCAGCATCAACGATTACCGGTTGAACTCCGGGTAAAGGTAATGAGGCATGGGCGGGTTTATTTGGAGTAATTCCTGCCAATGGTGAGATCATAATTCCACCGGTTTCGGTTTGCCACCAAGTATCTACCAATGGACATCTTCCTTTTCCAATATTTTCATGGTACCAATGCCAGGCTTCCTCATTTATCGGCTCCCCTACTGAACCAATTACCTTAAGTGAATCCAAATCGTATTTTTCAACTGGTTCAAGACCGAAGACTTGAAGGGCACGAATAGCAGTAGGTGCAGTATAAAATTGATTAACTTTGTATTTATCAATAATCTCCCAGAAACGACCAGGGTGTGGGTAGGTAGGAACGCCTTCAAACATTAAAGTCGTTGCACCAGCCAAAAGTGGTCCATAAACAATATAAGAATGCCCAGTGATCCAACCAACATCGGCTGTACACCAATAAACATCTGATTTTTCATGCTGGAATACATTTATAAAAGAATAATAAGTATAAACCATATAACCTGCAGTAGAATGAACAACACCTTTGGGCTGTCCGGTTGAACCAGAAGTATAAAGAATAAACAACATGTCTTCGGCATCCATTTCTTCAGCCTCATTCTCAGAAGACTGTTGAGCAATGGTATCATCCCACCAGATGTCTCGCCCTGTTTTCATGTTAACAGACTCCCCCGTTCTCTTAAGAACGATAACTTTTTCAATAGTTGTTGTTTTCTCCAAAGCCTCGTCAACAATTGCCTTAACAGGAATCTGTTTACTCCCTCGGAAATTTCCGTCAGAGGTAAGTATCATTTTTGCTTGACAATCATTGATCCTGTCTGCCAATGCCGAAGATGAAAAACCCGCAAAAACAACGGAATGAACTGCTCCGATCCTGGCACAGGCCAACATTGCAATAGCGGCTTCAGGAACCATCGGCATGTATATAATCACACGATCTCCTTTTAATACACCATTTGCTCGCATCGCATTAGCAAACTTACAAGTAGCTTCAAAAAGCTCTGCATAAGTCAGGCTAACAGAATCAGAATTCGGATCATTTGGCTCCCACAATATCGCTGTTTTATCAGCATGCGTCGGGAGTAGTCTCTCAAAAATATTTTCTGTTAAATTTAATTTCGAATCTTTGAACCACTCTATTTTAGGCTCTTCAAAATTCCAATCTAGCACTTTACTCCATGTTTTTCTCCAATGAAAATGATCGGCTACTTCACCCCAAAAGACTTCAGGATTGGAAACGCTATTTTCGTATTTTCTCGTATACTCAAAAAGACTTGATATTTTATGATTCATATTCTAGTTTATAAAACCTAAAAATAGCTCATAAAATCATCTAAGACAAGCTTTAAATGCGGAAGATTTTTTAACTAAAACATAGTATTCGCATAAAAAAGTTATTTATTACAACAAAATTTATTGAAGATATTATACGATTATATCTTAAAAAAAAATTAGATTTACTTGTACATTAATTAAATATCTGTAAAATGGGAGATGCACTAGTAGTATTAATTTTTTTAGCATTGTTATTTGGAGGAGTATATTGGTATGCTGGTTACTCGACTCGCACAGGGAAAGAAGTGGATGAAAACAAGAATTTCATACCTGATTCTTGGGAAAAAAACTTCTCATGGTTCTTTTCCGGAAAAGGATTAATAATGTTGATTATTGGAATAGCAATCGGCTTTGTTCTTGCTAAGGTGATCGGTTAGCAATTAACTGACCGCCATGAAATTTAAAAATGACCTTGCAATGGGCTATAACTTTACTCGATAAAGCTTTTCTGACTTTAAACCTCCTTGCACTTGAAACTCGACAGTATCCTTATTAAGGATTTTAAATAAGTATAAATTCCCAAGAATGCTTTCAATACGTTGAGTGTAGATAATGTTATTCTCATAATCTATTTTTGTTATATGAAAAGGTTTTTTTTTATGTGAATTAAACTTACCATCTGTGGAATTTGAAACTATAACGCTATCTTTAAAAAAAATAATACAAAATTCATCGTAATCAATACACCACTTATCACCTGTTAAAAAATTTTCAGGATTGATTTTCGAACTCTCTTTACAGCTAAATAAAATAACTGAAAGCAACATAGCCAGAAAAGTCTTTTTCACAGTGTTGGTTATTAGATTTTTAAATATAGAAATAAATCTTACAAATACTCACTTAAACTCACACAATTATAATAGGGGCTTGACTTGAGCAAGGGTTGTGTCGAGCTTTCTAAAAAAAGCTGAATAAACCTGAAAAAGAGTGTGAGAGTTCTCTAAAAGTTCACCTTTGGATACAAAAAAAAGCTCACATTGTCTGTGAACCCTCGTGGGTGTTAAGGGATTCGAACCCATGACCTCTACCCTGTCAAGGTAGCGCTCTAAACCAACTGAGCTAAACACCCTTAGTACTTTTTGAATTATTAATTTGTAACCATTTCGTTACCACATAATCTTTTTGATCTAGTCAAATGTATTACTTCTTACTCAATTCATACCTCAATTCATACCTCAATTAATAATATTTTGAAGTGTTAATTCTAATGACTTATTTAAGAGGACAAGAAATAACGGAACTTACTGAAGGTGATATGCCTGTTATTGATTGGCACTAATGCCTTGAAGAAATTGGGATATAATTTAAGTTTAATTTAGCTTTAAAATAGATAATTACTCCTCACTAGGTTTTAGCATAAATTCATCAAATTACAAGTAAAATTTTTCTAAAATCAAACCAAATTCTTTAGCAAATGAATAACTTAATCTAACAAGATTGTTTTCACCTATTTTTTCGCCTGTTTTAGCTGTGGTTCTAGAAATCATTCATTAAATCACAGTAAAAGAGAATACACTAAAAATAGTATTCCGTAAATAATTAAATAAATTCTGTAATGATTTCTTGTTTTTATATAATCTTTGTTTTTTGAAGAAGTTTTAGATAATAAGCCTATTAATTCTTTCTTGAATAATAGTTTAATATTTATTTTCCAATCATCAGTTTCATATATGATTTTTCGAAATCTACTTCTAAAATATGCACTAGGAATACCCCAAAGTATTAAAATAAATAATATTAAATTTTTCATTAAAATAAAAGTCGTGGTGTTCTTTGAATGTATTCTTTATAGCTCTTGAGATGGCCCCATTTTTTATTTCCACTTGCTTCCAAAAGTCTTACTCCACTAACATATACTAAAATGACATAGGTGAAAATAGGTGAAATTAATGTGACAAATTGCAAGTTAGAAAGTGATGAAAAAGAAATGACTGAAATACCAGCCCAAATAGAAATTTCTCCTAAATAATTGGGATGTCTAGAATAAGCCCAGAGCCCTGTATTTATAAAAGCATTTTTATTTTTAAGATTTTTTCTGAATTTTGTCTTTTGAATATCAGCAACCACCTCTATAAAAAAACCTGCTACAAAAAATGTTAATCCTAAAAAAAATAAATTGTTTATAATGATACCACTATCACTTGAAATCCCTGTTAATGCACAAAGTGAACAAATGGAAACCCAAGTCGCCTGGAGAGTCCAGGTCATAAAAAATTTAGCTGGAGATGGTTTAATACTTCTAAACCTCTTATCCTCTCCATCCTTTAGAATTCTTAAAAATAAAAACACACCTAATCTTATTGCCCAAATAAAAATCAAACATGATATGATAAGATTACCTAAATTAAAACCATTAGTTGTGTAATTATTATAATATATGTATATAACTATTGACATATAATTAATACTTCCGGAAATATCATAAAACTTTTCAGTTTGAAAAAAATATGCAGGGATAAACAAAGTCCATTGTAATAAAAACGAAATTATTACAGCATAAGTAATTAGTTCATTTTGAATGAATAAAGTTAAAGAATAGGTAATTGAAAAAGCTATGAATGAAATAAGTAGGCAGCGAAAAGAATCTTTCATTTTTAAATATAATATTAATCTTTAATTTCACTAAAACTAAAACGTATCATACTGATTAAAAATAATGAATCCCAGGAATTACTGAAAATGATATGCCTTTGATTTAAAAAAAAACCTCTGATTACTATTTACTAAGAATCAAAAACTGATTCAAAGCTTTTTGATTCCCCAGAGGATTAGTTATTTTCAAGATTATATTTTCGTTTCTAGGAGTCTAACAGCAGAAATTATTTTATCAACTAATCTTCTCAAGTAATACCTTCTCCCTTCAGATTGTTAAAATGTTATCTAATCATTTCTCATCTTTAAATTTGATTTTAGCAACATAGAAAATGCCATTAACATATGCCAAATTTTATTGGTAAAAAGCTCTCATATGAACTCCATTCCAGCCACCAAGAAAAAGTTTCACATTGTATGTTCTTCCCAAATGATTTCCATTAGTATTTATGGGGTAAACACTAAAATCAAATTCATAAACTGCATAAGCACCTGTTATTGACGGAAGATTTGGAGTAGAATTAGAGCACCAGGAACAATCAACTGCATTCCAAGAGCTTGTAGACGCACTTGTAGTGTCTGGCCTAAAATTAATAGTATCATTACCATCAGTATGATAACTGAAATAAAATATAAGAGCTTGAGGGGCATTACCTGATTCTGCCTTAACCTCTAACTTACCCACACCATTATTGTCTTTTTTCCATCTAAAGCTTAAGCCAGGAAGATCTATTTGAGAATCAGTAGCAGCAGTATTTGACGATTGCAAAACCATTGATGATTTATATATTGGACCAGAAATTCCAGTTAACCCCGAACCATCACCAACAAAAGCTGTTGCAGAAATTGTTCCTGAGGTTTGAACTAAAGTAACACTAGCACTTCCTAATTGAATAGTGTTACTAGCCGTAACTATTGCTCCATTCCCAATAGCAGTAGCGTTTGTAAGGTTATTTGAAGCTACGTCTGCACCATCTCCAATAGCAGTGTTATAAGACCCTGTAGTGTTTGAATATAAGGTGTTTGAACCAATAGCAGTATTATTACTCCCTGTAGTGTTTGAGTATAAACTATTTACACCATTGGCAACATTGCCAGAACCTGTGGTGTTATTAAATAAACCTTGGTCTCCAAAAGCAGAGTTAGAATCCCCAGTGGTATTTGATAATAATGCATTTTTTCCAGTAGCAGTATTAAGACCCCCTGTAGTATTAGTGAATAGAGCCCGATACCCATTAGCAGTGTTATAATTTCCTGTAGTATTGGCAAATAAAGCCTTGAAGCCACTAGCAGTATTACGTATTGCCGTAGTGTTTGAGTTTAAAGCTAGACCACCAATAGCAGTATTATCGTGTCCAGTTGTGTTTGAATATAAAGCCTCACCTCCAATAGCGATATTATTATCTCCTGTAGTGTTTGAGTATAAGGTGGTTGAACCAATAGCAGTATTACTGCTCCCTGTAGTGTTTGCGGCTAAAGCATTCCTTCCAATAGCATTATTATCACTCCCTGTTGTGTTTGAGTTTAAAGTCCCAACTCCATTAGCGGTATTGTAACCCCCTGTAGTGTTTCCAGCTAAAGCATATGAACCATTAGCAGTGTTATTAATCCCTGTGGTGTTTGAGTATAAAGCACGGTAACCATTAGCAGTATTATCCGACCCTGTAGTGTTCCAGTATAAAGCCATACTACCATTGGCAGTATTGTAACCCCCTGTAGTGTTTGCAGCTAAAGCACTCCTTCCAATAGCACTATTATCACTCCCTGTTGTGTTTGAGTATAAAGCCCCAACTCCATTAGCAGTATTACCTAAACCTGTAGTGTTTGAGTACAAAGCCTCAACGCCATTAGCCGTATTAATTGAGCCTGTAGTATTTGCTTTTAAAGCATCTTTTCCAATAGCAGTATTATTAGCACCTGAAGTGTTTGCAGCTAAAGCATCTTTTCCAATTGCAACTGAATTTGTTGCAGAGACAACCCCACCTATTGCAATGGTGTTATTAGCGTCTAAAAGGTTTACATTTTTTGCATAAAGAGCAACAGGTACAGCCTCAATTTGTTGTGTTCCCATATTAACATATCCACTCCCTATGTTTACTTCTGATTTTAAATATATCGCAGATGTACTCCAATCGATGTTTGCAAAAGTTCCACTTGCAGTTCCCCCGCTACCAAGCTTAATATTTATTAGACCCGATGAGGTAGTAGTTGTTGTATGCGTTTCTGAATAAACAGCACCTGAATTAGCATTGGTATAAATAACACTTAATTTAACACCAATCGACTGAGAGGATATAACAGCACCACTAGAATTAGAAACTATCGCTTGATAATTAATATTGTTCTGCCCAAAAGAAATCATTGGAATAAACAGAAAAATTAGTAATAGATTTTTCATTGTATTTATTCATTAACTAAATAAAGATAGTTAAAATCTAATGAGGTAATAACGGTAAGTTTTCAAATACTTAATTAAAAGCTTGCTTCATTCTTGACAAATTGTATTATAAGGCTATTTGAAGCATCTTAATCCTCTGATTAGCATCTAATCATTTATGTTTAATAGGAATATTAAATTGTTTATAAGTAGTTGTAATTGTCTATTTCAAATGTTAACGTAAAAAACTCAATACTAAAATATTAAGTCATACTATTTAAAGAAAAAAACAACGGCGATTCTCATCTGTATATTGAAAATAAATTATTTTAAAGGCCTCAAAATAATTATAAGGGAATTTATAGATGGATTATTATACATTCAACAAAATGAGATTATATTAACTCAAATGCGATTTGCAACAATGTGTTTGAGTGTAAATTTGTATTATAATAAAAGATGTTGGCAATTGTTTAGAGACAGTCACATTATATTAAATTTTAATTTAGTTGATTAAATTGTTTAGTTTTTTTATTTCTTCATTTGGTTAGAGATTTCCCGTCCAAATTTTTTATAATAGTTTCGTTTAAAAGAAATAAATACTATTTTTGCTAAAATAATTTATCTTGAAAATCAATAAAAAGCACCTACGCTAGGATTCTTTCTGGGATTGTAAAAAAAATTATACTAATCGTTTTACTGATAACTTTTAAATAGTGAAAAAAAGCATCGATCGTTTTAAATATATTCTCATTTTAATTCCATTGGGGATTATCATCAGATTCATTGATATTCAAGTTACTGACGGCTTCCTTTCCTCAAACGAGAATAAGGATCATTTTCTATTTATTGCAGGTTTAGTAGTTCTTGTGATTGCCCTTTTGTCAATCGTTCTGTATTTTGATAAAAAATCTAATTCTTAGTTTGACTTTGTAAAAATAAGATTCACACTACATTTATAAATACATTATGCAACATTTTAATCAAACCGACGTAAAGAGAATGTCCAAGATTTATCGTTTAAACCTAGTGAACAGCATCACTGGATACAAGTCGGCAAATATGATTGGAACTCTATCAGAATCTGGCTATGAAAACCTCGCTGTTTTCAGTTCGATCACCCATTTAGGAAGTGATCCTGCGCTGATCAACTTTACTTTGCGACCTAACACTGTGCCTCGAGATACTTATAAAAACATAAAAGAAAATGGGGTTTTCACTGTCAATCACATTGAGGTTGACCATATCAAAGACGCACATCATACTAGTGCAAAATATGAAGAACACATCTCTGAGTTTGACCAAACCGATCTTAATGCTGAGTACAAAGGAGATTGGCAGGCACCTTTTGTTAAAGGAGCACCTGTTCAGTTAGGATGCCGTTTTTTGAACGAATATCCAATAAAAGAAAACGGTTGTGTTTTGATTGTTGCCGCCATTGAGCATATTTATGTTAGAAATGAAATGATCGCCAAAGACGGCTGGGTTCAACTAGACAAGGGCAATGTTGTTGTTGTCAACGGACTCGATGGTTATGCTCTTCCAAAGCTTGAAGAACGATTTGAATATGCAAGACCAAAAGAGATTAAGCAACTTTATAAATAGATTTTAAACCTATGGATTTTATAGACAATAAAATCTTAGATTACGCGCTGCTTCATTCAGATCAAGAATCTGATCTACTCAAAGAATTAGCGAGAGAAACCTATCAAAAAATTCTTCAACCCAGGATGCTTAGCGGACCTTTACAGGGTCGGTTTTTAAGTTTGTTGTCAAAAATAGTCCAACCTAGAACGATTCTTGAAATAGGAACTTTCACTGGCTATGGGACACTATGCTTGGCAGAAGGATTGCAGAAAGATGGACTGCTCCATACGATTGACTCCAACGAAGAATTGATCGATTTTCAGAAAAAATACTTTAACCGAAGTGATTACAAAGACCAAATCAAATGCCATTTAGGAGCAGCTAAGGATGTGATTTCAAAGCTTAATCTATCCTTTGATTTAATTTTTTTAGATGCTGATAAAGCAAATTATCTTAATTATTTTAACCTTTTAATTCCCAAATTAAATCCAAAAGGTATCTTAATTGCTGATAATGTACTGTGGAGTGGAAAGGTGTTGGAAAAAACTACTTCAATCAAGGATATAGACACACCAGCAATGAAAGAATTTAACGAATATGTTAAGAATGATCAACGGGTCGAAACATTACTATTACCGCTCAGAGACGGCTTAACAATCTGTAGGAAAATTTAAAGCTTTCTTTTTATTGAATCAGTGAGATTGTCAAAATCTTCTTTAACCTTATCTACCTGACCTTTTATTTCCCCTCCAATTGAACCTACGGAATCTTTTGTATTTGCAGACTTTTGAATTTCGGACTTTATTTCATTTGTGGCTTGACGCACTTGAGTAACTCCTTTTGCAAGTGATCTCGCAATCGAAGGGATTTTATCTGCCCCAAATACGAGCAAAACAATAAAAAAAACAAAGACGAGCTCTGCACCGCTAATAAAAAGAAACATTAATTTATATTTTAATCAAAGGTATAAAAAACACAGCTTAAAAGCACGACTTAAATAAGTCATGCTTTTAATTTTCTGTTTTTTTTATAAAATTTTCGAAATCGCTAGCAGCCTCCTTTTTAGGCCAACTGTTATTTGACATATCAATATCTGCTGTTTCTAAATCAGGATCAATCAAAATATTAGTAATTTCATTTTCTGAGGCCATAACTTTACGAACCACTTTGTCATTTTTTCTCCAAACTTGAACAGGATATGTAATCCTTTCGGAAGTGCCATCGGCGTATGTATACTCAACAATTATAGGCATTACGAGGCCTCCAGGCTTTTCGAATTCAATTTCATAAAAATACTTTGGAACCTTAAGCCCCTTAAGTTGTTCTTCAGTAAAATTATCTTTCACATAAGTGTCCAATACCGTAGAATGGTCCATTGGTGAACCTTTTGCATATTCAGGATTAAAATCTTCACTGTCTTCCATTACTGTAAAGACAGCTGGAGGAAGATCCTCTAAGGTCAGGTTATAAGCATCCATTTTTTCTTTAATTTCAGCATTCGGTTCTTTTGAAACAAAAAACTTTTTGACATTTTTCACTCCAATATCGACGTAATCTGTAGAATAGAACCATCCTCTCCAAAACCAATCCAAATCCACTGCAGAAGCGTCTTCCATTGTTCTGAAAAAATCTTCAGGAGAAGGGTGCTTAAACATCCAACGTTGGGCATAGGTTTTAAAAGCATAATCAAAAAGCTCTTTGCCCATTACGGTTTCTCTGAGTATATTTAAAGCTGTGGCTGGCTTGGCGTAAGCATTAGGACCTAATTGATAAACATTTTCAGGGTTGGACATGATCGGAGAAATAAAACTCTGATCTCCTGCCATATAATTGATGATTTTTGAAGGCGGTCCTCTACGAGAAGGGTAATGGTCCAAGCCCAAAATTGAACTTGGAAATTTATTTCCAAACTCTTGCTCCGTAAGGTATTGCATAAAAGTATCTAATCCTTCATCCATCCAGCCCCACTGACGCTCGTCAGAATTAACGATCATTGGAAAGAAATTATGCCCCACCTCGTGGATAATCACACTAATCATTCCAAATTTAACCCTATCAGAATAAGTACCATCTTTTTCAGGACGACCATAGTTCCAGCAAATCATCGGATATTCCATACCTTGATTTTTTGCATGAACTGAAATAGCTTTAGGATAAGGATAATTAAAAGTAAATTTTGAATAAGTTTTTAAGGTTTGAGCTACTGCTATGGTGGAATATTCTTCCCACAAAGGGTTCCCTTCCTTAGGATATAAGGAAACAGCCATCACTTTTCGTGGCCCAACTTTCACGGCCATCATATCCCAAATAAACTTCCTAGAGCTTGCAAATCCAAAGTCTCTAACATTTTTAGCATTAAACTTCCATGTTTTTTTCTTTTCAGAAAACCCAGCTTCTCGTGCTTCTGCTTCAGCCTGGTTAACAATAATGACTGGTTTATCAAAAGTGTTTTGAGCTTTTTTATACCTGTTTAGTTCTTGTTTAGATAAAACATCTTTCGGATTTTGTAATACACCAGTTGCATCGACAATATGATCTGCAGGGACTGTTAAATTAACTTCATAATCCCCAAAGTTTAAAGCGAATTCACCATTACCCCAAAATTGATAGTTCTGCCATCCTTCAAGGTCATTATAAACGGCCAATCTTGGGAAAAACTGAGCAATTACATAAGCACGATTTCCATCTTCGGGAAAATATTCAAATCCTGAACGTGCTCTATTTTCGACGTGATTGTTAATATTGTACCACCATTTTATAGAAAAAGTATACTGATCTCCACTCTTTATCGGAGTAGGCAAATCAATTCTCATCATCGTAGAGTTGACATGGTGTTTGAGAGGACGATTGTTATCATCCTTAACGGACTGAATATTAAAACCGCCATCAAAAGGATCTTTGAGGTAATCCGAAACAAATTCTTCAACCATCATTAAAGGTTTGGCCCCATTCCCATCTTTTTCATGGGCAATAGCATCTTTCTTTCTTACATTTTGGTCCAACTGCAACCACAAATAAGATAATGCGTCGGGCGAGTTGTTTGTGTAAGTGATTTTTTCTTCCCCGTAAAGGCGTTCATTTTTGTCGTCCAACTCTATGTCCATGATGTAATCAACCTCTTGTTGATAGTAATCTATGCCTGGAGCACCAGAAGCAGTTCGGTAACTGTTGGGAGTGGAAAACTCTTGATAGAGCTGCTTAAACTTATTTCTATTGGTATGACCACCTTCTTTTGCAACTACTGAATCGGATTGGGCTAACATGCCTGTCGTAAAAAACAGGGGCGTCAAAACAATTAAATGTGAAAGAATTCTGTTCATAAGATTTAGTTTTATTTATCGTAACGAAAGTACAATTTTTTCCTATTTGGAAAATAGTTTGTACTAAAATTATAAAGGGTCTAATTTAATTTTAAAACGACGTTGGGTGTGAGTAAATAAAAAACTTTTTCGCTGATTTCCATTTCTATAATGAATGATGTTTTTTTGCTCTTCAGAAAAATCAAATAGTAGGGTATTTTGTATATTGATATTCATATCAAGTTTATCAAATTTCAATTCCAAATAGCAAACCATCATATCATCTTTATACTCCTTACCTAAAAAATTAATTTTAAATTCATTTTCAACAGAGGTAAATATTAAATTATCTTCAAAGTAATTCGTTAATAAACTATCTACAAGAGATTCATCACTGTCTGGTGCTAGTTTCAAATCAGGAATACTGCTTTTTACCAAGATCGATTCAATGTCCTCAATAAAAAGCCGAGAGGTGATTTGAAAACTATTATTCGATTCAACGAACCTTAAAGAGGTGGTCGTAACATAAAATTTGTGAGAAATCATTGCTGAAAGCAAAACAGCACAAATAACAATAAAAAATAAGCTAAAACGCTTTCCTAATATTCTCATGACAACTAGTTATTCGTGGCTAAAACTGAGCCTTGTAGCTTTTACTTTCAGAGATCAAATAGTCAATCAACTCAAATTTCTTGTCTACTTTTAATAATTTTTGTGAGGGCAGTTTTTTATCTATATGCTCAAGAAAACCGACAACTTGATCGTCTTTTAGCTTAAGGTCTCTTGTGAAAAAGTCGTTATCAAAAACATAAAGTAAAATCTCGCTTGGCTTGAGGTTGTTCTTTTCCTCTTCGGTTTTATCACTAACCATTTTTGCAATTAATTTGACCACATTAATCAGATTTAAACCATTGTTTAATTGATCTTTTTTTACTAAAACATTATCAAACTCAGAGGACTTGTCCAGCGCATAGTCATAAGATTTAAATTCTTCTTCCTTTAAGTTAAGGAATTTTTCAGTGTTATAAGGCGTAATCACAACCTCTTCAAGTGCGTTTATTCGCTCATTCACAGAAACCGTTAGCCTATTGTTTTGAAGTATTTCAGGAGTGATAATAATAGTCCTTATAAGGTATTGAACAGAAGAAAACAGAACCTCATCTCCTAGCGCTACTTCAATTTCAAATTCTCCATCGGCGTCAGTAATGGTGTTTATTTGTGCCGTGTTGTTCACCACGTTGGCTGCTACAACGTTTACATTACGATAGAGTAGCCTTCCTTTTATAGGCTTTCGATTTTGTCCCCATGAAAGCATGTTTGAAATAATAAGTAATAGCAGTATGATTTTTTTCATGGTTAAAGATAAGAAGCTAATTAATTTATTAAATCCTTCTGGTGTTAATTTTTAATTAAATAGTAGTTTTTAGTATTAATACCCAACCAAAATCTATACTATGATTAGAATTTAGTATTTTTATATTTTGACCCATATGATTATTCAATTGTCTTCGTCCCAAACAACCTATGAGGTTAGACATCCAGTTCTCAGAAAAGGAAAACCCTTCGAGAGTTGCCGATTTGAAAATGACGATCATCCAGAAAGCATTCATCTGTGCGCAAAAAAAAAAGACATTATCATTGGCGTATTATCTGCACTACCCAATAATTGTCCTGATTTTCCCTTAAAAAAATGCTATCAACTCAGAGGCATCGCCATTAATAATAAATTCCAAAGAATGGGAATTGGGTCGCTTCTGGTTCAAAAAGTTGAACAACAGATTCGATTAAACAAATCAATTGAATACATTTGGCTCGACGCACGGGTGAACACCAAAAATTTCTATTTAAACCTTGAATATCTTCCTGTTGGCAAAATCTTCAACATAATAGATATTGGAATGCATCAGCGTTATATAAAAAACAACTCATGAATCGTTTTGAATTTATCAGTAGCCTTATAGGACTGCCTTTACTTAACTTCTGTAGCAATGAAAAGTATGCTGCTGAAATATTAATCGGTAAAGGAAATCCAAATCTTGTGGGAAAAGATCATCGTTTACTTCCGCAAGTTGAAAAGGCTTATCAAAGAATGGAAAGGGCGGCAAGGGCAGCAGGTATTAAAGTTAAAGTGGTTTCCTCATATCGGTCCTATGAAAAACAGAAAGCAATTTGGAATCAAAAATTCACTGCATTCAAAAAAGAAGGACTCAACGGATTGCAAATCATCAATAAAATTATTGAATACTCAACAATTCCTGGTACATCTCGACACCATTGGGGAACCGAAATCGATTTGATTGATAATAATCCTTTAGCCGAAGGGGATGTATTACTTACAGAGAAGTTTCATGATGGAGGACCTTATGAAAAACTAAGACTTTGGATGGATAAAAACGCCCATGACTTTGGCTTTATTAGACCCTACACTATGGATAAAGAACGTAGCGGATTTTATTACGAACCGTGGCATTACAGCTTTTCTGAGATTTCAAAACCCATGCTCAAATCCTATTTAAAATTGGATATCGTTGAACTCTTAAAAGATAATTCGCTTTTAGGTTCAGAAATGCTAGATTGGCAACTGTTAAACAAATACCTTAAAAGTCATGTTTTGGGGATTGATCCGTCCCTTTTATAAGGTTGACTATCGAACAAAAACCGGGGCTAGTTTTGATTCAGTATGCATCTCACTATAGGCATAACCCCCAGAATCAAACCCGAGAAGTGCGTCGTAATCTTTATTTGGCGTATCCAACAAATAACGCACCATCATTCCCCTTGCCTTCTTGGTATAAAAAGATATTATTTTAAGTTTTCCGTTTTTAAAATCTTTAA
>CASIAE010000011.1 GCA_949372605.1 uncultured Flavobacteriaceae bacterium
TCACCGTCTGCTTCTTCGAAATTATAGGTGATGAAGGCAATTTCCTCGGATTCAGATTTTGTTGCGAGTACTCCAAATCTGTTTTCTTTTGTTTTTTTAATGACTTTAACTCGTTTTGATTTAAGTTTAGCCAACAATTCAAAGCCAGTTTGAATTGGTTTTGGAGTGTTTCCTGCAGTCAATAATTCCCTTTTTCCTACAAAGAATTCGTCTTCATCCGCTTCCCAGCTAAATCCCCAATAAAGTAGCATTGAAGTCGGAAAGTTGTAGTTGTCTTCAATCTGATATAGCGCGTTCACCAACTTAACCAAAAATAGGGGTGAGATGATTGAGTTTCTGTATGCCAAGTCGGGATAATCAGCCACTGTTCTATAATAATTAGAGGAAAGTCCCCATTCGTTGATGTGAAATTCAGTCTTTTTTAAAGAAGGAAAGTCCTTTACCAGCCTTTGTAGCCATAAAACAGAGAGCACAAATCGCTGCACATGAGGTTGAATGTGAGGCTCCTGATTGAGCCATTTACCCGAAAGACCATAGATGTGATAGGATATGAAATCAATTCGAGTTCCTTTTTCTCCAGTTACATAATTGGTTCCATTGGTAATATGATTTAAAAAAGGTTTTAAAAAATATTCATGATAACATGCGGGACCTCCAACTTTTAATTTAGGATCAACCGATGAAACCGCAGCAACAAACACATCATACATTTTATAAAACACCTCCAATTGGTCTTTGGGCCAACCGTCTGGCTCGTTCCATACTTCAAAGTACCAAGTCCGAACTTCTTCAGCTCCAAAAACATCAATTAAGTTCTGGGTGGTTGCTTTCATTAGATCTGACCATTTTTTCCAGTCTTTTGGTCCCGTATTGACCATGGTCATTCCTTCGTCATTCCCTGAGTTTTTTTTTGATTTTTTTAGAATAAGCTCATCTGGTAGATAATCGTATTCAACAATGGGTTTAATCCCATTCTCAACATAGGACTTAAACACACGATTTAGATTAGAAAAGTCATAAACAGGATTTCCCTTTTGGTCTTCACTGTAGAGTTTGTACCCGCGAATTACGCCATGTTTTAAATCTTGATTGAAAGTATGATGTGATCTCAGGTATTTGTGAGAATTTGTCTTTTTCATTCTGTTTAAAAGAAATTGGCCAGAAGGTTTAAGCGTATGATGAAAAAGATGATCAGATCCTGCTGCTTTCCAGAATTCAGTGTTTTTACCTACAACAGTATTCGTTTCAATGGTAAAACTATTTTGCTGGGCATGGACTCTGATAGATTGAAATACTATTATCAGAAAAAGCAAGAAGTAGGATTGTTTTCTATCCGTCATTATTTGATTTTTTTATTAAAGACTATAAGTTTTTTGAAATAGATGTTACAACTTTTTCCGCCAGTTTCTGGCTTCCGTATAAACTAAAGTGAACGTTGTTGGGTCGTTGTAATTTTTCCATTTTGGGAAGAACATAATTGTATAAATCATTTACTTGAATATTGTTTTTTGCCATTATTTTTAAGGCGACCTCATTGTATATCTTTGACATTCCAGGTTTTCGCAATGGCTTTCTGACAGTATCAGGATATGGTGTGGTGGTAGCAAAGATCAGTTTGGCTTCTGTTTTCTTTAGTTTTTTCACAATAAACTTCAGGTTTTTACCATACTGTTTTGGGCTGGCCTGATGTGGGTCTTCCTGGGAGTTACTGTTTTTTTTAGTGATCCAATCAATGTGTTTTATGTCGTGAAGACCAAAATTAAAATGAATAACATCCCATTCAATGTCAGCAATCCAATCGGCAATCCCCAAAACACCATTGGTGGTTCCTTGACAGTTATACATATCACCATTTGATTTCATAGGTCTTAAAACCTCAGCTTTCCCGAAAAAGGAATCTTTAACAAATGGGTAATATCCCATTGATATAGAATCCCCGATTAGTAAGACTTTAGGGAGTTTTCCGAATAAAGCACTTCCAGGATTAAAAGGAGTTAAAACTGTGGCTGCTCCTAGGGAGGTGGTTTTTATAAATTGCCTTCTATTTTGCATTCCAAACTTTTAATTAAAAATTAGTCAAATTTATCAGTCTTTTAAATATCTTAAAAACTTTTTAACATAAATGGTTTAAATATTTAATAAAAAACACAAGTAATATCAATCAATTAATTGCTGAAGAAGATTTTTAACCTCCGATGGATTTTTTATAAAATATTTAGCAGCAGTTTGTTTTTTACCCACTTTAATTGTCGAAGCGTTCGGGGGGAGATCTTTAAACATATATTCGTCGGTCACGTCATCTCCAATACATAGAATAAAATCGAACTCTTTGTCACTGATGATTTCAGAAACTGCTGTCCCTTTACTAAATCTGCTGCTGGCAATTTCAATGGCTTTGTCTCCATCCAACAAGTGTAATTCGTCAGTAATCAAACTACTCAAAACTATTTTAAGCTCAACCACTCTTTCATTTGCCAATTCAGGATCTGTTTTTCGATAGTGCCAAACCAAGCTGTTTTGCTTTATCTCAATGAAAGTTCCAGGTGTTCTGTCGGTAAAAGTTTCTAGAAGAGGGATTAAGTTGTCCATCCAGTTTTTCTGCGGAATGCCTTTTTCACTCCACTCCTGGTTTTTATATTTAATGAAATAACCATGCTCTGCCACTAGAGTTAATGGAAAATAATTAAACCATTTACTTAAAAACAGTTGGTCTCTTCCACTAACAATTGCAACATCAGTGTTTGGAGCTTCGCAGAGTGATTGAATTAAATTTAAGAGATTTTCATCTGGAACTGCCAGCTGGGGGTTGTCATTAAAGTCAACCAAGGTGCCGTCAAAATCGAGTAAAATCAATTTTTTCTTTGCTGTATTGAAATTTTTAGTCAATTGACTTTTAACAGCTTCATCAACTCTCTTGACTAAAACTTCTTCTTCTGTCTGCGTTTTGGTCACTAAAGCCTTCATGAATTCATTGGCCCAATGTGAAACGGTATAACGGCTCAGCCTTTTTTGCATGCTAGCGTTTCGCTTTTTTTGCTCTTCAACAGGCATTTTGATGGCTTTAAGAATCGCATCTGCCATTAAATTCATGTCAAAAGGATTGACGAGTACGGACTCATACAATTCTTTAGAAGCACCTGCCATTTCACTTAATATCAAAACACCATCTCCATTAACACGGGTGGCAATGAATTCTTTGGCCACTAGGTTCATTCCGTCTCTAACTGGAGTTATCATCGCAATGTCGGCGTTCATATATAAGTCAATAAGATCGTTAAAGTCCATTGCTCTGTAATAATACCAAATTGGAGTCCAGTTTACCGTTGCGAACTTCCCGTTAATTCTTCCCACGATTTCATCGGTTTCCTTTTTCAAGAGTTTGTAATCAGAAACGTCGGATCTAGAAGGAACGGTGAGCATTACGAGTCTCACCTTTTCGAGGTATTCTGGATATTTAGATAAAAAAAGCTCATAAGCCTTAATTCGATTAATTACTCCTTTGGTATAGTCAAGGCGATCAATAGATAAAATTAGCTTGCTTTGATCTGCGCCTTTTTTATGTAATTCAAGTTGTTGTTTTAATTTGGATTGTTCGGCTGATTTTAGCGCCAGACGAGTTTTTGCTGCATTTTTGAATTTATTGTAATCAATTCCCATCGGGAATGTGTTGACAACCACTTCGCGAGTGCCTAGGTTTACTTTATTGAAGCTCACCTCTTTTCTTAGGATTCGTTTAACTGAGCTTAAGAAGTGTCTTTGATAATCATAAGTATGAAATCCAATAAGATCTGCACCTAGCATTCCTTCAAGTAATGGCTCGCGCCATGGGAATATTCTAAAAATCTCAAAAGATGGAAAAGGGATGTGTAGGAAAAATCCAACTGTTACATCTGGACTTTTGTCTTTGATCATTTTAGGACACAATAAAAGATGGTAGTCATGAATCCAGACCGTATCACCTTTTTCAATATTTTGTAAAACGCTGTCGGTAAACTTTCTATTAACGTCAACATAGGAGTTCCAATGTTGCTCTTTGAAGTCAGAAAACTCGATAAAATAATGAAAAAGAGGCCAGAGACATTTATTTGATAGACCATAATAAAAATCTTCAATTTCTTCTCCATTTAACGATACTGGAAAATATCTTTCCTTTTTTAACGACTCTTTCAAAGGAACCCGTGAGTTTTTATCAACTTCATCACTATTGATGCCTGGCCACCCCACCCACAGGGCATCTTTTCCTTTGTGAATGGAATTCATGCCTGTAGCTAAACCGCCACTTGTAGGGGTAAATTCGAAGGAATTTTCTACTTTCGTTATCTGAATAGGGAGCCTATTTGAAACTATTATATTTTTAGCCATATGAATCTTTTTATAAACTTAAATCTCTACAATTTATGGAATTAAAACATGTCCTTGAGCAGTCAGGTAATCTCAATTATGGAATTATAGGGAATTGCAAGTCCTCTGCCTTAATTTATGAAGATTCCTCAATAGATTGGTGTTGTTTGCCGCAATTTGATTCTCCATCGGTTTTCGGAAAAATTTTAGATAAAAATATTGGTGGTTCTTTTAAGATTGAATGCGATCCATCCTATGAGATAAAGCAAGAGTATATTGAAAGAACTTCCATTCTTATTACGCGTTTCAAAAATTTGGACACTGAGTTTGAGGTGGTTGATTTTATGCCAAGGTATCAAAAAGACAATGGGATTCACTATGCCCCACCAGAAATAATCAGAGTTTTAAGACATAAAAAAGGGTTTCCTAAATTTAAGGCTATTTATGACCCAAAATTGGAATATTCAATGGGTACAACAAATACCTATGTAAAAGATGATTTTGTAGTAAGTGTTGTTAATGACAGTAAGTACGACACATTGTATTTATATACTGATTTAGATAAAGAAAAAGTGGTGGCCGGTTCTGAAATCATTCTAACAAAAGATCATTTTATTACAATTTCCTACAACGAAAAGATCACAGCACCAAAAATTGAAAATATTTTATTTGAATTTGAAAGGACAAAAGTTTACTGGCTAAATTGGTGTTTTAAAACGCCTTCCTTCAAACATTATAATGAGCAAATATTAAGAAGCGCAATGACTCTAAAATTACTTTCTTTTGAAAAAACAGGAGCCATTCTCGCTGCAGCTACCACATCTCTTCCTGAAACAATAGGAGAGGAGAGAAACTGGGATTATAGGTTTTGTTGGATTAGAGACGCATCGATGGTTATCAAAGTGATTACCAAACTAGGGCACGATAAGATTGTTAAGAATTTCATTAAATATATCGTAGATCTAATTCCGGATAAAGATGAAAAGCTTCAAATCATGTACGGGATAAGTGGTGAGAAAATTCTAACAGAAAAGACTCTAGAACATCTGACTGGTTATGAAGGTTCAAAACCAGTGAGAATCGGAAACGCTGCTTTTACTCAAAAACAGAATGATATTTACGGAATTCTGATGGATACAATCCATGCTGAGATTGAAAAGTATACTCATGAGGATGAAAAGCATGAAGAGCTTTGGTCTATCGTTAAGTCCATTGTTTGGGTTGTAAATAAGAATTGGAAGTTCGCTGACAAAGGGATATGGGAATTTAGGCATGAAGATCAACATTTTACTTTTTCCAAATTATTATGTTGGGTAGCTGTTGATCGAGCAATTAAGATTTCAGAATTAATTCAAGAAGGGAAGTCTGCTGCCAAATGGACGCTTCTTAGGGATTTAATCCATAAAGACATCATGGATAATGCTTGGAATGAAAAGAAACAAGCTTTTACTCAATCTTATGGTTCTGAACACATGGATGCTTCAGTGCTTTTAATGGAACAGTATGGATTTATTGATGCCAAAGACCCAAAGTATATAAAGACAGTAAATGCGATTGAGAAAGAACTTTCTCACGAAGGGTTGCTATTTAGGTATAAGAATAATGACGACTTTGGAACTCCAAGTTCTTCATTTACAGTTTGCACCTTTTGGTTTATCAATAGTTTATATAAAATAGGAGAAGAGGAAAAATCTAAAGAATTATTTGATAAGTTATTATCGTATAGTAACCACTTGGGTCTTTTTAGTGAAGACATTGACTTTAAAACTAAAAGACTTTTAGGTAATTTCCCACAAGCTTATTCTCATTTGGCATTGATTGATGCCGCATTGAATTTCAATGAAAAGTAGTGAAATTAGGATCGAATTTGAACTAATTTTTTTAATAATTAGCCCCATAGAGTCTTTGTTAAAGAACATATATGGAGTTAGTTTTGAAAGATCAATTGGCGTTAAGAATTAGGGAGCTTGGAAAACAATGGTTTTCCAGATTCAGATGAGGACGGACTTATCGAAAGTGAAGATAATTGCACTAATGAAAAAGTCGCAATAGACAATGATGGATGTCCTTGGTCTGATGGTGATGCTATTACTGACAATGAAGATAAGTGTCCTGAAGAAGTTAGTACTATAGAGAACAGTGGTTGTCCATTTTTGACTGAATAGGTTATGAGCACAATAAATACCTTGAGTTTGGAAATCTATTTTGTCTCATATAGTTATAATGTAAAAGAAAAATTGAATTATCAATACTTAATGTAAATCACGAAAATATTAAAGGAAAACCCCTAAGGCAAAGTTTTCATTAAGGTGCACACATCAAGCTAAGGTGGTTCTGAGTACAATTAAAGACTATCGGAAAACCGTGCCGCTGCTGTCGAGTATTATTTGATTGAAAAGAGTGTTGATCAAAATCGACTTGAGTCTATAGGTTATGGGAAGACCAGCCAGTTTGTGAAAATGATATCCTTTCTGGTCGAGCCAAGAACAGGAGGGATGAGTTTAAGTCTATTAACTAATTTGAAATATAAAAGGGGGCTTAAAGCCCCCTTTTATATTATGCAATTTTATAAAATTGTTTAAGTTATTTTTTTAATTCTGCAATGTTTTCAACAGGATTCGCTGCAGAAAACACATAACTACCAGCAACCAAAACGTCGGCTCCTGCTTCTATTAATTGAGATGCGTTTTTATCAGTAACACCACCATCTATTTCAATCAATGTTCCTGTTCCTTTCTTAAGGATAATCGCCTTTAATTCTCTAACTTTTTCATAAGTACTCTCAATAAAAGATTGTCCACCGAAACCGGGATTCACGCTCATTAAACAAACGACATCTATCTCTTTGATGATGGGTTCTAAAAGTGATACTGGAGTATGTGGATTCAATGCAACCCCAGCTTTCATTCCTTTTGCTTTTATGGCTTGAAGATTTCTGTGAAGATGCGTACATGCTTCATAATGAATAGTTAGTATCTCGCTGCCTAATTCCGAAAAAGTATCAATATATCGGTCTGGGTCGACAATCATTAAATGAACATCTAAAGGTTTTGTTGCGTGTTTTGCAATCGCCTTAAGGACAGGCATTCCAAAAGAAATGTTGGGTACGAAAACCCCATCCATAATATCAATGTGAAACCAGTCTGCTCGACTGGAATTTACCATTTTACAATCTCTTTCAAGATTTCCGAAATCTGCTGCCAATAGTGAAGGCGCAATTAGTGTAGCCATATTAAATATAGTTTAAAAAAAAAGCAACCACATGGGTTGCTTTTAAATTATTAACCCAAATAGGTTTTTAAAATTTTACTTCTCGAGGTATGTTTTAATCTTCTAATTGCTTTTTCTTTAATTTGACGAACTCTTTCACGAGTTAAATCAAAGGTTTCTCCTATCTCTTCCAAAGTCATAGCATGTTGATTTCCTAATCCGAAATATAGACGAACGACATCCGCCTCTCTCGGTGTGAGCGTTTCTAGTGCTCTTTCAATTTCTGTCCTCAATGATTCGTGCAAAAGCGCTTTATCGGGATTAGGAGACTCACCACTATTGAGTACGTCATAAAGATTTGAATCTTCTCCTTCTACTAATGGCGCATCCATGGATACGTGTCTTCCAGAGTTTTTCAATGATTCTTTGACATCATTGATCGTCATGTCTAATTCTTTCGCAATTTCTTCTGCGGAAGGAGCTCTTTCGTGAGCCTGTTCTAGGAAAGCATAAGTTTTATTAATCTTATTAATAGAGCCAATTTTATTCAAAGGCAAACGGACAATTCTTGATTGTTCAGCTAACGCTTGAAGAATGGATTGACGAATCCACCAAACAGCATAGGAGATAAATTTAAAACCACGTGTTTCATCAAAACGTTGTGCCGCTTTGATTAAACCTAAATTTCCTTCATTAATTAAATCAGGAAGAGTAAGCCCTTGGTTTTGATATTGTTTGGCAACCGATACAACGAAACGTAAATTGGCTTTTGTTAGCTTTTCTAAGGCAACCTGATCACCTTCTTTGATTCGCTGAGCCAATTCAACTTCTTCTTCCGCTGTAATCAAATCAACCTTTCCGATTTCTTGAAGGTATTTATCGAGGGAAGCAGTTTCTCTATTGGTTACCTGCTTGGTAATTTTTAATTGTCTCATTGTGCTGGTTTTGACTCTTTAACCCTTATACGTTATAAAAGATAAAATGTTTCATATATATGAAACATTTTATCTTAAAACTTTATTAAAGCGCTACTCTTTGCGCTGAGGTCTTGGCAATAAAGCTTTTTTGGAAACTTTCTCTTTACGAGTTCTAGAGTCTATTCCAAAATACTTTACATCAAACACATCGCCCATGTTCACAACATCAGAGACATTCTCAGTACGTTCCCATGCTAATTCACTTACGTGAAGCAACACTTCGTTTCCTGGTGCATCCAAATATTCAACTACAGCTCCGAAGTCAAGCATCTTGATTACTTTAACCTGGTAGCTTTCGCCTACTTTTGGTTTGAATAAAATTGAATCTATTTTTGCGATTACAGCATCAATTCCTTCTTGATCGGTTCCTAGGATTTCAACAATACCTTCTTCAGTGACCGGATCTTCATTAATTACAATGGTAGTTCCTGTTGTTTTTTGAAGTTCTTGAATCACTTTTCCACCAGGTCCGATAAGCGCTCCAATAAATTCATTAGGAATCACTCGAGTTACCATTTTTGGAGAGTGTGGTTTCACGTCTGTAGCAGGTTCTGTGATAGTGTCTGTTAGTTTTTCAAGAATGTGTAGACGACCTGTTCTTGCTTGTTTCAAGGCATTTACAAGAATTTCGTAAGACAATCCTTTAATTTTAATATCCATTTGACAAGCTGTAATTCCTTCAGAAGTCCCCGTCACTTTAAAATCCATATCTCCTAAGTGATCTTCATCTCCTAAGATATCAGATAATACAGCATAACGGTCTCCATCAGAAATTAATCCCATTGCAATTCCAGATACGGGTCTTTTAATTTGCACCCCTGCATCCATCAATGCCATTGTACCAGCACAAACAGTTGCCATTGAAGACGATCCGTTTGATTCTAAGACTTCAGAAACGACACGAACTGTGTAAGGACAATCCGCTGGGATCATTCTTTTTAAGCCTCTTTGTGCTAAGTTTCCGTGCCCTACTTCACGACGCGAAGTTCCTCTTAAAGGTCTTGCTTCACCAGTACAGAAAGGAGGGAAGTTATAGTGTAAGTAAAAATTTTCTTCTCCTTCATAAGAAGGCATATCTATTTTATTTGAATCTCTTGAAGTTCCTAGAGTAACAGTTGCTAAGGCTTGTGTTTCTCCACGAGTAAAGATTGAAGATCCGTGTGTAGAAGGTAAGTAATCGATTTCACACCAAATTGGTCTGATTTCGTCAGTTTTACGTCCATCCAAACGAACACCTTCACTTAAGGTTAATTCACGAACTGCTTCTTTTTCGGCTTTACTGAAGTATCCGCTCACCAAGTGACCAAATTCTTCATTTTCCTCATCGGTAAAGGAAGCTTTTACTTGTTCTTTTACTTCAGCGAATGCTTTACTACGTTCCGCTTTTGAAGTTCCTTTCTTAGCAATGGCATAACATTCGTCATAGACCATATCATGAACACGCTTTTCTAAGTCTTCATTGACTTCAGCAGTGTCATATTCACGAACTTCTTTTTTCCCAAATCCTTCAGCAAGACGTACCTGCGCTGACACTTGAATTTTAATCGCTTCATGTGCAAACTTAATAGCATTTGCCATATCTTCTTCAGAAACTTCGTCCATTTCACCTTCTACCATCATCACTGAATCTGCAGAGGCTCCGATCATCATTTCGAGATCAGAATCTGCTAATTGTGCACGGCTAGGGTTAATGACGAATTCACCATTAACTCGAGCAACACGTGCTTCAGAAATTGGGCATTCGAATGGGAAATCACTTAATTGAATGGCTGCGGATGCGGCTAAACCTGCAAGCGCGTCAGGCATCACATCTTCATCATGAGACATCAACTGAATCATAACTTGAGTTTCTGCGTGATAATCTTTAGGAAATAATGGACGTAATACACGATCCACTAAACGCATCGTTAAAACTTCACCGTCACTTGGGCGTGCTTCTCTTTTGAAGAATCCACCTGGATAGCGACCTGCTGCCGCAAATTTCTCGCGGTAATCTACTGTTAAAGGTAGGAAGTTTACATCCGATTGTTTGTAGTTTGAAACCACAGTGCATAACAACATGGCTTTACCCATTTGTACGACCACGGATCCATGGGCCTGCTTCGCGAGCTTACCCGTCTCGATGGAGATCTCTCTGCCATCACCAAGGTCAATGACCTCTTTAAATACTTTTGGTATCATTTTTCATTTTTAGGTTGATAATAACGTTTGTTGTGTGCTGTTAGGCAACCAATGAAAAACTAAGGTTCAGTAGTAAAAAATGCATTAAAGAATAAGTAACTTAAACTTATTTTCTAATACCAAGTTCTTTGATGATAGCCCTGTATCTTTCGATATCTTTCGCTTTCAAATAATCCAAAACGTGTCTTCGCTTTCCAACTAGTTTCACTAGAGAACGCTCCGTGTTATAATCCTTTCGATTATTTTTAA
Organism: uncultured Flavobacteriaceae bacterium; assembly: GCA_949372605.1. Classification (GTDB taxonomy): domain Bacteria; phylum Bacteroidota; class Bacteroidia; order Flavobacteriales; family Flavobacteriaceae; genus UBA8316. The sequence goes on from CASIAE010000011.1 coordinate 10,959, forward strand.
GATGACCTGACAAGTGGTTAATCCTATGAGAAAACAATGCGACTTGTCCTTCAGGAGTACCGGTGTCTTTTTCAGATTTTCCGTGTTTTTTGAAAATCGTTTCTTTTACTTCTTTGTTTAAATACATGCCAATATTATTTTTAAATGATTTTTATGTATGCAATTTTGCGGTGCAAATATAATGTTAATTAGATGATATACAATCTTTGTAACGAATTAATCCCTAAGGGGTTGATTTAAGATCAGATCGAGATAGTGATTGATTTTATTTTTTAATTGTTTTCTGTGACAAATAAAATCAAGAAAACCTTTTTCTAGTAAAAACTCACTCCTTTGAAATCCTTTTGGTAATTCCTTACCCGTTGTGTCTTTTACAACCCTAGGGCCAGCAAAAGCAATCAATGCGTTAGGTTCAGCAATGTTTATGTCACCAAGCATGGCAAAAGAGGCGGTTGTTCCTCCTGTGGTTGGATCAGTACACAAGGAGACATATGGGATTTTAGCTTCAGACAATTCTGCTAATTTTGCAGAGGTTTTAGCCAACTGCATTAATGAATTAGCAGCTTCCATCATTCTTGCTCCCCCAGACTTTGAAATGATAATCAACGGAATCTTGTTTTTTAAGGCATGAGTTGCAGCACGTACAATTTTCTCACCTACAACAGACCCCATTGATCCGCCAATAAAAGTGAAATCCATGGCGGCTATTACGATGTCTTTTCCTTTAGAATTTCCAACAGCAGTTCTAATCGCATCATTTAATCCTGTCTTCTTGTGTGCATCTTTAAGACGGTCTATATATTTCTTAGAATCCTTAAATTTTAAAAAATCTTTTGAACGAAGTTTTTCATCCAATTCTACAAATTCATTGTCATCGAAAAGTATTTCAAAGTACTCTTTACTCCCAATGTGAACGTGGTAATCATCCTCGGGCGAGACGTAAGCATTGTTTGCCAACTCGTGTGTTTCAACAATCTTACCGGTGGGAGTTTTATACCAAAGACCTTTGGGAGTATCTTTTTTCTCTTCCGTTGTGGTTTGAATTCCTTTTTCACTTCTTTTGAACCAACTCATAGACTAAAAATTTAAATTCAAATATTTTAAAAAGAATTAATCAAGGGTGTTGACATTATTCAAATCTTCAAAAGCCTTTTTCAATCTGTTTTTAAAAGTCACTTCTCCAGAACGCAACCATTTTCTGGGATCGTAGTATTTCTTATTTGGAACATCAGCACCATCTGGATTTCCGATTTGTGTTTTCAAATAATCAATATTATCAACCATATAATCACGAATTCCTTCAGTGTATGCGTATTGAAGATCGGTATCGATATTCATCTTAATAACGCCATAACCAATGGATTCTCTGATTTCCTCATGTGTAGAACCGGAACCTCCGTGAAAAACGAAATCTACAGTGTTTTCAGGTATATTGAATTTTTCAGAAATAAATTCCTGAGAATTTTTCAAGATTTTCGGGGTCAATTTTACATTACCTGGTTTGTATACTCCATGTACATTTCCAAAGGCAGCAGCAACTGTAAATTGTGGACTTACCTTACTTAGTTCTTCATAAGCATAGGCAACTTCATCAGGTTGCGTATATAATTTAGAGACATCAATATCACTATTATCTACTCCATCTTCTTCTCCTCCAGTAACACCAAGTTCAATTTCTAGGGTCATTCCCATTTTGGACATACGCTCCAAATAGGTTTTACAAATTTCGATATTTTCTTCTAATGGCTCTTCAGAAAGATCAATCATGTGAGAGCTAAAAAGAGATTTACCTGTTTCATTGTAAAAAATTTCTCCAGCATCCAAGAGACCGTCAATCCAAGGTAAAAGTTTCTTGGCACAGTGATCTGTGTGAAGAATTACTTTAGCTCCGTAGTGTTTTGCAAGTTCATGAACGTGTTTTGCTCCTGCGACTGCTCCAGTAATTGCAGCTTGTTCATTTTCATTTGAAAGTCCTTTCCCAGCGTTGAATTGTGCCCCTCCGTTAGAAAACTGTATTATGACAGGGCTGTTTAGTTCTGCTGCGGTTTCTAAAACAGCGTTTATAGAATTACTACCAATAACATTTACTGCAGGTAGTGCAAAAGCTTTTTCCTTTGCTAATTTAAATAGTTCTTGTACTTTTAATCCTGTTAGTACACCAGATTGGAATTTCAAATTCATTGTATCTTTAGATTTAATCCCACAAAAGTATCAAACTTTTTGATTTTAAAATGGATAATTTATACCGATATTAAAAACAGCACTTTTAATTGAATAATCTCCTCCCCATCTGAGGGATTTTGACAATGCGGGATTGTGGGTTTTAAATCCTGTGTCAAGCCGAAAGACAAAAAAGTTAAAGTCATAACGAAGTCCAAATCCAGTTCCTACAGCAATTTCATTTAAATCTTTTAGTCCATCAAACCTAGACGCAGGATCATCGAAATCATCTAGAACATTCCAGATATTACCAGCGTCAATAAACAAGGCTCCTTTTATTTTTCTTACAATGGGGAATCGATACTCTAAGTTGAAGGAGAGTTTAAAGTTTGCTTCATTAAATTCGTTTAAGTTGTTGCTGCTTCCTGGTCCTAATCGATAAGCCCTCCAAGCCCTATTGTCATTTGACCCTCCCGAAAAGTAAGAGCGCGAAAAAGGAATACTCTGTGCGTTACCAAACGGGATTGCGATTCCTCCAAATGCTCTAAAAGCAAGTACGCTGTTTACTGAGGTTTGCCAGTGTTTTATAAAATTTAATTCAGTTTTTATGTGTTGTGAGGGAGCCACGCCGTCAATTTCATATTGACCCAATTCGTTTTTGTCTGCACCACTGAATTTTAATACTTGATTGAGAAGACTTCCTACCATGCTAAGTTTCCCTTGTAGTTGAAAAAAAGATTCATCCAGAATACTCTCTTGACTGTTGTAATTAATTCCGAGTGAAGACCCAATAATAAGGTTATTGGCTGTCAGACGATTCTGTCTTTCTCTTATTCGGTTGACATCCTGGTATTGCAAATCCTCTGGGGTCAATTCAGTTTTACCGCTTAAAACTTCATCAATAAAAGTAATAGCACCCTCTGGTATTTTTAGATTTAAATCAGTATTAATATTACTGGAATTATTGTTGTATTGTCCAGCAATACCGTTCAGTTTGTCAAAAGAATTTCGATAGACATTAAAATAATTACTCGTATTTTGATTATTAATAAACTCAAGATCAATTATTTTGAAACTTACTTTTGCCATTTTGTTGGGCCCCCATTTCACCTGATAACTACTCCCAAAATATTGTTTGTCCAAACCGATGTTTTGTTGAAGCGAAGCTCCTAAAGTGACGTCAGTCGTTGGATTCATCCTTTTAGGGATGATACTTTCCAAGTTGATTGGAAATAAAATCCTTGGAATTCTGAGCTTAATGTCAGCTCCAAGCTCATAAAGGTTGAATAGTTCACTACTAATGGAAGCAATATCACTTGAGGAGCCAAGTGTATTTTTAGCACTTATTTCTAGGGTCTCCGCTCCTCTAAAAATATTTCGAATGGCAAATGAGGTTCCAAGTGAAATTCCAAAATCTTGTATATTAGAATGAGAAAGATCCAAATCAAAGGCCATAGAAAATCTTTTCTTTGGGTTAAGGTAGATGTTGGCCAATAAGTCCGAGGAGTCTTGACTCAGAAGAGAATAACTGATACTCGGATATTTGAAGTTTCTCAAATTAGAGATGTAACGGTAGGTTAGTGATCTTTCCAAATCACTGTAGGGACTGTCTTTTTTTATGAATATAACTTCAGTTAAGGCCTTAGGCCTGTATTTTAATTTGCCTTTAAAAAAAATAGTATAATCTTCATAATCAAGACTGTCAGTGTAGGAGGAAAGTTGACCCAATTCTCCTGAGCTATTCACATAAAGTCTGATTTTTTTTATTTTATGGATCAAGTAGGGAACTGATTTTAGGGTGTCATTTTCTCTTTTTTGAAGATTGGCGATCTCGATAATTACTGGAATTTTTGAATCAAACCCTGTGCTGTCTATAGCAGCAGTAAACTTGAGACTGTTCTGTTGAAAATTATAAACCCCATTGTTTCTAAAATAATTAATCAATCGAGATCTCTCGGCCTCAAATCGATCAATCTCAAAAGGATCACCAGAGTTAATGATCTGATTTTTAGAAGCATTTTGGTAAAGAGAATCCAGCGAAGGCGAAGCAATATTTCTTGAAATACTGTCAATTGTATATTGTTTGTAAGTCTTAATGTGATATTCAGCAGTTACTTTTTGTTTGGGAAGTATAGTTTTTTCTACCGAGACGTGGGTGTCAAAATAGCCCTTATTTTTGAAGTATTGTTCAAAACGTTTTGTATTTTCAATTATCACACTATTATCCAAAAGAACTGGTATTTCCCCAGAACTTTTCAACCAATTGTTAAATTTACCTTTATATCGTTTAAGTTCCTTTACTTGTTTTGCAGACAATAATTTTTCCAAACGAGATTTCCGCTTTGGTTTTTTGAGTAACCAAGTATCAAAAATCGAATCAGGGTATGGGTTAGCAAGGTTATAGAGATGAAATTTTAAAGGAATCCCAAATACTTTACTGTTTGGTTGATCAACAAATAATAAGTTGAGGGGATCTTTTTTTAATAGCTGTTCATTTTTAATTACAACATTTCGATCTAGCAAGTACTTGTCTCCAATAATATCTTGAGTGCTTCGACAACCAATAATTGTCAGGCAGAAACAAAACAGAATGATTAACTTTGGTGGAGGATAATTCAATTTAGAAAGATTAAAACTCAAAAGTACATCATTTGAATGTTAAGCAAAAATGAACTAAAACAAATCCGACAATTGGCGAGCAAAAAGTATCGTTCAAAAACTGGACTTTTTGTTGCAGAAGGTATTAAAGTGGTTCGCGAATTTTGTGATTCAGGATGGAAGCCTCAAGTGGTATATAGCGTAAACGAATTAGATTTTGTTTCCTTTACAAAAGTTGATAAAGCTACATTAGATAAAATTACACACTTTTCAACGGCAAGTTCTATATTGGCTATTTTTAAATTACCAGGAGAAAAAGAATATTCATCTGATGAATTTTCTGTTGCGCTAGATTCGATTTCCGACCCAGGGAATTTGGGAACTATCATTCGTTTGTGTGACTGGTTTGGTATTAAAAATATTATCTGTAGTAATGACACCGTAGATTGTTTTAACCCAAAGGTGGTTCAGTCAACCATGGGTTCAATTGCTAGAGTGAACTGTTATTATTGTGATTTAAAAGCATTTTTGAGTAACCATACGACTCCTATATATGGAGCGTGTTTGGAAGGAATCCCATATTATACTCAAGATTTTGATGCCAAGGGTTTGCTTGTGATGGGGAGTGAATCGCATGGAATCAGTCCCAAAATTGAAAAACTATTAAATAAAAAGATTACCATTCCGCCAGCTTCTGATGGGGCTCATCCAGAAAGTTTGAATGTAGCTGTGGCAACCGCCATTATTCTTGGTGAAATTTATCGTCCTTAAATCAAAAAATCACTTTTACTCAAATGTTAAGTTGACAATAAAGCCTCTACTTAACATTTCATTGATTTTTCCGGTCCATGGACTATCACCGTTCGAAGGGTTGTCAGGAATCAGTTCGTTTTGCAATGAGAAAACACCTCGAATTGAAGGAGAAAATTTAAAGTAAAGCAAATAAAAGTCAAAGCCAAAGCCCAATTCATAATTATAACTTTGTTTGACCGTTTTAAAAACTTGACTAAAGTTGTCGTCAACATTCTTGTTGTTGCTCGCTAAATTAAAATCAGTAGATACTCCAACGACTAAGAATGGTCTGAAATTATTGATCCTAGCAGCATTTATTTTTAAGATTAAAGGCAGGTGAATGTATGTAGATTCCACTTCTCTTTTGCGATCAGACTCCTTGGTGAAGATCGTAAACTCAGGATAGAGTAAACTTCGTTTTGAGTAGAATAATCCGGGTTCAAATCTCAAGTTAAAAAAATTATTAATTCTAAGATCTCCTACCAAGCCAACGTTAAAACCAGTTGAAGAAGTCACCTCGATGTCTGGATATTTTTCCCTATAATAGTTGTCCTCGTAAATGAATTTGAAATCATAGGAGTTAAAACCTACATAGTAACCGTAATGAATTGGCTTTTGATCGAAATTAGGTAAGTTGGTAACTCTTTCCCGTATTGTTGGGTATTGGGCAAAGATGAGTTTTCCTGTTATTAGGAAAGTAAATAAAACAATCTTAAAGGGGCTAATTTGATTTTTTTGCACAGTAAATTGAAGTAACCCCTAAGGTTTGTGGGAAATCCTTCACTTCTATAAACCCATTTTTTAGTAAAATATTGTTGAAGACCTTTCCAAAAGGAAAAGCAGCCGCTGAATCTGATAAATATCGGTATGCTGCTTTGTCTTTTGAAAAAAGTGATCCTAAGATTGGTAGAATCTTTTGGGTATAGAATATATAAAATTGTTTCATTGGAAAGTTTTCGGGAATAGCAGTTTCTAATATAACCAAATTTCCTCCAGGACGTAAAACCCTATAAATTTCTTGAAGTCCTTTGTCAAGATTTTCAAAGTTTCTTACGCCAAATGCAACAGTAACAGCATCAAAATAATCGTCATTGTAATCCAAATCCTCACTGTCTCCAATAACCATTTTTATAACCTTATCCATCCCTTTGGAAGTGATTTTTTGCTTTCCAATTTCAAGCATTCCAGGAGAAATATCCAATCCAATGATTTCTTCGGCATGGGTTTTAGTCAATTCAATCGCTAGATCTGCTGTACCAGTTGCAATGTCAAGTATTTTTTTTGGTTTTTCAGGGATTAAATAGGAAACAACATTTTTGCGCCAACGAACATCAATTCCACCAGAAATGACTCTGTTAAGCATGTCATAGTCTTTTGAAATACCGTCAAACATTTGACGGACTTGTTTTTTTTTATTTTCTTTTTGATTCTTATAGGGAACTACTTGTTTTTTCATCTGCTACAAAGATAAAATAAAAGTATTGGTTCTCTATTTGTCAGATTTAAAAATAGAAGCTAATAGGAATTTGTATATTTACGCCAAGTTTCCGAACTTAAATTATGAAAATAATCATCGCAGGAGCCGGAGAAGTAGGATTTCATTTGGCAAAACTACTTTCCTTTGAATCTCAGGACATTACCTTGATCGACACCGATCGCGAAAGACTAAACTATGCCGAAGGGCACTTGGACATAAAAACTATTAGGGGGAATGCAAGTTCTTTGTCACTAATAAGGGAGTCCAATGTAGGTCAATCCGACCTCTTTATTGCTGTAACCGCTCACGAATCAATCAACCTGATGGTTTGCGCAATGGCAAAACAGTTAGGATGCAAGCGTACTATTGCAAGAATATCAAGTATTGAATTTATAAATTCTGCTGAGGATATAAGTTTTAAGGAAATTGGAGTAGATGAATTAATTTCTCCCGAAGAACTCGCAGCCGTCGAAATCCAACAGCTTTTGGATCAATCTGCTTTCAGTAACAGTTACGAATTTGATAAGGGAGCGCTCACAATGATAGGAACAAAACTCGGTGACGAGGTTCCCTTTGTTGGAAAGTCAGTCAAAGAGGCGGCTTCAATATTTCCAAACGTTCACTTTATGCCCATTGCGATTCAGCGAAAGGGTACCCAACACACCATGATTCCTAGAGGAGATAATGTTTTTGAAGCAGGGGATACGGTTTTCTTTATTACTTTGAAAGCTGGAGTAGATGAAATTCAAAAACTATCGGGAAAAAGTAATGAACCGATTAAAAACATAATGATTTTAGGAGGTAGTAAAATCGGAATCAATACGGCGCGCGATCTTTGTGAAAAAAAGTTCAACGTAATATTACTCGAACAGAACAAAACAAAAGCACTCAAGATTTCAGAAATTCTTCCTGACATCATGGTAATTCATGGTGACGGAAGAAGCTCTGAACTTCTTGAAGAGGAAGCTATAGAGTCAATGGATGCTTTTATTTCAGTTACTGAAAATTCAGAAACGAATATAATGTCATGTTTAATGGCAAGTTCCAAAGGAGTTAAAAAGACAATTGCATTAGTTGAAAATATAGATTATTTTCATTTATCACATGCCATAGGAATAGATACACTAATTAATAAAAAACTTCTAACGGCAAACACAATTTTCCGTTATATAAGAAGGGGAGATGTGGTAGATATGACCACCCTCAATAACTTTAATGCGGAAATTTTAGAATTTATCGTTAAACCAACTTCTAAAGTAGCCAACTACAGAATTAAAGATCTTGATTTTCCAAGAACAGCAACAATAGGAGGTGTTATTAAGGAAGGGGAGGGTGTCATTGCCCTCGGAGATTATCAGATTAAAGCAGGTGATCGTGTTGTTGTTTGCTGTTTGCCACGAGCAATAAAGCGAATTGAAAGCTTGTTTTTATAAACAGAAAATGTCCAAATTAAATTATAAAATAATCATTCATATTATAGGGGTTTTATTACTCTTTAATGGAGGATTAATGCTTTTGGCATCCTTGGTGAGTTTTTTAATGAAAGATGGAGTGGCTTTCGAGATCTCACTTTCTTCTTTTCTGGTAATGATTTTAGGAGGTGGAATGATATTGGTTTCACGACATCATAAGAAACACATTCAAAAGCGAGAAGGGTATCTCATTGTAACCTTAGGGTGGATTTTAGTTAGTTTTACTGGAATGTTACCTTTTCTACTTACCGGATCTATTCCTTCGTTAACAGATGCTTTTTTTGAATCCGTATCAGGATATACTGCGACAGGTTCTTCGATTCTTACAGATATTGAATCTTTACCATATGGAATTCTTTTTTGGAGAAGTATGACTCATTGGATTGGGGGTATGGGGATTATCGTTTTAGCTATAGCAGTACTTCCCTTGTTAGGAATTGGAGGTATGCAATTATTTTCTGCTGAAGTTTCTGGTCCAAATGGAGATAAAATACATCCTAGAATTGCAGAAACTGCTAAAAGGCTCTGGCTTATTTATGTTTTATATACGATTGCAGAGACATTTTTTTTATACTTAGCGGGAATGTCTCTTTTTGATTCTCTTAATCATTCGATGAGTACAATGGCATCTGGAGGGTTTTCTACAAAAAACGACAGTCTTGCTCATTGGAATCATTTGCCATTGATTCAATACATCGTTATCATTTTCATGTTTTTGGCTGGAACAAATTTCATTCTGAGCTATTTTGTTTTTAAGGGAAACTTAAAACGATTATTTAAAGATGAGGAATTCATTCTTTATTTAAAATTAATTTTAATATTGACTGTAATTGTTTTTTTAACAATAATTACTGGAGTTGATTTTAAAAATAATTCTTTTGATCATCCTCAGGTTTGGGGCAAAATGGAAAGTTCTGTTAGACATGCTGCATTTCAAGTAATTGCAATTATTACTACTACTGGATTTGTCACTTCTGACTTCACTGTTTGGTCCCCTTTTCTTAAAGTTCTTTTTTTCGGATTAATGTTTATAGGTGGTTCTGCAGGAAGTACTTCTGGGGGTATAAAAATTGTAAGACATTTATTAATGATTAAAAGTGGTCTTTTGGAATTTAAAAAGGCACTTCATCCTAATGCAATTATTCAAACTCGTTATATAGGGAAAGTTGTTAATCAAGAAATTATCGGAAATATCTTAGGTTTTTTTATAATATATATGCTATTATTTATAATTGGATGCTTAGTTTTTGGGTTTTTGGGATTAGACTTTGAATCGGCAATTGGAGTAGCAGCGTCTTCTCTTGGTAATGTTGGTCCTGCTTTGGGAGATTTTGGTCCTTCAAGTAATTTTAGTGAATTACCAATTTTTGGAAAACTTTGGTCCTCATTTTTGATGCTACTCGGCCGTTTAGAGCTATTTACGGTGCTGATTTTGTTAACACCATTCTTTTGGAGAAAAAACTAATAGTTGTATTTCCCTACCCATCTGGTTTTTAGAAACTTTCTCAACTGACTTTCTTTAGTATTTTCACCTGGCTCATAAAACTGTTGGCCTTCAACTTCCTTAGGTAAAAAATCCATTTTGGCAAAACTATTTAAATTATCATGGGCATATTGGTATTCTTTTCCATGCCCTAGTTCCTTCATCAATTTTGTAGGAGCATGTCGAAGCGCTAATGGAACGGGGAGGTCGCCCGTTTCTTCAACTTTCTGTTGGGCCTCATTAATCGCAATATAAGCAGAATTACTTTTTTCAGAACAGGCCAAATAGATGGCGCATTGACTTAGTGGAATCCTCGCTTCTGGAAACCCAAGTACATTGACTGCTTGAAAAGTGTTGTTGGCCAGCACTAAGGCAGTGGGATTTGCATTGCCAATATCTTCAGAAGCGAGAATTAACATTCTTCGTGCTATGAACTTAATTTCTTCCCCTCCCGCAATCATTCTTGCCAGCCAATAGACAGCTCCGTTCGGATCACTCCCTCGAATAGACTTTATAAATGCAGAAATGATATCGTAATGTAGATCACCATTTTTATCAAACATTGCCATGTTCGTTTGCACTTTTTCGAGTAAAATATTATTATCTATTTTTATTGGCTCCGGGGTACTGTTTACGATCAGTTCTAGGGCCGAAAGCAGCTTTCTTGCATCACCACCAGAGATTTTTATTAAAGCCTCATCTTCCAAGATCTCAATTTTCTTTTGAGACAATAAAATATCTTTTTTTAATGCTTTTCCAATGATTGATTGAAGTTGGATTTTATTTAAAGAGTTTAGGGTGTAAACTTGGCATCTTGACAACAAAGCATTAATTACTTCAAAGCTTGGATTTTCTGTTGTTGCTCCAATGAGTGTGACACTTCCTTTTTCAACTGCTCCCAAAAGAGAATCTTGTTGAGATTTACTGAACCGATGTATTTCATCAATAAACAATAATGGATTTTTATTGGTAAAAAGCCCCCCACCATGTTCTGCTTTTTGAAGGATTTCACGAATTTCTTTAACACCAGAGTTAATGGCTGATAATTGGTAGAAGGGTCTTTCCTTTTGCGTGGCGAGTAATCTTGCTAAAGTAGTTTTTCCAGTTCCTGGAGGTCCCCACAAAATCATTGAAGGTAAATTTCCACTTTTAAGAATTGTGGTCAAAGCCCCTGATGGCCCAACTAAATGCTCTTGCCCGATATATTCATCGAGACTTTTTGGACGCATTCTTTCGGCAAGGGGAGTGTTCATTGAAACTTATTTGCTTTTGTGATGTCTTTGTCTTTGAATTTCATAAAGCACAACACCGCAAGCAACACTTACATTCAGAGAACCAATATTTTCATTCATTGGGAGTTTTACTTTTTCATTTGATAACTTTACTAGACTTGGATGTATGCCTCGCTCTTCGGATCCCATGATCAATGCAACGCTACTTTCAAAATCATTCTCAAATAGAGTTTGATCTGTTTTTTCAGTTACTGCAACAATTTTTATTTCAGCTGCCTGAAGCATATAAACAGCATCTTTGAGGTGATTTACTTTAACCAAAGGAACTGAGAATATACCACCTGCCGAAGCTTTTACCGTTTTTGCGTTAATTGGAGCAGAGCCGGTTTGAGGAAGTACAACGCCGTTTACGCCAGTTGCAGAAGCTGTTCTGAGTATGGCGCCTAGATTACGAGTATCGGTGATGCCGTCTAAGAGTAGATAAGTTGATTTTTGTTCAATATTTTTTTCAATTAGATCTTCCAGAGATTGGAATTGAATGGGAGCAATCCGAGCTACAGCGCCTTGGTGGTTTTCATGTGAAAATCGTTCTAGTCTTTCAATTGGGACATAACTATGCGAAATACCATTTTCGTGAATTTTCTTTTCAAGACTTTTAAAAAGAGGTCCCTGCTGTCCCTTTAAAAGCCAAATTTTATCAAGAGGTTGCTCTTGAACAATTGCTTCTAAGATTGCGCGTATTCCATATATTTCTTGAACTTTCTTTCATAGTGCGCAATTTAGAAATAACCGATTATATAATTACACTTATTCTGGTTTTTCTAATTCATGATAAATAAGAAATCCGTCTTGAGGATGGTTTTTTTTAAACATGTCTATAAAACTAACGATCAGTATTCACAGAAGCATCAATATTATCATTTGCGTCAATTTCTGATTGCGGAATTTTTAAAAAGAATTTCTTGTCATCTGGTAATAAATTCCCTTGGGCTTTAATTCTATGATTTCCGGTCCTTGTTATGCCTTTTCTCAATCTTTTTGCATCGAACCATTCCACACCAATTTCACCATAAAGCTCTTTTCTTCTTTCTACTAAGATCTCATCAATTAATTCCGTTCCACTATTGGCAGATTCGACAGCATTGGGGTCACGATTTTTCTGGAGTGTAAACAACAGTTTTGATGCCTCGGTATAGTTTTCTTGCCGAGCTTTTGCCTCAGCTTCAATTAATAGCATTTCAGGAGACCTCATTAGTGGTATGTCTGGATCGAAAGTGAGTTTAAATTTACTAGATGTCCTTGCTTTGTATGAGCCACTATTGTCTCCCAACCCGAACAAATCGAAAAAGGTATTTCTCACATCGGTTTGCGTAAAAATATTTACAAAATCTTCATTCCAAAAAGCCTCTCCATACCCAATTTTATTTGAGTTGTCTGTAAATGAGTGAGGTGCTGTATTGATTGAAATTGTTTGATCAAACGATTGAGGAATTCCCCAAATCCACTCTTCATCGTCAATACTTATAAACCCATTACTATAATCGGAGGCGTTTAAAGAATAACCAATTCTAGCATTATTAGCAGCCGTTTCCGCCTCGCTCCAATTGCCCATAACCTGATTTACTCTTGCTAGAATTCCATAAGTGACATTTTTATTAACATATGATTTGTCTAATCTTGATTTAGCTCCTTTTTCAACTGCATCATTTAAATCAGACAAAATTAAAGTATACATTTCTGTTAGTGTTGACATCGCCTTGCCTTCCATTGCTGGTGAAGTATAGATTGGAGGAGCTGGAAGCAAAGCATCGTAACTGTAAGTGTGCTGAAACTCCATGGCGAGTTGAAAGTAATAAAAAGCTCTTAAGGTGAGTGCTTGAGATAAGCCCTCGTTCTTATCTGTTTTAGAAAGATTGTCACTATTATTGATTCCTTTGATTAAAATATTTAATTCATTAATCAGAGTATATGGAAATGCCCAATTAAAAACAGTTCTTTTATCCGTAGGATCTCGATTGTCATTATTGTAATCAAAACCATACCATTGTACTCCAAGTACAAGATCATTCCCTTTAACTGTTCTTGCGAAATAAAGAGAAGGCAATCCACCAGTGTCTAGTCTGTCAAGATTTAGTTCCAGGCGAGAGGCTCTTAAAATCCCTGAGATGAATGCATTTACTCCGTCTTTTGATGTAAACACAACTGATGAGCTAACTGCAGAAGTTGGCTTCGGTTCGTTCAGATAGTCTTTTTCACAACTAATAATTAATGTTGAAAAAAGCGCGATTGAAATAAGTATTTTTTTCATTTTATATTTCTTTTAAAACTGGACATTTACTCCCAACGAAATTGTTTTCAACTGATAAGATCTATTGTTTGTCGCTCCTGATAAATTTTGTTCAGGGTCAATTCCTTTGTGTGTTTGGTAAGTAAAAATATTATCACCTTGTAAGTATAATCTAAATCGGCTTAAATTTAATCTTTGTACAAAAATTTTCTTAAATGAGTATCCAATACTAATTGCTTTTAGGCGTATGTAATCATTCTTGAATAAAAAACGAGAGGAGGTTGCACCAAAATAATTTTGTGAATTTAGCAATAGCGGAACTTTAGTAATATCTCCAGGTTTTCTCCACCGTTCGGCGATGTCGGCATGGCGCTGTCCGGCTATATCAGTAGTATTCATCAGGCGCTCATATGAATAGTCATAAACGTAAGATCCATAACTGAAATTAAACAAAGCATTAAAGTCAAAATCCTTATAAGTAACACTTGTATTAAATCCACCTATAATGTCTGGCAAGGAAGAGGCTCCAACATAATAACGGTCTGCGTCGCTGTATACTTTTGTTGTTGTTCTTTCACCTGTTGGATCGCCACTGGCGTCTAAGATGTCTTTGTACCACATCAGGTAGCCGTCGTTGGGATCAACTCCAGCAGATTCTCTAACATAAAATTCATAGAGTGATCTTCCTACTTCCCATTTTTTGTTGTCATTGATAAATTCCTTTTGCGATAGTTTGGATATTTCATTATTGTCTATCGAAAAGTTTAATCCTAGATTTACAAGTAAAATCCTCTTTATCAATAATTGTTGATCTTAGTGAAAACTCAACACCATAATTTTTTAAAGATCCAACATTTGTTTTTATAAAATCATTTCCAGTAGAAATTGCTAGTGGTCTATCATAAATTAAATCAATAGACTCCTTGTTGTAAATTTCAACAGAACCGTCGAGCAGTCCATCAAAAATTCTAAATTCAACACCATAATTAAGCATTGCCGTTTTTTCCCAAGTAAGGATGGGATCAACTGGACTTGAAGATAAAACGCCGGGGTTGTTGCCTTGAGAAAATCCTGTTTCGAAAAGTTGTAGGTAAGGAAAGTATCCGATACCTCTGTTGTTACCAAGTTCTCCATAGGAGGCTTTTATTTTTAAATAATTTATAAAACCAATATCCTTTATAAAAGATTCTTCGGAAGCGATCCATGATCCTCCTATAGAATAAAAGTTACCCCATCTAGACTCTTCAGAAAAGCGCGTGCTTCCATCTCTTCTTGCAGAGGCTTCTAGGTAGTATTTTTTATCGTAGTTATAGCTGAGTCTAGATATTATACTTATCAATCTTTCTTCTGTATTAGAACCTGAAACAGCTTCTGGATTTGTACTTCCGTTAAGTACATTTACATTGGTCAAAAAGCCTATTCCACTTGCACCTAATTCATCAATTTGATATTTTAAAGCCTCGAAGATAACATCGGCATTGAGGCTGTTTAAACCAAAATAAGTTTTATAATTTAAGGATTGAGTTAAGTTGAGCGTTGTATCAAAATCACGATTTTGAGAAACCCTTCCGTCAACATTTGCTGCAATTCCAAAGTTGTTGTCTGAATAGGAGAACTTATCGTAAGAAGACCGTTCATAAAAAACGTCTGATCTAAATTTCAAACTTTTCAAGATATTAACATTAAAATAACCATTCATCGTTGTACTGGTCCGATTGGTTATAAATTTATAATTAGTGATTGCCCCTAAAGCATTTTCGTTGGCGCCATTGCTTCTGGATCCATTGACGAGCTGAGTTAGATTGTTACCATAGTCAAATATTTTTTCTCCAGCCGAATTTAGGATGAGTTCTCCAATACCATCTCTTTGGTAAAGCGGATAATAATTGGGTACACTATAGAGCCATTGGATGGCACCTTGAAGACCATCTCCAGATTGAGAAGGTGCATTTAGTTTCGAGGTAGTATATGAAACGTTTAAACCTGCTTTAATAAAATCATTTACTTCGGTATCGATTTTTAAGCGGGTAGCTATTCTTTCAAAGAAAGTTGTTTTAACTTGTCCTTCTTCTTTAAGGTAATTAGAGCCAAAATAGAAAGAGGTTTTTTCACCCCCTCCGTTTATGGAAACACCGTGCTCTTTTCTTGTTACGTTATCTGAAAAAACAGCCTTTTTCCAATCGGTATTCCACATCGGACTGACCATTAACTCACCAGAAGCATTCACAGGTTGCGAAAGACCATAAGGATTGTATTTTAATTCAGAAATAAGATTCAGAGAAGCTTTTGATCCCGCTGCGCTTGGAGTTAATCCATTCACATATTGCTCATTATTTCGGTAGGATTCCCATGCGTATTTAGTAAAGTCGTCAATATTTATAAGATCATGCAAAGCAGAGGCATTGGTCGATACGCCATAGTTAGAGCTTATGGTTAATTGGGTTTCACTTCTTTTAGTTCCAGACTTAGTGGTAATGATTATAACCCCATTGGCTCCTCTTGATCCATACAATGAAGTGGAAGAAGCATCTTTTAAAACAGAGATTGATTCAACTTGTTCTTGGGCGATATTATTAAGGTTTCCGTTAAAAGGTGCTCCATCAACTATAACAAGAGGAGAAGAATCTGCGTTAATAGAACCTATCCCTCTAATTCTTATAATGGGATTGGTTCCAGGAACCCCTCCAGAAGTAATAATATTAACCCCAGGGATACTTCCTTGAAGTGCTTGAGTTATAGTTGTTGCTTGTTGCGCTTGAATCATAGCATCAGAAATCACTGCGATAGATCCAACAATCGATTCTTTAGATTGTACCCCATAAGCAACTACAACAACCTCATCGAGTTCGTTCGAAGGGTTAAGTGTTACATTTATAAGATCGCCATCAATATCTTTTATTATTTGAGAAGAATATCCAACATAACTGTATTCTAAAGAGGCTTCTTCTCCAATTTCAATAGCATATTTTCCGTCGAAATCTGAAGAAACACCATTTGTTGTTCCTAGTTCAATAACAGTTGCCCCGGGTAATGGAATTCCAGTTTCATCAGTGATTACTCCTGTTATTGTTTTCTGAGCCAATAATAACTGCATACTGAGCATTGTCAGTAAAGACAGATTGAATATTGTTTTCATATTTATAGTAATTAATATACTTCAAAATTATATAAAAAATAAGGAGTGGGAGTTTTTTGACAACATGTTTTTTTAAAAAGTATAGTATAGATTAACAAGGGGTGCTTTTAAAACTTACAAATTCTATTATAAACAAACTCACCTGTAACCACATGCTTTAATGGGATTAGCTGGATAGATCCTATCCATATAAACGACTATTTATTATTTTTGATTCCAACAATCTATTTTGTTTAAAATTAACTAAAAGATAAGCACGCGAATAATATAGATGCTTATCTTTTGACCTACAGGATTATTACTATCAAAAAAATAGTAGTTAAAACCCATGCCATTTTATAAAATTAGGACTACTTGAACATTTATTTTTAAATTTAGCACAAAAAAAAATCACCGTAAGGTGATTTTTTTTTGTGCTAAAACAATATTATTTATCCCAAAAAACTTTTGACTTCTGTAAATCACCCCCAATAGCTGAGGAGGCTGCATCATAATTTTTTGAATTTTGAGTTGCCTCTTCCACAGGGTATGTTAATCTCCTTGGAACATCCTTAAAGTCGCCTTCACCTAATTTAGATTGCACTAGTGGAGCACCTCCGTATCGTCTAAATGCAGTCCAACCTTCGAAACCTCTATTAAACATTGAAATCCAAAGTTGTTTTCCGATTTTTTCATCATCTGAACCAATTGCAGAGGCATAAGCAACTTTTGGCTTAGCTATATAAGTGTTGGCTTGGGTTGCTGTTAAGCCCAAATCCTCAAAACTTGCCTTAATTCCATTTGAATAATGTGTGGAAGCTGTTCCGCCCACAGTCCAGCCCCTTGCAGCAGCGTCAGCGAGATAAAAACAAATTTCAGTATAGTCTATTAATACTCCTCTATATGTTGGATCAAAATATATTGTTCCAAGTTTTGAATGAGTTGACCATCCACTTTTTTGACCAATAACCCCTCCAACATACTTGTTCTCCATTTTGCTTTTAGGATCAAAAAATACGTCTTGTCTTGGATCTTCGTGATCAGTTGAAGTTAACAGATCAACAATTGTTTTTCCTACTACATAATCATTTCTTCCAGATTCTACCAATTCTGGCCATGATGGATGTGTATTAGGTTTAGATGCCTGATAGACCATTGTTATGTTATCAGCTCCGCTTGATAAAGATTTACTAAAAGCAGCTTCTACTTCACTTTTATATTTATCTCCAGGAACTCTTACACCTAATTTGACAATTAATGAATTTGCAAATTTACTCCAAGAAGCTCTGTTTCCATTGCCAATTAGATCAGCACCTATGAATCCGAATCCGTCACTTCCAGCAAGTACTGCACTAGCAGCAACAGCTCGTTTAACTAAATCATCATAAATAGTCGCAGCGTCATCATATTTTGGAGCTATAGATTGATTTTTTCCAACAATATTCAATGCTTCAGAATAAGGTACGTCTCCAAAGTTATCAACTAAATACTGCCAAGCATAGATTGAAAGTACTTCAGCCTGAGCCGCTTTAAAGGGGTCAGCGGTCACTTTTGACTTAGCGTCTGCAAGGTCATACAATACATTCATGTAAATAGTTGAGAATATAGCCTTTGAAATACCTCTGTTTACAATGTCATATTGGGATTCATCAGTATAAGTTGTTTGTTGAGCATATTGAGCTAGCAACATAAAGGGCGCATCTCTGTAGTCTATATCATTAACTTCATCCATCAGATTTTTTAAAGAAGATGTGAAAAGAGATTCAGCGCTAACATCAGCAGGATTATTTGGATCCTTATTAAGACTTTCATAGTCGGCATCTGGAGAACATCCCAATACAACTAGAGTAGTTAGTAAATAAATTAAATTATATTTTTTCATTTTTAAAAAAATTAAATGATTAAAGATTAAAATTGGAGATTTAGACTTACACCTATTTCTTTGATACTGGGATATGCTCCTGATTGATTTCCCTGAACATTTCCTGCAGAAATACCTGCTTCTGGATCAGAATAAGGAACATTACTACTGATTATCCAAAGATTTCTTCCTACAAGGGATATGCTTGCTGATTCAAACGGAGTACTATTAATTAAATTGTCATTTAGCTTATACCCCAATTTAATTTCACGTAATTTAACGAATGAAGCATCATATACAAATGCAGCTTCAGGCATGTAAACATAGCCTTCAACCGTTAAATATGAGTTTGCCTCCCCATATACATTATTTACCGATCCATCTTCATTAACTCCGGGCATATTTACTCCACCACCGTCTGCAACAGCTTCTCTTATTAGATTTCCTTTATCATTTAATCTTGCAGATTCTTTTAAGATTCCCGTCAATGAAGCATATCTCTGATCAAGTGAGAAAACATCTCCTCCTTTTTGTATATCAATTAAAAAACTTAAATTAAAATCTTTGTAATTAAACGAATTCTTGATACCACCTGTCCAATCAGGAATTATTGATCCAAGGACCTCTGTGTTTGAAGTCGTTCTTTGGTAAGCTCCGTTACTTCTTTTTAGTTTCTGTCCATTTTCATGATATACAAAATCTCTACCTCTGAGGATTCCATACTCTTCTCCTTTTTTTGCGCCAAGGGATACTCCTCCTTGGAAACTTCCTAAAGCTAAATATTCTATATTAGTTCCATTACTATCTTGACCTAGGTCTGTAACCTTTGAAGTGTAAGTGGACCAGTTTGCAGTGATGTCCCAATTGAAATCAGCTGATCTGTATGGATTTAAATTCAAAACCATCTCAAAACCTTTGTTTTCAATTGCCCCTGCATTAACAAATAGAGCTGAACCACCCGTAGCCTTTGATACTTCTAAGGGGGTGATTAGATCTTCAGTAGTTCTATTATAATAAGAGAAATCTAAACCAACACGTCTATTAAACAAGTCTAATTCTAAGCCTATTTCCGTTTCTTTTGTTGATTCAGCTTTTAAATTTGGATTATTAAAAGTTGATGGATTTGTAGCTAGAGGTTGACCTCCAAAACCAGCAACTAAGTTATACGAAGAAAAAACATTGTATGGACTAGTGTCAGCTCCAACTTCTGCATAATTTGCTCTAACTTTCGCAAAATCGATGTTACTGTTGTCAATCAAATTTGAAATGATTACGCTACCTGAGATAGATGAATAGTTAAACCTATTATTGTTAATTGGTAATGACGATGATCTATCAGACCTGAAAGTAGTTTCTAAGTAATATGTTTCATCAAATCCAGCACTAACTCGTGCAAAAACTCCATCAACTTTCTTAGTTGCATCATAATTTGAAACATCTCCTGATGTTATTGGTCCTGATGAATTATTTAATGCAAACAAACCAGGGATATTTAAACCTCCGTTAGTTTGAGCTGTCATGTAGTCCCATTGATTAACTCTAAGGTTCCCTCCAATATTTGCATCTATATTTATTCTATCAGTAATACTTTTAGTATATGATACTATTAAATCAAAGTTTCTTTCAGAAACAGTCCTGTGACTTGCATAGTATTCTGCAGGATCGACAGCACCAACATCTATTCTTTCCTCTTTAGTAAAATCAAATTGATCAAACCCAAGACGACCTAACACCTTCAAATCGTCATTTATTTTATAATCTAAAGTCACATTTCCAAAATATCTATTTCTAGTATCTGAGTTAGCCATTTTATCTCTCATCCAATATGGATTATTGAAATAATGGTTTTTTGTATTTGGATCTGCGCCAGACGTATCCATACCAAACATATTCCACGAATAGTTCTTTCCTGTTTGATCATATACATATTTTTCCATTTCTAAATCTACAGTCGTTCCATACCATTGTCTAAAACCTTGGTTTACGTTTCGGCCATCATATCCAGTACCATATCTACCTACAGCATCTGTCTTCGTGTAAGTTATATTTGCAGATGTAGTGAAGTTATCACTTAGTTTTCTAGATCCAGAGAAAGTAATAGCATTTCTATCAATAGATGAATTAGGTAAAATACCCGAAATATTTGTATTAGAGTAATTTAATCTAAAACTACCATTTTCATCAGCATTTTCAATTGACACAGAATTAGTGGCTATTACCTGAGTGTTAAAAAAACTTAAAGGTGCGCCTGCTGGTTCACCAGGATTATCTGGAGACAATTTACCATAAAGTGCAGTTAACTCAGGAATCATATTATATGATTTATAAACCATCTTACCATTTAGTTTTGGTCCAAATGAAGCATCATCAGTTGTGTTTACAGCACTACTTCCATTCCATTTAGACAACCAGTAACCGTCACCTCCATCAGTTTGACCTCCGTAACCTTGACCATATTCATACTGATATTCTGGATATGTACTTTTATCAACTGATCCAAAAAGTATTTGAGAATTAATTGTTACGCCAAGTCCAGATTTCTTACTTCCTTTTTTTGTTGTAATTAATATAACGCCATTCGCAGCTCTTGATCCGTAAAGTGCAGTTGCTGCAGCACCCT
This sequence comes from uncultured Flavobacteriaceae bacterium, assembly GCA_949372605.1. Classification (GTDB taxonomy): domain Bacteria; phylum Bacteroidota; class Bacteroidia; order Flavobacteriales; family Flavobacteriaceae; genus UBA8316. Next base: position 32,056 of record CASIAE010000011.1, read on the forward strand.
TAAGAACAGAAACTGATGCAACATCCTCAGGATTTATATCCATTGCGGCATTTCCATAATCGAACCCACCTCGGCCAGACTTCATGTCACCAGTATTAGGAGTAGAGTTACTAATTGGTGTTCCGTCGATCACAAAAAGCGCTTGATTCGAGCCTGTAAGTGAAGAATATCCGCGAACAATAACATTAGCTGAACCTCCCATAGTGTTATATGATTGAATGTCAAGACCAGCAATTTCCCCACTCAAGGATTCTATTGGATTTAATGCTTTCACGTCTTGAAAGTCTTCTCCACTAAGCTCTTGAACAGCATAACCAAGTGATTTTTTGTCTCTTGTTATACCTAGAGAAGTTACTACAACTTCGTCAAGACTATTGCCGCTAACAAGCAAAATGGTATAAGAATTTTCTTCTCCAATCTGAATTGTTTGATCTGCATAACCCACATAGCTGATGGTTATACTTTCTCCTACTGAAGATTCAATAGTAAAATTACCATCAAAATCTGAAGATACTCCATTTGAGGTGTTCAGATTTACAACTGTTGCTCCTGGAAGAGGAGCTCCACTTTCATCAGTAATTACTCCAGTTACTGTTTTTAATTGTGCGATCATTACCTGAGTAAAAAGTAATCCAAATACACACAATAATTTTATTTTAGACATGTTGGTTTAAGGTTAAGTTAAACATTAATTTTTTAGTTAAATTAAAGTTAAAAAAACTAGAAATAGAATTTTTTTATATTTAATATTTGACTAATTTATTAAATTATTATTAATAATATCACTTTTTAATTAAGAATAACATAATAATACGTCTATTTTGCTTTGTGTTTATAATTTATTAAATGTATAAAATTTTCATAATATATTTATTTGCCAATGTTTTGTTAAAAAATATTCAAATCCTATTATCCTTTAGTTTTGAAAAAAGTATCGACTAATAATCATTTTAATTTAAAAAAAATGATTTAAAATACTTTGACCGTTAACTGCATTTATAATATTGGGAAATAATGCACAATTTTTTTGGTTTTCTTTTTTGAATAATTATTTATCATTTTTTTTGCGTTTAATATTTAGAAAAAAACACGATAAATTTCCATCAAAAAATGTAAAATGAATTCTCATAACATAGACATCCATCATTTCTATTTTTTTAATGCTTTATATTTAATCAAACAGTAGTGATTTTACAGATCTATATAAAACAAAAAACCCACAACTTTCTTTGACTGTTGATCACAACTCATTAGTACCAAGCCAGCAACTAGAAGAAACCGAAACACACTTGTTTAATTTCAGCTTAATGCCCAGATTTAAAAGCCTAAGCAAGAAAAAATGGTATATACATAGTTCGGTTATAGTGCAAGAACTATATACCCATTTCACCAGCGAATCCCCAAAAAGAAAATAGATTTGTTTTGAAGTGGGGGGGGAGTTGAATTAGAAAGCGGCGAGTACAATCCCTGATTATTGGTGGGGAGGAAAAGTTGCTTATTAAAAATACAAAGGGTAGTTTTAACATAAAAGAGAAAAAATAATTTAAATAATGAAAAACATCAAAATGCAAATTCAAGGCTTACTACTTATTTTAATGATTAGCCTTCCTTTAGTACTAATTGCTCAGAAGAACAAAAAGTCAAAAAAACCGAATGTTATTTATATTTTAACAGACCAATGGAGATCTTCAGCTCTTGGGTACACAGGAAATCCCGATGTAAAAACGCCTCATCTTGACCAATTCTCAAAGGAAGCGGTCAATTTATCAAATGCCGTTTCTGTTTCTCCAGTATGTACTCCGCATCGGGCATCTCTGATGACAGGTCGTTATCCTACAACAACAGGTATGTTCTTGAATGATCTTTATTTACCTTCAGAAGAATTATGTATGGCTGAAATTTTTAAGGCAGATGGATACAATACCGGATATCTTGGTAAATGGCATTTAGATGGCCATGGAAGACTTAACAATGTAGAACCAGAAAGGAGACAGGGTTTTGACTATTGGAAAGCATTAGAATGCTCCCACGATTACGCTAATATGCCTTACTATGATAACGATGATCCGAAAATAAAATATTGGGCTGACTTTTCTCCATTTTCTATTGCTGAGGATGCTAATAATTACATTACAGAACATTCAGAAAACGAAAACCCTTTTCTATTATTTGTATCCATAGCAACACCCCATTTTCCTCACGATAATGCTCCAGATGAGTTTAACAATCTATATCCAGAATCCGAATTAACGCTTCCACCTAATCTATCAGAAGAATGGAAAAGTAGAGCGCGAAAGGAATTACGAGGTTATTACGCCCAGTGCACGGCCTCTGACAGGGCTATTGGAAGTATTCTTGATAAAGTCAAAGAGTTAAACTTATGGGACGATACAATTATAGTATTCACAGCAGATCATGGCGAAATGATGGGAGCACACGGCGTTAGGCCTTGGGCAAAACAAAGAGCTTGGGATGAATCAATAAAAGTTCCATTTTTGATTAGCTACCCAGCCATAAGCAAAAATAAAGGAGCAACTATAAATGCGCCAATAAACACACCAGATATCTTGCCTTCTCTCTTAGGTCTTGCAAACCTAGAAATTCCAGCGACTATTGAAGGGGACGATATTTCTAAATTGATAAAGTCTCCAAATCCTGAAAGTGATAGAGCTGCGTTGGTAATGAACGTGTGCCCTTTTGACTTAGAGCACGAGTATGAAGAATACAGAGCCATCCGTACAAAGCAATATACCTATGCTAGGTCTCCAGAAAAAGCTACATTGCTATTTGACAATATCGCAGATCCCTACCAACAGAATAATCTCATAGATAATGCTGATTTCGAAATCCTAAAAATAGAATTAGATACTAAACTAAAAAAGGAATTGGAGCAAATTGGCGAAGAGAATTTTAAGAATCGTGATTATTATTTAGACAAATGGAATTTAAAAATTAGTAATAGAAATCATGCTATTGATTATTTTGGTTTTGATGAAGGAAAAGGCATAGTTCAAACTCCTAAATTTGGGATATTAGATTGATGATTGCAAAAACAGAGAAAAGGCAACTCTACAGGCAACTGAAATATAAAAGCCCTGAAAACACTAGGCTTTTAGGACTCTATCGCGGAGAAAGAGGGAACGCAAATCATGAAACATCACTATCTTCCTAACCTCTTTAAAAACAAGTATAAACCGAATAAATACAATACTTTATAGCTTTATTAGATGTAGTATCATTTCTCATATAATTGCATGTATTTGCTCTAAATTGTATTTCACCGTACAAATGCCGTCTAAACACGAAAAATTACTTGATACTCTTCCAAAAGAATTTAACAGAAAAAAGGCTATTGATCTGGCTAAAAAAATTGGAATTTCAGAGAGAAGTGCAGACGGCTATCTTAAAAAACTAACTGATGAATCTCTTATTAAAAAACTTAATCATGGTGTGTATAAGAAATGATTAGGAAGTTTAAAAAGTCACTTAATAAAGACTTAAACCTTTCAGATGTAAAGAGACCCGGGTTTACCCCTGCCCACTGGTTTTAACCCCCAAATAAAAGTAGGTAATTAGAACCCAGCTATCCCTAGTGAAATACGGGTTTGGAGCTATATGACTGATGAAATTATTGGGCTTATTATTTAGCATAATAATTCTTAGCCCTTAATGATATTTAAAGTATTTTCTGGAACTATAGTAAGTTATTCGACTTAAAATACTTCTAAAGACCAAGAAGATCCCAGTTGTTTTAATAGCTATAAAGAATTTAAAGTCCAGTATTAGACTGAAAAAGTCCAAACAGCATCAGCAGTAAAAAAAGTAATTGAAGATTATTTATTTAAGGAATTACCGTCTCCATCCTATGACCAGGATATTCAAATTAAATCAGAAATACTCTTTAATGATTTTAAAGAGCGTTATGCAAACTTTAGTTTTGAAGCAGCATAAAATAATTAGCTGCTAGCCTAAATCATCGGCATGTCCTCTTCAGTAAGTTAAGTTATTTCTTGTCCTCTTAAATATGTCACCTGGAGAATCATTAAGCGTAGAGAATCCAGTGTAATGTATCTTAGATGATTATTTGATGGTAGAGTGAGTGCTCTAGGCTAGTTTAAATTGTTTTAAACCACAGGCATTCCTCTTAAGCAAGTTCAGGTGTTTCTAATCCTCTTAAATATTGTCTGGAATATTTGATCTTAAATATTTAAAGGCATTACTAATATGTGATTCAACTGTTTTAACTGAAATATTTAATACCTCAGAGATCTCGATGTTAGTTAATCCACTTTTTTTACTTAAAACGAAAACCTCTCTACATTTTTTTGGAAGCTTATTAATGTAATTATTCACAATTACTGCAATTTTTTCAAAATCAGATTCAGAAGTATTATCAATATGCATATCTAAAAACCTTATGTACTCTTCATGAACCTTAAGAAGAGATTTGTTTTTATGGTAATTGTTTATGAACTCATTATAAGTACATCTATAAAGAAATCCCTGAATAGAAAAATTTGGGTCCAGCTTTTTTCTATATTCAAATGTTTTTATAAATACATCTTGAACAATGTCTTTTGACAAGGAATGATCGCCTGATAAACTTACGGCATAACTAAATAGTTTCCTGTTGTACCTGTTTATAATATAAGTAAAGGCCTCTTGATCACCTTTTTGCAATAAAAAAATAATTTTTTTATTATCCACGAACGTAAATGTATAAAAATATTTATTGTAGAATTTTTAGGGGTTTTTGAGTTTGATCTTGTAATAAGGACATATGATAGATATTATAGATAAAGAATTTGAAGATTTAATTATTGGCTATATTAGTCAAACACTAACAGTTAATGATTTAAAGAAAGTATTAAAAAAATTAAAAACCCCTGGTAATGCTGAAGTTTTCAAAGAATATGTTAGAATTAATTATTTCACCATTTTCGCAATGAATAAATTGGATACGGATTCAATAATTAAAGAAATTAACAATAGGATAGTCAAAGAGGAATCCAAAAAAAGTAAGCGTATTTATTTCATGAATTTTTTAAAATATGCTGCAGTTTTTATCTTAATATTTGGGCTTGGGTATTATTCAAATAACAATTTTGTTATAATTGATGAAATTCCAAAAATCGTACCAAAAGCCACCGATATTGTTCTCTCATCAGGGGATGATCAGGTTGTAATAAATAATGATGCCTCTCAAGAAAAAGGAAATAAAATTTTTTCGAAAACAAATCTTATTCAAAAGAATAATCTACTGATATATAATGATAGCCTCGAATTAAATGAGCTTGTTTATCATACTTTGAAAGTACCCTATGGTAAGCGATTTAATATTCTTTTTTCTGATGGTTCTAAAGTTTCTTTAAATAGCGGGAGCATTTTGAGGTATCCAGTTAAATTCCTCTCAAACCAAAAAAGAGAGGTTTTTCTTCAGGGAGAAGCCTACTTTGATGTCGCGGAAGACAAATCAAATCTTTTTGTAGTGAATTCTGAAGGTATTAATGTAGAGGTTTACGGAACAAAATTTATGGTTAAAAATTATTCAGAGGATTTCACTTCTGACATTATTCTAGTGAGTGGTTCTGTGAAGATACAGAATTCTTTAAACAAAACAAGTCTATTACTCAAACCTGGATATAAAGGTTCCGTTAATAAAGTAGATTTCAAGATTACTGAGACTAAAGTGAATACTAAAATTTATACCTCATGGATAGACGGTGAGGTAATTTTTAGAATGGAAACCTTTGATCAGATATTGAAAAAATTAGAGCGTCTATATAATGTTACAATTATTAATAATAGAGAAGAATCATTAAACGAATTATTTAATGCTGCAATTGATGTTAACAATGAAGATATAGAAATGGTGTTAGAGTATTTTAATAAAATATATAATATTGAATATAAAATCTTTAACAACAAAATAATAATAAATTAAAAAAAAGGAGGATACTGTAATATCCTCCCCTATTGTGAAGTAAACCTTTTATGAACCTAATGATTTAAATCTCTACAAAATTATGAAAAAACAATTTAATAACTGCAATAAAATCAGCAGTTTAAAAACCAAAATGAAGATTTCCCTATTTTTATTTTTATTGATAAACTTGACTTTTGCCAAATCTTTAAGTCAAGACAAAATCACTATGAATATAGAAAGTGCTACTATATTTGAAGTTATAGACGAAATAGAGTCTAACACAGACTATAAGTTTATTTATATAACAAATGTATATGATTTCGAAAAGAGAATCTCTATTAATGTAATAGACCAGTCGATTAAATTAGTCTTAGACATGATTTTTGATAATAAACTTGAATATGAAGTTTTAGATAAAAAAATTATTTTAAAAAAAGCAATAAAATCAACTCCAGTTAAAAACAACGAAATCAATACTGACAATGATCAGGATGAGCTTCAAAAAACTATTTCAGGATCAATCACTGACAAAGATGGTAATCCGCTTCCTGGAGCTACTATTGTTGAGGTTGGAACTGATAATGGCACCTCATCTGACTTTGACGGAAACTATGAAATTAATTTACCAGACGGTGAACAAACCTTAGTGTTTTCCTATTTAGGATTTAAGACTCAAGAAGTAGAAATTAATGGACGATCAAAGATAAATGTTGTTTTAGAAATTGATTCAGAGGGGTTAGATGAAATAGTTATAACCGGCTATGGAGAAGTTCGAAGAAAAGATCTTACCGGTTCAGTTGCCAAAGTTAACGGAGACGATCTAGCTAATTTACCTGCTGCCAGAGTGGATCAATTGCTTCAAGGAAGGGCGTCTGGGGTTCAGGTTTCATCTATAAGTGGTGAACCTGGAGCTGCGACCACGATACGTATTCGAGGTGGTAATTCGATTCAAGGTAACAATGAACCACTATGGGTTATAGACGGTATTATTGTTGGAACAGATTACAACCTGAGTAATATTAACGCGAACGACATTAAGTCAATTGATGTTTTAAAAGACGCAGTTGCAGTTTCGATTTATGGAACCAGAGGTGCAAATGGTGTAATTTTGGTTACTACAAAAAGTGGATCTAGTGCTTCTCCTGGCGTGCCAAATGTAACAATAAACGCTTATGCAGGTATGCAGTCAATGTTAACTGAGATAGATTTTCTAAATGGCTCAGAGCATGCTTCTTATTCGAATGAAGATGCTGCATTTAGAGGCTCGGCTTTACCCTTTGCAAATTTGAATGAAGTTGCAAATGTAAATTGGGTAGACCAAGTAAGTCGATCCGCACCTGTTAACAATGTAGATGTATCTGTTTCAGGAGTTTCTGAAAACCGAAAAACGAATTACTATATATCGGCTAATTCTTTCAATCAGGACGGCCTTATCAGATCCTCTGGAATAAAAAAACACATTTTTAGAACCAATATGGATATTAGATTATCCGAGAAGGTTAAGTTTGGTATGCGGGTTAATCTCTCAAGGTTAAGCCAAGAAAATGCTAAATTCAATTTTGACGAGCTATATCAATCTACAACGCCTACAAGAGCAATTTTTGATAATTTAGGAAACTATACAGCCTTAGATCCAATTACTGGAGGGATAGCGTCAAACTTTGAAGCCGATGTAAATATAAAAGAAGATCACAGCCAAATAACCAATATTTTGAGTAGCTTTTATTTGGAATTTAGGCCATGGGATAATATGATATTTAAAACGACATTTAATCCTCAAATCAATGACTTTAAAAGGAACAGATTTAACCCAGGCGCTCTTCCAAACAATCTTATTGTAAGTAATGGTGGAAACGCAAGGGTTGACAATTCTTTAGAGGTTAGTTATATTAATGAAAACACAATGACCTTCAACACCGATATAGGTGAAAATGATCATTTGACTGTTTTGGCCGGATTTACGATACAGAAATCTGAATTTGAATCTAGTTTTTCAGAATCCTACGGTCTTTCAAATGATGCTACAGGGTATAATAATATGAGCTTTGGAGCTGACCCATCACGAAATGGTGTGGGGTCTGACTATAATTCTTTTCAACTGATTTCATGGTTGGGTAGAATTAATTACTCATTAAATGATAAATACCTGTTCACGTTAGTGGGTAGGATGGATGGTTCTTCTCGTTTTGCCCCTGGTAATAAATATGCAATGTTCCCTTCGGGTGCAGTTGCCTGGAAGTTGTCCGAGGAAGAGTTCATTAAAAACCTGGGGGTTTTCAACAATTTAAAACTTAGAGCAAGTTATGGAATGTCTGGTAGTCAAGCCATTCCCTCATTCAGAACATTAGCTCTTTTGGATTTGGCCAATACGTCCTTTAATGCTACTGAAAATCCAGGTGTTAGACTTGGTCGTCCAGAAAATCCTGATCTTAAATGGGAAACCACAAAGCAGCTTGATATTGGCTTAGAGATGGGCTTTTTCGATAACCGTCTTTCGATCGAGGTAGACTATTATCAAAAAAAGACTAAGGATTTGCTCCTTAACTCCCAATTGCCCAGACAAACAGGTTTTGTTAGCCAACTTAAGAATATTGGAAGTATTGAAAATACAGGTTTAGAACTTTTAATAAATAGCATCAATATTTCTAATGACAACTTTAAATGGTCAACATCATTATCTTTAGCGGGAAATAGAAATAAGGTAACTGATCTAGGCGGTGTAGATTTCATTAACTTGGCCACCCCGGCAAGTCAAGGAGGTACAGGAGCACGTCTAATTGTTGGTGAAACTGTCCCCGTATTTATGGGGGTTAAATACCTTGGAACTTGGAAGTCACAGGCAGAAATTGATCTAGCTGGTTACGAAGGGAATCACGATGTTGGAGGGCCACGTTTTAACGACACAGATGGTGATGGAAATATTACACAGACTGATTTTGAGATATTGGGGAGCCCACAGCCTGATTTTTATTATGGTATAGGCAACAGTATATCCTTTGAAAATTTCGATTTAGACTTTTTCTTTCAAGGAACTTACGGTAACGAGGTTTTTAATAGCCTTACCCAAACCGCCTATTTTGGTCGAGCCGAACTCACAAAATATAAAGAGACACTAAACCGTTGGACGCCAACAAATTCAAATTCCGACATACCTAGGGCTGGTTCGGTGGCGTCATTGTCTGAAATTTACAACAACTCTGTAATGATAGAAGATGGATCACATATACGTTTAAAGAGTCTTAGACTAGCCTATAATATCCCTGTTAATAATCTAGGTTTAAAGACTTTTAAAGCAATACAGGTCTACCTAGTAGGCGCTAACCTTTTCGTAATATCAGATTTTAGGTTAAAGGATCCCGAAACAAGTCAGTATAGTGGAACGAACGACAACGAGACTAATCTTACCACAGGATTTTCCAAAGGACAATATCCCACCGCTAGAACTATTTCGATAGGAACCAGAATCCAATTTTGAATTGACAAGAAAATAAATAAATTAAAAAAATAAAAGACATGAAATTTATAACTAAATATATATTAATCCTCGTCATAGGCACTATGTTAATAGGGTGTGACTCATATCTTGAGGAAGAACCAAAAGCTATAACTTCTCCAGATACATTTTTCAAAACGATTGAAGAGTTTGAACTAGCTATCGTTGGACTATATGATACCTGGGGACAGGATTATTTGCACGGCTCCATCGGCTTGTACCGATTCACGGAAAACGGTGCTGATATCGTTGGCCCTAATAGGAATTTTGGGCAGGTAGAACAAATTATGTCGTATTCATTAAGCGAAAGCACCATTGATGCAGTCTATTGGAACAGCGGAGCTCCGCGAACGTGGCAAGGTCTGTATTCAATAATATTAAATAGTAATACGATCTTATCCAAATTGGAACTCAATGATGTAATCTCTCAAGCGAATAAAGACGTTATAGAAGCCGAAACCCTTTTTCATCGTGCATACGCATACTATTACTTAACAAATTTATGGGGGGATGTTCCTTATTACAGGGAAAACTTACCCATTTCAGAAATCCAAGCTCTTCCTAGAACGGATAAAAAAACTATTAGGGATGAAATTTTAGTTGATTTGCAGAAAGCTCAGGTTTCATTACCATCATCAATTAATTCTGATAATTTTGGAAAGGTAAGCAAATGGGTTGCCGCCACAGTTATGGTAAAGATTTATTTAATACAAAACAAATGGCAACAGGCAAGAGATAAATCCTTAGAGATTATTAATGATTCTCCTCATAAATTATTGGATGAATATGCCTCTGTTTTTAGACTGGATAAAGAGTATAACGAAGAGATCATTTGGTCAACTGACTTTGGTAAAGATTTAATGCAAGATCATGGTTGGGGAAATGATTGGGTTGATCATTTTTCACCTCGAATAAGAGACGAACCCAAAGAGAGTACAAAAAAGGCTGAATTATCCGCGGCTCTGGCTGCTAGAAATGAAGGTTTTACAGGATACGGTCTCGCAATTGCATTACCTGATTTTGTTAAGAAATTTCCTTTGGATGATTTACGAAGAGCTTCAAATATTACTACTGAATACCTGGGCTATGAATTGAATTTTCCTTACATATCAAAAAGATGGAACTTAGACCAAATCAATTCGCCAAGAGGCAATCACGCTGATAATAAATTGATTTTCAGACTCGCTGATGTTTATTTAATGGCGGCAGAAGCAGAAAACGAACTCAATGGCCCTACAAGTGCTTATCAATATATAAATAAAGTGAGAGAACGCGCCTTTGAGCCAGACCAACCCTTAAGCGGACTATCAAAAGATGACTTTAGACTGGCTATGTACGATGAAAGAAAATGGGAACTTGCCGCTGAGGGAGAGAGGCGTATGGATCTAATACGCTGGGGCATACTGTTAGATGTTGTGAAGAAAACGGAATACCGAGTCTATGATCCCGCTCCAAATATTAAGCCCCATCACGTATTGTTACCAATACCAACTGAAGAATTTATACTTAATCCAGCGTTGTTGGAATCAGACCCTACCAATAACGGTTACAGATAAAAAATCTTATTTTTGGGACAAGACCTAGAAAATCTTGTCCCTTTTCCCGAGTTTTTATATTTAAATTCAAAACCGAATAAACTCAAACTAAAAGATGAGATTTTTTGTATTACTAACTATTGCACTAACTGGATTGTTTTTTACTTTGAATAAGGATTGCTAAAAAAGAACAGATGAAGGTCCAGGAATTACTTGAGAAATTAAAAACTTGGCAAGTAAAAGTAGATGCTCCAATTCCAACCGAATTGAATCCTGACTATATCTCGGAAAAATAAAAAATCTTCATTAAAACTAAAATCATGTATTCTAAACAATTATCATTTCTGATTCTTTTTATTGCAATACTGTTAGGGTATTCCTGTAAGAACAAGGAAAATAAAATGGTTGAAAAAAAAGTCGATTCAAAGCCTAATTTAATCTACATTTTAGCCGACGATTTAGGCTATGGGGATTTAAGTATATATGGTCAAGAGAAATTTACGACTCCCAATATAGATAAGTTGGCTAGACAAGGTATGCTGTTTACACAACACTATTCAGGAAGCACAGTTTGTGCACCAAGTAGATCATCTTTAATGACTGGAATGCATACTGGACACACCGTAGTGAGAGGAAACAAGGAGATACAACCCGAAGGGCAGTATCCAATACCAGAAAACACTTATACGATTGCTGAAGCACTAAAAAAAGAAGGTTATGTCACTGGAGCATTCGGAAAATGGGGATTAGGTTTTCCAAAATCTGAAGGAGACCCAATAAAACAGGGATTTGACACTTTTTTTGGTTATAATTGCCAACGTATGGGGCACAATTATTATCCTAATCATTTATGGTCCAATCAGGATTCTATTGTTCTTAAAGAAAATAAAGGTAAAGAAGATGTCATTTATGCTCCTGAATTAATCCACGACAAAACTTTACAATTTATGGAGGATAATCGAAATAGTCCATTTTTCCTCTATGTCCCGTCTATTATTCCACACGCCGAACTTTCTGCTCCCGAAGTATATATGTTAAACCACAGGGGTAAGTACCCTCCTGAAAAGGAATACAAAGGGGTAGACGATGGTCTAGAATTTAACCAAGGCCCATATAGGTCTCAAAAAGAAACCCATGCTGCATTTGCAGCCATGATTGAATTATTAGACAATCAAGTAGGGGAGATTATGGATAAGGTTGAAGAACTTGGGATAGCAGATAATACTATGATTGTATTTACTTCAGATAATGGACCACATCAGGAAGCTGGTGCAGATCCCGAATATTTCAATAGCAATGGCCCTTTTAAGGGATTAAAGCGAGATTTATACGAAGGCGGAATTCGTGTACCCATGATCGTTAGCTGGCCAGGAAAGATAGCGCCAAATACTCGGACAGATCATGTATCTGCCTTTTGGGACGTCTTTCCTACATTTTCAGAAATTGTAGGGGCTGATGTTCCTGATAACTTGGACGGCATATCATTTTTACCCACTTTATTAGGAGATGAAAATCAATTGAATCATGAATATTTATACTGGGAATTTCATGAGAAGGGAGGACGGCAAGCCGTACGAAAAGGAAACTGGAAGGCAGTAAAGTACAATGTGCTTATAAATACTGAAGCTACTTTGGAGCTTTATGACCTATCAAAGGACCCTGGCGAGGAAAACAATTTAAGCAATACTCACCCGAATTTGGTAAAGAAGATGGAAACGATTTTAAAAAAAGCACGAACTCCCTCTAAAATATTCACTTTTGGAGATGGCACTTACTTGAATGAAAAGTGATAGATAAATATGATTTTTTATAAGCAAAACCACACCCCAAGGATTCTATGAGCCGTATAGGTATAAACGACATATTTCACAGTGGATAGCTGGGTTCTAATTACCCACTTTTATTTGGGGGTTGGGATTTTAAACCACAGGCATATCATCTTCAGTAAGTTCAGGGATTACAATACACCTTACTAAGAATGAAACAAGCTAATAATGAAGTAAGTGAAGACTTCCCTTTGTTTGTATGATAGATTGGATTATTTGTCGGGATATTTAAAGAGCTAAAAAATAATACAATGAAAAAACTATTCCTCCTTTCGTTATTAATTAAAATACTTTAATATGAATACAAATGACAACACAACCGAATTCGACGCCATTGTTGTTGGAACGGGTATAAGCGGAGGTTGGGCTGCTAAAGAATTAACCGAAAAAGGATTAAAAACACTGGTCCTTGAGCGGGGTAGAATGGTTAAACATATTGAAGATTATCCAACCATGAATAAAGATCCATGGGATTATCCTCATGGAGATGTAATTACTCAAGAAACTAGAAAGAAACAGCCAAAGCAAAGTAGGACAAACTATACAACAATAGAATCATACAAACATTTTTTTGTAGATGATATTGAACATCCTTATAACGAAGACAAGCAGTTTGATTGGTGTCGGGGGTATCATGTAGGAGGAAGATCACTCACGTGGGGACGTCAAAGTTATCGTCGTGGTGATATTGATTTCGAAGCGAATGCACAAGAAGGTATTGCAGTTGACTGGCCGATTCGATATGAAGATATCGCACCTTGGTACAGCTACGTAGAACGTCATGTAGGAATTAGTGGTGAGAGTCTATCCTTACCTCAACTTCCAGATAGTGAGTTTTTAAAGCCTATGGAACTTAACTGCGTGGAAGACCATTTGAAAGAATCCATTGCTGATAAATATACTGACCGTCTTTTAACGATTGGTCGTACTGCTCACATTACAGAAGGAACAAAACCGGGCGCAGGACGAATTACCTGTCAGCATCGTAATCGATGTATGCGTGGTTGTCCATTTGGAGCTTACTTCAGCAGTAACTCTTCTACACTTCCAATGGCAGAAGAAACTGGGAATATGACCATGAAAACAAATGCAGTAGTGCATGAAGTGCTTTATGATCCTGAAACCAAACGCGCCACGGGAGTTCGTGTAATTGATGCAATAACTAAAGAGACTACTGAATATAAAGCTAAAGTGATTTTCTTGTGCGCTTCTACAGTTGCAAGTACTTCGATTTTAATACAATCTAAATCGGCTACTTTTCCAAATGGAATGGGGAATGCTTCAGGAGAATTAGGACACAACTTAATGGATCATCACTTTCAAGTAGGTGCCAGTGCCGATGTTGAAGGATATGAAGATCAATATTATACAGGAAGAAGGGCCAATGGTATATTTATACCGCGGTTTAGTAATCTAGGGGGTGGCACCAATCAAAAAGACTTTTTGAGAGGTTACGGATACCAAGGTGGAGGAAGTCGAGGGTCATGGACAGAGAACGTAAAAGAAATGGCCTATGGGCCTGAGTTCAAAGAATCAATTCTGAACCCAGGTGGATGGACCATCGGTCTGAATGGCTTTGGTGAGGTGTTACCTTATCATGAAAACAAAATGACTCTTGACTATGACAAACTAGATCAATGGGGCTTACCGACCGTTACTTTTGATGCAACAATTCGTGAAAACGAACTCAATATGCGAAAGGACATGCAAATTCAAGCAATGGAAATGCTAGACAATGCTGGATTTAAAAATGTTTCGGGATACGATAACGAATATCATTTAGGTCTAGGAATTCATGAAATGGGAACTGCTCGAATGGGACGTGATCCTAAAACTTCGGTTCTTAATGGTAACAACCAATTGCATGAAGTGCCCAATGTATTTGTTACCGATGGTGCAGCAATGACCTCTGCAGGAAATGTAAATCCTTCGCTTACTTATATGGCATTGACCGCAAGAGCAGTAGATTTTGCTGTAAGAGAATTAAAAAAAATGAACCTTTAAAAGATTACATCATGCAAAGAAGAACCGCATTAAAAAATATTGGACTTTCGTTTGGAGCAGTAGCTCTTAGCTCAACAGTTGTTAGTCTTTTCGAAAGCTGTCAGACAGGAGAAGGTGTTTGGACTCCAAAATTTTTCACATCACAACAAGCTGATTTAGTTAGCAAAATAATCGATGTAATTTTACCTACTACTGACAATACACCCGGTGCAAACGACCTTAATCTAACTCAATTCATGGATGGTTATATGGCTCTTGTTTCAAGTCCAGAGGATAAGGAATTCGCTAAAATGTCATTACCTATAGTTTCTAAACTAACGCTTGAGGGAGCTGGTAAGGAAAAATTTTCTGAGTTGACAAACGAAGACATAGACGCGCTATTAAATCGTTTCTTAAGAGCCGACAAAGCAACACAAGAATCTCGATGGGACACACTTAACGCTTGGGCTGAGGCAAAGGAAAAAGGTGAAACAAATGCTGTTCCGGAAAAAGCCGCTGCACATTCTATGATAAACAGTTTGAGAAGTTTAGCGGTATCTGCCTTTAAAAATTCTGAAGTAATTGGCGAAACTGTTTTGGCTTATGCTCCCGTTCCTGGAGAACAAAAAGGATGTGTATCCATAGAAGAAGCGACCGGTGGAAGAGCTTGGTCGCTTTACTAGAGCCTTCTTTTACCATTGAGGATTGGGAGATTAGATTAGATACCCATTTCACCAGCGCATCCCCAAAAGGAAAGTGGATTTATTTTGAAGGGGTGGGGTGAGAGTTTTAGGTTTTAACCCCCAAATAAAAGTAGGTAATTAGAACCCAGCTATCCCCAGTAAAATAAGGGGTTTAGAGATATATGACTCATAGAATTCTTTGGCTTATAAAAGTCAGTTTGACTCATTTAAGAGGACTAGAAATACCTGAACTTACTCAAGATGATATGCCTGTGGTTTATAAGAAAACCTTCCGTTTAGGAGGGTTGTTATATAACTAATAAATTTTGTAATCCGAGTTTGGATAAATAGCCTTAAAACCTTTTATACCTCCCTTTAAATGCGGGATTATCGCTTCTCCTAAATCGGGAAACTCTTCATACCTCCATTTTAAATAAGTATCATATTCTTCGTAAGAATCCCATTCAGACATTACAAAAAGCGTATTAGATTCTTTATTAAACGTACTAACTAATGAATTACAGCCTTTATAGTTTCTCGTAATATTTAGACCAATTTCTGGATTATCCATAGCGGCAAAAACAATTTCTTCTTTACCAGGTAAAATTTTAAATTCAGCTACCACAAGATTTTTATGTCCTGAATTATTCATCATGCCGCCTAAATCAAACCAATCTCCTCCATTAATGATCTTATTATCTTTAAACTCAAAAGAGTGATAACTAGTTAGACTTGTCTCTATACCCGTTTTAGCATTTACCGATGTCCATGTTCCATATACACGAGTACTTCCATCAGGCTCACCTGTTTCTGAATCAACACCGGGCAACCAATGATCTGCAGTAAATTTCATATTATCAAATTCTGCTTGATAACCTATAATTGCCGCTTTTACTTCATTTATTCCACCCATTCCCATTCCATAAACAGGCATGTGCCATTCCATATCTTCGTGAAGATAAGTGAACATCTCCTCTGCTTGTTCTGTTTCATGAAGCTTAAAGTAAGCTTTTGCTTTTTCAGTGTTTTTTTCATACTCAGCATGTTTAGCGTTTGTACAAGCCAAAGTTGAAAAAACTACTAATAATAGAGTTGATATTTTTTTCATTTTAAATTGATTTATGATTTAAAAACTAAATTATAATTATTGTATCATTTAAAAATGACATATGTCACGTTCTGTATAAAAAACCCTCCGAACCACCAGAGGGTTTAACATAACTAAACCAAATTACTATAAATTTGATTTATATATAAAATTATGATTATTGAACCATTTAAAAAGTGACATATGTCACGTTTTCGAATAGAAAACCCCTAGATGGATTAGATTATATACCCGTTTACCAGCGTATCCCCATAGATTTATTTTGAAGGGGTGGGGTTTTAAATTGAGAGTTTTAGGTTGGATTTTTTGGGGTTTTCACCTCAAATGCCTAATAGTTATTGAAAGATATTTTTTCAACTTCTTGTATTTCAGATTCTGGTGTTTGAACGTTAGGTTAATCAAGTAGACCCTATTCTTCAGTTGAGCAACCGAAAACAAATACTACGGTTAGTAGTGAAATAATAAAAAAAGAATATGAAATATGCTTCATTTTAATTGATTTGGTAAATAAACTCTAAATATAATTTATCTTTAAAAATTCGGAATAATTTCTAATTGTTGTTCAATTGGGAGTTGAAGAAATTCATAAAATTCATTATAAAATTCAGATGTAGAGTATCCAAATGATAAATTAAATGCTCCCTCGAAACCAAGTTTTTTTAGGTTGGGATAAAAAGTTTCAAGAAGTACCTTTTGATTGTTTACTTTATTAATTAAATAGGCTACTCCCCAGGAGCCTAAATCGTATCCTGGGTCTCTACAAAATTGATGATTAAATTCATTTAAAAGACTATTTGGACAATCTTGTTGAAAAATCCTTTTACCATTTTCCATTTTTCGTGTCATTTTTTGTTTTAGCGAACCCCAAGGTTTTTCAAAAGATAAAGTTCCATTATTAGAAAGTTTGAATAACGTGTAATTTGCCATGTATTCGGCTCCTCCCTCCATCATCCATATAGTCTTATTTGGTTTTAAATAGTCATCATCTATATCTCGACCTAGACTAAAAACGCTTGCCTTTTGAACAACGTGAAAGTATTCGTGTAAAACAGTTTTAAAATCATTTTGTGGGGGATCTACTTCAAAAATATTATCAAATCCAAATGGATAAGAATGAGCCATATTATGTATTCCCCATTCAGAACCTCCGTTGTGTGCAGCACTTCCGCTAGGTTTATTATTTAATATTACATTTTCACCAACTTTTTGATAGGATATCATTGAATAATCTAATGACTCATCTGTTTCTCTTCTTAAACATTCTGTCATAGTCCATTGGTTCAAAGTTTCCCTTCTTTCACAAAACTTATTTATTAAATCCAATGCAGCTTGCTTATCTGTTCCAAAAACCCAATACTCTACAGGACCATATTTCCCAAATTCGTCAGCAGCAGTTTTAAGTGCAAGGTTTATTCCGTTAATTACGTTTACTGATAAATCTGATGCAAAAAAAGCATTAGGATAAAAATCAACAATTTGTTCCGAATAATTTTTATTGACATCATAGTTAAATATTTTTGTGTCATTAATTACATCTGTTGTATTTATTTCTGCAGGTGTAAGAGATGCTGGTGCAGCTTGGACAGAATTGTTGTCTTCTTGTGTTGAACAGCTGTAAATAAATACAATAGTTATAAATAAAATAATAGAGAAAGAAAGTGAATTTTTCATTTTAAATTTATTTATGGTTAATATTTCATTATGATTGATCTAAGACATCAAAATACTTAGTTTTCAATAAAGTTTTTAATGATGGTTTCGCCAAGTCTTTTTCCATCATCGTTCCATTTATAGTCTTGTTCCCAACCATGACCAGCTCCCTGAAGTTTATAGTGTATAACTTTACCATCCAAGTAAGAAAATCTATAAAAGTTTTCAAGTGGAGCAGCTTCTTCAATAGGGTTTTCTATCTGAACACCTTCATAACCAAACGCTTTGGCCCAAACAAATGCTGCTAGTTCAGCATTCACAAAATTATACTTATTTACACCTTCACCTCCATAATATATGCAAGCTTCGTCTTCTGTACCTGCAAAGGATAAAATTTTCCTATTGTTGGATGCTGGTAATACTTCTAAATCATGCACTTCAGAATCTATATTTGATCTGGCCCAAAATGATCCCTCTCGATATTGAAATGCATTTAATTGACAAAATTTATAAACTGCTTTTTTAAAGCTTTCTGATTCAAGCTCAATCAGCAGCTGATTTACTAAAGCTGCTCCATTTGAATGGCCAATAATTGAAATATTGTCTGTGTCAATTTTTTCAAATGTTTTTAGATGTAATATAATTTTTTTTATAAAATCAAGATCTGGAGCTTTAGTATCTTCTTTGGCTATATTCCAACCTCGATCGTATCCTTCAGGCGCAACTAATATATGGTTGATAAGATAATTATTCTCATCTAATTCAATTTGAGGAGTTCCTCCGGCCCCATGTAAAACTATTGCCACAGGGTTATTATCATTGCCATTTTCTGGGTATTTATAAAAAACATTTCTTTCATATCCATCTGGTTTCTGAGACCAGCTCTGTTTGATTTTAAAAGATTCAACACTAGATGATGATGATTGACTATCTGTTGTTGAATCACTTTCAATAAAAGGGACTTCCTCTACTGGTGATTCAGTTTCTAAGACGGGTTCCTCGCCTTTTGAGGAACAGGAATTTAACAATATAAAAAAACTAATTAAAAAAACATTTTTCATTTTATTTTGAATTGATTTATGATATTAACACTAAATTATAATTATTAAACAATTTAAAAAGTGACATAAGTCACGTTTTTGCATAAAAAAACCCTAGATGGATTTGGTTATATACCCATTTCACAAACACATCCCCAAAAGAAAAATAGATTTATTTTGAAGGGGTGGGGTGAGAGTTTTAGGTTTTAACCCCCAAATAAAAGTAGGTAATTAGAACCCAGCTATCCCTAGTAAAATAGGTGGTTTAGAGACATATGACTGATGAAATTCTTGGGCTTACAAAAGTCAGCTATAAACCTCAGTTTGATTCATTTTGAGAAAACTAGAAATACCTGAACTCACTCAAGATAATATGCCTGTATTAAGGGCAAGTCCCCCTCACCGGTCTGTTAACGTTTATTTGGGATGACCCCGGTACAAAATCAATTGGATGAGTCAAAATATTAGTGACACTCACATCCAATATAATCAGAAAATTCTTGATTTTTTAGAACAAATGACTTTGAATAAGGGTATCCTCCTTTAATTACTTGATTTTCGTCTCCAATAGAATATACACAATTAAAAGTAATCGAACTTCCGTTTTTCAATTCATTTGGATTACAATAAGGATTAAAGGATTTTTCACATTGTGTTTTTATCAAGGCTCCCAATACATTTTTGGTAAGATATCTAAGATCTATACCGTACTTTTTAGCAATGTCTTTATTTATTTCTATCGTTCTTCTTCCAGTAAGCTCGGCATTTCTAATGATACTATCTCCTTTTATTTCAAAAGTGTTTACAATAAAAGCTATAAGGTCAGCAACCTTGACAAATCTACTATTATCAATGAAGCTTAATTGATCAAAACTATCATTAAAGATCTTTAAGTTGGGATTGAAGTATTTAGGAACTAGAGGTTCTTGATTTAAATCAATCCAAATTTCACTTTTTATATGCTCGTATCCCATCATTGAACTTCCTTTGCCAATAAAATCATCAAAAAGTGCTGAACATCTCAAAATTAAATCAGAAGATTTTCCAACGTAATAAAGTCCGGGCCTTTTACTTCCCGGCAAAGGTAATTTGAATGACTTAGATAAAATCCATTTCCCTTCAAACCCTACGCAAGGACAATTTTCTAAAACATCAGAACTGCTGACAAACGGAGAGTCGAAAAATTTGGTAGAGGAAGGATAGAAATAGCTCTCAAGAGGATGACTACCGTCGGTAAAACTATATTCAGCAGTCTCATTATTATTTAGAAATAAAATCAAACCCACAACTACTACAAGAGAAAACATCAAGGATAGTGAATAAATTTTTATTCGATTTTTCTTTTCTGTTTGATTTTTATTCCTTTTAAGTTTTTTGTATGCTTTTTCAATGGATTCTCTTTCAATGAGTCGAATAATGTTTTCCTTTGTTCGATCATACATTCCTTCTGTAGCTGTACCGTATAATAGTTTTGAAAATTGACTACTGCTTATGCTTAACGCCTTTGCTATTTTCCCATAAGCAGTGCTGCCAAAAAGGGCCTTTGCACGAGCCCATGGACCATACTTTTTTTCTAAAAGACTGATAAATTGTTCAATATTATTTTTCAAACTTCGTGTATAAAAAGGTGTAAAAAGGTGTAAAAAGTCTTTTAATAATGTTTTCCGACTAATACTTTGTTAACTACAATATATAGATTTACAACGATAAATATTAAAATACTTAACAAAAAAAATTATTTTACAATGAAAAAGACTAAGTTAATTGCAAAATTTCTCATGTTTTTTCTTTTGTTTTCCGGAATTGGGTATGCACAAAAAACAATACAAGGAACTATAAAAGATCAAAACGGCAATCCTTTGATCGGTGTAACCGTTATCGAGCAGGGAACAAATAATGGAAAAGTATCTGATTTCGACGGTAATTTTTCTATTGAGGTTTTAGATGATAATGCTATATTGGGCATTACCTACATTGGTTTTGTAGGACAAAACATAGCTGTTGGAAGCAATAGTACCATAAATGTATCTTTAGCGGAGAGTTTGGAAAGACTTGATGAAGTTGTAGTTACTGCATTGGGATTTGAAGTGTCTTCTGACAAACTTGGTTTTGCCACTTCTGTGGTATCCAATGAGACCATTACTGAAGCCAAAGAAACATCACTTATTAATTCTTTGTCTGGTAAAACTGCTGGTGTGAGGATTTCAAGGAATTCAGGTGACCCTGGTGATGGAGCTTATATCCAAGTTAGGGGTATGTCGTCAATTCAAAGAGACTCTCAACCACTTATTGTTATAGATGGTATCCCAATGAGTAACGATGTCAGAGGAGATAGCTATGATTTTGCACAGCAATCAAGACTAAATGACTTAAATCCAAATGACATTGAAAGCATTTCAGTCCTAAAAGGTGCATCTGCTGCTGCACTTTGGGGTACACAAGCCATTGGAGGAGTTCTGCAGATAACTACAAAAAGTGGAAAGTTCAATCAAAAAATGAGAGTTAATGTTACTACAACTTATTCTTCTGATGTAATTAACGTCAAATATCCTCTTCAGGATACATACGGAAGAGGTTCTGGAGGTGTTTTTAAAAGAACGGACAGACGCGCTTGGGGAGATAAAATTTCATTACGATCTGGAGCAGCTGATGCAGTTGACACCTCGGGAAAATATTTTATAGACCAAGACGGAGTGACTCATTATCCCATAGTCACTAAAAACTCAACACAGCTTTACGATGAAAGTAATTTTGATAAAGTTTTTCAGAATGGTCATTTTCTTGAAAACAATGTAAGTATATCAGCTGGAAATAAAATTAGTTCCATTTATTTTAGTTTTAGTGACTTTAATCAAGAGGGAATTGTTAAAAATTCAGATTACAGAAGGAGCACTGTATCTGTCAAGGCCAAACATAAACTGAGTGAAAAGTCAATGTTAGATGCATCTTTTAAGTATATGAAAACTGGTTCAAACAGGATTCGTCGTGGTGTAAGTAACAATGGGTTATACCTGGGTTTACTGAGAACGCCTGCTGATTTTGATATCTCGGGATACAAAGGAGACTATTACTCGTCAGGAACCGCTGCCCCAATAACTGGAAGGCAAAGAACATACAGGCGTCCAATGGCAGATAGCTGGAGTGCTGTTTATAATAATCCTTTATGGACTATTAATGAGCAGGAAAATCAATCAACGGTTGACCGTTTTATAGCAAGTGTAAACTTAAACGTTAAGCCTTTAGAGTGGCTTGAATTAATTGCACGAGCTGGAGTAGACAGGTTTTTAGAAAGAGGTCATCAATTCTATTCACCAGGTTCTGCCTCTGCTTTTGTGAATGGGACACAAATAAAAGATTTTGCCACCAATAGTATTATCAATGCTGATTTTATTGCAAAAGCAAGCAAAACCTTTAATGAGGATTTTAGCGGAGATATTTTAGTGGGATTTAATTTTAATCAAAAGGAAACAGTTGTTGAAGGAAATACGATTAATAATTTTATTCTATATACCGATACTGGAGATGACATATTAGATGTGGACAATGCATCGCCTGAAAACAGATCCGTCAGATCAACTTTTGGAAACGAAAGAACTGTAGCTGGTTACACCTCTGCAAATTTTTCAGCCTATGGACAGCTATTTATTAATGCAACAATGAGATCAGAATGGGCTTCGACATTCGGCCTAAACTCTAATAAACCCTTCTATTTTCCATCTGCCTCTGTGGCATGGCAATTTAGTCAACTCAATATTCTTCCTGAAGAACTACTTTCATTCGGAAAGTTGAGATTCTCATATGCTGAGGTTGGAGTTCAGCCTACTCGTTATAATACATTTGCAGAGTATGTCTCTCCTAATTACGGTGATTCACTTGGAGGATCACTCTCAACAGGCCTTTTTGGAGGCGGAGGTTTTACCCCAGACAACTCTTTAGGAAATCCGTCACTCAAACCCGAAAGGAAAAAGGAATTTGAAATCGGTACAGATCTTCGATTTTTAGATGACAAATTAAAATTTAGTGCTACTTATTACTCAAATAAGATTTCAGATATATTAATTAATTTTCCCTTAGCGCCCACAAGAGGTTATACTCAACTTTATGGTAATGCGGCCAGTATGAAAAATGATGGAGTAGAGTTAGAATTAGGATCAAATATTTATAGAGACTCAAATTGGAATGTAAATATGAGTCTATTGTATTCAAAAAATAAAAACGAAGTAACTGATCTTTTAGAGGGGGTTGAATCTATTCGACTCGCTACCGGTTTGGGTGGTGTGCATAATAGAGCAATGTTGGGGCAGCAGCATGGAATTTTATGGGGAGATAAAACTTTAAGAGATGCTAGCGGTAAAATAGAAACAGATGCAAATGGTTTCCCCAGAAAAAATCCTATTCAGGGGATGATTGGTGACCCCAACCCAGATTGGCAAGGATCAGCTATTGGATCTGTTTCATACAAAAACTTTTCTTTATCTGTTTTATTAGAGACAAGCCAGGGAGGAGATATTTTTGGAGGTACTAAATCAGTATTATCAGATTTTGGTCGATGGGGGTCTCAAGTAAATGAAGTAACTGCTACACAAGATTTGAAGACTTTTAAGGGAAATACTATCACCTCTGGAACCACTTTTCGTGGAGAAATAAAAGACTTTGGAGACGGACCAGTCGCAGTTAATGAAGAATGGTATATTGGCCTTGGAGGTTATTTTGGTGGAGGAATTGATGACATATATGTTGAGGATGGATCTTGGACACGATTAAGAGAGCTTTCATTAAGCTATAACTTAAATAATGAGTTTACAAAATCAATAGGAATTCAAAATGCCCTTATAACTGCCACAGGAAGGAATCTACTATTGTGGACAGATTTTGAAGGAACAGACCCTGATACGAATGTATCAGGTGTTAGCTCTTCTCGAGGGATTGATTATTTTAACAATCCGGGCACAAAATCCTATGTCTTTTCTCTAACATTAACTTTTTAATTAAAAACACTTAAGAAATCATGAAAAAATTATTCATAATTAGTCTTATTTCCCTAATTACTTTTGGTTGTGAGAAGATAGTTGAGGATTTAAATCAGAACCCTAATAATCCTACATCCGCTCCCTTTCAGTATACGCTTACTGCTGCAGAAGTTGCAAATACACTTATTCATACTGGAGCTCCGGCAAGACGAGCGGGTATTTTAGCTGGACAAGGGACGGGATTAGATCGCCAGCATCTAACTTATACGGCTCATCTCGTGACTACTGCAAGTTTTCAAACCACATGGAGCCTCACATATAGATCAGTTTTAAGAAATATTCTAATAGCAAAAAAATCTCTGATTGATGAGGGAAGAGAAGGGATTACACTTGGAATTACTCAAGTTATTCAAGCTATAGCTTTGGGCACAGCTGCATCTTTGTATGGTGATATTCCTTTTGATCAAGGGGGTAGTTTAGAATTTGAAAATCCAGAATTTGAAACACAGTCCGCTGTGTATGGAAAAGTTCAAGCTTTACTTGATCAAGCTATAACAAATTTGTCCAAAGGAATTGGAAGACCACCCGCTGGATCGGATATCCACTTTGATGGTAATCCTAGTTCCTGGATTCAAGTAGCAAATACTCTTAAAGCCCGTTATTATATGCACACAAAGAACTATTCCTTAGCTTACACAGCTGCCCAAAGTGGAATAAGTTCTTATGCTAATAGTTTGATGACTCCACACGGAACAGCTACTGCGGATGCTAATTTGAATTATCAGTTTTTTGCCTTAGCATCTAGGAAAAATGACTTGGTAACTTCAGACTTTTTTGCTAGCTTAATTGATCCTGATAATTCTACAAATCCAATTCCAGCTAATTACCGTGGACACTCAAAAACTGATGAAACAGCCAGATATAATTATTTGTTGCAAAATACATCCCTTGGAATCCAGCCAAATTGTAGCAAGGACGGTTTCGCTCAAATAGATGCTCCAGGTAAAATAGTAACTTTTGCGGAAAATCATTTAATTTTAGCAGAAGCTGGTGCGAGATCGAGCTTCAATAATGGTTTAACCCATTTGAATGAATTTAGAAACTTCATGGCATCAGGTGGTTACATGTCCAACCCCAATATGTCTAATGTTAAGTATGATGCATTTTTAGCTAGTGATTTTGAAAGTGGCGGAATTGAAAATTCCGATGGAATTTCAAATAATAATGCTTTACTTAGAGAAATCTTAGAAGAACGTTATATCTCATTATTTGGTCAAATAGAGGTCTTTAATGATTTAAGAAGAACTCAAGATGAGACTGCTGCCAGAGTCCCGGTTATACCTAGTACTGGATCATCCTTGCCTCAAAGATTCATGGGATCAGCTGCAGAGCTTGATTCTAACTCTAACTTCCCGACAACCGTACCGGGATTTTATGATAGAACTGAAGTTAATAAATAGGGAAACTGATGGAGAAACTATTTTCAATAATATTTTTATTTACATTTTCAATAAATGTAAATGCACAGGTCGAAAAAGATACTCTAAAAGTACTTTTTGTTGGAAATAGCTTCACCTATTATTACAACCTCCCACAAGTGGTGAAGGCCATGTCAAATAATAGTAAAACAATTTATATTGACAGTTATCACTCGTTGGTGGGAGGTTCTAATTTATCTCACCATCTCAACCAAGAGAAGGGTTCTCGAACCATTGAAATGCTAAATAAAGAAGCCTACGATTATGTTGTTTTAAATCATCATAGTTTAGCTGCTACGGATAATGTTAATTCTTTTTTTGAAATCAGCGAGAAAATTGTTGATCTGATAAGAAGTAAAGGTGCCAAACCGTTATTTATGGTGACCTGGGCATATAGGGATAATCCTCAAATGCTTGAATCTATTTCTAAAGTATATAATGATATGGCTGAGCGGTTGGATGTAGATCTTGTTCCGTGTGGTTCACTTTTTGAAAGGGCCCTTAGTCGGGATCCTATTTTAGATCTTTATTCAGATCATAAGCATCCGTCTAATCTTGGTACTTACCTAAACGGACTTGCTTTTTTTAAATATTTCACTGGTGAAAAAACTTTAGATTTTAACAAACGTATAACGAAGTTTGATGAAAATGGCCAAGTACTCTATTTGTTATTATTAAATCAATCTGATGCTGATTTATTACAAAACGTAGTTGATGATTACGACTTTAAAACACGATTGAATTGATTCCTTTTAAGCCGATAGTTTAGAACAATACCCTTTTGGAAAGATAAATAATGTGCTCCTAAAACATGGATTGAATATCCTTTTACAAACAAAAACTACAAATAAAGTGAGTTTTTTACTTACCCCTTTTAATCTTCTTTTTTTTCTTTTATTAGCCTGTTCAAAAGATTCTAATGGTTCAAAAATTGACCCAATTGACATCCTTTCAATTCAGGTTGATGGAGTTAAACTTTCGTCTGGAATGTCCGATATAGATATCAAGCCCACTTTAACAATTGTTTTTTCGAAGGGTATCAATAGAGATTCCTTTCAAAAAGCATTAAAAATAAATTCATCCTTTTCGTCGACCATCGAGTCGTTCAACTATCAAAACAACACCACTTTGGTTGAAGTAGTTTTCAGTCTTGATTATGATGGTACTTATCAATTAAAAATTCAGGGAAATATTGGTGAATTAGGAGAAAACATATCGAATCCCATTGATTTATCATTCACCACCCAGAGGGATGAAATCATTACCTCCAAATCTCCTTGTTTGACCATTGTAAATTGTGGCCAAAGCCAACTGATTTCAAATGATCAAGGTGAAGGAAATTTTGATTTTTATGCCAATTATCCCATTTTTGAAGAAAAAGCAAGATGGGAAAACCTTGACAAAGCAATTATTGTTATTCATGGTGCCTCTTTTAACCCTGACGACTATTTTCGTTACATGACCACAACCTTAGAGTATTTAGACTATTCAGAAAACACTGTTTTGGTAGCACCCCATTTTAAAAAAATACCTATGACATTAAAGGATTTGTACTGGGAGGGATATGACTATAGAGATGGGAAACCATCAGGAAGTAATTTTCCTATCAGTTCTTTTGAGGTATTGGATTTTCTGGTAAGTCAGTTAGCAGATAAGAATATTTTCCCTGCGTTAAAAAAAATCATCATAACGGGTCAATCTTCTGGAGGTAGGTTTTTGCATACTTATGCTGCAGCCAATCGCTCCGAAACTGCTTATGTAGACATTCAGTTTGAATACATCGTGAGTGAAAGCCAATATTTTTATTACCCAACCACGGAGCGAATTCAGGAACAAACAAATGAGCTTTTTGAGCCCTCCACCTGCAGTGAACTTTCGGTTTGGCCTTTTGGATTTGAAGGAGTTCCCGATTATGTAAACATACTCACCAAAGAAGAATTTGATCAACGTTTTGTAAACCGAAGTATTACTTACCTCTTGGGAGATGGGGAAGGTTCAGACAGTAGTTTGAATACAAGAGATTGTAATGCAGTATTATCAGGTTCCTCTCGATACATAAGGGGAGAAAATATGTTTCAATACATGAATTTAAAATTCAGTACTCACAACCATAAAAAAGTAATCGTAGAGGGAGTTTCCCACCAAGGAAGCGCCATTTACACTTCAAATGAATTTAGATCATACTTGATCCAATTATCAGAAAATTAATGTTTTACTCTAAAAAAATATACAATTGAACTCAAAAAAAATAGGGTTGATTCTCGGCCCAATATTATTCTTGCTGACCCGCTACCTATTTAACTTTGAAGGGTTGTCCGACCAAGGAAATGCTGTTTTAGCCTCTACCCTTTGGATTGCTATTTGGTGGACAACAGAAGCCATTCCTATCGCTGTAACATCACTGCTACCCATTATACTATTTCCTCTTTCAGGAGCGTTGACACTTGAAGACACTTCCTCTTCTTTTGGTCATCGTTATATTTTTCTCTATTTGGGAGGGTTTATTCTAGCACTGGCCATTGAAAAGTGGAATTTACATAAGCGAATAGCCCTTAATATCATCAAGTTAATTGGTACAGATGTTAGAAAGATCATTTTAGGTTTTATGATTGCTACCTCCTTTTTGTCTATGTGGATTTCCAATACTGCTACGGCAGTGATGATGCTCCCTATTGGGATTGCTATCATTAAGCAAATGAAAGATTTAAAAAGTACTTCGCAAGGTGAGAATACCATTTTTGGAAAAGCCTTAATGCTTTCAATTGCCTATAGTGCTTCCATCGGGGGGATAGCCACCTTAATAGGAACCCCCCCAAACTTAGTCTTTGCGGGAATTGTTCATGAATTATATGATATAGAAATCAGTTTTTTACAATGGATAATTTTTGGGCTTCCCATTTCTATTATTTTATTGACGATTTCTTGGATTTATTTGACACGTGTGGCCTTTAAGTTTCCTCAAACTAACTTTGAAGAAGGTCAAGCAGAGATCAACAGACAGCTGAAAGCATTGGGTAAAATAGGTTATGAAGAAAAAATCGTTTTAATTGTTTTTATTTTAACTGGATTGGCGTGGATTTCAAGAACATTTCTTTTGAATTTGTTTTTACCTAATCTCGATGACTCAATCATCGCTTTGATTGCTGGCATATGTTTGTTCTTAATTAACGCTGGGCCTGACAGAGATCAAAAAATTATGTTTTGGGAAGATGCAGTTAAATTGCCTTGGGGTATATTGCTGCTTTTTGGGGGCGGATTGGCTATAGCTGCAGGTTTTCAGGAAAGCGATTTAGCGACGTGGATTGCCGAAAGTATGGTTCAGCTCAATGGATCCTCTGTTATTATTATTTTACTAGTGGTCGTGGCTGCTGTCAACTTTCTTACTGAAATTACATCAAACTTGGCCACGATTGCTATGTTATTACCTATTTTGGCCCCAACAGCTATACT
>CASIAE010000012.1 GCA_949372605.1 uncultured Flavobacteriaceae bacterium
ACGTAATAACAATTTACACCTCATAAAGTTATTCAGTTGTTAATAAACGGTCCATCGTAAAATTAATTAATCAGTACATTAAAAGGAAACTTTACATTTTTAAAATTTTCAAGATCAATTTCTAATGAGCCAATTGCCAAATCCGCTTTTACTTTGAGCGGGATTCTGTTTTTGTCATCAGACACCCAAAGTGTTACGCTTTCTTGCTCCTTAAACACCCGACCTGATTGCACAACAGGTCTAAACTTCACACATTTTATTTTTCCGAATTTTGTGGAAAGCCTTTCTTTTCCTAAAAACTTTAACTTGAAATGATAATTTTCATTATCAAAAAACATGTTAATTTCAAAATCATCTCCAACCATCATGTTCCTTTCAGGATAGAATGTTCTTAAGTAATAAAAAGCAGAAAGTATGTCCTGAGTGTTTTTTTCAATCCTGAAAGCTTCTCTCTTTTGGTTTTTTTTATTGTTTACATGAGCCAGTTGTTGTATGTGATCAAAATCAATTTCTAAATCTTTGGTGTAGCCTCCTTCATAAATGTCACGAACAAAATGATAGGGAATGATTTTTTTCTCGTCAAAAAAACTCTCATAATGGTCTTCAACCTTAAATAACCATCTCGCAAGACCAGTTGTTTTCCCATATCCTTTAGCGTGAATAACTGGAATTCCATTTATAGTGTCTTGAGTAAGACTTAATGTGGCATAGCTGGCATTAAAAATACCGTAATGTATCCTAAATCCAAACCATTCGCCAGCTTTAAAGGGTACAATTTTTTCAACATGATTCGACACATCAATTTCTTGTCCTTTTAGAATAAAGGAGAAACATAAAAACAGAAAAACAAAAGCTATAATTTTTTTAAACTCCATTATTTTGTAAAAATAATTAAATGATTTAAATGAAGCTTCTATTTAATATTTAAAATAAAGTCAATTTTACTTTGACATCTCTTCTAATTTAAGAAATAATTGTGCTCCTTTTGCTTTTCCTAATGCATCAATTAGCTCTTTTTGTGAAGCGGCTTTGACTCTTTTCAAAGACTTAAATTCTCTTAAAAGCAACTCTTTGGTTTTTGGTCCGATGCCTTTGATTTCATCCAATTGAGAATTTAATGACCCCTTACTTCTGAGGTTTCTGTGCAAAGTGATTCCAAAACGATGCGCTTCGTTCCTCAGTTGTTGAATGATTTTTAAGGTTTCAGACTTTTTGTCTAAATACAATGGAATAGGATCCTCAGGAAAATAAATTTCTTCTAATCTTTTGGCGATTCCGATAATGGCAATTTCACCCCTCAGTCCCAGTAAATCCAAACTTTTCACAGCCGACGAAAGCTGCCCCTTGCCACCATCAATTACAACTAGTTGCGGAAGTGACCCCCCCTCGTTCTTAAGCCGTTTATACCGCCTAAAAACGACCTCTTCCATAGAAGCAAAGTCATCTGCTCCGACCACCGTTTTTATCTTAAAGTGACGGTAATCTTTTTTACTAGCTTTCCCATTTTTAAAAACAACACATGCAGCAACAGGATTAGTCCCTTGAATGTTGGAGTTGTCAAAACATTCAATGTGATAGGGCTCGCCGGAAAGTCGTAAATCGACTTTAATTTGGCTCATTAATCTTTTTGTGTGTCTATCAGGGTCAACAATTTTCATTTGCTTGAAGCGATCCATTCGATAGAATTTTGCATTCCGAAGCGAGAGTTCTACCAATTTCTTTTTGTCCCCTAGCATCGGAATACTTACTTTTATTTTCTCCCCCAAGTTGATTTGAAAAGGCAAATAGACTTCTTCTGACTGCGAATTAAATCGCTGCCTGATGTCGATTATCGCCAGGCTTAATAAATCGAAGTCACTTTCGTCTAATTTCTTTTTTACTTCTAACGTATGGGATCGGGTGATGGATCCATAGGATATTTGAAGAAAGTTGACATAACCATAACTTTCATCCGAAACGATAGTAAAAACATCAACATTACTGATTTTGGGATTTACGATGGTTGATTTTGACTGGTAGTTTTCTAAGGACGCAAGTTTTTCTTTTATTTCTTGAGCTTTTTCAAATTCCATCTCCTTTGCATAGTTTTCCATTTGCAATTGAAATTGATCCAGAGAGCTTTTGAAATTTCCTTTAACAATATTTTTTATGGCTACGATATTCTGATTGTATAATTCCTCGTCTATTTTTTGTTCACAGGGACCCAGACAATTTCCAAGGTGATATTCTAGACATATCTTATATTTCTGATTACTAATTTTTTCTTCAGAAAGGTCGTAATTACAAGTTCTCAAGGGGTACAATCCTCGAATAAGATCCAAAAGGGTATAAATAGTTTTTTTGTTAGTGAAAGGGCCAAAATAATTCGATCCATCGTTAATTACTTTTCGGGTACTGAACACCCTTGGGAACCGTTCTTTTTTAATACAAATCCACGGATACGTTTTGTCATCTTTAAGTAAAACATTGTACTTGGGCTGGTATTTTTTTATGAGGTTATTTTCCAGTAAAAGCGCATCAACTTCTGTGGGAACAATAATGTGCTCGTGCCGAACAATTTTTTTAACAAGCAGTCGAGTGCGATTATTGTCGTGAGTTTTGTTAAAATAGGAACTGACTCGCTTTTTAAGGTTTTTAGCTTTACCAACATAAATCACCGTATCATTTTCATCATAAAATTGGTAAACTCCTGGATTGGGAGGGAGTGTTTTTAGCTGAATAGCAATGGGCGAATTTTCCATATAACGAAGATACTATTTTCTTTAGGGTCAAAAAAAAACATAAATATTTAAAGTATGCTTAAAAGAAAATTTAATTTTAAGTTCTAAAGACAATCACTTTGACATTTCACAAAGACGAATTAAGAAAAAAATATAGAGATCTGCGAGGGAAACTCTCAACAGAGGAGGTCTTGGAGAATAGCATTTCGATTGCCAATCATTGCTTGGCGGTTGATCTTTGGACAAAGTCGCTTTATCACCTATTTTTGTCTTCCGAAAAGAAAAATGAAGTTAACACCTCTTTTTTGCTCTCTGTCCTTCAGGGGAAAGACAAGCAAATTGTGGTGTCTAAAATACTCAATGAATCAAAGCTTGAACATTATCTCTTAAGTGATCAGACCTTACTCAAAGAGAATGATTATGGAATTCCGGAGCCTGTATCAGGGATTAAGATAAATCCCTTAGAAATTGATGTAGTTTTTCTTCCACTTCTCGTTTTTGATAAGCAAGGTCATCGCGTTGGCTATGGAAAAGGCTATTATGATCGCTTTCTGGCGGACTGTCAAAAAGAAACCATCAAAGTGGGGATTTCTTTTTTTGAGCCGATTGATAAAATTGAAGATATTGATGAAAACGATATTGCAATGGACTTTGTTGTTACTCCAAATCAGGTGTTTTCGTTTTAACTTTCTCTACATAAATTTTTTTGTTGAAAACAATCAAAATCCCTACTCCCGTGCTGATGGCAGTGTCTGCGACATTGAAAACATACTGGAAAAAAGTGTAATGTTCTCCTCCAATTAAGGGAACCCATTCTGGCCAATTCCAGCTTACCAAGGGGAATTGCATCATGTCAACCACATGACCCTCTAAGAAAGGGGCATATCCTCCGCCTTCAGAAAGAAAACCAGCCACTTGACCGTAGCTGTGAGAAAATAAAACACCATAAAAAAGAGAATCAATAATATTTCCAATAGCACCAGCAAAAATTAAACACAAAGCCCACTTAAAAAGATTAGAAATATCTTTTTTTAATGTTTCTTGAAGCCAGTAACCTATCCCAAAAATAGCAAAGAGCCTAAAAATAGTTAAGAAAAGTTTGGCAGTTCTTTCCGTTAGGAAAGGAATTATATCGTTCAGCTTTGCACCCATTGCCATTCCTTTATTTTCGACAAATAGGAGTTTAAAAAATCCCCAATCTATAATGGCATCAGAACCATAATGGGTTAAAGGGTAGTTTAGCTTGATAAATATTTTTGAACCTTGATCTATAAACAATAATAAGATTATTATAATCGCGGATGTAAATAAATTTATATTTTTAAGTTGTAGTTTCAACGGTTATATTTTTGATGACAAAAATAGAAAATTATAATTTCTTTTGATGTGTGATATCTCCATTAAGACTATTTATCTTCAGAAACGGAAGCAAGTCATTGTCTGACTCGGGTAAAACAACTATTCCGTTTTTACTTTCCCCACTAACGACTGTCTTTTCAGAAATTATATTTACGGTTGCATTCTGAGTAGTGATACTACCTGGAGCGTCCCATTTCGAAAGCTCGCAATAACCACTTTTAAGCTTTAAGTTTATGTTTTTCATTGTGCCTTTTCCGTTGACTTTTGCATCATTGCTTATTAAATTAAAAGAAATATTTGATGAAAACATCAGTTCTATGCTAGTGGAAATAAACTTATGAGCACTCAGCTTGTCGTTTAAGTCGGGAGTGTTTGGGGTAGTGCTTTCACCAATATAAACCGTCCTACCAACTACTTTAGAAGTTAAAACGGTAAGGTTTTGGTATTCTCCATCCGACCGGTATTTCATTTGAATCCCTGAAAAGTGATCCGCCCCGGTAAATATTACATTTGAGGCCCAAGGGAGAATTACAACCAGGTCGGTTATGTTAGGATCAAGCCAAGTTTTTTGTACAATTTTTTGAGCTCCAAGTGTAAAACTTATCAAAAAAACGAATATACTTAGTGTCCTTTGCAAAGTTATTTTTGCATGTTCTTCGCCTCAATACTTAAGGTTGCGTGTGGAACCAAGAACAGCCGTTGCATATTAATCAATTTACCAGTAACACGACAAATACCATAAGTTTTATTTTCAATACGGATTAAAGCATTGTTTAAATCACGAATAAATTTTTCCTGTCTAATTGCGAGTTGCGTATTGGCTTCTTTTGACATGGTTTCTGAGCCTTCTTCGAAAGCTTTAAAGGTAGGCGAAGTGTCCTCTGTGCCATTGTTTCCATTGTTCATGTAT
Source organism: uncultured Flavobacteriaceae bacterium (assembly GCA_949372605.1). Taxonomy (GTDB): domain Bacteria; phylum Bacteroidota; class Bacteroidia; order Flavobacteriales; family Flavobacteriaceae; genus UBA8316. Next base: position 4,990 of record CASIAE010000012.1, read on the forward strand.
GCGCTTTTAAGCAATTCATGATCCACTTTGGCTTTTATAATTTTATTTTTTATTAGCTTTTTGAATTCGCTTAATTCTTTGTCAGAATAACGAATTTTCTTATCTGATGCCATTTTAAATCTTTTTAATGGTTATTAAAGTTTTCATGTTTTCGAAAACCACTTCATTTTCAGAATCTAAACTTTCTTGAAAGTTGATGTTTTCTCCTAGTGTTTCGGAAAGGATGTAATCCCGATGATTAATTATTTTCTCCTTTAAGCGTTTATCAGCTGAAAATGAAATGTTTATTTTATCAGTAACGGCGAAACCAGAGTCTTTACGAATGTTTTGTATTCGGTTCACGAGTTCTCTAGCAATCCCTTCATCAAGGAGGGTTTCGGTTAAAGAGATATCCAGCGCAACGGTCAATCCGTTGCCGTGAGCGACCAGCCAACCTTCAATATCTTTCGATGAAATTTCAACGTCACTAATGTTCAAGATAATATTTTTTTCATTAACAAATAGAGACAATCTACCTTCTTGCTCTAATGTTTTAATTTCTTCACTGGTTAAGCTTTTTATTTTTCCTGCGATGCTTCCCATTTCTTTTCCAAAACGAGGGCCTAATGTCTTAAAGTTTGGTTTTATTTCTTTTACCAGAAGATCACTATTGTCATCTAGTAATTTCACATCTTTTACGTTGATTTCTGCAGCAAGTTGTTCCTGAATTGATTCGATTTCTATTTTTTCTTCAGGACTATTTATTGCCACCATTAAAGTTTCAAGCGGTTGACGTACTTTGATTTGCTCCTTTTTTCTTAATGACAACGCCAAAGAAGTGATGTTTCTGGCCTTGTTGATTCGGTTTTCTAATATGGGATCAATCGCCGCTTTGCTGGCCAATGGGAAATCTGAAAGGTGAATGGAATCAAACCCTTCAGTTTGCGTATTTTGGATTAAATCCTGATAAAGCTTATCAGTATAAAAGGGCGCTACAGGAGCAGCTAATTTCGCAACAGTAAGCAGACACTCATAGAGAGTTTGATAAGCCGCTATTTTATCTTGGCGGTATTCGCCTTTCCAAAATCTACGTCGGGAGAGTCTTACATACCAATTGCTTAATTTTTCTTGTACAAAATCCGAAATGGCACGCGTTGCTCTTGTGGGTTCGTAATCTTCATAAAATTTATCAACTTTATCGATCAATGTGTTTAATTCAGATAAAATCCACCGATCAAGCTCTTGTCGATTTTCAAATGGAATTTGAGCTTCTTCATACTTAAACTGATCAATATTGGCATAAAGACTAAAGAAGGAATAGGTATTGTGTAGTGTTCCAAAAAACTTACGCTGAACCTCTGCAATTCCTTCGATATCGAATTTGAGATTGTCCCAAGGATTAGCGTTTGAAATCATGTACCATCGGGTGGCATCAGGCCCATATTTTTCGATTGTCTCAAAAGGATCAGCAGCATTCCCTAGCCTTTTTGACATTTTTTGACCCTTCTTGTCTAAAACCAATCCGTTAGAAACGACATTTTTGTAGGCGATGGAATCAAAGACCAAAGTACTGATTGCGTGAAGGGTGTAAAACCAACCTCTGGTTTGGTCGACACCTTCTGCAATATAATCGGCAGGGAAAGATTCTTCCTGATCAATTTTTTCTTTATTTTCAAAGGGATAATGCCATTGGGCATAAGGCATGGCTCCAGAATCAAACCAAACATCAATCAAGTCTTTTTCACGTTGCATGGGCTGATTCTCCTCAGAAACGAGAATGATTTCATCAACCATATGTTTGTGTAAATCTACTTTTTGATAATTTTCATCACTCATTTCTCCTACTTCAAAATCATCATATGGGTTGGAATGCATTAGTCCAGCACTGATCGACTTTTCGATTTCTTCGATCAATTCCTTAATAGAACCAATAACCTTGGTGTTTTGTCCATCTTCAGTTCGCCAAACAGGAAGTGGTACGCCCCAAAATCTAGAGCGCGAGAGGTTCCAATCGTTTGCATTGACAAGCCAATTGCCAAACCTTCCTTCTCCTGTGGATTTTGGTTTCCAGTTAATGGATTGATTTAAAGAAGCCATTCGGTCTCTGACATCAGTTACTTTAATAAACCAAGAATCCAGTGGATAGTAAAGAATGGGTTTGTCTGTTCTCCAACAATTAGGGTAAGAGTGAACATATTTTTCTACTTTAAAAGCAGCATTTTCTTCTTTTAAACGAATAGCAATCTGAACATCTACAGATTTTTCAGGAGCTTCTCCTTCTGGGTAATAATCATTTTTAACGTATTGACCAGCTAAGCTTCCTAGCTCAGTTCTGAACTTTCCTTGTAAGTCAACCAAGGGAACTTTGTTGTTATTTTTATCGAGAATCAGAAGTGGTGGGATTTCAGGGACGGCCTCTTTGGCGACCTTAGCATCGTCTGCTCCAAAGGTGGGAGCAGTATGCACAATTCCCGTTCCATCTTCTGTCGTAACGAAGTCTCCTGTTATAACTCGAAATGCATTTTCGGCATTTTCGAAAGGATCAGGCGCCTCAGACCATATTTTTTTATATTCTATATTTTCTAATTCACTTCCCTTAATTTCCTGATTAAGATAAAAAGGGATTTTTTTGTCTCCCGCCTGATATTTTTCAACTTCTTCTAATTTTGAAACGGCTTCGTATTTTCCAGAAAATTGTTTTTTAACTAAAGCTTTGGCCAATAGAACTCTGACCGGAAGGTGAGTATATTGATTAAAAGTATGAACCACGACATAGTCAATTTTAGGGCCAACGGTTAAGGCCGTATTTGAAGGCAAGGTCCATGGAGTAGTTGTCCAAGCAAGGAGGTAAAGCGGTAAAATCCCCTGAAGCGATTTAGGCAGAGTTTCACTTAAAGTTTCAAACTGACCTGTAACGGTGGTGTCACTAACATCCTGATAAGTCCCTGGTTGATTCAGCTCGTGTGAGCTTAATCCAGTTCCCGCTTTTGGAGAATAAGGTTGGATGGTGTAGCCTTTATAAAGCAGTCCTTTTTCATGAATCTGTTTTAGCAACCACCAAACACTTTCCATGTATTTGGAAGTATAAGTAACATAGGGATCCTTCATGTCCACCCAATAGCCCATCTGCTCAGTGAGCTTATTCCAAACATCAGTGTAGCGCATCACTGCTTTTTTACAGGCGAGGTTGTAGGCTTTAACTGATAGGGTCTTCCCAATGGCGTCTTTGGTGATTCCAAGCTCTTTTTCTACACCTAATTCAACTGGGAGGCCGTGGGTGTCCCATCCCGCTTTTCGTTTCACCTGAAACCCCTTCTGAGTTTTATAACGACAGAAAATATCTTTTATCGAACGTGCCATAACATGGTGAATCCCGGGCATACCGTTTGCAGAAGGTGGTCCTTCATAAAACACAAAAGGTGTGCTCCCTTCTCGTGTGGAGATACTTTTATCGAAAATTTTGTTTTGATCCCAGTATTGGAGAATTTCCTTTGAAAAATCTGATAAATTGAGTTCTTTGTATTCTTTAAATACCATGTATAGCTTTCTTTCTTAGAAAAGCGAAATTAAGGATTTTAAGATAAAAAAAGGAGATTTATATTTTGACCTTTAATCCCAAGCGAAAACTACGTCCTTCAGAGGAAATACCCGAAGCAAAAGTGCGATAATGAATGTCGAAAATATTCGTCACACCAAAATTAAGTTTTATGTTTTTACGGTACTGATATCGGGATAAAAATGACATTATACTCCATGATGGCGTTCCATTATATCGCTCCAAATCATTAATTGCTGTTGGATTTATAAGGGGAGTTTCATTTAGTCCATCTTCGCCTCCCCAACTAAATTTTGCTGCAGCTTTGGAGCGGCTGAACTGCCAATACATTTTAGCATAAAGTTTCTTTTGTTCGTATACAAACGATAGAGCGCCATAGATTGGACTTATCGATGGCATCGGGCCATAGTTAAGATTTTTATAACTGTCCGTGTAAGTCACGTTGCCCATTGCAGTTATTTTTTTGTTTAATTCATAATTCATTTGAATGGACCCTCCATAAATAAATCTATTTCCTAAATTTTTATTGGCTTGGGTTTTAACCTCTTCCCCTTTATATAATATTGTGTTTTCGTCAGGAGTTGATTGATCCGCAAAGACGATATAATCAGATCGCACAATATGGCGAGAAACCAAAGTAGTGTATCCTCTCAGGTCAAAATGTATTTTTTTATCAGAAGAATTTAAACTAACACCCGATTCAAAAGTATAGGCATATTCAGGATCTAAAAAAGTGTTAGGCACAAGTAATATTCCGTTACTTTCCCTAATTTTTCCAATATCATCAATGTTAGGGTTTCTAAACCCACTAGAAAACAAACTGCTGATATGTGTTCTTTCATTGGGTCGGTAGGTGACCGCGAGCGTGTAAGTTATGGCATCGAATTTCAAATCAACCAAAGATAAAAGACGATCAATTTGAGAGGTATCGTTCCAGTTAGCAACAAGAGAAGATTTAGTAATCCGAAGACCAGCATTAAAAGTAAGCTTTTCATTCACGAGGTATACCCAATTCAAGTATCCTGCAAAACTTGAAAGCTTGCTGCCGTCATTCGGATATCTGGAGGGAATA
>CASIAE010000013.1 GCA_949372605.1 uncultured Flavobacteriaceae bacterium
ATGAAGTGGGTAATCTTAAGATTAAAGACACTGATACAATTCAAATAATGAAAGATTACATGGCTAAAGGAAGGTTTAGTCGTGGTCGTGAGGTTATAGCCAATGCTAGTTTTGCATTTGTTGGAAATATAGATCATTCAGTTGAGCAAGTTGTTAAATCTTCAGACCACTCATTATTTCTTACATTACCAAAGGCATTTGACTTTGCAATTCAAGATCGATTTTTCTACTATTTACCTGGATGGGAAATCCCCAAGATGGATCCAAGGTGGTACGCTTCTAATTACGGCCTTATTACAGATTATTTTGCAGAAGCTTTTCATTATATGCTAAAAAACAACAGCTCTTATAGTAACATTTTATCTACAAAGATGAAGCTTGGTTCTAAGGTTGAAGGTCGTGATGATTTAGCAATCCAAAAGACTACAATGGCCTTGTTGAAAATTATTCATCCAGATGCCAATCCAACAGACGAAGAGTTCGAAGAGATTTTAGAATATGCTATTGAAGGTCGAAGAAGGGTGAAGGAGCAGATGGATAAAATGAAAGAGGATAATGAATTTAGTGGTTTAGATTTGTCATACTTCACGAGTGCAGGAAAAGAAATTGTCGTTTATTGCCCGGAAAGTAAGGATGTTCTTAAAGGTCATTTTTCGAATACAGAGCCAACTTCAAACTCAGGAGTAATTATTGAAAATTCAGTTGAAAACATTGTAACTCCTTCTGATTCAGGAGTGTTTAACTCAGAAGATGTTAACAGTCAAAACCTTATTGAAAAGCATTTAAAAATATACTATGGAGATATAGGATATAGTTATGAAGATGTTCTGAAAAGCTATTTGTCTGGTGCTACTCAGGTGACATTACAAGATCCATATATTAGACAAAAACATCAAATATCAAACTTTCTGAAGCTGGCTGAACTAACCGTTAAAATTGGTGATTGTAAGAAATTACACCTTATTACCTCTTCCAATGATATTGAGCAAGAACGAGAAAATGAATATGCATTTGAACAGATTGCTAATAGTCTCTTCGAAAACGATATTGAGTTCACGTTTGAATTTTCTAAAACTATTCATGATAGACAAATCGAAACTTCGAATGGATGGAGAATTGTTATGGGAAGAGGATTAGATTATTTCCAATCATTGACCGGAAATTATTTACAAGTAGGAGCAAATGATCAAAGTCTGAGATCATGTTTGGAAACAAGTTTTGAATTTATAAAAGTAAAATCCTAAAGATTATCCTTTAATAAATATAAGGGGAGTTAGGATTTATTAATCAGAAATACATGAAGCTCAAAGTCATCAAATACAAGAACTACGGGCGCACCATGACAGGGGGCGAAGATGCTGATGATTGGAAGCACATGTTTTACTGGTCCTTTTATGAGTTGAGCAATGGACACATCATAAATCTACATTACACAGAAAATTGGGAAAAGGATAAATTTATAGATGATGACTATGATTATTCCTATACTAAGGACGAGCTAAAAAATGGGGAAATCATATCGTATGAATTTGGGGATGCAAAAGCTAACGACGTAGACGCAATGTCTAAAGAATTCTTTGATTGGTTTGAATCCCTTCCTCCTTATAGTGATATTAAAAACCCTACTCGTCCAAGTTTAGAAGAGGAAAAATGTGTTAAAGAGTTTTATGAAAAAAACATAATGGATAAAAAGATCAAAAGACAGATACAATAATTATAGCGCCTTAACATAATTCATATGGATTTTATAAATCATTTACTTTCATTTTCCTCAAGTATTATTAGCCTGGAATTAGATAAAACAAGTGTAAATAGAATAATCTGGTTAGATGAAACTTATTATCGAGAAGATTATTTAGATCCTTTACTGTTATTCATTTCAAATTAATTTGATAAATGCCAAGGAAATAATGTTGGCGCGTATAATTAATAATTTTGACGAAGCTATCAAATCGAAATGTGGAAACGATATAGATTTAAGTGAATACTCAGATAAAGATTATTGGAAATATGGAAATGAAACTGATGAAAAACAACAAAATATAAACAAGCGCTATTATGACATATAAGACTTACTCCAAGAGATGAAAAAGTATTCAAAAAATTATGGTTGCGAACTTACATTAAAGATCTTTCACAAATTCTAAGTAATATAAGAACAGTAACAAATAATCCTAAGCAGGTTGCTATTGATAAATCAAAAAACGGTGTTACTACCGTTAAAAAAGTAAAGGATAATAAGAGAATAACAATCAGAGATAAAAAAGTACATGATCTTGTTAAAGCATTGAACCTAGAGATTGATTTTCTAAGGGATGACATTTTGCCTAAAGAGTTTGTATTAGTTCTAATTAGACAGTCAGACAAGAATATTCATTTAAACATTGATAATGGTTCATTTCATTATTTACTAACTAAACTTAAAGGTTATTTCTATAATTTTTCAATAACATCGGTGGCTAGAACAAATAAGATCTATAGCTCTAAAGGGACACTCCTTATAGCTAAAAAGTCTAGGTAATTCAAAATCTGATAATCCAAAACTAAAGGTTGAAATTGATCGTTTTTTCAAAAAATTTGAATAAAAAGATAGGTTTTTTCCTATCCACTCCCAACTTTCCCTATTTCATTATTTGACATTATAAATCTTTGCATATGATTAATTTCATAAAGATGTAGAGTTTACTTCAAATGAAAGTAGCCTCTCAGTTTTTTAAATATTAAAGAATTTATAATGATTCAAAATCAAATCATTTTTGACGTTCTATCAAAAGAAGAACTCGAAGACCTCATCGGGAAATCCCTGGAGGAGGCATTTAAAAACAACCTATCGAACAGCACGCCAGATCAGGAGCTTCTCACCAGAGAACAAGCCTGTGCGCTCTTAAAGGTCGATCCTAGCACTCTTTGGAGATGGACCAGACAACGTAAAAGAAATGGCCTATGGGCCTGAGTTCAAAGAATCAATTCTGAACCCAGGTGGATGGACCATCGGTCTTAATGGCTTTGGTGAGGTGTTACCTTATCATGAAAACAAAATGACTCTTGACTATGACAAACTAGATCAATGGGGCTTACCGACCGTTACTTTTGATGCAACAATTCGTGAAAACGAACTCAATATGCGAAAGGACATGCAAATTCAAGCAATGGAAATGCTAGACAATGCTGGATTTAAAAATATTTCGGGATACGATAACGAATATCATTTAGGTCTAGGAATTCATGAAATGGGAACTGCTCGAATGGGACGTGATCCTAAAACTTCGGTACTTAATGGTAACAACCAATTGCATGAAGTGCCCAATGTATTTGTTACCGATGGTGCAGCAATGACCTCTTCAGGAAATGTAAATCCTTCGCTTACTTATATGGCATTGACCGCAAGAGCAGTAGATTTTGCTGTAAGAGAATTAAAAAAAATGAACCTTTAAAAGATTACATCATGCAAAGAAGAACCGCATTAAAAAATATTGGACTTTCGTTTGGAGCAGTAGCTCTTAGCTCAACAGTTGTTAGTCTTTTCGAAAGCTGTCAGACAGGAGAAGGTGTTTGGACTCCAAAATTTTTCACATCACAACAAGCTGATTTAGTTAGCAAAATAATCGATGTAATTTTACCTACTACTGACAATACACCCGGTGCAAACGACCTTAATCTAACTCAATTCATGGATGGTTATATGGCTCTTGTTTCAAGTCCAGAGGATAAGGAATTCGCTAAAATGTCATTACCTATAGTTTCTAAACTAACGCTTGAGGGAGCTGGTAAGGAAAAATTTTCTGAGTTGACAAACGAAGACATAGACGCGCTATTAAATCGTTTCTTAAGAGCCGACAAAGCAACACAAGAATCTCGATGGGACACACTTAACGCTTGGGCTGAGGCAAAGGAAAAAGGTGAAACAAATGCTGTTCCGGAAAAAGCCGCTGCACATTCTATGATAAACAGTTTGAGAAGTTTAGCGGTATCTGCCTTTAAAAATTCTGAAGTAATTGGCGAAACTGTTTTGGCTTATGCTCCCGTTCCTGGAGAACAAAAAGGATGTGTATCCATAGAAGAAGCGACCGGTGGAAGAGCTTGGTCGCTTTACTAGAGCCTTCTTTTACCATTGAGGATTGGGAGATTAGATTAGATACCCATTTCACCAGCGTATCCCCAAAAGGAAAATCGATTTATTTTGAAGGGGTGGGGTGTTGAATTGAGAGTTTTAGGCTGGATTTTTTGGATTTTCACCTCAAATGCCTACTAGTTATTGCAAGATTTGTTGCCAATATGTTGCCAGAAGGTTAAATAATAAACCGCAACACCTTGTTTATAAAGCTGTTACGGTTTTAATTGGTGGTCCCACCTGGGCTCGAACCAGGGACCAACTGATTATGAGTCAGCTACTCTAACCAACTGAGCTATAGGACCTTTTTAACTGTTTATAGTGCCTTCGATAGGATTTTACTTTTTAATTTATGACGTTTTTTATAAAAATCACAATGAAGATCACAATATGGGCAAAATCAAACTCTTTAAAATTGTGGATAGCAATGCAAATATAAAAAGTGTTTTGTAATATGTAACGGGTTTACAATCTATTTTTGGGTATTTGCGTTTGGCAGTTCTTTGGTCTGTCGTCATTTCTGTAATATCTAGCAGTGAAGCAGCCTCATCATTACTTTCTGTAATTCATCTTTAACCTCTGTGGAAATTTATACTGTAACGTGTAACAGGTTTACGCCTTTTAAGTAAGTCCAACTAACCTAATACACCCTGAGATGCGGATTTACCCCTGCCAACTGGTTTTAACCCCCAAATAAAATGGGGTAATTAGATCCCAGATATCCCCAGTGAAATCAATGGTTTAGCGCTATATGTTTGGACTAGATTTCTCTTCCTTCACTTACCTCATAAGCAGGATTAAAAGCGTTCGTATTAATATGCTCTATAAATATTTTCTCCTGCACCTTTGCTTGACTTGTATGTCCTATTTAGATTAGCGCTTAGACTATTAATTATATTCTAAAATATTAGGGGGGAATACTGAAAGCATATTTTCCACTTTTTAAAAAGAATTTCCCATCCTTTAAGTCGTCTATTTCTGAAGTATTTAAATGCTCTTTACCTTTTAATATGATGATTCTTTGGTGGGGTGTTTTATTTAGGACTACCTCAGCAATGCATGACTTTGGTACAGTAATCTCATAACGATATCCTCCATTATTTGTTACCCATCTGGAAATTATTTTTCCAGCAGGTGCTCTGTAGGAGGTCGATACACTATCTAGCCCAACAGGTGTGAAGGGCTTGATATAAAACCTGTCGAACCCAGGATAATTGGGATGGGGTCGTATTCCCCCAAGCCAACGGTAGAACCACTCAGTAACGGAGCCAAACATGGGATGCGAATTAGAATATATATCATCACTTTCTTGCCAAGTTTCCCAAAGTGTTGTTGCCCCTCGATCAACCATATAACCCCAACCCGGATAATCTTTGCTGTTAATCATGTCAAAGGTAGTCTGGGGAGAGATGAATTGCGAAATAGCCTCCAAGGCAAATGGAGTTCCAAAGATGCCGGTGGTCAAGTGCTGAGCCGGAGCTTTTTGAAGGGCATCCACCAAAGAGTCCTTTGCAGCCTTGATTTCATCTTTGGGAATGATCTTGTGATATAGCAGGGCTGAGAATAAGGTTTGCCGATTAATTTCCCCTTCAACCTTTTTGTTCCAAAATGTATCCCTGAGCTTTTGTTCCAAGCCTATGGCTAATTCATCGTATTTTTCTTTTTTCTCCTCATCCCCCATCAGACTTGCAAATAATCTCATAATTCTTGCAGATTGCAGATAATGTAAAGTACCAATCAATTCAACTGGAACGGGAGACAGAGACTCATGGTCGCTTAATCCGGTATGCACCATTCCCTCGGGATGAAGACGTGCAACTTTATCCATCCATTGGTTGTTGAATACATACATTTCCTTAACGAATTCATCGTCTTTGTAGAAGAGGTATAGCTGATGTTGCGTAATTAAAAAAGCTGATTCCCAACTAATGCCACAATATTGAATCCCGACACTTGGGGCGGTATCTATAAATGTGGAGTCATTGATGGCATCCACCCAGTCATAGATCACTTTTTTATAAAATGACTGCATATGAAAATTATAGATAAAAGAGGCGCTGGTGGCATTGATATCCCCTCCATAACCAAATTTTTCTCTGGCAGGGCAATCGGATTGTACTCCAACTAGATTGGCTAAAAAAGTCCTTCTGACGGTATTCTGGATCTCATTTAACAAAATCGAGGAGGAGGTAAAATAATTTTCCTGATTCACTTTAGTATGAATGGAAAGTCCTTTAATTTCATCTTTTGTTGGTTTTTTATTCAAGCCGTCAATTTCCATATAACGGAAGGCATGATAGGTAAATTCTGGCCTAAACCAAGTCGGGTTCTTACTGCCAATGATATAGCTATCCGTTTGCAAAGCGACATTAGGAGCACCTGGTCCTCCGACTCCTCTCTTTTTAATTTGACCCGTCACCGATGTCATAGGATTCAAGGTGCCATCATGGTAAATACGTTCGCCAAACTTGAAAATGATTTTATCTCCGCGTTGTCCACTTAATTTGATGGAATAAGTGCCCGTAAAATTTTCGCCCATATCCACCATCCATTTTCCTTCTTTCGTTGCATAAATTTTTTGAGGTTCAATTTCTCTGTTGATCTGAATTGGTGGAAAAAAAGCTTTTTGAAGCTTCCCTCCGGGGGCAGTTGCGAGCACTGTATTTTCCCAGTCAGAATCGTCAAAATCAGCTTGATTCCAGCCTTCAATTTCTTTTCTTCCGTCGTAGTGCGTTCCAAGATAAACGCTGTTTTTAACAACGGGGCCATAGCTATATTTCCATAAACTGTCGGATATTATTTCTTCCGTCCTCCCATTTTTATAGGTCAGCCTAATCTTTACAATAAACCGCGGCTTCCCTACGGAAAGTCGTTCTCTTAAATTGATTCTACCCCACATTTTTAAAGGAAGTGGATTGTAAAAACCATTTCCCAGCGTCACACCCAAACAATTTTCCCCTTTGATCATATTTGGAGTGATATCATATTCACTAAAATATACCCTTTTACTATAGTCGGTCCATGTAGGATCTAAAATATTCTTTTCTAATTCAAAAGCATTAATGGAGCTTTTGTAATATCCAGCAGCTGTGATGTATAGCGTAGCTTTTTGGGGGAGGTTTTTCAAAAAGAAGGTTTTTCGAAAAAGGGGAGATGGATCGTCTAAATAAAATTCTGCGTCTGACTGGGGCAATATCCTTTTATCTTGAATCCATTTTGACTTTTGATTTTGAAAAAAAACAACTGTTTTACTGTCCTCAACAACTTGGGAACAACGTAAAAAAAAGATGTAAATAAAAACTAAAAAAGAAAGCTTTAGGGACCGCATTGGAAAGTGTTTTTTGTTCCTTAATTGCACTTCAGCACTCTATTTCGTTTGGATGAACTTTCATTTTAAAGACTTTTCGTATCATGGCTTAGGTGAATTAATTTTGTAATAAAATGTATTAAAAATCAGTAGATATTATGTGTAAGTGTTTTAATAAATCATGAGTATGTTTTTTTTGAATATTAATAGTTTGTTCTTGGTTAAATAAATCATACCACTACTTCGGGTCTTCTTTTAAATTGTAAAATTCCCCTGTAATAATATCAGCTGAAACATAATCCCCTGCTTTTTCTTTTCTTTTTAGAATCATTTCGTTTAATTTCGATGTGTGTCAAATTCACTTTGATGTTACCGTTCTTTTGAAATTGCAACGTATTTGTGAATGATTTTGAATTGGTCTTCTTTCTTTTTGCCCAATAAAAAACATTATATCAGTCAATAACATCCTCAAACAGGCTCTCACGATAGGCATTCGGGGTGTAATTTGTTGTTTTTCTAAAATTTCTAAAAAAATTAGAGAGGTTATTAAATCCGCTCTTGTAGCAAATACTTTTCACGTCAAGGTCCGTTTCCGAAAGAAGTTTTGTGGCGTGATTAATTCGATATTCATTTAAAAAAGCAGTAAAAGTCTTGTCGGTACTTTTCTTAAAAAATCGACAAAAAGACTGAGGCGTCATGAATACCTCCGCGGAAATGTCCTTCAGTGCAATCGGCTCCATAAAATTGTCGCGAATGAAGTTGAAGATACTCTTAAGTCTTTTGTTCTCAATTGGACTACTTATAAAAGCATAGCCCGCAGCATTAAGAACCTCCTTGTCCTTGGACAATGCTAGGTCGTGTAAAATCTTAACGAATGTTAAAAAACCATCAATCTGAGACTCATACTTTAAACCCTCCATACGGAGGCCAATGTCTTCCTTAATGGGCCCACTAAAAACAATCCCTTTATTAGAAAGCTCAAGAAGTTGATTGATCATTTTTAATTCCACAAAATTCTTGAATGCGCCCTCAAAAACGTCTGGCTTAAACTGAATCACAATCTCTTTTTGACCTTCATCAAAAACTTTTGTAAATCCCGTATGAGGCAAATAAGAACCAATCAAAATTAGGTCCCCATCCTTATAATTTGAGAGGTGTGTTCCAACCTGTCGTTTCCCAACGCCCGAGTTTATATAAACCAATTCAACTTCTGGGTGATAATGCCATCTTAATTTTTTCTGATTTGGAGTGTTCGTATCAAAAAACGCACACTTATAAGAGTGTCCCAAATCGGGAGAAATTGCTTCATAGTCTGCCTTTAATTCCATAATTATATGTGCTTTAGCCTAAGGATAGGTAATATATTTCATATTTAACAAGTTTGTACAATAGCGAGTCTTTTCCTGCTCATTTTCGGGGTTTTTTTATATTAAAAAACATTAATAATGTAATTCTATTTGTGTGAAATTATTTGTTTGAAAAAAATAGGAAAAACAAGTGATAAAATTTACCTTTTGTATTACAAACCCAAAGTAAAAATAAAACTGTGGATAACGGCTTAAGTTACTGTTTATATCTATTTAAAAAAATAATTTAAAAACCACAGTGGGTGTTAATCTAAAAAAATATTATATTTGATATGATATTTTTATGAAACGGAACCTTTTACATTTCGAATTTCCAAAAGGAGCTCAAAGCTTCTGTGTTAATGACATACATTATACGAGGGAGTCTTTTTTATTGGCCCAAAAAAAAGAGCGTTTTAGAGGCCAAAATGGACGTTTTGTAAGAAAATAAAGCTTCTAATATTCGATTCTCTTTCTCTAAAGATTTTGTCATTAAATTTAATAAGGTAACTTTACTGATCATGTTCTCTACAGACAAAGCTTCTATATTAATTGTTTCCTTTTTTTATGGGATTACTCTGTTTTTTGGGTATTTCTTGTTCTCTGACTATCACGATCAGCCTAAGATCGCACCAGATAGATTAATTATCTCAATAAACAGCGGGGATATTGATCTTGAGAATAACAGCCTTTTAATTCAGGTAGACAATGGAAAGGGGGAAATGTCTCAGAAACTTTTTGATTCTAAATCTGTTGTAGCCGTTTCCGTTTTTTATGAGGAAAAAGGATATAAGCTAGATAAGGTTACCGAAACAAACAAAAATAGTTATGGAGAAGAAGTCGTCATTACCAAGCTCTGGTATTCTCGTAAACAAAAATAAGAATGGGTTGTTTCCTTAGAAATATTATCGCATATTCTCTCCCCCTAAATTATTGTCTTTTTTTAATCTCATTATCTTTAAAAAAATAATCTTTGAAAAACAAAAAGTCTGATCAGATAGCTTGGGACGAAAAACAAGGGGAATATATCGCTCGATTACTTCCCTATGCTTCTGAAGTTAGCGGTCCTGTTATTAACATTCCCAATGTAGATGCTTTTAAGAAAAAAGGGGTTGATAAGGTCTCCAAACAACTTCAAAGTGAGCTTATAGAATTGCAAGACAAGATCAAGTCTTTTGTAAAAGCTGCATCCGATACACAAAAAGTATATTCCGCAAAATTTAAATTTGAACCCTTGGTTGGGGAAACTTATTTTTTATATCAAGGAGAAAAAGAAGAGTACCTCTCTTTAATCCCTCCTCAGAGCTGGAAAAAGAAATTTATAGGGGCCTATCGACTTAATTCCGAATACAAATGGGATAATATCATCTGGCCAACTGGCTAAATTTTGTGTTGAATAACCTTGGCCCTCTAGATTAAACGCCATTCCAGTTCCTAAAAGAGTAAAATCTCCCAAAACGTTCACATAATGGGGCGGGGTGTTTTTCCTGCCTTGCACGAAGCAACTGCTGAAAGCTTCATCAGAACTCATCTCACCAATAGCTGTTATGTTTTAAAACCAAGGCGTCACCTCGATGTTTTCATAAATTCCAACGTATTAATTTTCCTTTTTTAACCCAAGGGTTGATCCCCATTTTTTTTTGCACGAATTATTGAGTTGAGTCCTTCGTGGTCGACATGAGAATAGAATATGTGTTTTCACCTTATTGTCACTGTTGTGTTGCGCTAATTGCATCAAACTGTCAAGAAGTCGTTTTATGTAAGGTTGGTATCATTCCCTCAAAAATAGACAATTATCATGCAGAATACCTACTTTTGCTTAACATGGGAATTGAAGAAACTCCAAGACAGAAAAAAATTGGCGTCGCATTACAGCAAGAAATGGCAAATATGCTGCAACAGGCGATACGCGATCAGGGCGTCACAAATTTAGTGCTCTCCATCACTAAAGTGGTGGTGACTGTAGACCTTTCTATAGCAAGAATATACCTTAGTATTTTTCCTAAAAATAATGCTAAAAAATATCTTGAGGGTATAAAAGGAAATGCTTTTCAAATCAAGCATGACATGGCACAACGAATGAAAAATCAGTTACGCCGCATGCCCGAGTTTTCTTTTTATCTGGATGATTCGCTAGACTATATTGAGGCAATTGACGATGCGATTAATCGTCCTGAAGACCCAATTTATAACCCTGAAATGCTTGCTAAAAGAAAAAAAATATAATCCAATGAGGGTGGCATTCAAAATTGCATGGCGCTACTTTTTTTCTAAAAGCCGACAAACAATAATCAACCGCATTAATGCCATTGCTTTAATAGTAATTATTATTGCCTCTGCTTCACTTTTAATTGTCCTGAGCGCTTTCTCTGGCTTAAAAGGTTTTGGACTTTCTTTCTCTAATGCTTTTGATCCTGATTATAGGGTTACTCCTGTTCAAGGAAAAACATTAACCATTGATTCCATAGCTTTAAACCAGCTTTATTCTATTAGTGAAATAAACGATTTAGCTCCTATTATTGAAGAAAAAGTGTTTTTATCTTTCAAAGAAAAAAACCAAGTTGCTTATCTCAAAGGTGTAGGAGTTGATTATCTCAAAGTAGTTCCGGGAGATTCTCTTGTAGCAGTCGGCGAATGGCTTGTTCCAGAGACAAATGGCGTGGTTGTGGGTTATGGAATCGCAAGTGCACTTGGTCTTGGCGTATACGACTACAGCTCCTTTCTAAACATTAGCATTCCCAGAAATAAAATAAAATCAGCGTTCGAGAAAAGCCCATTCCAAAGTGTTTCGTCTGTCGTTATCGGTCTTTATCAAATAAGTGAAGATCTCGATAAAAAGTACATTTTTGCACCCATAACATTTGCGCAAGAATTACTTCAGTATTCTGAGGAAGTCTATTCGGCCATTGAGCTCAAAACAAAACCAAAAACAGATCTAAAACAATTAAAACAACAAATTGAAAAAATCCTAGGAAAAGAAGTTGTTGTAAGGGACCGAATTCAATTAAATGCAGCACTTTACAAGATGCTCAACACCGAAAACTTAGTCATCTACCTCATCTTTACCTTGGTGCTCATTATTGCTTTCTTTAATGTTGTTGGGGCTTTAATCATGATGATTCTTGATAAAAAACCGCAAATGAGAATCCTTGCTACTATGGGCGCCAGGTCCAAAAAATTAAGGTTAGTTTTTTATTTATTGGGTATGTTAATTACGGTCATAGGCGGACTGGTTGGAATAGCTTCCGCCAGTATTTTGATTGCCATCCAATCTGCCGCTCCGTTTCTATATGTCCCCGGAACTTCATTGCCCTATCCAGTTCGTCTTGAATTTAAAAACCTGGTTCTTGTGTTTTTTACACTCATATTTTTGGGTAGTATTGCCTCTTCATGGGCAAGTCGAAGTGTTGGAAGTGAGCGCTTAGGAAAAAATTAAACCCACTCAAGGTCTTGAACCTCATTTAAAACTCGATCAAATGCTGCAAAAACATCATTTGCACCATCAGAAGTTACCATCGCTGTTCGATAAGGCTTAAAGTTAGGAATACCTTTAAAATAGTTAGTATAATGTCTACGAGTTTCCAAAACACCTAGAATTTCACCCTTCCAACTTATGGCCATTTCAAGGTGGCGGCGCGCAACGGCAACACGCTCTTTTAAGGTGGGAGGGGAGACGTATTCTCCTGTCTTTATAAAATGTTTTACCTGGTTAAAAAACCAAGGATTTCCTATACTAGCCCTTCCAATCATTGCCCCATCTAGCCCATATCGATCTCGCATTTCAATTGCTCTTTCTGGAGAATGAACATCTCCGTTTCCAAAGATCGGAATATGCATTCTTGGGTTGTTTTTTACTGCAGCAATGGGAGCCCAATCAGCCTCTCCTTTGTACATTTGAGCGCGAGTTCTTCCGTGAATTGAGATAGCCTTTGCTCCAGCATCTTGAAGTCTTTCTGCAACCTCAACAATCTTAATTGAGTCATGGTCCCAACCCAATCTGGTTTTGATAGTAAGAGGCAAGTGGGTTCGTTTGGCCATTTCCTCTGTTAGCTTAACCATTAGGGGAATGTCCTTTAGAATTCCAGCCCCAGCACCCTTACTGACCACTTTTTTTACCGGGCAGCCAAAATTAATGTCAATAATATCGGGTTTTGATGCCTCTACAATTTCCACAGATCGCAACATCGAATCCAAGTTGGCACCAAAAATTTGTATTCCAACAGGGCGTTCTTTTTCATAAATATCTAATTTTTGAACACTCTTAGCAGCATCCCTAATTAATCCTTCACTTGAGATAAACTCAGTGTAGACGACGTCTGCACCATTTTCTTTACAAAGTGCACGAAAGGGCGGATCGCTCACATCCTCCATGGGTGCAAGCAAAAGAGGAAACGTTCCTACCGATAAATCGCCAATTTTAACCACTTCTGTTTTTTACAAAAGTAATAAAAAGACTTTCGATACCAACAGGATTATTTTAAGTCAAAGGTGGTGGTAATGTTATTAAGAAAATCTGCGTCCCAAATTTCAGAAACAATACCATTATCCAGGTAATAAATTCGTGGTGGGGAGTCCCCAATTAGATCAAAAAATTGATTTACGTCAATAAAGTCATGCGGAAAAGAAGACTGAGTAAGCGCTTCAAATTCTGGGACAGTCGTTACACCTTCTTGATAAAAAAGAACATAAAGGTCTGGGAAGTTTGAGTGATTGTTCTTGAGTTTACCTATTTCAACTGCAGCATCTTGGCAGTGTTCACAATCGAGATTGAATATGGCAACCAAATTTTTACCATTGGTCAGATCTACTCGACCTTTGGGCTCAAAGTTTGTAAACGTTTCAAAAGGGAAATCCTCGTGGTTTGGCATCGGCAAAATAAACCACATGCTTAAAATGGTGATTGACATAAACCCTAAAACAATTGATTTAGAAATGGTTTTTACTTTTGCATACTTAAAAACAACAAAAGCAACAATCAACATTAATATGTTTTTTATAATTGATTGTTCGGGAGTCATGGAGATCATTTCGCCAAAGCATCCACAGTTACCGGTGTCACCAATTGCCCACAAATAGATCAGATGGACAGTAAATCCCCCCAATAAAACAAAAGTAAACCGCATCAATTGTTTGACATAATAAGGTAAAACAATCAGTGCACCTAGCCCAAATTCCAAACCAATAAAAAACCGTGCCATGTAACCAGCTAGTGTTCTATTGGAAACAAGCCCTTGGTCCATCAAAGTGATTTCAAAAAATCCAGGACCAACCGCTTTTGTATAGGCAGAAAACAAAAAAGTGATGCCTAATAATATTTGAATAATCCGAGTTAACTGTTTCATATCATAATAAATTATCTTGTTAAAATTAACTTTTCTAAACTAAACAAAAAAGCAACCTTACAAATAAGTATCTTTACATTCTATAGATAATTAGTTGATGAAACACATCCGAAATTTTTGCATAATTGCCCATATTGATCACGGAAAAAGCACACTTGCTGACCGTCTCTTAGACGCAACAGGAGCCGTAACTGATCGTGAAAAACAAAACCAATTGCTTGATAACATGGATTTGGAACGCGAAAGGGGTATTACGATTAAATCCCATGCAATTCAAATGGAATACAGCTACAAGGGAACAACTTATGTTTTCAATCTTATAGACACTCCTGGTCACGTAGACTTTTCTTATGAAGTTTCCCGGTCAATTGCAGCTTGTGAGGGCGCTCTTTTGGTCGTCGATGCTGCACAAAGCATACAAGCGCAAACGATTTCAAACCTTTATTTGGCTCTTGAAAATGATTTAGAAATTATTCCTGTGCTGAATAAAATTGATCTTCCTTCTGCAAATCCTGAAGAAGTTACTGACGATATTGTCGATCTTTTAGGATGTAAGTCTAAGGACATTATTCCGGCTTCTGCAAAAACAGGATTGGGAATCGAAGAAATTCTCACTGCAATTGTAGAGCGTATTCCTGCTCCTAAAGGAAATATAGACGCTCCTTTACAGGCCCTTATTTTTGATTCTGTTTACAATTCTTTCCGTGGAGTTGAAACTTACTTTAGGGTCGTTAATGGGCAGATTAGAAAAGGACAAAAAATAAAATTTGTTGCTACCGGAAAAAGTTATTTTGCTGACGAAATAGGTACTTTAAAATTAAAACAAGATCCTAAAAAAGTTATCTCTGCCGGAGATGTAGGCTACCTCATTACTGGAATCAAAGAAGCAAAAGAGGTTAAGGTTGGAGATACACTAACAGACACCCTAAATCCAACCACCGAAATAGTTGCTGGGTTTGAAGAGGTCAAGCCAATGGTTTTTGCGGGTATTTATCCTGTAGACACCGAAGAATACGAAGACCTCAGATCTAGTATGGAAAAGCTACAGCTCAACGATGCCTCCCTCGTTTTTTTACCCGAAAGTTCGGCAGCGCTAGGATTTGGTTTTCGATGTGGTTTTCTTGGAATGCTTCATTTAGAAATAATTCAAGAACGATTAGAACGTGAGTTTGACATGACAGTTATCACTACCGTCCCAAACGTTTCCTATCATGCCTTTACGCGTAAAAATCCGGATACGATTATTCCAGTCAACAATCCTTCTGACTTGCCGGATCCTTCTTTTATGGAACGGGTGGAAGAACCCTACATTAAAGCATCAATCATTACAAAAGCTGATTTTGTTGGCAACGTGATGTCTTTGTGTATTGAAAAAAGAGGGGTAATTACCAATCAAACCTATCTAACTACTGAGCGGGTCGAGCTAAGTTTCGATATGCCTTTGGCGGAAATTGTTTTTGACTTTTACGATCGACTTAAAACAGTTTCCAAAGGTTATGCTTCCTTCGACTATGCGCCGATTGGGATGCGAGCCTCTAAATTAGTTAAAGTTGATATTTTACTTAATGCGACTCCTGTGGACGCACTCTCTGCTTTAATTCACGCGGACAATGCGTATAATATAGGAAAAAAAATGTGTGAAAAGCTCAGACAGCTAATACCTAGGCAACAGTTTGATATCCCCATCCAAGCTGCTATTGGTGCCAAAATTATTTCACGTGAAACTATTAAGGCCCTTCGTAAAGATGTTACAGCAAAGTGTTATGGTGGAGATATTTCTCGAAAAAGAAAACTCCTTGAAAAACAGAAAAAAGGTAAAAAGAAAATGCGTCAAGTTGGAAATGTAGAAATTCCTCAGCAAGCGTTTATGGCTGTATTAAAGTTAAATGATTAAATTTAAGCCTAAACCTATGAGGCTGAAACTACTTCTTTTTTTTCTTTTGTGTTTAACTGAGCATCTCCATGCTCAAATCCCTGAGCTTCCAATTGAGATGGAAAAAATTCACCAATTAAAGATTAAAAAAAAAGGCAAGCTTTATTTTTATTGGGGCTGGAATAGGGGTGCATATTCCAAATCTGACATCCAGTTTAAGGGAAAAGATTACGGTTTTACACTCAGTGATGTTGTTGCGAAAGATCGGCAAACAAAGTTTAGCATGGACAGTTATCTAAATCCTCGAAACATCACATTACCTCAATTTAATGCCCGAATAGGATATTTTTTTAAAAACAGTTGGGATATCTCTATAGGAACTGATCACATGAAATATGTAGTTCAAACTAGGCAAACAGTAAATATTTCTGGAAACATAAACGACTCCAGTTCTCCTTACAGCGGATTCTACAAAAATGATGAAATTTTATTGGCTGAAGACTTCTTGTCTTTTGAACACAGCGATGGTCTTAACTTTGTGAGTGCTGAAATCAAGCGTTTTGATAACATTCTTGATTTAAATAAAGTTCAAGTCAACATAACAGAAGGTTTCGGACTTGGATTTCTTCTCCCTAGAACCAACACAACCTTATTAGATAAGGAACGATATGACGAGTTTCACTTGTCTGGATATGGAATCAGTTCAATGATCGGTCTTAATTTATCTTTTTTTGAAAAATTCTTTATCCAAACTGAACTTAAGGGGGGATACATTAACATGCCTGATATTAGGACGACAAACTCTAAAGCAGACAGCGCTAGTCAGAGTTTCTTTTTCAGAGAAATAACATTATTATTTGGCGGAATAATCAACATTAATTAAAAGGCTTCGAGTCAATTATAAAGCGCGTTTTTTAATCCCATTGCTTTTAGTGATTTTAGTTACTTAAAAATCTTGAAAAAACAACCTGCTTCATTCTTCTTCGTGTTTTTTACATTTCACTGGCCCAACCTATCTAGCCCTATTTGGAATATATTTTCGATTATGAATATATCGCCTCAGTTCATTATCTAAATAAAGAAGAGCATGAATTAAAGTGTAATAGAAGGTGCTATTTGAAGATCAGCTATCCAAAGCAAACATAAGTATTATAAACCAAATATTAGTTCATCTGATTTACCTTGACCATCACGTGATAACGTGGATCGTCAATATTTTTTTCAATTACCTTTTCAAGTCTAGGGGAGGCCTTAATCATTAGGTTTTGGCACTCCTCACTGAGATGTTGAATCGTTAGGGTTTTTCCTACCGCTTCATATTTATCAACCATTTGATAAAGAGCTTCCAACGCGGAATGATCACTCACCCGAGATTCCATAAAATCAATTCTTACATTCTTGGGGTCATCTTTTACGTCAAATTTGCTTTTAAACTCTTGTGTGCTTGCAAAAAATAATGGGCCCCATATTTCATAAACCTTTGTCCCATCGTCTAAAAAATGTTTTCTCGCTCGAATGCGTTTCGCGTTTTCCCAAGCAAAAACTAGGGCACTTATTATAATTCCTACTATTACCGCAACGGCAAGGTCAAAAATGACAGTAAGCGTTGATACGCTAATTAAAACAAATGCATCGCTTAAAGGAATTTTATTTAATATTCTAAAACTACTCCATGCAAAAGTTCCAAAAACAACCATAAACATTACACCAACAAGCGCAGCAATAGGTACCTGTTCAATCAAGCTAGATGCGAAAAGTATAAATGCCAAAAGAGTAAGGGCCGCAACAATTCCTGACAAACGATTTCGCCCTCCAGATTTGATATTTATAATTGATTGTCCGATCATCGCACATCCTCCCATCCCTCCAAAAAGACCAGTGATGATGTTTGCGCCTCCCTGAGCCACACACTCGCGGTTTGCATTCCCTCTTGTTTCTGTGAGCTCATCGACAAGGTTAAGGGTCATTAGGGACTCTATAAGGCCTATTGCGGCAAGAATGATTGCATAGGGCGCAATGAAGCTAAGGGTTTCCATATTAAATGGAATTTGAGTAAAAATCTCAGTTTGAAATTGTGGTAAGCCTCCCTTTAATCCCGTTCCTCCGCCATCGATAATAAAGCTCCCTACGGTAGCTACGTTCATATCACTTAACAAAACAATTGCAGTAACCGCTCCAATTGCGATCAAAGCTTCGGGTAGTTTCTTGTTTAATTTGGGGAGAATAAACATTATCCCCATCGTCAAAATTACCAAGCCAATCATCATGAACAAATCTATTCCCTGCAACCATTGAGGATTACCATCAACTACTTTCTTAAACATTCCCAATTGAGATAAAAAAATCACAATAGCCAATCCGTTGACAAATCCCATCATCACAGAGTGTGGAATCAACCTTACAAGTTTTCCTAATTTTAATAGTCCGATGACCGTTTGTATAATTCCCATTAAAATAACCGTCACGAAGAGATAGTACAGCCCAAGGTTATCATTTGGAGGGCCCATGCTATTTCCTGTCGCAACAAGGCTGACCATTACTACGGCCAAAGCACCAGTGGCACCGCTGATCATTCCAGGCCTCCCTCCAAAGATTGATGTAATCAAGCCAATCATAAACGCAGCATATAATCCCACAAGTGGGTCAACCCCTGCCACAAACGCAAAAGCTACTGCTTCGGGAACAAGAGCAAGCGCAACAGTTAAGCCGCTAATAATATCGTTTTTGGCGTTAGGAACGGTGTCTTTAATAAGCTTTATCATATGGGGAGAAAAGCTGCAAGATTAAGCCTTTTTATTTGAAATTAAGTTATTAAATTTGAGAGTTTGGGTAATAATAATTACAAACAGTTAAGTAATTAGGGTAAAACAACCCTCAGGTGTGATTAAGGCTTGGGTTGATAACCCAGGCGAAAAGGGAAAAGCAAACAAAGCTGTGCTTAAAATTCTGGCAGATCATTTTAAGTTAAAATCCTCGAAAATATCGATTCTAAAACATGAAAAAATTAGAATAAAAATCATTACTGTTGATTATGAAAATTAATTTGGGAATTGAAGGTTGAATTTATATCTTAATACCGATCAAATTTATTATTAAATGCAGGCTTTTAAAAATATTCTTATCGGTTTTGCTTTCTCTCCAAACCTCAAGGCAAATGTATATGAAGCCCTCCGAATGGCTTTCTTTTTTGATGCCGAATTAACCTTTGTACATGTGGGAGAAAAAACGCTAGAAAAAGAAACTCGCTTTGAGGTATTACTTCAGTCTTGTCCCATCCAGCCCAAAAAAATTTCTATTCACTGGAAACAAGGAAAGCCCATACAAATACTACTTAAAGCTTGTGAAGATTTTGAGGTAGATTTGTTGCTTCTTGGAGCGCTCAAAAGAGAAAATGTTTTAAAATTTTACTTGGGTTCTATCGCTAGAAAAATAACGCGAAAAGCAAAGTGCTCTGTAATGCTTTTGATTAACCCTTCTGTAGAAAGACATCCCTGTGAACACATTGTTGTCAATGGTTTTGACAGTCCCCAGACAAAAGACACCATTGAAGTCGCCTTTTTTGTTGCCAAGGCCTTTGGAACTCCTAAGATCACACTTGTAGAAGAAATAAGCCGATCTAAGGTTGCAGTAAGTGTCGATGATGACCGTAGTTTACGTAAGGTAACATTAAGAAAAGAACGACTAAGAAGGCAAGAACAAATTCGTGTGCGTGATGTTGTAAAAAAGCTCCCCGCCAAAATCAAAAAAGATGTTAATTGGGTCACCCAAAGTATTTTTGGTAGAAGGGGATATTCCATTGGCCACTATGCAAGAATTGTACGATCAGACCTTTTGATTATGAACGCCCAAGAAAACTCAAGTTTTTTTGATCGTTTTTTTACGCGTGACTTGGATCATATTTTAGCCGAATTACCCACGGATGTGCTAATTGTTAATTCCAAGAGGCATGCATAAAGCCAGTCCTATTAAAGCTTTTTTCACAGGTCTTCCAAAAAACATCTTTTCAGGATTTGTGGTTTCGCTTATTGCTCTTCCGCTAGGGCTAGGCCTTGCTATTGCTTCTGAGGCTCCTCCTATGGCGGGAATCATTTCAGCCATTGCTGGTGGAGTAATTGTTTCGATTTTTGGAGGTTCAAACCTAACGATTGCTGGCCCTGGCAACGGAATGGTAATCGTTATCTTGGCAGCTATTGTCGGCCTTGGAGGCGAGGATCTATACCAGGGTTATCTTTTCACACTGGCCGCAATTATGGTTTCCGGTTTATTCTTATTTCTTTTTGGAGTTTTCAGGCTTGGAGGATTAAGTGAGTTTTTTCCCTCTTCTGCCCTTCAGGGAATGTTGGCCGCCATTGGGGTGGGAATCTTAGCAAAACAGTTTCATGTGATGCTAGGATTTACCTCCGTAAAAGGCGATACGATCAATCAATTAATTCTTTTCCCTGATTCCATAAGATTACTATTTACTAGCCATTCAGGCGAAGTTATTTTGGCTGCGGCCATTGGAATACTTAGTTTGGCGTTTCTCTTTTTATATTCGAAAATAAGAAATCCTTTATTTCACCTTATCCCAGCTCCAATGTGGGTTGTGGTCGGCTCTATTGCCGTATCCTATTATTATGAATTTGTGCTTAACAACCCAAACCCTTTGAGCCCAGATTTAATGATCTTACTTCCCAAAAATTTATTGGGTTCTATTCCAAATCCAGATTTTGGAAAATTGTTTAGTATAGAATTTTTTGGATTCGCGTTGTCCATAACCCTCGTTGCCGTAATTGAATCCCTTTTAAGCATCAAGGCTGTTGACAAACTAGATCCGCTAAAAAGAAGATCGAACATAAATAAAGATCTTAGAGCATTAGGGGTTGCAACGATGGTAAGCGGTTACTTCGGAGGATTAAACGTAGTTACGGTTATCGCAAGGAGCTCTGTCAATGTAAATAATGGAGGAAATAATCGTTCCGCCAACTTCTTCCACGCTGCTTTTTTGGTTGCTTTTATTCTGCTTTTTGCGCCTCAAATTCAAAGAATTCCACTTCCCGCATTGGCAGCAATTTTGGTTTATACTGGCTATCGATTAGCCGCTCCAGAAAATTTATTAAAAATATATAAAATCGGTCGGGAACAGGCTTTCATATTTATCATTACTCTTTTTGCAACGCTTTTTACCAGTTTGATTAGCGGAATCCTGATTGGTATTGTCTCTACTTTTTTGATTCATCTGATTTTAAACAAAAGTGCGAGTTTATTTCGTCGAAATTGGCTTAAACCAAACGTGCTTATGTACCTCGAACAAGGCACAGGAAACTATTATGTTAGTGTGAAAAACTTCTGTAGTTTTTTAAACTTTTTTAAGCTGAAAGCCAAGTTGGATGAAATTCCCGAAAATGAGCATGCCATTGTTGATTTTTCGCTTTGTGAGTTTGTAGATCATACGGTAATGGAGGGGTTGAGCGACTACAGCAGAAGCTTTTCTAGAAAAGGTGGTAACTTTGAAATTATCGGCTTGGATATTCATGCCGCTGAAACAGATCATCCCTTTGCTGTTCGAAAAACACTCCCAGACAGTTCGTTTCTTAGTTTTAGTCTTTCGTTAACCAAAAGACAAACGCTTTTACAAAAACTTTCTCAAAAATTAAATTGGTTTTACCTTCCAGATCCCATTGATAGTTTTGGAGATCTAGATCGGTTTTTATTTTTTAAAACCAAATCCATAAACTACAAATACAATAGCTTAAATAGCAAAAATGATGAGTCCCAACTTTTTGATTTATCGTTTAGCGAAGGAGCATTTATTGCTAAAGAGGATTTAAAATCTACATTTCTACAAGTTAAGTCTCCAATAAAAACGCCTGTTTTTGTGTTGAATAAAGAAAACATCATGACCTCTATCTTTAATTTAGTTGGGTTTGAAGACATCAACTTTAAGGATCATCCAGATTTTTCAGGAAGATTTCACCTCAATGGTGAAAATAAAGAAGAAATTAAATCCTTTTTCTGTGACGACATTATCTATTTCTTTGAAAGTCACCCTGCCTACTATTTGGAATCTAAGGGAGACAGTCTTCTTATAAAGGGTAAAGAAAGGTTGGCCAGTATTCAAGAAATAAAACAGATGATCGCTTTCTCTAAGGAGCTCTTAAAAATATTAAGGAACAAAAACCTTTAGATTAAATGCCCATATTCTGAAATAACATAAATTTATATATTAATTAAAACTTATGAATGTAATTTTAAAATTAGTCTTGGCTTTTGTAGTTGGTTTTTCCTTTACCTCATTAGAAGCGCAAAAAAAGACCATTGGTTCTGTTGAAAGACTTTCTGCGGAAATTGAGCAATATGTTCCTCAAAATGCTATAATTGAAATTCTTGCCGAGGGGTTTGACTGGTCAGAAGGTCCGGTTTGGGTCGAAGAACTCGGCGCTGTGTTATTTTCGGATGTGCCTAATAACAAGATTTATCAATGGGACGAAAAAAAAGGGCTTCATGTCTTTAGAAATCCAAGTGGGTTTACCAATATTGTTCCCAACTCCAAGGAGCAGGGTTCTAATGGCTTAACGCTTGATGCAAACAACAAGTTAATTATCTGCATGCATGGCGATCGAAGAATTGCCAGATTAGACGATTGGAATAAAAATGATTTTACAACAATCGTGGGGGAGTTTGAGGGAAAGCTTTTTAACAGTCCTAACGATTTGGTCTATTCTAGGAATGGTGATTTATATTTTACTGATCCACCTTATGGTTTTAAAAATGGTGACAAAGATTCGCTTAAACAAATTCCTTTTAATGGTGTTTATAAGCTTTCTCAAACTGGAGAATTGTCCTTACTCGTTAAGGATTTAAAGCGTCCAAATGGAATCGCTTTGTCAAATGACGAATCAATCCTTTATGTAACAAATTCTCATGCGGGTAATCCTGGAATTATGGCTTATGACCTGAAAGCCGACGGAGTGAGTAATGGTCGTCTTTTCTTTGATGGAAAAGCTTTGTCTAAAAAGGATAAAGGAAGTTTTGATGGTTTAAAAATTCATCCTTCTGGAGCGATCTTTACAACTGGTCCTGGAGGTGTATTGGTTATTAATGACAGGGGAACACATTTGGGAACCATTAGAACTGAAGTTCGTTCTGCAAACTGTGCTTTTAGCCCTGACTTTAAGACCCTTTACATGACTTCTGACAATTATCTTACTCGTATAAAATTATGATTTTACACACCATTGAGTGCGGAAATTTTAAACTCGATGGCGGTGCTATGTTTGGTGTTGTCCCCAAGCCTCTTTGGGAAAGAACAAATCCTGCAGATGCGCAAAACAGAATCGAGATGGCGGCGCGATCTCTCCTGATTGAAGATGGAGATAGATTGATCCTGATTGACACAGGGATGGGAGAAAAACAAAGTGAAAAGTTTTTTGGTTATTACGCTTTGTGGGGAGATTTTACTTTAGAAAGTTCTTTAAAAGCAAAGGGGTTTCACCCCGATGATGTCACCGATGTTTTTTTCACGCACTTGCACTTTGATCATTGTGGCGGTGGTATAAAAAAGAAGGAAAATGGAATCCTTGAAACAACTTTTAAAAACGCAACTTACTGGTCACACGTGGGTCACTGGGAATGGGCAATGAAACCTAATGTTAGAGAAAAAGCGTCTTTTTTATCCGAAAACATCTTACCGATTAAAGAATCTGGACAGTTAAAGCTCCTGGAGGGTGACGCCTTTTTAATGAAAGACACGCCGCTTGGGTTTGACATCATAATCATCAATGGACATACCGAAAAACAAATGTTGCCTGTTATAAATTATAAAAATGAAACCGTTGTTTTTGCGGCAGACTTAATCCCAACTGCTGGGCATTTGCCCGTTCCGTATGTGATGGGCTATGACACGAGACCACTATTAACCCTAGAAGAAAAAAAACGTTTTCTTAGTCTTGCAGAAGAAAAAAAATATTTGCTTTTTCTGGAGCATGACGCCCACAATGAATTGATATCGTTGCGTCAGACCGAAAAAGGAATACGCTTAAATGAACAACACCGTCTAAACTCTTTTTTTTAAATGAAAAGTAAATTACCTCACCTTAAAAAAAGTGTTTTTCTTTTGCTTACCCCTTTCGTTTTGTCCTGTGGAGGATTAAAATTTACAGCAAGTGAGTTAAAAATACCCCCTCATTTCGAAGGAAAAAAAACAGCACTTAATGACGCGCAAAAGAAACATTGGCACCTTTTGGATTTAGCAAAAGACAGTATTCCTGGAATGAGTGTGGAGCGTGCTTATAAAGAGTTAATTAAAGACAATGAAGGCGAGAAAGTCATTGTTGCTGTCATTGATTCTGGTGTGGACATTGATCATCGTGAATTGAATGAATCCATTTGGGTGAATTCGAGAGAGATTCCAAACAATGGCATAGACGACGATGATAATGGTTACATAGACGATATTCACGGATGGAACTTCTTGGGAGAAATCACTAAAGAAAACATGGAAATTGTTCGGTTACAGAAAAAAGAGATACCTGAGTCTGATGCCTTCAATAAGCTGGAAGAAGTCAGAAAAGAAAGCCTCTTGAAAAAAGAACGTGAGCTTGTTGAAATCAATTATATGGTTGACAAAGCAAAAATCTCGGACAGTATTTTAAGCATTGCACTAAACAAAAAAAACTACTCACTTGAGGAGGCTGAAGAAATATCTCCCAAAACTTTTTCCGTTATGGAAGCGATAATATTTAAACGCTTTTTAACAGAGAGAAGTCTAACGTTAAGTAAGCTTGAAAAATATGCTGAGGGCACCATGACTGGAATTGAGGCACATTATAACATTGATTTTGACGGTCGTTCTTTGTTGGGAGACAATCCGGAGGACATCGATGATCGTGGTTATGGAGATTCTAACGTGATGGGGCCTGATAAAAAAGATGCCGATCATGGGACACACGTGGCTGGGATTATTGCCGCTAAAAGGGATGATAATTCGGGCAATAAAGGAATTGCTAAGAATATAGAAATAATGGTTTTAAGAGCCGTTCCTGATGGGGACGAATACGACAAGGATGTTGCTCTTGCGATTCGTTATGCAGTTGATAACGGCGCAAAGATTATCAATGCCAGTTTTGGAAAAGGACAGTCCCCTCACGTTGAATGGGTTTGGGATGCGCTAAAACATGCTGAAAAAAAGGATGTGTTAGTAATTAATGCAGCAGGAAATAGTGGAAAAAATGTTGATCCAGGTTATGATAAATCCTTTATAACTGACGAAAAAGATGGGGTTGAAATCGTTTCTAACTTTATCACCGTTGGAGCCTCCAGCTCCTCCTACGGGGAAGATCAAATCGCAAGCTTTTCTAATTTTGGAAAGAAAAATGTTGATGTGTTCGCTCCAGGAAATGCTATTTGGTCATCAGTTCCCAATGACAGTTTTGACTTTTTTGACGGAACGTCAATGGCAGCGCCAAATGTTAGTGGTGTTGCTGCGATTTTACGCTCTTATTTTCCAAAAATTTCGGCGCCTAAAATAAAGCAAATACTAATAAAATCAGGTTTACCGATCTATTCTCAAATACTAGATCCTGAAGAAGGTGGATCAACCTCTCCTAATAAGATTTCTAGGTCTGGTAAAATGGTAAATTTGTACAATGCGCTAATTTTTGCTTCAAGTAAATTATATAAAAAATGAAAAATCTAACTTCCTTGCTTTGTGGACTATTAGCTTTATTCTTCAATGTGTCTTTTGGTCAAACCTATTGGCAACAAGCCGTTAAATATAAAATGAATGTTGAAATGG
The DNA here is from genome assembly GCA_949372605.1 of uncultured Flavobacteriaceae bacterium. Classification (GTDB taxonomy): domain Bacteria; phylum Bacteroidota; class Bacteroidia; order Flavobacteriales; family Flavobacteriaceae; genus UBA8316. The sequence continues at coordinate 25,755 of CASIAE010000013.1, forward strand.
ATGTTGAAACCTTTCAGTATTCTGGAGACCAAGAGCTCGTTTATACCAATAATTCTCCGGATGTATTGAAACGTGTTTTTTATCACCTCTACTTTAACGCTTTTCAGCCCGGGAGTGAAATGGCCGTTCGGGTAAAAACAGGGAAAGATAAAAACACTCGTTTTAAAATTGAAATAGACTCTCTAAAAACCGATGAAAAGGGGTTTCTATTGGTTTCTAATTTAAAACAGGATGGAGTTTTCTTAAAATCAAAAATGTCTGAAACCATTTTAGAAGTCGATTTGGCAAATCCGCTATTGCCAGGAGAAAGCACGGTTCTAACTTTAAATTTCAATGGACAAGTTCCCCTTTTGATTAGACGTTCTGGTCGTAATTCCAAAGAAGGAGTTGCGCTTTCTATGGCCCAATGGTACCCAAAAATGGCAGAGTATGACTATGATGGCTGGAACGCTGAGCCTTACTTAGGGAGAGAGTTTCATGGGGTTTGGGGTGATTTTGATGTTACGTTAAAGCTTGATAAGAAATACGTCGTTGCCGCAAGTGGCTACATTCAAAATCCCAAAAAAGTTGGTCATGGGTATTCAGACAAAAAAGGAAAGGCAAAAAAAGGAAAATTGACTTGGCATTTTGTTGCTCCCAATGTTCATGATTTTACTTGGTCTGCAGATCCTGATTATATTCATGATATTTATGCTGGACCAAACAATGTTGTACTTCATTTTTTTTATAAAAATAACCCAAAAATTATTGACGGCTGGAAAAGGCTACAGCCAAAAACTGCGGAGCTAATGAGCTTTTATAATCAAGCGGTGGGAGAGTATCCTTATAACCAATACACCGTGGCACAAGGGGGTGACGGCGGAATGGAATATGCAATGATGACACTTATCACCGGTGAAAGAACGTTTGGAAGTCTTGTTGGTGTTACTGCCCACGAATTAGCACACTCTTGGTTTCAGCACATATTGGCTACAAATGAAATGAAACACGAATGGATGGATGAGGGTTTTACTACCTATATTTCTACAATGGCTGTGGATAAAATTTTAGAAAAACAAAAAACTTTTCCCATTGAAAGTTCCTACAGAGGTTATCTCTATTTAGCGCAATCAGGTCTAGAACAACCACAACAAACCAACGCCAACCGTTATGAACACAACATGGCTTATGAAATAACGGCTTATAACAAAGGGGCTGTCTTTTTAGGTCAGTTGGGTTATATAATCGGTGCTGATAAATTGACAACTACTTTAAAAGAATACTATAACGAGTTTTAAATTCAAACATCCAACGCCAAACGATTTTAGGAGAGTTGCGGAACGTGTTTCTAACATCCATTTAAAATGGTATTTAACTGATTGGACACAGACAACCAATACGATCGATTATGGGATTAAATCCGTTAAAAGCACTGCAGAGGGGAACACTAGCATAACGCTAGAGCGAATTGGCTTAATGCCCATGCCACTTGAAGTCCTCGTCAACCTAAAGGACGGTAAAAAGAAGATCTATTATATTCCAATTACGTTAATGCGCGGTGAAAAAGAAAACCCTTACAGTATAAAATGGTCTGTTCTTAAGGACTGGCCTTGGGCTTTCCCTGAGTATGATTTTGTTATTGACGAAAACCAAAAAGATATTGAATCTATTGTTATAGATCCGACAATGTATATGGCAGACATTAACCGGAATAATAACGAATTTCCAGCTTCCAAGTGATTACTAAAAAACCCATAAAAAGATTAAAAAATAAGGTTTTAATTGACTTGCTCTTTAATAAAGGAAAAACGGAAAGCTCTGGGGTTTTAGTCGTTCATTATTTAAGAAATTTGAGGGAAGTCGATAATTTATTTATAGGGGTTGGTGTTTCCAAAAGAAACGTGTTTTTGGCTGTTAACCGCAACGTGATTAAAAGACAATTAAGAGCCGCAATAAGAATCAATCAAGTCTATATAGAAGAAAACATGACCGCCGGATTGTATATGGTGCTTTTTAAATCAAAGAAAAAGTTAAACCCATCTGAGATTAATAGTTATTTACTAAAAGCTTTTGAAAAAATATCCAGCTACTCCCCTAAATACATAGCGCAGTGTGGAATGCCGTCTTCTAGATAAGCTTCGCCTTTAAACTCAAAACCGAGTTGATTATAAAAGGCTTTTAAATGCGTTTGGGCAGAAATTTTAATCTGAGTTTTTGGGAATTTTTTTCTACAAAAATCGATAGCTTTAACGAGTATTTCATTTCCCAATTTTTTATTTCTATGTGTTTGTTTAACAACCACTCTCTCAATTGATATGTGATTTGGATAGAAGACGCCTAGTTCCATCAGCCTTAAGTAGGCGATCAGATCGCTACCATCGTGTGCAAAAAAATGCGATCCTTTTTTATCCTTGTTATCAATATCTTGATAAACACAGTTTTGTTCGACAACAAAAACTTCAGAACGTAACTTTAACAAGTCATAAAGCTCATTTTTATTAAGTTCATCAAAACTTTTTCTTGACCAACTAATCATTAGCAGCACGCAATTTTATTGACCCTCTTTTGATGTCTACCTCCTTCAAAAGGTGTCTCTATAAAGATGTCTACCATCTCTAAGGCTAGATCTAAACTAATAAAACGAGCGGGCAGACTGAGAATATTTGCATCATTGTGTTGTCGTGTCAATTGTGCGGTTTCTTTATTCCAACACAAACCTGTTCTTATTTTTTGATGTTTATTTGCGGTCATAGCTGCACCATTACCGCTACCACAAATAATGACTCCAAATGTTGCTCTATTTTCTTCTATATCTTTTGCAACGGGATGAATGAAGTCTGGATAATCAACACTATTTTCATCATTTGTCCCATGATTTTTTAATACATTTCCCTTCTTTTCTAAGTGTTGGATTATAGCCTCTTTAAATTCAACTCCAGCGTGATCGTTTCCTATAGATATATTCATTTTGTTTTTTTATAAAATTAAAAGGTTTATTGTTTATATGTAGTTTAATTATTTGTTAATAAATATTAAAATAAAATTTAGTTAAAATATTTAATAGGTATAGGTATAAAAAATTAATAATTAAACTAATTTATAAAAGAGTATTAATACTTTTTTTATGATAAATATTTAACGCTTTATAAACATAAAATTTAAATTAAAAGCAATATTTAGTAAACGCACTTTAGTAATTAACAGTTGTTAATATTAATATTAAATTATTGATTATTATTAATTTAAACTATTAAAAAATAAATATAATTAGTTAATAAACTTATTTTTACTAGAATATAATGCTATATATAAAATTGTTATTAGCCTTATGAACAGTCTATAATAAGCACTATTAATTTTTAAATTTAAATAAAAACATAATTAAATATGTTAAGAGAGTTGATAACTCTAAATCAGCTCAAAAAAAGAAACCATAACTTTGCAACATATAAAAATTTAATGTCAAAGAAAAAAAGAGTAAATAAAAATATAGACGATAAAGTAATTTCAGTTTTTAAAAATAATCCTAGAAAAATATATAACCACAAACAAATTGCTTCTAAGTTAGAAATAACAGACACTATGGGGCGGAATGCAATTGTTAAGGCTTTATCAAAACTAGCTTCTCAAAAAATAATAAAACAATCATCTCCTGGAAAGTACGGATTGAGTGATGATAATAAAAAATATATCAAAGGTCCTATTGAAATTACCGCTTCAGGAAATGGTTATTTAATTCTTCCCGAAGGAGAAAATGATGTTTTTATTTCACAAAGGAATATTAACAGGGCTTTTAATGGTGACATCGTTTCAGTTTATGAAATTAATAGAAAAAAAAGCGGTAAAAGTGAAGGCGAAGTTGTAGAGGTTCTAGAGAAAAAAGAGCAAAATTTCGTAGGAATATTAGAAAGAAGAAAAGACTTTGGATTTGTAAATACTCGGGGCAACCGAATGTATACTGACTTTTTCATACAAAATGAAGAACTTAAAGACTTTAAAGATGGTGATAAAGTAATTGTAAAATTTAAAGATTGGCCAAAAAAAGCAACTTCTCCGTTTGGAATTATTGAAGAATCTTTAGGTAAACCTGGAGACATGCAAACAGAAATGCATGCCATTCTTTATGAATATGGACTTCCTTCTAAATTTCCAGATGAAGTAGAAGATGCTGCTAATAAACTTGATTTAAGTATTACAGAAGAAGAAATTAATAAAAGAAGAGATTTTAGAAATATTCTAACTTTTACAATAGACCCTATAACAGCAAAGGATTTTGATGACGCTATTTCTTTTAAGAAATTAGAGAATAATAAGACTGAAATTGGAATTCATATTGCAGATGTTTCACATTACATCACGCCTAACACAATTTTAGAAGACGAAGCACTCAGCAGGGCTACTTCTGTATACTTAGTTGACCGAGTGGTTCCAATGTTACCAGAGATCCTCTCTAATGGAGCGTGTTCACTTCGACCTAATGAAGAAAAATATACTTTCTCATCTGTTTTTATTGTAAATGAAAGAATGGAGGTTGAAAAAGAATGGTTTGGTAAAACAATAATAAATTCAGATAAAAGGTTTTCTTATGAAGAAGTTCAATATATTCTAGATTCGGAATCCCCCTTGGTCTCTGAAACCGTTTCGTTAACCGAAGAAAATTATACCGTTTCAGATGATATTTTTAATGCCATCACAAACCTAGATAGGTTTGCTAAGATTCTTAGAGAAAAAAGAATGCGTAAAGGTGCACTTTCATTTGACCGTGTTGAAATTAAATTTAATCTTGATAAAGAAAATAATCCAGAAAGTGTTTTTTTTAAAAGTTCACAAGATGCAAACAAACTTGTGGAGGAATTTATGCTACTGGCCAATAGAAAAGTTGCGGAATTTATTGGCAAACAAAAACCAGTGAAACCATTTGTTTATAGAATCCACGACTTACCCGACGAAGATAAATTGATGAATTTAAAAGGAGTGGCTTCAAAGCTTGGTTATGATTTGAATATGGATTCAAAAGGATTAAATAAATCTTTAAATAAATTATTATCAGAAAGTTCGGGTCAAAATGAACAGCAACTTATAGACACGTTGGCCATTCGGTGTATGAGTAAGGCAGTATATACTACAAAAAATATTGGTCATTACGGATTGGCTTTCGAATATTATACTCATTTTACCTCGCCTATCAGAAGGTACCCTGATGTCATGGTACATCGTTTGTTAGAGTCTTATTTGTCAGGAAGCACTACAGCCAATCAAGAAACGATTGAAGAAGCCTGTCATCACTCCTCTCAAAGAGAAATACTAGCGACAAAAGCAGAGCGTGATTCTGTTAAGTATATGCAGGTTAAGTTCATGCAAGACAAGATAGATCAAGCTTTTGAAGGGGTAATTTCAGGCGTTACTGACCGTGGTATTTATGTTGAAATAATCGAAAATAAATGTGAAGGTTTGGTCAGAGTCTCCGAAATAAAAGGAGATTACTATAATTATGATAACCAAAACCATTGCTTGGTTGGAGAAAAACACAAGAAGGTTTACCAATTAGGTGGAACTGTTACTGTTGCCGTCAAAAAGGCAGACTTATTAAAAAGACAATTGGATTTTATTTTAGTGGATTAATTTGAATAATTAATTAATTTTGATAAAAAACAATAGTTTATGTTGATTAGAATTAATACTCTCTCCCTTCTTCTTTTTATGTTAAACACTACTCTTGCTCAGGAAAAAATCGAAAACCTAAAAACTCCTGCCGAAAGAGTACTTAATGTCGACGTATTTTTTAATTTAAAACTCTATTCAGGAATTGAACTTAAATTAATTAAATCAACTGAAAACAAGCTGGTTATAATAGGGGAAAATAGAATGAATGTTGTTGTAAAAAACAAAGGAAACACCCTAAAAATCCGCCATTCTTTCCAGCACCTTTTAGATCACTCTTTCACCTATATTGAATTGCACCATACTGAAAATCTCGACAGAATCAACACTTATCAAGGGAGCAAGCTCGAAACCACTAGTGTTAATAAACAGATCAGTATCACACTCAAAGTGCAAGAAGGATCTACAGTCAATTTTTCTTTTGACGGAGAAAAGTTAACATCCCGTGTGGCCTCTGGAGGTAAATTATTTCTTAAAGGCAAATCTATAAACCACGAACTAACGGTATTCAGCGGCGGTGTCTGTGAGGCAGAAATATTTGAAACACAACAGACAAAAGTAAGTGTTACCGCAGGGGGCCTTTCTTATGTTAAAGCGTCTGAGCTTATCGACGCTAAAGTAACAGCAGGGGGAACCATTCGTATACACGGAAGACCCAAAAAGCTAGTCACTCAAAAGAATATAGGCGGGAAAATAATAGAGATGAATTAAAAAATCCCGCACAAAGACGGGATTTAGAGGCATCGAGCGGATTCGAACCGCTGTACGAGCTTTTGCAGAGCTCTGCCTAGCCACTCGGCCACGATGCCATCCGGCAAAAGTAATAAATTTTGATCTTTAGTTAAGCTTAACGACGTCCTTTTCTTATAATACTTACTTCTCCCACATCCCCACCCATAGGAGGGTTTTGTTTTGAAACCATAACCCATACTTTTTGAACAGTAGACATACTTTTCAAAATCCGCCTTACAATCCTGTCGGCCACATTTTCGAGTAGCTTAGAGCGAACTGCCATTTCTTCTTTGACAATTTGATAAAGCGTAACGTAGTCTAAAGCGTCGTTGAGATCGTCACTTTTAGCAGGTACATCTAGGTTTGCACCAACTTTCAAGTTAACGATGTAATCGCTCCCAATTTTTTTTTCTTCCTCTAGGCAACCATGGTAGGCATAGAGTCGTATGTCTGTCAGTTTTATCTGTCCCATATTTTTACTTTGTGCAAAGATATAATAACACGATTATTTTATTCATACCCATAAGCTTTTAATATATTTGTCAAAATCTAAATCATGTCAGAAAAGGCATTAAACTTTATCGAGCACATCATTGAGGAAGACCTTAAAGAGGGCTTATCCCAAGAAAATTTACGTTTTCGTTTTCCTCCAGAGCCTAATGGTTTTTTGCACATTGGCCACATTAAGGCGCTTTCATTAAATTTTAATTTAGGAAAACGTTATAAAGCTCCAGTAAACCTTCGTTTTGACGACACCAATCCCGCTAAAGAAGAAACGCAATTTGTTGAGGCAATTAAAGACGATATTAAATGGCTTGGTTTTGAATGGGACAAGGAGTGCTACGCTTCTGACTATTTTCAACAACTCTATGATTGGGCACATCTTTTGATTGACAAAGGCCTTGCTTATGTTGATTCTCAAGGTTCTGAAACCATTGCCGAACAAAAGGGAACCCCGACGAAACCTGGACAAAACAGTCCTTTTCGTGAAAGATCTGTGGTAGAGAATAAGGCGCTTTTTTCTGAAATGAAAGACGGGAAATTTGAAGCTGGTGCACATGTTTTGCGCGCCAAAATTGACATGGCCTCTCCAAACATGTTGCTTAGAGACCCCGTTATTTATAGAATTCTTTACAAAACACATCACCGCACTGGAGACGTCTGGTGCATCTATCCGATGTATGATTGGACTCACGGCGAGTCTGATTATATAGAAAACATCTCACATTCATTTTGTTCACTAGAGTTTAAACCCCATAGAGATTTATACGATTGGTTTTTAGACTCTCTATCTCCTCTTAAAGGCATAAGGCCCAAACAAAGAGAGTTTGCAAGATTGAACCTTTCTTATACTGTTACAAGTAAAAGAAAACTAAAAAACCTTATTGACCAAGGCCATGTAACCGGTTGGGATGACCCCCGAATGCCTACTGTCAGTGGCTTACGAAGAAGAGGTTATACGCCAGAGTCGTTGCAAAGTTTTGTAAACACAGCTGGTGTAGCAAAAAGAGATAACGTGATTGACGTGTCTCTTTTAGAATTTTGCGTTAGAGATCATTTAAATCAAGTTGCCCCCAGGGTAATGGCGGTTCTTGACCCGATCAAACTAACTATCAAAAATTATCCTGAAGGTGAGGACGAAATCCTTATAGGAGAAAACAATCCAGAAGACGAAAGCGCAGGCACACGCGAAATTCCATTTTCAAGGGATCTATATATAGAAAGAGAAGATTTTAGAGAAGAAGCCAATCGTAAGTTTTTCCGTTTGACATTAGGGAAAGAAGTTCGTTTAAAAAACGCCTATATAATTAAAGGTGAAGAAGTTATAAAGGATGATGCAGGTAATGTTTTTGAGATCATTTGTTCTTACGACCCTTTAAGCAAAAGTGGATCAGGTACGGAAGAAAGCCAGCGCAAAGTTAAAGGAACACTTCATTGGGTCTCACGTACTCATTCCAAGGCAATGTCAGTAAATCTTTACGATCGACTTTTTTCCGTACCTGAACCAGATAAAAACAAAGATGAAGATCCGAGTAACCACATCAACCCTGACTCCTTAAAAACAGTTAAAGGTTTTATTGAGCCTAATTTGGTTAACACTAATTCTGGAACCCATTTCCAATTTCAACGTTTGGGTTATTTTATTGTTGATACGGAAAGTTCAGATCAAAACTTAATTTTTAATAGAACCGTGGGTCTTAGGGACACTTGGCAGAAGAAGTAAACTTTATTCTTTAGGTTTACTTTTTAAATTTTTCTTTTTCATTTCCTCTCCTATTTGATTGCTTGCTGAAAAGGAAGCAACCATGTTGTTAAGCATGTCACTCCCTGCTTGTGGAGAGTTAGGAAGTAGAATCAAATTGCTGTTTGTCGACTCTCCTATTGACTGTAATGTATCGTAGTGTTGAGTAACCACGATTAGGGCTGAAGCCTCCTGAGAGTTTATTCCTACACCATTTAGCACATCAACAGATTCTTCCAAACCTCTTGCGATTTCACGTCTTTGGTCGGCGATACCTTGTCCTTGTAAGCGCTTGCTCTCTGCTTCTGCTTTTGCTTTTTCCACGATCAATATTCTTGCCGCATCTCCTTCATATTGCGCAGCAACTTTTTGTCTTTCAGCCGCGTTAATTTTATTCATTGCAGTTTTTACCTCTGCGTCAGGATCAATATCGGTAACCAATGCTTTTATGATGTCATAACCATAATTAATCATGGCTTCATTAAGCTCACCTTTAACCGCGTTCGCAATTTCGTTTTTCTTTTCAAAAACGTCATCCAACTTCATTTTAGGAACAACAGCTCTTACTACATCAAACACATAAGATGTAATTTGATCCTGAGGAAAATCTAATTTGTAGTAAGCATCGAAGACTTTTTCAACCAGTATTTTATATTGAACAGACACTTTTAATTTAACAAAAACATCATCTTTTGTTTTGGTCTCTACAATCACATCAAGTTGAAGAATTCTTAAACTAACCCTTCCTGTGATTCTGTCTACCAAAGGAATTTTTATGTGTAGCCCTGATTGTCTGATGCCAAGAAATTTTCCAAACCTTTCAACAATTGCAGCCGTTTGTTGTTTGACAACAAAGATTCCTGATAAAATCGCTAAAAGGAAAAGAAAAAAAAGAATAATTGAAATCACGTCCATAGTTTACTATTTAAGTTTGGGTTTAAATTTTTTAAGTCTTTTTAAAGTTACGTCTTTCCCTAATAAACTGCAAATCAAGAAAAGATCAGGACCACTCAGGTTTCCAACAATCGCTAGACGCAAACTTTGCATAACTACGCCAAAAGAGTATTTATGTTTTTCGTTCCATTCCGTAATTAAACTTTTCCATTCAAGTGGGTCTATTTCTTTTTCACTGAGTTCAATTACATAGTTAATTATTTCTTCAGGATCTTTTTTCTTTATTTTCTCCAACACCTTTTCATCATAATTTTTTGGGTCCTCAAAAAACAGCCTAGAATTATTTTCAAACTCCTCAAGCAAATTTAACCGCTCTTTCACGGCGCTCAGTATTAAAGTTCTCTTTTTTTCCGACCAAGTACTTGGAAGTACTTTAAAGAACTCAGGAAAACGCTCCAAAATGGATTCTGTATCTGAATTTTCTAAATACTTGTGATTTACCCATTTTGCTTTGTCAAAATTAAAACGCGCGCCTCCTTTTTGAATTTTATCAATTTCAAAAGCATTAATCAGTTCCTCAAGAGAAAAAATCTCCTGCTCACTTCCTGGGTTCCATCCCAAGAGTGATAAGTAATTAATCATAGCCTCAGGAAGAAACCCTCTCTCCTTAAAACCTGGGTTTTTTTCCCATTTCAATGGAAAAACAGGAAATCCTGCTTTGTACCCATCTCGTTTTGATAACTTTCCTTTTCCTTCTGGCTTAAGGATTAACGGAAGATGCATAAAAATTGGGACTTCCCAGTTAAATGCTTCATAGATTATTTTGTGCAACGGCAAAGAAGGTAGCCACTCCTCGCCACGAATCACATGACTGATTTGCATGTGATGGTCGTCAACGATATTTGCAAAATGATAAGTCGGCATTCCATCAGCCTTCATCAATATTTTGTCATCGATCTCATCACTATTGATTTGTATCACGCCACGTATTTTATCTTTCACAACGATTGTCTCTCCATCTGTTACTTTTAGACGAACAACTCCTTCTCCTTTGTTTATTTCATTTTCCAACTCTTCTTTTGATAAGGAAATAGCATTTCGAAACTTTGCCCGATTGTGTACGCTATATTTGAAGACTTCTCCTTTTTTTTCGCTTTCAGATCTTGCTGCTGTCAACTCATCTTGTGTGTCAAACGCATAATATGCCTTTCCAGATGCTATTAATTTTTCAAGTTCATCTTTATAAAGCGCCTTCCTTTCGCTCTGACGATAAGGCCCAAAAGCACCGGGCGCAGTTGGGCTTTCGTCGGGTGTTAATCCGGCCCAGTCTAGTGCGTTTACAATATACTCCTCTGCACCTTCTACAAACCGGTTACGGTCCGTGTCTTCAAGCCTTAGTATGAATTTACCGTTGTTTTTTTTAGCAAACAGATAGTTAAACAATGCGGTTCTTACTCCTCCAATATGTAGCCCCCCCGTGGGGCTAGGTGCAAACCTGACCCGTACGCTCATCTTCATTTTTTTTTCAAAGATACTATATGATCTTATTGAATGAAATTATTTGTTTTTTCTTTATCCTATATTTGTAATAAAATTTATTTTGATAAGGTTTTTTCACAACAAATTCTTGACGCTAAATGAAGATTCACTAACTCTGTGGTTGGAAAAAATTGCTCATGCGGAAGATTATAAAATTGATAAAATGGATTATAATTTTATTGATGCGAAGGATTTGTTAAAGCTAAACGAAAGACATTTGGACCATGACACCGATACTGACATTATAACTTTTGACTACAGCGAAGAAAACACTGTTCTTGCGGAAGCATTTATCAGTACAGATGCATTAAGTGAAAATTCACACAAGTTCTCTCAAAGCATAGTAAATGAGTCTCTTAGGCTTATTGTTCATGCTTTATTGCATTGTGTTGGCTACAACGATAAGACAGATCAAGATAAAAAGGTAATGCGCAAAAAGGAGTCTTTTTACATTAACCTGTTCCACGTGAAACAATAAAAATATGTTCGATGAAATTTATGATGTAGTTGTTGTTGGAGGTGGGCATGCTGGAGCTGAAGCAGCTGCTGCAGCAGCGAACATGGGATCTAGAACCCTCTTGGTTACGATGAACCTTCAAACAATCGGGCAGATGTCTTGCAATCCCGCCATGGGCGGAATTGCAAAAGGCCAAATTGTTCGAGAAATTGATGCGCTTGGAGGATATAGTGGTATTGTTTCTGACAAAAGCGCGATTCAGTTTAAAATGCTAAATCAATCTAAAGGACCTGCAATGTGGAGCCCACGCGTTCAATCCGATCGAATGCTATTTGCAAAGATGTGGAGAGAAATGCTAGAGCAAACCCCAAACCTTGATTTTTATCAAGACACTATACAAGACATAATTGTTAAGGATGGTCAAGTAAAGGGTGTGATGACTTCCTTAGGAATTTCTATTCACGCCCACACTGTAGTTCTTACAAATGGCACGTTTCTTAATGGACTCATCCATATCGGCGAAAAAAATTATGGTGGCGGCCGTTCAGGTGAAAAAGCATCAACGGGTTTGACTCAAAGGTTGGAATCCCTAGGTTTTGAATCTGGAAGAATGAAAACCGGAACCCCTCCAAGGGTAGACGGTCGCTCTTTAGATTATAGCGTTATGGACGAACAGCCGGGAGACGTTAACCCTTCCAAGTTTAGTTATACCAACACCAAAGCACTGGACGAGCAACGAAGTTGTCACATAACTTATACGAGTCTTGAAGTTCACGATATATTAAGAACAGGTTTTGACCGTTCCCCAATGTTCAATGGAAACATTCAAAGCACAGGTCCTCGTTATTGCCCCTCCATAGAAGATAAAATTGATCGTTTTGCGGATAAATCCCGACATCAAATTTTTGTTGAGCCTGAAGGTTGGGATACTGTTGAGGTTTATGTTAATGGTTTTTCAACGTCCCTACCAGAAGACATTCAGTTTAAAGCCCTGAGAGAAGTTAAGGGTTTTGAAAAGGTCAAGTTTTTCCGCCCTGGATATGCTATCGAATATGACTATTTCCCCCCCACTCAATTATCAAATTCTTTAGAAACTAAGTTAGTAAAGGGTTTGTTTTTTGCAGGACAGATTAATGGAACAACGGGTTACGAAGAAGCTGCTTCCCAAGGGCTGATGGCTGGAATCAATGCCCATTTAAAAACGAGGGAAGAGCCTGCCTTTGTTTTAAAAAGGAATGAAGCCTATATTGGTGTTCTCGTTGATGACTTAATCACCAAAGGAACCGATGAGCCTTACAGGATGTTTACATCTCGTGCAGAATACAGAACCTTATTGCGGCAAGACAATGCAGACATTCGGCTAACCCCACTGTCTTATGAACTTGGACTTGCAGATGTTAATCGATTAAAAGCTGTAGATTATAAGGTTGCTAAAACCGAAAAGTTAATTTCTTTTCTTAAGAATCAAAGTTATACGGCGGCTGAGGTTAATCCAATTTTAACAAATAAAGATTCTGCGCCGGTTAAGCAATCTGATAAAATTAGTAAAATATTCTCGCGTCCCAATGTTGACCGAAATGATATTATTCAAATTAAAACAGTCTCTGATTTTTTAGAAGCTGAGCAAATTAATGATATAATTTTCGAACAAGCAGAGATTCAAATAAAGTATTCTGGCTATATTGAAAAGGAAATGATCAACGCTGATAAACTTAACAAGCTTGATAACATTAAGATTCCATCAAGCTTTGACTATGATTTTCTTTCTTCACTTTCTAATGAGGCCAAAGAGAAGTTGAATAAGATTAAGCCCAGTAATCTTTCACAGGCCTCAAGAATCAGCGGAATTAAACCTAGTGACATAAGTGTTTTATTAGTAAAGTTGGGAAGATAAATGTTCCACGTGGAACTTATGATGAAAAAAAATAAATCCAAATTACTTTATAAGGTGAGAGACCACTTGGTTTCTCAAGAATCTTTTGATGTTTATTGGGATGAAAAGGAGCAATTTGGATGGACAGACTTTAAAAACACTTCCGACTTATCAGCGTATTATCAGTCAGAAGAATATTATTCTCATCAAGAGCAGCCGAAGACTTTTATTCAAAAAATTTATTCTTTTGCCAGGGGTTTAATGTTTCATTATAAGCATAATATAATTTCACCATTTTTATTTAAAGGCGCAAGTATTCTAGATGTAGGATCAGGTACTGGAGACTTCTTGTCTTTTATGAAATCAAAAGGATATGAAGTAACTGGAGTTGAAAACAATCCTAAAGCAAGCCTCATCAGCCAAAAAAAGGACATAAAGGTTCATGAAAACACAGGCGAGTTATCCGATAATTCTTTTGATTTGATTACACTCTGGCATGTATTGGAACACCTACCAGATCCTGAAGAAACCTTTAAGAAAATATTCAATTTATTAAATAAATCAGGCTACTTAATTATTGCAGTTCCAAACGTTTACAGTATTGAAAAAGACCATTATCGTGAAAATTGGGCAGGATTCGACGTCCCACGACATTTATGGCACTTTTCAACCCCTTTTTTAATTAACTTTGCAAGTAAATATAACTTTGAATTGATTAGAACAAAACCTCTTTTATTAGACGCTCTTTACGTCAGTTTTCTTTCAGAAAAGCACGAAGGAAGGCGTTTTTCTTTTTTAAGAGGTATGGTTAAAGGAGTGTATTTTAATCTTCGTGCCTTGAGATCAAGACGCTATTCTTCTCTTGTTTATGTATTCAAGAAGCAAGTTCTTTAGTGTTCAATAATCGCGTTATTTCCAAAGAAAAACTACTAAAAAGTATTCTCGGATTTGCATTTCTTTCTATATGATAGATTGACTTTTCAATCAACCTAACAATTTGCATTATGTTCCCGCCATGAATATAAGGTGCAAGTTTTTTAAGATCAAAACCAGTGTATAGTTTAAGATCACTCAATTGGTTTGCACCGTAGGAAATCATTAAGGTCTGTCTTACAAATTCAAGAGCATACTGAAGAAAAGCTTTCTGCTCTTCTCGTTGAAATCCTGCAACTTTATCTCCCCAGTTCATTAGCTCAATCACAATAGACCTATTAGAATTAGCCTTGAACGAAGACCTTAAACAATCAATCCATAGTTTTTCAAATAACAGGGTGTTTTCGTGATTGGATGATATTTCCAGTGCTTTTCTCCAACTACCGTTTGACCCATTTACAGCTCCCGAAATCTCCCCCTCGGACATTAATTTTTTTAAACCAATTTTTATTTTATCAATCTCAATTGGCGGAACTGTGACCTCTTGACAGCGAGAAACTAATGTTGGTAAAAGTTTTTCAGCTTGTTCAGCAATAAGAATAAAAAAAGAATTTTTTGGAGGCTCTTCAAATAGCTTTAGAAGTTTGTTTGTTGCATCCGTATTTAACTTATCCGCTCCAAAAATCACCATTACCTTATTACCGCCACTATGTGACTTAAGGCTCATCTTGTGATGAATTTTTTGGACTTCTTTTACTCCGATTATTCCTTGCTTATTTCCAGACTCAAGTCTTTTCACCCAATCGAAAACATTACCATAAGGATAATCTGTTAAAAACTCCCTCCATACAATCCTAAAATCATCAGATGTTAACTTTGAGTTTTTGACGGAAGCATTTACAATTGGATATACAAAATGAACGTCAGGATGATCCAATAACTTTTTAGAATCAACACCATTACTCTCTTCGATTTTTAGTTGATCAAATCCATAAATAAGTCCCAACGAACATCCTAATGCCAAAGGGAGACCTCCACAACCGTCTTTATCTATAAAAAGCTGAGAATGAGGAACTTGATTCTTTGAAATTGTCTTTTTAAAATGATTTTTTAGTGTATCTTGACCGATTATCTCATCGAAAAACATTGGCGAATAAATAAATTATTTTGATTAAAAGTAAACAAACTTAATCGATTTTAGTTTCCATAAATTAAAATTAGTTATTCAGACGTTTTAATGCGCGTGTACCATTCTAAAAATTGTTATTTTTGGAAAAATTTATTCCATGAAAACCCTTTCACAAAAAGACTTTGCCAATAAACGTGCAGTGATTCGCGTTGATTTTAACGTCCCTTTGGATGAAAACTTTAAGGTCACAGACAACACCCGAATAATTGCTGCCAAGGAAACGATCGAACTTGTATTGAAAGGAGGTGGAAGCTGTGTTCTTATCTCCCATCTTGGAAGACCCAAAGGAAAAGATGCTCAATTTTCACTCTCACATATTCTTGAGGAAGTTAAACAAGTATTGAACGTTCCCATCGAGTTTTGTGACGAATGTGTTGGACCTGAAGCAGAAAAAGTAACTGGAGATCTTAAGCCGGGGTCAGTAATTTTGATGGAAAACCTACGCTATTATTCTGAAGAGACTGCAGGAGATGTAGGTTTTGCAGCGCAACTTTCCAAATTAGGGGATTGTTTTATTAATGATGCTTTTGGAACGGCGCACCGAGCGCACGCTTCAACGACGATAATCGCGAAGTTTTTTAAAGACGAAAAATATTTTGGAAAACTTCTTGAAAACGAAGTTACAGCAATAAAGAAAGTTATGGAGACAGGAGAAAAACCTGTTTTGGCCATTTTGGGAGGTGCGAAAGTTTCCTCTAAAATCACCATCATTGAAAACATGTTAGACAAAATCGATCATTTAATTATTGGTGGAGGGATGGTTTATACTTTTGTAAAGGCAATGGGTGGTTCTGTTGGACAATCCATTTGTGAAGATGATTTTTGTGATTATGCTTTGGAATTAATGGAAAAAGCAAAAGCCAAAGGAGTTCAAATTCATTTGCCTAGGGATGTTATTATTGCCGATGATTTTTCAAATGATGCGAATAAAAGACCTTGTGACGTTTACAAGATACCAGAAGATTGGCAAGGATTAGATGCAGGACCCGAAACCCTAAAACAATTTGAATCGGTCGTTTTAGAAAGCAAAACAATATTATGGAATGGACCATTAGGTGTTTTTGAGTTCAGTTCATTTGCAACAGGAACAATAACCCTTGGAGAACACATTTCGAAAAGCACTGCCAATGGCGCTTTTTCACTCGTGGGCGGAGGAGATTCTGTCGCTGCAGTTAAGCAATTTGGCTTCGAGTTTAAAATGAGTTATATTTCTACTGGCGGTGGTGCGATGCTGGAGAGTCTTGAAGGAAAAACCCTCCCTGGAATTGCTGCTTTAATGGAATAACCTTAAAATCATGTCTAAATCAGTTTTTTTAACCCTATTGCTTGTTCTAGCTTTAATAATTTCTTGTGAGGAAGGACCTAAAAGCAGATACCTTACGGATTCGAACGGAAACATGAATCACCTAACGGTGGTCATGGAAAAAAGTGACTGGATCGGCGAGTTAGGAAAAACAACGAGAAAGCTATTGGAAGCACCATATGAAGGACTGCCTATTAATGAACCGCAGTTTTCTTTAAAACACCTTTCCCCTAAGGTTTTTTCAGGTTTTGCCCGGAATAGTCGTAACGTCCTTTGGTTTCAAAAAGATACTATTGCCAGGTTTCAACTTATAGAAAACTATTATGCGCGTCCTCAAATCGTAGCGATTGTAAAAGGCGAAGACCGGGAAGTACAAGCGGTCTTTTTGGAAGAAAACATCAAGCTTCTTAGGGCCACACTATCAGAAAACGAGCAAAAAGAAAAATTAAGAAGGATTAAAAAATCGCCAAGCAGAGACAAGGAGCTATGTGATCGGTTTAAAGTGCGGTTGGTTTATCCTACAGCATATAAAACGGTAAAGGACACGACAAACTTTATTTGGATTCAAAAACTGGTACAGAAAGGTCATTTAAACATTATAGCTTATTCACTCCCTGAAAACGAACTTATTGGAAACACAAAGAAGAGGATAATTGAAATAAGAGATTCTATTGGGAAAGTATATGTTCCTGGCAGACTCAACGGAAGTTTTATGATAACGGAAAAGGCTTATCGCCCCTATTTTTACAAGACTAAATCGGACAACAAATTTTGCTATTTGACTAAGGGAACCTGGGAAGTTGAAAATGATTTTATGGCGGGACCATTCGTTAACTACATGATAAAGGACACCGTCAATAAAAGATGGATGGTTCTAGAAGGATTTAGCTTTGCACCTTCAATAAGCAAGCGAGACTATATGTTTGAATTAAACACAATCCTAAGCTCAATAAGATTTGAGTAAAACTTTTACTTAATTTCTTCTTTAGAATCTGAAGTTTCTTCTTCCTCTTTGGTTGCTTTTTTAAACTCTTTGATACCACTTCCTAAACCTTTCATTAATTCAGGAATTTTTCTACCACCAAACAGCAAAAGAACCGCAACAACGATAAGCACTACTTGAGGAGCGCCAATCATACCTATTAAAATATTTATTGATAACATTGTTCTAAATTTTAAACAAATGTATGAAATATTATGATCAATTTAAATTTGTTTCTTTGAGCAACAAATTATTTTTATCCTTTATGTCTATCTTTGTTTAAATGGCAAAGAAGGACAGAAAAAAAAGACCTTGGATTCAGAAGTTATTGAACCGCTACCGTTTGGTAGTCATAAACGAAAAAACTTTTGAAGAGCGCTTTTATTTTAGACTTTCTAGACTCAACATTATTATTATTGTTTTTCTATTTATTTCCTTAATAACCACCGCTGCCATTTTGTCCATCGCTTATTCCCCCCTTAAAGAATTTATTCCAGGCTATACCTCAACAAAGCTCAGAAAAGACGCCATAGAAAATAGCTTTGCATTGGATTCGATTTCACGTCTTTTTCAAAAACAAGACAGGTATATAAAGTCAATTAAAAGCGCATTGAAGGGAGAGGTTGAGTGGGATAGCATTTCAAAAATAAATGACAATTCAACTCCAACCAATCAGTCGATAAATCTGCCAGAAACAGAAGTAGTAGACTCAATTCTCAGGGCTGAAGTTTTACAAGAGGACAAATATAATGTTGTTGGAAATCCCAATGGAAACGTAAAGTTTCTTTTATACCCTCCCGCCAAGGGTCCAATTTCTCAGGGGTATAATCCCGAATTAAAACATTTTGCGATAGATGTAGTGTTAGAAAAAAACACGCCGATAAAATCTGTTGCAGAAGGAACCGTTATTTTTTCCGAATGGTCAGCTGAAACCGGCTATGTGATGATCGTGGAGCACGCTCACGATCTTTTAACAGTCTACAAGCACAATTCTTCTTTAAACAAAGAACAGGGCGACATCGTAAGCGCTGGTGAAGTAATTGCCTCCGCCGGGAATACCGGAGAACTTTCTACAGGCTGGCATTTGCATTTTGAATTGTGGGCGAACGGATATCCTATGGATCCAACAAATTTTATTGATTTTTCAGAAGAATAAAAAATGAAATCTACAGGAGCAAAAATTTTCGCTGCGGCCATCCACCTTAAAAACAAAGCATGGATTTCGGACCCCTTGAAATATCAAAAAAAAACATTTAGTGATCTCATTAAAAAAGCCAAAAACACCTCTTTTGGAAAAGATCATTTTTTCGAAAATATTTCTAATTATGAAGCCTTTAAAAAAGCCGTTCCCGTCAGGGACTATGAAGGACTGAAGCCTTATGTTGATAAAATGCTAGAAGGAAATTCGGATGTCTTGTGGCCTGGAAAACCACTCTATTATGCCAAAACCAGCGGAACCACCTCTGGGGTAAAACACATTCCCATCAGCAAAGAATCGATGCCTGCTCATATTCAAGCGGCGAGAGATGCCCTGTTAAATTACATTCATGAAACAGGGAATGCGGACTTTGTTAAAGGCAAACAAATTTTTCTTCAGGGAAGTCCAATCTTAGATAAAAAAGGAGACAGCACATTTGGAAGATTGTCAGGAATCGTTGCACATTACGTACCCAAATATTTACAGAAAACCAGAATGCCTTCTTGGGAGACCAACTGCATAGAGGACTGGGAAACAAAGGTTGACTTAGTTGTCGAGGAAACAATATCCGAAAACATGACCCTCATCGCAGGAATTCCTTCTTGGGTGCAGATGTATTTTGAGAAACTGATTGAAAAGTCAAAAAAGCCTGTAGGAGAATTATTCAAAAATTTTTCTTTATTTGTTTATGGCGGTGTTAATTATGAACCCTATCGGCCACTATTTGAAGAACTTATTGGAAAAAAGGTAGACAGCATTGAGTTGTTCCCAGCTTCAGAAGGTTTTTTCGCCTATCAAGATCAACAAAACAATAAAGGCCTTTTGCTTCTCGTAAACCACGGAATTTTTTATGAATTCATTGAAGTAGCACACTTCTCTGAAGAAAACCCTAAAAGAATTTCTTTGGAACAGGTGAAGCTAGATGTTAATTATGTTTTGATCATTACCACCACTGCAGGACTTTGGGCCTATAACATTGGCGACACGGTTAAATTTGTCTCCCTAACTCCCTATAGAATTTTGGTAACAGGAAGAATTAAGCATTTTATTTCTGCATTTGGAGAACACGTTATCGGTAAAGAAGTTGAAACGGCAATCGAAAAAGTTTGCCTTGGCACTTCAATTCAAGTCAAAGAATTCACGGTCGCTCCTCAGATAAAACCGGAGAATGGTTTGCCCTATCACGAATGGTTTGTTGATTTTGTGAACCCACCCGAAGACTTCAATAAATTTGCTGAAGGCTTAGACACTGAAATGCAGACCCAAAACGTCTATTATGAAGACTTGATTAAAGGAAAAGTATTAAAACAACTGGTAGTAACTCAGGTAGCAAGTGGAGGTTTCCAAACCTACATGAAAAGCATCGGTAAACTAGGAGGGCAAAACAAGATTCCAAGATTGTCGGACGACAGAAAGATTTGCAATCAATTGCCTTTAAAATAGAAGCTTATGTATGAAAAAACTTCTCATGAAAAAAGGTATCAAAGAACGTTTTCATTTTTAAAAACACATATTTCTAAAGAATCTAAAACCTTAGACTTGGGCGTTGAAAACCCGTTCTCTAAGTTCCTTAAAAGCAAAGGATTTAAGATTGAAAACACCAATGGAGAGGATTTGGACGAAGACCTTTCTGCTGTTCTAGACACTGACGCAGAAGTAATTACGGCTTTCGAAATCTTAGAGCACTTGTTATCGCCCTACGTACTTTTAAAAAAAATTAAAGCTAAAAAATTATTGATAAGTGTTCCTTTAAAATTATGGTTTTCTCCCGCTTACAGAAGCTCAACGGATTTGAGAGACAGACACTATCACGAGTTTGAAGCCTGGCAATTGGATTGGCTTTTAGAAAAAACAGGCTGGACAATTATTGCCTCAGACAAATGGACCAATCCAACCAAAAAAATTGGAATCAGAACACTGTTTAGGTTTTTTGTGCCCAGGTACTACATTGTTTACGCGGAAAAAAGAGACTAGATTATTTTGAAATTTTACATCATCATACCAGCGCATAATGAAGAAGAAAACATCGGATTGACCCTTGATTCGCTCGTGAACCAAACCTTAATTCCGGATCAACTGATTATTGTTAACGACAACTCTTCAGACAGTACGAAAATGATCGTTGAAGCCTTTGTCAAAAAACATTCTTGGATCAGGCTTATTAATAAGCGATCAACAGACCAACACCTTCCGGGGGCAAAGATAATAGACGCCTTCAACACAGGCTATGATGAATTAGACGAACACTTTGATGTGATCTGTAAGTTTGATGCCGACATGGTTTTTGAGTCTAATTATTTAGAAAAACTAGCACAACATTTTAATAGCAAACCCTAAGCTTGGAATGGCGGCAGGCTTCTGTTATATTAAAAAACACAATGCTTGGGTTTTAGAAAACCTCACCCAAAAAGAGCACATAAGAGGTGCTTTGAAGGCTTATAAAAAACAATGTTTTTTACAAATAGGTAAACTGAGATCATCCATCGGCTGGGACACCATTGATGAATTGTTGGCACAATACTATCAATGGGATATTTTAACCGATGAAACATTAAAGGTAAAGCACCTCAAACCTACGGGGCAAAATTATAGCGCAGGCGCTCAATTTTTGCAGGGAGTTGCGACTTACCGCATGCGACTGGGCTTGGCATTGACCCTTATCATTGGTTTTAAAATGGCGATTATGAAAAGAAAACCACTACTTTTTTTTGACTTTATCAAAGGATATTTTAAGGCAAAAAAAGAAGAACAAACCTATTTAGTTGATCCAAAACAAGGAAAATTTATAAGAGACTTGAGATGGAACGGGATTTTTAAAAAGATTAAACTTAATTGAGAAATCACTTGATTATCTTTACACTAAAGTCAAAAGAATGAACGTATTAGTATTAGGAAGTGGAGGTCGAGAACACACTTTTTGTTGGAAACTTGCACAAAGTAAAATTGTAGAAGGGCTTTATGCTGCTCCGGGGAACGCGGGAACTGCATTAATAGCAAACAACCTAGACTTTGGGGTCAATGATTTTGCCGCAGTCAAAAAAGCGGCACTGTTACACAACATCGATTTGGTGGTTGTCGGCCCTGAAGATCCGCTTGTGAATGGAATTCATGATTTCTTTTTAGACGATATTAAATTAAAACATATACCCGTAATAGGTCCTCAAAAACTCGCTGCAACCCTCGAAGGAAGCAAAGAATTTGCTAAAGAGTTCATGATGCGCCATAACATTCCGACGGCAAAATACGGAAGTTTTTCTCCCGAAAACATTGAAGAAGGCTATCAGTTTTTAGATCAACTTTCTCCTCCTTATGTTTTAAAAGCTGACGGTTTGGCTGGAGGAAAAGGCGTTCTCATTATTGAAGACCTTTTGGAAGCAAAAGAGGAATTGTCTAATATGTTGTTGGACAAAAAATTTGGAGCAGCATCTGCCAAGGTTGTGATCGAAGAGTTTTTGACAGGAATAGAGCTTTCTTGCTTTGTTTTAACAGACGGAAAATCATTTGTTACCTTTCCCATGGCCAAAGACTACAAAAAAATAGGAGAAGGGGATACAGGCCTCAACACAGGCGGTATGGGAGCGGTTTCACCCGTTCCGTTTGCCGACGAAGCTTTTACAGAAAAAATCCATCAACAAGTTGTTGTTCCAACAATTAATGGATTAGCAAAGGATAACATTCCTTATGTTGGATTTGTTTTTATAGGTTTAATCAAAATCGGAGAAGACCCTTTTGTCATTGAATACAATGTTAGAATGGGAGATCCAGAAACAGAAGTTGTTTTACCTAGAATAAAAAACGATTTTGGAGAAATACTTATGGCCGTTGGAGCGCAAAGGCTGTCTGAAATTAAGTTGGAAATTGACACTCGTGCAGTGACAACAGTAGTAGCCGTTTCAGGAGGATACCCTGAGGATTACCAAAAGGGCAAGGTGATTTTAGGGCTGGACAGAGTTGAAGAAAGTCAAGTTTTTCATGCGGGCACGATTAATGATTGCCGATGAAATAAAGACCAATGGTGGACGTGTTTTGGCCGTAACGTCTTTTGGAAAAAACTACCAAGAAGCGATCGATCAATCGTTTAGTCAACTAGAAAAAATTCAGTACGAAGGAATTTATTACAGAAAAGACATAGGTTTTGACCTATAGAAAAGAATGTGCAGAAGTGTCTTTGTCTTCTTCTTCGTTCTTATCGAAAGATCTAAGTTGAAGGATCCAGTAAACTCCAGCAGCAAGGCCAATTGCCATGAAAAACCAACTAATAAAATTTGCGGCCCACCAGCTCTGTAGCTCTATATCGGCAAGAATATTATAAGGAACTAACAGTAATTCTTCGAATAGACTGGCAATGGCTTCAAAAATTTTTTTCATCAACGAGGGTTTATTTATATTGCAAAAATAACAAAAAGGAACATGATTGCCAATCTTTTTAAAAAACCTAACGATCTAAATTATTTTATAACTGGATTTCTGATTTTATTAGGGTCTTTTTTGAATCAATTTGAAGCGGTTAGTGCTGAAGGAGTCCTATCTCAAACTTACGACTCAATTATTCTTTTTTTGATAGCTTTTTCATTCATGATCTTCACGGATAGTTATCTTAAGCAACAGAATTTTTTTAAAAAAAGAAGCGATTATAAAATGTTTTATGCACTGCTCTTTATTGCAATTCCAGTTATTAAAATCAATCTTTATATTCTTTTAGCCCCTTTTCTATTATTATTTTCGATCTATAACATGAACCTGTCTTTTGCCTCAAAAATGAATGTTAAACCTTTTTTTGACACAGGTCTTTTTATTGCTTTTACCACATTACTTTATCCTTTTAATGCTCTATTCTTCATCATTCCTTTTCTGTTAATAATAACCAGCAATGGAAATCAATTTAAAAGATTGCTTTCGCTATTTCTAGCACCATTGGTTATTGCTTTTATTGCTTATCCTATTTTTAGCATTTTAGAAATCGACAGAATTCAAGAGAATTTAAGCCAATGGACTTGGGAATTAAAACCATTTGCTCTAACTCTGGGAACTCAATTGTTTTGGTACGTAACCATTGGATTTGGCCTGTTGATGTTAATCGTTGACTTATCGAAGGGGAAAGATCTTTTTGGGTATCAAAAGCAAAATCACTCATGGATAATTCTATTTTTTTTAATTGTTCTTTTTACGATTTACGGGACAAATAACACAACGCTTTTATTCTATCTTTTATTTCCAATCTCCATTTTTGTCGGTAGAGTTTCCCAAAGGATGAAGAGTGATTTTTCAAGAAATATTCTGCCAACGCTAATCATCATCGGAATTTTACTTTTAAAATTCCCACTTTTTAATTGATCACCAAATCGTATCTTTGAAAAAATAACTAAAAAACAAATTCACACGAATGAGTGATAATGAAATAAGCAAAACTGCAACAGGGATTTTTAAGGAAAGCATTGACAAGTATCACTTGCTTGACACTGTTGATCAGCCTTTTAGCAACCCCTACCCGTCGGGCACCGTAGCGCACCTACTATACAGAAAAAACTGGATTGATACTGTTCAGTGGCATTTTGAAGATTTGATTAGAGACCCTGAAATTGAACCAGTTTCTGGAATGCAACTCAAAAGAAAGATTGATGCTTCCAACCAAGACAGAACGGATATGGTTGAATACATAGACAGTTTTTTCTTAGATAAACACAAAGAAGTCAATGCACTTGAAAATGCTACGATAAATTCAGAAAGTCCAGCCTGGGCCATTGATCGCTTGTCAATTTTAGAGTTGAAAATCTATCACATGGAAGAGGAGGTCAATCGCGAAAGCGCCTCTGCAACCCACAAAGAGAGCTGCAATATTAAATTAAGTATTCTGCTGGACCAACGCATAGACTTGTGCAGTGCAATTGATCAGCTTTTGGAGGACATTGCTGGCGGCAGAAAATACATGAAAGTTTACAAACAAATGAAAATGTATAATGATGATTCTTTGAATCCGATCTTGTATAAAGACAAATCATAAAACAAAATGAAGAATCCGCATCACTTGTTGCTAATTCGTTTTTCGGCGCTAGGCGATGTGGCGATGCTGGTTCCTGTGATCCGTTGCCTCTATCAAAAGTATCCTGATTTAATAATCACTTTCCTCGGGAGGCCTTTTACAAAATCATTATTTAGAGAGTTTGAAAACTTCAATTTTCACCCAGTAGATTTTGGTGAAAAGCACAAGGGAATCATAGGGATGTGGCGCCTTTTTAAGGAACTTAAAAACATTCCGTTTTCTGGAATAGCAGATTTACATTCGGTTTTGAGGACTCATTTATTGTCTTTGTTTTTTAAGTTAACTTTTTTTAAAGTAAAAAAAATTGACAAAGGCCGCCGTGAGAAGCACTTATTGACAAGAAGTGTAAATAAGAAATTTCAACCTCTGACGCCAACAATCTATCGTTATACAGACGTTTTTAGGAAGCTTGGTTTTCCAGTTGAATTAGATTCTCATGAGTTTTCATTTAAAAGAGAATTCCCCAAAAGCATTCTAACACATTTTGAAGCCAAAAATAAAAAATGGATCGGGATCGCTCCTTTTACTTCCTTTCAAGGTAAAATGTACCCTTTAGATCAAATGCAGCAAGTGATTGCTTCCCTTGAAAAGGAATTTCAAATTTTTTTATTTGGCGCTGGAGCTGTCGAAAAAGAGCGATTAGAGGTTTGGGAGAGGTCCTATGAAAACGTTTATTCTACCGCTGGACGTGTTTCTTTTGAAGACCAGCTCGACCTTATGCCACATTTGGATTTAATGATTTCTATGGATTCTGCCAATGGTCATTTGGCGGCAAATTATGGAATTTCAGTGCTAACTCTATGGGGGCTTACACATCCTTTTTGTGGTTTTTCTCCGTTCAATCAACCCGCAACAAATGCCTTGCTTTTGGACAGAAAAAAATACCCCAAAATCCCAACTTCTGTTTTCGGGAATAAAATCCCAAAAGGATATGAAGAAGCTTTTAGATCATTAACTCCTTTGACCGTAATTGAAAAAACTTTAGAAATTATTAATTAGTTTTAAAAACTAGACGTCGTCGTAATCTACCTTAAGGTGTGTAGTGCTAATGTGTGCTTGACAAGTCAGAATCAATCCTTCTTCTATTTCTTCGTCAGTTAAAACCTGATTGTTATCCATTGTGACAGTTCCTTCCTTAATTCTAGCAATACAACTGCTACAAACACCTCCTTGACAAGAATAGGGGACGTCAATTTTGTTCTGAAGGGCAACGTCTAAAATGCTTTTCCCCTTCGCGTTTTCAAACGTATAGGATTCTTCATCGTAAATAATTTCTAATGACGCTTTTCCTGAATTGCTTTCGACAGTTGCAACCTCTTTTTTTTCAGAAGCAGTAAATAATTCAAAATGAATGTTTTCTTTTAAAACAGCTTTTTCCACGAGCGTATCAGAAACAGTATTGATCATTTGTTTAGGACCGCAGAGGTAAAAATGATCGACGGGCTTATCATAGTTGTTTAAAAAGTTTTTCACCACCGGGGCTTCGATTCGTCCAAAAAAGCTGTTTTCTTCGTTTGATTGACTGAAAACCCAAGTGACTTTGAATCGTGATTCGCACGTTTTTTCTAGCTCCTTAAGTTCGTTAAGAAACATGGTATCTTTTGGAGTTTTGTTTCCATAGACCAAAGAAAATTCATTCTCAGGATGACTTGAAAGTACTGTTTTAATGATTGACATGATTGGCGTAATACCACTTCCGGCAGCAAAGGCAACTATTTTTTCAGCAGTTCCTTTAGGATTATATAAAAACCGGCCTTGCGGAGAACCGACTAAGACGCTATCTTTAATCTGAAGCACGTTATTGGCAAAAGAAGAAAAGACCCCTTCTGGAATTTGTTTGATCCCTACTTGAAGCGCTTCGTTCGGCATGCTACAGATTGAATAAGACCGCCTAACTTTTTGGTCGTTAACCACCGCTTCAAGGGTAAGGTATTGGCCTGATTTGAAACTAAATTTTTCTTTTTTATCAGAAGGAACCTCAAATGATAAGATAACTGAATTTGAGGTATTTTGTTCAATATTTGAAATGACCAATGAAAAGAAGTCTGACATGTGTTTTAGTTTAAATTTTAAGCTTATTTATCACAAAGATATTTTAAAAACACTGGATGTCAACAATAAAATTTTGGAGATTTAGCACAAATTTTGTTCAAACATTTAAATTTAAGGCGTTATTTACTAAAGTGGGGAGTGCCTTGTAAAAACCATTAGAGGCTTTCAATAATATTTTATTCACTAATCACATACTAAAACCCTTGTTTATCAGTTATCACAATTAAACGTTCCTACTTGAAAAACAGCTGTAGACTTTTCATTTTATTTATTTTGATCTCGGTGTTGCTATCTGCTTGCGCTACTGAGAAGAATAGATTTGTTAATCGGCAGTATCATTTCATTACGACTAAATACAATGTTTTGTTTAATGGTAAAGAAGCCCTTGCCATCGGCACCTCTATTTTAGATCAGGTATACGACGACAATTTTTTTGAAATCCTCCCGGTTGAGCCCATTGCCATTAATGGTGAAAACATTGATAACACAACCATAATTCCAGGTTTTGCAAAGGCTGAGGAGAAGGCGGTAAAAGCCATTCAAAAACACTCCATGAACATCAAAGGCGTTCAACGCAATAGTAAAATTGACGAAGCCTATCTGCTTTTGGGGAAGGCGCGATATTATGACCGTAGGTTTTTCCCGGCGCTGGAAGCGTTCAATTATCTACTTGAAAATTATGCAGATCCCAAAACATACGTTGAAGGAAGGATCTGGAGAGAAAAAACCAACCTTCGTTTAAAAAACGAAGAATTGGCGATAAAGAATTTGAGGAGTTTGGCTTTAAACCTAAATCCTAACGGTAAATTCCACAGTCCCTCAAATTCAACCATTGCTCAGGCTTTTATAAACACAAAACAATTAGATTCTGCGCTATATTTCATTAAACGTGCAGCTCTTACTGCAAAATCGAAGGCAAAAAAAGGCCGTTTTCTTTTTATTACTGGACAGCTTTTCGAATCACTTCAAAAAACCGATTCCGCTGCATGGGCCTATAGCGAAGTAGTCAACCTTAAAAGGAAAAGCCCCAGGAAATATTGGATAAATGCTGAAATAAAAAGGCTGCAAATTCGATACCAACTCGACAGTATTTCACCAATCCCTGAGTATCTAAAACTTGACAATAATTACGAAAACAAACCATTTGAGCACTGGATTAAAAGAGCAATGGGTCAATATTATCTCAAACAAAGCCAAGACAGTTTGGGGAGATACTATTTAGTTCAATCAAATCGCTCGGAATACATCGACTTTCCAACAGGAAAAGCCAACTATAGAGACTTGGTAGATTATCATTTTAACAATGGAGAATATCCATCTGCAGGCGCCTATTTGGACAGTTTGATTGCTTTGTATCCAGAGGGAACCATTGATAGAAAAAGAACTCAACGCGAGCGGGACAATCTAAACGGAGTTATTAAATACGAAAGAATCGTTGCGACCACTGACAGTTTGCTTTACTTGACTTCATTAAGTGACTCCGCTCAAATAAAACATTTTGAAGATTTCATTAAACAAAAAGAATTAAAAGCACTTGCTGGTGTTAAAGAAGAAGAAAAAGGCGCATTTTCATTTCTTTCAAGATCAAAAGCTTCTAATCAGTTTTATTTTTACAATCCCTCACTTGTCATTCAGGGGCAACAAAAGTTTCAATCCAGTTGGGGAAATCGACCGAATGTTGATAATTGGCGAATTGCAGCCAGTTTAAGTAATAACGTAAATACTAAAGACCAAGCTGCAACAGCGTATTCAGGAGAAGAAATTTTTGTAGAAACTCCCGAAAGCTATGTCGCTTCGCTTCCTAGTACTGAAAACGAAAAAGACAGTATTAAGAGCCTAAACGATAATTCTTATCTTCAATTGGGGATGATTTACAAAGAAAATTTTAAAAATCTAGTTTTAGCAAGAAATCGTTTAGAACATTTGATTGACCAAAACCCAGCCCCAGAGATAATGGCTCCCGCCCTTTATTACCTTTATAAAATTTATGAGGATCCATCTCCTGTATTGGCAAACATCTATTTTGATCGGATTGTAAAGGATTATCCAGAAACAGCTTATGGCAAGATGCTAAGTAATCCGGAAGGATTTAGATTATTAGAAATTGATTCTCCAGAGGGGATATATGAAAGTATCCTAAAGGACTACCTGTCTGGCGACTACTCTAGCTTTAACGAAAAGGTTGAGACTTTTTCAGTTCTTCTGGGAAGCACAAACTTTGCTCCAAAACTCGAACTCTTGATGGCAAATATGGAAGGGAGGTTGAAGGGGATTCCTGAATGGGAAGCGGCTCTTAATAAAATTCAAAGTAAATACCCTGAAACTCCCGAAGCCAATAAGGCGGTGGAAATGATGGCTCAAATCTCAAGGCCCAATTTTATTAATAATAAAAACAAGATTTATAAAAATTACAAGTGGATTATTAAATACAACACAAAAGATTCTTTAGGTTTAAATTTAACCAAAATTAACCTTCAAGCCGAATTAGAGCGCAATCCAAAAGCGAACTGGTTTTTTTCTCAAGACCGATTTGATGAAGACCATGTTTTTTTAGTTTTACACGGAATAAGAGATCAAATAGACCTTAATGCTTGGAAAGAAAATTTTATTCCAAAAAACAAGGAAATCCTAACTGCAAATAATTTTGTAATTTTATCTTCTCAATATCTAAAACTTTTAAAAGATAAAAACTTGACACCCTATGAAAAATAGTGATATAAGTGGACAGTATAGTAGACTAGAAAACACAACGTCTGTTAAAGGAGACATCATCTCTGAGGGAGATTTCCGTATTGATGGCGTCTTGGAAGGGTCCATAAAAACCAAAGGCAAAGTAGTTATTGGCAAAGAGGGGTTTGTTAATGGATCTATCAATTGTTTAAGCGCGGATATTGAAGGAAAAATTCAAGGAAAAATTTATGTTTCTGAAGTTCTAAACCTTAGATCGACCAGTGACATCAATGGAGAAGCTGTTATCGGAAAACTTATTGTCGAGTCTGGAGCGAAATTTAACGCAACTTGTTCTATGAAATCTGATAAAAACCGAGAAGAAGTAAAAGTACTTCAGGTAAATCAAACAACTTGAAAAAACGGCCTAAAAATTGGCTGATTTTTTCTGGACTTGCATTTCAAATTGGGATCACAATGTACCTTATGATTCAATTGGGAAAGTGGATCGAAGTTAAGATGACATTAACCAACAATGTGCCAACACTAATATGCGCTCTTCTGGGGATGATTATCATTTTGGTTTTAATTCAAAGGCAAAATAAAAACCTATAACCCTTCATGTTGAAGTACTTTTTTAAATTTTCTTTAATCCTAATTTTATCGAGCCTCCTTGTATTTACGATTCACTTGGGATTTCTTATTTTTATTGAAAGTCCCCTCTGGGGCTACTACATTCTACCATCGTATTTATTTAATCTACTTACCGCACTTTTTTTTTATATGGCGTTGGCATATGTCTCTAGAAAAGAAGAAACGCAAATGGGTTGGTTTTTTTTACTCTTCAGCGGGCTTAAGTTTTTACTTTTTTTTGCCCTGCTTTACCCACTCTTTAATGCTGATGGTCTTTTGCAACGTCAAGAATTTGTAACATTTTTTGTCCCCTACACCTCTTGTCTTTTTATCGTAATCAGGCATCTAATAAAATTTTCAAACCCGAGCAGTTGAACGATTGAAACGAATTTGTCAAAATATGTTCTAAAAGTCCTTTATTTTATTTTCTGAATAACATATATTTGCAGCCAATTTAATCATGAGATTAGGTTTAATAATCGGTATGCCAAAAAAACTACATTCTAAATTTCTCATATTTTTCCTTTTAGGTCTGGCTTTTATTAACGCCAAAGAAACTTTAAATGAATCAGCAAGCGTGGACAACCTCAAAGCTGAAATCAAAGAATATATTCTCCACCATCTTCAAGATAATCACGACTTTAATTTGCTGTCCTATACAAACAAGCTAGGAGAAAAGGTTCATATTGGGGCTCCACTTCCAGTTATCCTTTGGGACGAAGGGTTAAAAATATTTTCTTCTTCAAAACTTAACCACGGTAAAAGTGTAGCGCATGTTGGAGAAAACTATTATAAATTAGATCACGGTAAAATATACAAAACTGATGCTTCCGGAACGATCAATTATGACACTTTGCATGAGGCTTCTAACATAGTACCTTTAGACTTATCAATCACTAAAGGAGTAGTTAGTTTATTATTTACAGCGCTTATAATGTTTTTGCTTTTTAAAGGATTGGCAGATTCTTACAAAAAAAAACGGTTTAGTAGCCAAGGGAATTGGCCGCTTTTTCGAACCAATTGTAATTTACATCCGCGATGAAATTGCGATTCCTAACATTGGAGAAAAACACCACAGAAAATTTATGGGATATCTCCTAACCTTATTTTTCTTTGTTTGGTTTTTAAACCTTTTAGGACTAACCCCCCTCGGCATCAATGTGACCGGAAATATAGCCGTAACTTTTTGTTTGGCCCTTATCACGTTTGTGATTACTAATATATCAGGTAAAAAAGAATATTGGAAACACATCTTCTGGATGCCAGGAGTTCCGTGGCCAATGAAAATAGTTTTGGCTCCGATTGAATTTCTTGGGGTATTAATTAAGCCCTTTTCATTAATGATACGTTTGTACGCAAATATATCTGCTGGCCACATTGTATTGATGAGTTTAATTTCATTAATATTTGTATTTAAAAACTTTATAGGATCAAGCCTTTCTTTTATGTTGGCTTTTTCTATTTCAATAATAGAAATTCTTGTTGCAGCGCTACAAGCTTATATATTTACAGTCTTGTCAGCATTGTATTTTGGTTTCGCAGTAGAAGAACATGATCACGATGATCATTAAGTAATGAATGTATAATTTAATAAATAATTAGTTATGGTAATTCCAGATATTGTAGGAGCAGGTTTAGTAGTAATCGGAGTAGGTATTGGCATCGGATCTATCGGAAGAGGAGCGATGGAAGCGATTGGTCGTCAGCCAGATGCTACAGGAAAAATTCAAACAGCAATGTTAATAGCAGCGGCCCTTGTTGAGGGGATTGGTTTTGCAGCACTATTTGCAGTATAACAACTAACGTTAGCCTGACCGTGGAACGGTTTTTAAAGGCAGCATATTGATCAAAAACTTTTCAAATGGAAAAACTAATCAGTGAATTTTCTTTTGGGTTATTTTTCTGGCAACTCTTTATTTTTATAGGGTTAATCCTCTTATTAAAAAAGTTTGCTTGGAAACCAATCTTGGATGCGGTTAATGAAAGAGAGACATCCATTAAAGATGCACTTTCTTCAGCTGACGATGCCAGGAAAGAAATGGCTTCTCTACAACAAGACAATCAAAAGGTTTTACAAGAGGCTAAAGCAGAAAGAGAAGCTTTGTTAAAAGAAGCCCGAATATATGGTGTGGATTTATTAGCCAAGGCCAAAGAAAATGCCAAATTAGAAGCCGATAAGATTTTGACACAAGCCCGAGAGGCGATTCAAAACGAAAAGCGTGCTGCGATTAATGAACTTAAAAATCAAGTAGCTCATATTTCATTAGAAATAGCTGAGAAATTGATTGAGAGGGAGCTAGAGGACAAAAACAAACAGACCAGTTTGAGTTGAAAAATTACTAAAGGACGCTTCTTTATAAATAGCTTATGAAATCTAGTCGCGCAGCATTGAGATATGCCAAAGCACTTTTAAACTTTGCTCTGGAAAACAAACAAGAGGAAGTAGTTGCAAAAGAAATGCAAACAGTGCTTTCAATAATCAATGATAGTCCTGAACTAGAGGTAGCACTCGACAATCCCATATTATCGGGATCTAAAAAAAGCCTATTAATGGCAGAGGTTTTCAAGAGCAATTCAAAAACCACACAAAGTCTTTTTTCTTTGTTGTCAATAAACAAAAGAGAAGGGATTCTTGGAGCAGTAGCCGCTCAGTATTCAATGCTTTATGACAAACATCAAGGTATTGTTGAGGCGACCGTGATTACAGCAGTTGCATTGACCCAAGTGGTGGAAAAGAAAGTTTTGGAAAAAGCCTCTCTATTAACTTCGTTGAAAGTGCAACTTAAGAATATTATCGATCCTACGATTAAAGGTGGTTTTATTCTTAGGGTTGGAGATTTACAATACAATGCAAGCGTTTTAGATCGTTTGGAAAGACTAAAAAGAGAATTGATTACATCCTAATAAATTTTTAAAATACAATAAGATGGCAGAAGTTAAGCCCGCTGAAGTTTCAGCAATATTAAAAAATCAACTAGCAGGATTCGAAGCTAAAGCATCCTTAGATGAGGTAGGGACCGTCCTTCAAGTAGGAGACGGAATTGCCCGTGTTTATGGACTTACTCATGCTGAATATGGAGAATTGGTAACCTTCGAAAATGGAGTTGATGGAATGGTACTTAACTTGGAAGAGGACAATGTGGGGGTTGTATTATTAGGCCCTTCAAAAGAAATTAAAGAAGGAGATACTGTAAAACGAACCAAACAAATTGCTTCTATTAACGTAGGAGAAGGGATTGTTGGTCGTGTGGTAAACACCTTAGGTCTTCCAATTGACGGAAAAGGCCCTATCGAAGGCGAAACCTATCAAATGCCACTGGAGCGTAAAGCACCAGGTGTAATCTTTAGACAACCCGTAAACGAACCATTACAGACAGGTATAAAATCAATCGACGCGATGATTCCTGTTGGAAAGGGACAAAGGGAATTGGTTATTGGTGATCGTCAGACAGGGAAAACCACTGTTTGTATTGATACAATTTTAAATCAAAAAGAATTTTATGATGCTGGCGAACCAGTATATTGTATTTATGTTGCAATAGGGC
Organism: uncultured Flavobacteriaceae bacterium; assembly: GCA_949372605.1. Taxonomy (GTDB): domain Bacteria; phylum Bacteroidota; class Bacteroidia; order Flavobacteriales; family Flavobacteriaceae; genus UBA8316. Next base: position 59,614 of record CASIAE010000013.1, read on the forward strand.
AAAAGGCCTCTACTGTTGCAGGAATTGCAAAAACACTCGAAGATAAAGGAGCTTTAGTTTACACGACAATTGTCGCTGCCAACGCATCCGATCCAGCGCCAATGCAGGTATATGCACCTTTCGCAGGAGCAGCCATTGGGGAATATTTTAGAGACACAGGCCGTCCAGCTTTGATTATATATGATGACCTTTCTAAACAAGCAGTAGCTTATCGTGAAGTATCACTTTTATTAAGACGTCCACCAGGACGTGAAGCTTACCCTGGAGATGTATTTTATCTACACTCTAGATTACTAGAACGTGCTGCAAAAGTAATTGCGAATGATGAAATTGCTAAAGGGATGAATGACCTTCCTGATTCGTTAAAACCAATCGTTAAAGGTGGAGGATCGCTTACAGCACTTCCTATTATAGAAACACAAGCAGGAGATGTATCTGCCTATATACCTACTAACGTAATTTCGATTACGGATGGACAGATTTTCCTTGAGTCTGACCTTTTTAACTCCGGAGTTCGTCCAGCAATTAACGTTGGGATATCTGTATCAAGAGTTGGAGGATCAGCACAAATTAAATCTATGAAAAAAGTTGCGGGAACATTGAAGTTAGACCAAGCACAATTCCGGGAATTGGAAGCATTTGCTAAATTTGGATCTGACTTAGATGCTGTAACCTTGAATGTGATTGAAAAAGGAAGACGAAATGTTGAGATTTTAAAGCAAGCTCAAAACGATCCTTTTACCGTAGAAGATCAAGTAGCGATCATCTACGCAGGTTCGAAAAATTTATTGAGAAAAGTTCCTGTAAATAAGGTAAAGGAATTTGAAACCTCTTTCTTGGAGGCGCTCAAAAAGAATCACCCTAAAACATTGACCTCTTTAAAGGCAGGGAAATTAACAGATGACGTTTTAGACGCCTTGAATTCAACAGCAGCCGAAACCTCAAAATTATTTGAATAGTCCATGGCAAACCTGAAAGAAATAAGAAACCGTATTGCTTCGGTCTCATCGACCATGCAGATTACTAGTGCAATGAAAATGGTATCGGCTGCTAAGCTCAAAAAGGCTCAGGATGCAATTACGGCCATGCGACCTTATTCGGATAAATTGAAGGAATTGATTCAGGACCTAAGCGAAAGTGCAGACACTGATCAGCCAAACCCCTTCGCTGCAGTACGTCAGGAAGAGAAAATCCTGTTGGTCGCCATTACTTCCAATCGTGGACTTTGTGGAGCCTTTAATACTAATGTTATTAAAGAAACATTGCGTTTGTCAAAAGAGGAATTTGAGGGTAAAACGGTCGAATTAGTCACTATCGGAAAAAAAGGAAGTGATATTCTTTCAAAATCATTACCGTTTAAAAGCAGTCATGATGATGTGTTCGATGATCTAACCTTTGAAAACACGGCAAAGGTTGCCAAAAGTATCATGGAGGCGTTTGTCGGGTCAGAATATGATAAGGTAATACTGATATACAACCGTTTTAAAAACGCCGCTACTCAGCTAATTACTGTCGAGCCATTTCTTCCTATAGTTTCTGAATCATCTGAGGAAGAAACGAGCAATGGGGATTATATCTTCGAGCCATCACAGGCAGAAATCATTAATGAGTTATTACCCAAATCATTAAAAATCCAATTGTTTAAAGCAATTCGTGATTCATTGGCCAGTGAGCATGGTGCAAGAATGACTGCAATGCACAAAGCAACAGATAATGCAACAGAGCTGAGAGATCAACTTAAATTGACTTACAACAAAGCACGTCAAGCAGCCATTACTAATGAAATACTCGAAATTGTTGGCGGGGCGGAAGCCTTAAAAGGATAGATTTTAAATCACTAAACCTCCTTATTTAATGAGATTTTTTTTACTGTATGATCCCCTCACCAATTTTAATTAATTTTGGATGACATAAATTAATATTACATGTCTTCTAAAACATGTCTTCTTCTTTTCCTTTGTATTACAAACTTTTATTTTTTAAAAGGACAAGAAAATGAAAATAATAATCTAAAGGTCGGCTTGTTACTCAGCGGGGGCGGGGCAAAAGGTTTGGCTCACATTGGGGTTCTTAAAGAAATTGAGGCTGCTGGCGTTAGGATTGATTATATTGCTGGGACTAGTATCGGAGCAGTTATTGGTGGCTTATATGCTTCAGGTTATTCTGCTAATGAAATTGAAAAATTAATTATATCAGCGGATTTACAAAATTTAATCACAGATGAATACCCCAGAAGAAGTAAGTCTTTTCATGAAAAAGAAGATTCTGAGCGTTATATCTTGACACTTCCTTTCTATAATTATAAGTTTCAATTTCCTTCTTCAATATCCAAGGGTTATAATTTTTATGATCAATTGGTCCAACTTACGGCGCATGTACATTATATTGATGATTTTAAAAAATTGCCCATTCCTTTTTTTTGTATGACTACAGACCTTGAAACCGGTAAATTATTGTTGGTCGAATCAGGGTTTTTACCCCTTGCGATTAATGCAAGCAGTGCACTTCCAACGCTATTTGATCCTGTTCAAATTGATGCATCACTTTATGTTGATGGTGGGGTTGCGAACAATTATCCACTCGATGAGCTCAAAGAAAAGGGAGTAGATTTTATTATTGGAGTTGATGTTCAGAGTCAATTAGGTAAACGATCATCGTTACTTAGTGCTTCGGATATTCTAATGCAAATCAATCAATTTTCAATCACGAAAGACATTACAAGAAAGAGAGCGCTTACTGATCTTTACTTAAAACCAGACATTGAAGAATTTTCGATAGTCTCCTTTAAGGATTCTAAAAAAATCATTGAAAAAGGACTAATTACTGCTCAAAAGTACCGTTCCAACTTTAAAAAGATAGCGGCACTTCAAAACCCAAATAATACTATTAAAAATAAGGTTAAACCAATAGAGGAAATTACCCTATCTGGGTTAAGTTTTTACGGAAACACTAAATATGGACTTAGTTATCTTAAAGGTAAAATGCGACTAAAGCTTCCGGGCACAGTTTCTTTTGAGAAAATTCAAGAAGGGGTTAATAACCTGGCTTCAACAAATAATTTTAGTCGTTTCAGATATACACTTGACAAAGAGGAAGATGCCTATCGTCTAAATATGACTTTAGAAGATAGACCCTACGACACCAGTGTTAGCTTTGGAATTCATTATGACAAACTATACAAAACTGCAGCCTTAATAAACGTTACACATAAGCAGTTGCTTTTTGATAATGATGTTGCTTCGTTTGATTTTATTCTTGGAGACAACCTCAGATACAAATTCAACTATTATATAGACAAAGGATTTCACTGGAGCATTGGGCTTGAGTCTCTTTTCAACCAATTTGAATCTCCTTTGAATTCAGAGGGATCAGACAGTCCAGGTGACCCAAGATATTTTTACGACTCACCAATTGTTAAATATTTTGATTTCACTAACCGTTTCTATATTGAAACCCTATTCCACGAGGAATTCGCATTTGGCATCGGACTTGAGCATAAGAAATTAATCATTAGGTCAAGAGCAACCATTCTTGAGTCTGGTGGCTTTGAGTATTTTGACGATGCAAATTACTTTAACGCTTATTCTTTTTTAAAATTCGACAGTCGCGATCACGTTAATTTCCCTACAAAAGGATTCTTTTTTAATGGGAATTTAACGCTTTACTTAGACGACAGCACTAAACGGTTTTCAGAAAAACACGAATTCTTCTATACTATAAAGTCTGATCTTGGATATACATTTTCTTTGAATAAACTGTTGTCGATTAGTATTGGAGCAGGTCTAGGAGTGCTTATAAATGACCCCAATCGTTATTCTTTTTCCTTTTTCCTTGGCGGATATAGAAATCAGAACATTAATAATTTCACAACTTTCATTGGCTACAGCGCACTAGATGTTTTCGCGTTTAGCTTTTTAAAAACCTCTGTTGGAATGGATTTTTCATTATCTAAAAACCATTATTTAAGACTCAAAGGAAACATTGCATCTGTTAGCGACCAACCGTTTGATGCTGGTATTTGGTCAGAAAAAAGATACAGCGGTTATGGAGTTGGCTATGGGATAAACTCTTTTTTAGGCCCTATAGAACTCACGTATTCTTTTTCTCCCGAAACAAAGAGTCCCCTTTGGTATTTCAATTTGGGATGGTCTTTTTAAAATAGATTTATTTTTTATTAGAAAAGGCCAAACTTGTCCTGTCCATAAAAAGGGAGTAACAAGGGAATAATAAAGTTAAGATTCAGCATCGTTTTTGTATTTTTGATTAAATAATAAAACACATGATAAGAATTCCTGTTATTTATTCCGGAAAAGGTCAATTGCCAACTTATGCCACAGCAGCATCTGCTGGAATGGACCTAAGGGCAGCGACCGTAGAATCAATTTCACTCGCCCCTATGGAACGAAAAATTATTCCAACGGGCATGTCTATCTCACTTCCTGAGGGACATGAAGCACAAGTTAGGCCCAGAAGTGGCCTTGCAGTTAAATATGGCATAACTGTTCTCAATTCCCCGGGCACGATTGATGCAGATTATCGTGGGGAGATCGGTGTGATTTTGATTAATCTCTCTAACGAAGTGTTTACTATTTCACCTGAAGACAGGATTGCTCAATTGGTTATTGCTCAATACACTCAGATTGTTTGGGAGCCAACGCAAACCCTAGAGGATTCCGAAAGAGGAAGCGGAGGATTTGGGAGTACTGGAAAAAAATAGACTTAAATAATAAGGTTAATTTTAAAAAGATAATTTATTGAAAATCATTGTACCCATGGCAGGAAGAGGCTCACGTCTTCGCCCGCACAGCCTTACGGTTCCAAAACCGATGTTACCAGTTGCTGGAGCACCGATCGTAGCTCAATTAGTTAACGAAATCGCAAGAGTCGTGGCGCAGCCCATTGAGGAGGTTGCCTTTATTTTGGGGGAACCTGCATATTTTGGAAAGGAAATTGAAATGGAATTGATTGAAGTCGCCAAGAATCTGGGCGCCAAAGCAACCATTTATCGTCAACTAGAGCCTTTGGGGACAGGACATGCCGTTATGTGTGCTGCAGATTCTCTTTCTGGACCGATTATCGTTGCTTATGCCGACACCTTGATTCGAACCGATTTGACACTTGACCCTAAAGTGGATGGAATGATTTGGGTTAAAAAAGTTGCACAGCCAGAAGCCTATGGGGTGGTCAGCCTGAATGATCAAAAGGAAATTACTACATTAGTAGAAAAGCCAAAAACTTTCGTTTCAGATTTAGCAATAATTGGAATTTATTATTTCAAACAAGGTGAGGTTATTAAATCTGAATTAGAAAAGACCTTGAGTCATCCCATCGCCGCTGGTGAAGAATATTTACTAAATGATGGGATTCTGGCAATGATGGCAAAAGGAGCACGCTTTGTTCCTGGAACCGTTAATGAATGGATGGACTGTGGCAATCCAAAGATTACTTTGGAAACTAACAAGAAAATGCTCGAGATTCTCACAGAAGAGGGTAATAATCTCATCGCTACTGATGTTATACTCGATAATGCGAAGATTATTCCTCCTTGCTATATTGGATCTAACGTGGTTATTAAAAACGCCATTGTGGGCCCTTTCGCATCGATTGGAGAGAACACGACGATTGAGAATTCAACAATCGTTAATAGCTTGGTTCAAAAACACACGAAAATTAAAAATGCTAACTTAGAACGATCAATGATCGGAAATCATGTAAAATATGATGGAGAGTATAAGCACTTGAGTATTGGAGATTATTCCGTTTTAGAATAAAAAAATGAGATTTAAAAGTAAAATCATCACTTTAAATACGTTCTTATTCCTTGCAGTTTTGGCTTTGTTTACTGGATGTAAATCCGCAGAGATTTTAACAAGTAAAAACCCAGCGAAAAATATTGAGCTTAAAGATCTGACCAAAGCAATTGCCAAAAACCAGCTGCATTATAAAAAGTTTCGTTCCCGAGTAAAAACGACCTACAATGACGGAAAAAGAAAACAGCAAATCACGGTTAACATGAGGATAGAAAACACCAAATCCATTTGGATGAGTGCGACCATGTTGGTTCCTATTGCGAAAGTATTAATCACTCCAGATAAGGTGTCTTTTTACGAAAAGTTTCAAAGAACTTTCTTTGAAGGGGATGTTTCCTTTTTAAACAAAAAATTTAACACAGATTTTGAGTTTAAGGATTTACAGAACCTTTTGATGGGCTTGCCTTTGTCAGATCTTAAAAAAGGAGATTGGGAAAGAATTTCTCATCCTAAATATTATTTACTCGTTCCTAAATCCAAGGACTTGGCCTTCCAACCGACTTACTTTTTTGATCCAAATACTTTTCTCTTAGTGGAGCAACGTTTTTTAGTTCCTGGGTCACAGCAATCTTTGACGGTTAAATACCTAAACCACCAACGTCTTGACGGAGAGTTGATCCCGGGAGAAGTTCAAATTTCTTTGTTCGACGGGAAGGATTTAAAAACAGTTTCCTTGGTATACAATCGCATAGAATTTCCAAGCCGAATGAGTCTACCTTTCGATATTCCCGAAGGATATAAACCAATTGAATTATAATGCGAAGTGCTGCTAGGCTCTTGAGTATTTTATTTTTATTGAGCAGCTTCAGTGCTTTGGCACAAAAAAGTACCGCGCGCCAAAAAGAATTAGAAGTTCAGAAGCAACGCTTGACCAATGAGATTAAGCAAATCAACACGCTTCTATTTAAAAACACCAAGAAGAAAAAGGATGTGCTTTCTGAGGTGGTGGATTTGAATTTAAAAATATCTGTTCGTTCTCAACTGGTCAATGTAAATAATCAACAAGCCAATTTGTTGACAAGGCAAATCATCGTCAATGAAAGAGATATTGGGAACCTCAGAAAAGAACTGACAGCCCTTAAAAAAGATTATGCCGAAATGATTTTAAAATCCTATAAAAGCAAATCCTCTCAAAACCGACTGATGTTTTTGTTTTCTTCGGAAAGCTTGCTGCAAGCCTACAAAAGGATTCAATACATGAAGCAATACGTAAGTTTTAGACAAAAACAAGGAGATGAAATCGCTGATAAAACCACCACACTTCAGACGCTAACCACCACCTTAATTAATCAGAAACGAAAAAAAGAGGTATTAGTTTCTGAAAACCGAAAAGAGCAACAAAGATTAGAAGCAGAAAGAAAATCACAAGAGGTGTTGATCCGTTCTTTAAAGAAGAGAGCATCTTCTTTAGCGACTTCGATTAAGCAAAAACAAAAGAAAGCTGCAGCGATTGACCGAGAAATTGAAAGATTGATTCGCGAAGCAATTGCAGCCTCCAACAAAGCAGCAGGGAAAAAGTCAAGCAAGGCGTTTGTTTTAACCCCAGAGGCTAAACTTTTGGCTAAGAACTTTATGGCCAATAAGGGTCGTTTGCCTTGGCCTGTTGAGAAGGGAGTGGTCACCCAGCGATTTGGGACCCAACCTCATCCTGTAGTTAGAACCACCATGATTAAAAGCAACGGAGTCACGATTGCTACGAGTCCTAATGCAGTTGCAAGAGCTGTTTTTGAAGGAGAAGTCATGACGGTTTTAAGCTTTAAAGGAAGTAATCCTACAGTCTTGATTAAACACGGTAATTATATCACCACCTATAAGAACATAGGGAAACTGTATGTAAAAAAGGGAGATAACGTTGAGGCGAAACAAGCAATAGGAGAAATATTTACTCACCCTCAAACGGGTAAAACAATACTTCAGTTCAGTGTTTTTAATGAATTTACACCTCAAAACCCAAAAAGCTGGATTTATAAAATGTAAACCTTATTTTTCTTCCAAATACCAAGCCTCTTGTTCTAGAGCATAAATGATGTAGTCGTGTAAGCTTAGCGCCTCTCTTTTAGAAGTAAATCGACCATAAGCAACACGAAACAAACCAGAAGGGTTTCTTTCAGTCAATTCGGCTTCGTATCCTTCTTTTTTAAGGGCTACTATTTTTTCGGTGGCATTTTTCATTGATCTGAAAGAGCCAGCAATTACACTATAGTAAGGAACACTTAACGCATTCGCTTCTTGTTCTGTCATAGCCGCTTCAGCTTCATTCGATTCAAGGTTCAAGGATATTTTTGAAAGGGATCCCAAATTAAAAGTTGCTTTTTGAACATTACTTTTAATTTTTTTCTGAGCCAATTCCATTGACTTTGCTTTTTCATTAGTTGCATACTCATTACCGAAATAAAACAAAGTGCTTGCCAACGCGATGGCGATTACCCCTATGGCAGCGAAACGCAATATAGGAAAGCGGGCTTTATTTTTTTTCTCGGGAGTAAACATCAAGTCTTCTTTGTTTTCATTTTCCATAGTTGTAAATATTTGTGATTCTGAATGCAATTCATTTGAGGCAAATGAGTGTTTATGGAATGCAATTAATCCGTAGGATTCTAAATCAAAATTTATTTTTCCGAAAGGTAGAAACTCTATCTTTTTGAATGAATTAAAACGCATTTCACCAACCCCTGCAAAGGTAAGATGTTGGGTGTTGAGCCTTTTTTTCCAAACAATAACTTCTTTTTCAACTCTCCTTAATGCCTGTTCGTAAGAGGAGTTTTCTTTTTGCGCAATATAAT
>CASIAE010000014.1 GCA_949372605.1 uncultured Flavobacteriaceae bacterium
AATCCTCATGAAATACAGCGATTAAATTCTTTAAACTTTCAGTATCAATAAAAGGCTCATCTCCTTGAACATTTACCACCACATCAGCATTAATATTCTTAACTGCCTCTGCAATGCGATCGCTTCCGCACTCGTGTTTCTTTTTACTCATAACCACATTTCCACCATTGGAGATAACCTCATCATAGATAATTTTACTATCGGTGGCTACAATCACTTCATCAAAAAGCCCCGTAGCTACTGCCTGCTCATAAGTTCGTAAAATAATAGTTTTTCCCTCTAAAATCTCCATCAACTTCCCTGGAAATCGAGAGGAGGCATAACGTGCCGGAATCACTGAGATTACTTTCATGTGAAATTAGAAATTATCATTAATGCAAATATGAGAAATATATTCAGCTCCTAAATTTTTATTTAAAATAATCTGAACTAAATCCAATCAAATAGAGCTTTTCCTTGGCACGTGTTAAAGCGGTATAAAGCCAGCGAAAATAGTCCCGGTCTGGACCATTGGGAATATAAGGCTGTTCAATAAAAACATTCTTCCACTGCCCTCCTTGAGATTTATGACAAGTAATTGCATAAGAATACTTTACCTGAAGTGCATTAAAATAGGGATCGCTCTTTACTTTCAAAAAGCGTTTGTATTTAGATTTTTCTTTGGAATAGTCTTGAACTACTTTTTGGTATAGTATTTGTCCTTCTTCAAAGCTGAGAGAAGCGGTCTCAGAACTCAAGGTCTTTAATGACAAAACCACATCAAAAGCTGGTTCTTTTGGGTAATCGACCATTTGGACGCTTACTTCTGCGAATTTCATGTCATAACGATCAACGTATTTACTTATTTGATTGATCTTAACCACATCACCATTGGCAATAAATCCTGGCTGAGAATTTGCATCCAACCAAAAATAATTATTCTTAACCACCATCAACTGATCTCCTACTGAAAGATCTGATTCTAAATATAAAATACGTTCACGGATATTTCTGTTGAATAAATTGGCCCGTTTATTAGATCGAACGATTAAAACAGTTTGATCCACACCATCTTCTTGCAAAGTGTTTTCAAGTGCTTCTAACAATTCATTTCCTTCTAGAATTCGATGAACATCATTAAATCCCTCGAGATTAAAATTAAAACCCAAGTAATCTTCTTTAACCAAAAGCTCTCTGATACTTGTGGCATTATAAAGGATTCCTGAGGCTGCCTGTTGTCTTACCACATCCTCTAAGGTGACGCTGTAAACCTTTTTATTAAACTGAGTTTCTAATTCCTCTTCGCTCAAAGCGGGACTAATATTGAGATGTACGGGGGGCAATTGTGCGGTATCTCCCACAAAAATCAATTTACATTTTTCGCCATTATCAACAAAATGAATTAAGTCATGTAACAAGGAACCGTTTTCAAACAGCTTGCTCTGCTGTCGATCATCGCCTATCATTGAAGACTCGTCTATAATAAAAACAGTATTGGTATGCTTGTTTTCCTTCAATGAAAACTGGATTCCGCTGCCACCAGAAACTGCTTTTGGAAAATAAATTTTCTTATGAATGGTTATAGCATGTTTACCAGAATAAGAAGAAAGAACTTTAGCAGCCCTTCCCGTTGGGGCCATTAGAATAGATTTTTTGTTGACAACAATTAATTTTTTAACCAAATGGCCAATAAGTGTTGTCTTTCCCGTTCCTGCATATCCTTTAATTAGCAGTACTGTATCATCATTCTTATCCTCTAAATAGTCAGCAATCTGCTGAAAACCATTTTCTTGCGAGGCTGTGGGTGTAAAAGGAAAAGTATCTTTAAGAGTTTTTTGAAAAGATTTGAAGGACATATCTAATATTTTCTTTTAAGATAATTCATTTTGAAAACTTTTACGATTAAAAAAAAAATGTAAATTTGTTTAGTTTTTAAAAATAAATAAATGAAATCAGTTATTCTTCAATCAGTTCTTTGGATATTGGCAATATTTTTTAGCTATCAAATTTATGATTCTATTAATGGACCTATAAACTTCAATAAAACTAAAAACATTCGATATACTAAAGTGATCAACCGGATGAAAGAAATTCGAAAAGCGCAAATCGCGCACAAAGATGTCAATGGTATTTATGCCAATAATTTTGACAGCTTGGTTAAGTTTATCGATGAAGGTATCTTTACTTTGATTGAAAAAAGAGATTCTTCTTACCTTGAATATGATCGCACATATCGAATCGACATGCTTAGGGAGGTCGTAGTTGTAGATACCTTAGGTTTTGTTCCAGTTAAAGACTCATTGTTTCATGGAGAAGAATCTTATAAATTCTTTGCAAACGTTCCTGTTGAAGGTGTAGAAGCTAAATTTGAAATCAAATCTGACATCATAGAAAAGAACGGTTATAGGGTTCCTGTATTTGAGGTCAAAATAGCCAAAAGCGTCCTCTTACATGATCAAAATAAGGACCTGTTAAAACAAGAAAATGAAACTATTTCTGTTGATGGAGTCAATGGATCTGCTATTGTTCTAGGATCACTTTCTGAGATTAAAACCAATGGAAATTGGCCTACAATTTTTGATGCTATTCAATAAAAAAAATATAATAGAAAATGAATTATCCATCCAAATTTTCAAGGATGGATTTTCTTTTTGTAGTCATTTCTCTAAAAAATTCATTCTCTTCAAAGAAATTGACATCAAATTCAACGATGTCTTTAAAAAATTTCTCGAAGAAAACGCATATCAAGGTTTTGATCGAGTGACAACTGTTTTTATTGATCAACCCGCAACATTTGTTCCCAGCAAGATTTATAACGAGAAAAACACAGAGCTTTATCTTTCTCAAAATATTCCTTTAAATCCTTTGCTGCAAATCTCAAGAGAATTTACTAAGGATGGGGAAGTAGTCGTTTTGTATGAGTCGAATAAGCACAAAGAGGATACGTTGAAACATTATTTTAATGATATCCATTTCACTCATTTCTCTGTTATTCTTTACAATTTAATTCAGCAAGTGGCATTGACAAACGAGAAAACTGAAATGTATATTAATATGCAAAATAGTCAATTTGACCTTTTGGTTTTTAACTCTGGCAAATTAATTTTTTACAACAGTTTTCCGCACAAAAACGAAGAAGATTTCCTTTATTATACTCTTGCGATGGCTGAACAATATTCATTAGACACGGATTTATATTCAATTAATTTTCTTGGTAAATACACGCGTTTTAATTCTTATTACGAAGCCTTAAAAAATTATCAAAAGAAAATTGAATTTACAGAACTAGAGGCTTTAGATTCTCTTGATTTAGACAATCATCCTGCCCCCTATTTCTTTAATCTTATGGCTTAATGCGAATTATCTCAGGTTCCCACAAGGGTCGCAAATTAAGAGCGCCTAAAAACCTTCCAGTTCGCCCCACAACGGATCGTTCAAAAGAAGCATTATTTAATATTCTGCAAAATCAATATGAATGGTCAGAAATCAAAACACTCGATCTTTTTTCAGGCACTGGAAATATTAGTTATGAGTTTGCCTCAAGGGGAGTTTCGTCTGTTACTTCAGTAGATCAAAACCGATTTTGTGCTGGTTTTATTTCTATATATTCAAAAGAACTTGAATTGGAAATTCAAGTGATTCAGAGCGATGTCTTTAAATTTGTGAAAGACTGTTCTTTGAAATTTGATTTAATTTTTGCTGATCCTCCCTATGACATTGGAGAAGAAAAATATTTTGAATTGATTAAGTTAATTTTTAAAAACAAAATCTTGAATTCAAGAGGCAGCTTGGTCATTGAGCACTCAGAAAAATTAAATTTTAAAGAGCATCCCAGCTGGAAAAACTCAAGAAACTACGGAAGCAATACTTTCAGCTTCTTTGAAAGGTAAAAAAAGGCAGGCCTGTAAGCCGGATTCTGTCGAGTCTTATTATTTATCTGGATGTTACATTGCTGCAACATTCTAGCCGCCTACCCAATTACATCGAACGAGCCGTCCTCAAACATAATCATACTTGGCGTTGCACCGCATAGAGTTTACCTGGTTTCACTACAGCCGAACTGTACTTGCTTTCTGTTGCACTGGTCCTATCCGCTTAAAACGAACGACGGGCATTACCCGCTATGCTGCTCTTTGGTGTCCGGACTTTCCTCTCTTGTAAACAAGAGCAATAAGATAGCCTGCCAAATGCAAAGTTAGTCTTTTGTTGATAATTAAAGTTTAAAAAACGGATTTGAGATTCTCTCTACAAGATTCAATTTTTATATTTGTAAGTGATATAAAAAATTATGGAAACCTACGTTGTTTCAGCTTTAAAATACCGTCCGCTGACCTTTGACGAAGTCGTTGGTCAGCAAGCCATTACTCAAACTTTAGAAAATGCCATTGAGAAAAATCAATTAGCGCAGGCGTTATTGTTCTGTGGTCCTAGAGGGGTGGGGAAAACTTCATGCGCTCGGATTTTAGCTAAAAAAATTAATGGACAAGGGGTAAATAACACCTCAGAAGATTATGCTTTTAATATTTTTGAATTAGATGCTGCGTCAAACAACACAGTGGATGACATCAGAAACCTGAACGAACAAGTTCGGATTCCGCCACAAGTTGGAACGCATAAAGTCTATATCATTGATGAGGTGCACATGCTCTCAACTGGAGCTTTTAACGCTTTTTTAAAAACCCTGGAGGAACCCCCAAAACATGTGATTTTCATTTTAGCCACTACCGAAAAGCAAAAAATAATTCCAACCATTCTTTCGAGATGTCAAATCTATGATTTTAAAAGAATTGGTATTTCTGATTGTAAAAATCATTTGAGTAAGATCGCTAAAGATCAAGACGTTCAATTTGAAGAAGAAGCCCTAGACTTGATTGCTCAAAAGGCAGATGGTGCTATGAGGGATGCTCTTTCAATTTATGACCGAATGGTGAGTTTTACCAATCGGAATTTAAACGTAAAATCTGTTGCTGAGAATCTTAATATATTAGATTATGATACCTTTTTCTCAATAACAGAGAGCATTTTAAACAATGATATTCCTTCCATTTTAGTTCAATTTGACGACCTCTTAAAAAAAGGAGTTGATGAATTAGAGTTTATCACGGGCTTAAGTTCTCACTTTAGGGATTTAATGGTTAGCAAAGAGGAGAAAACCCTTCATTTAATCGAAGTCAGCAAATCAACGCAAAATAAATATCTACAGCAAACCTCAAAAGCTGGGCTAAATCTTCTTTTAGATGGAATTGACTTGACCAGTAAATGTGAGCTGGATTATAGAAACACAAAGAATAAAAGGTTATTAATTGAATTATGTCTGATGCAACTGGCCTCTCTCCATTTCGTGGAAAAGTAAGGGTATACCTCATTCCCTCTACTCATTTTAACAACAGTACCTTCGCAAAAGTGAAAACAGCGGATAAGACTGATCTTGTTGCTGAGCCAGAACCAGAATATAAACAAGCAGCCTCATCTCCCAAAATTAAGGAGGAGACGCGACAACAAATGAAAGCTATTAAGCCCAATCTTAAAATTAATAATAGTAATTTGACTGATGCTGGTATATCCAGTTTTTCACTTTCTAGTATTCGTATTAAAAATGAATCCAAAAGAAAACTAGCTGAGAAAATACCGGAAGTTAATAAAACTACTACTCCTTTTACGCAGGAAGCACTTTTATTGCTATGGAAAAAGTATATTAATGAAAAGCTTGAACAAGGAGAGAGCAACATTGCCGCAATTTTGGAAATGAGTACCCCAGAACTAAATCCACCACATAAAATATTGCTTAAATCCTCTAACAGCCTAAATCGCGTGGAACTTCAAAAGGAATTGACACATTTATTACCTTACCTCTCACAGGCCTTAAACAATTATCAAATTACCTATGATATCAGTGTCTTTCGGATTCAAAATCAAGAATTGGTCTATGGTACTAAACAGAAATATGAACACTTAAAACAAATCAATCCAAACATCGAGGTTCTAAGAAAAGAATTTGATTTGGACGTTTAATATCATCCATGTTGGGATTCACACTGCACACTGACCCCAGATAGATTAATATCGTTGAAAAAAATGCTTGTGAGGTTTTAATGGATTACGACTTCTACGAGTAAAAATAAGCTAGTACTTCCATTTCTTTTATCGTAACCTATCCATAAAACTACGAACTTTCAGTAATGGTCGACTAGCAAAGAGGTAATCAGTTTTTTTTAAAGGGGTTCTAGAATCAACCAATTGATCAACCGCTTGCTCTTTGCTGCATTAATTGAAACTAGAAGATGTAAAAGTTTCCCCTGCTTTCCGAAGAATTAGAAGATTATTCTTTACGGAAGTTTTATAAAAAAACCGATAATTTGTGAAGTTCATAATTATACCTTATTCTTAAAATTTGTTAATAAATACAGAAGCTCTAAAATAGAAGTAGATGAAAAATGGGAAGTACTTTTAGATTTTGAAGTAAACTTAATTAAGACTTCAGGAAATAAACAGACCATGCATGGCTAAGCTTTCTTTTTGCTTTTCTTGTACAAGTACTTTATCATACCATCCGAAAGACCGACTTTAGGAACGTATATATTCTGACCCCCACTCCACTCCAATGCTTTTAAAAAAATTCTGGCAGCGGGCAAAATCACATCAGCTCGATCAGGATTAAGTGCAAAATTTATTATTCGCTCTTCATAAGATAGAGATTCTAGTTCTTTATAAATAATATTTAAAGAAATCCGAGACAAAGGTTTACCCTCTTTGACCTTAGCCAATTTTATCAATTTGTTTATGTTTCCTCCAGATCCTAATAAGGTGATTTTAACAAATTCCTTGGTGTGCTTATGTATCCAGATTTTAATTTGCTCCCAGACACGTTCATCAACCATGTTATTTATCAGACGAACTGTTCCTATTTTAAAAGATTTAGAAGTGATGTTATTTCCTTCGTTAAGTAACGTAAATTCTGTGCTTCCACCCCCTACGTCAACCAAAAGTAAAGTCTTAGGAGTGTCTAAAAAATCAGATATTTTACTATTAGAAATAATTTCGGCTTCTTTAGTTCCATCGATAATTTCAACTTTAACTCCAGCCCTTTTTTTAATTATGTCAATGATATGAGAGCCATTGTTTGCCTCCCTTAAAGCAGAAGTCCCAAAAGCAAGATAGTCTGAAACTCCATGAACGTTCATCAGTAATTTAAATGCTTTCATGGCCTTAACCATCCGCTTGATGTTTCTTTTTGAGATTTCGCCCATCGTGAAAGAATCTTCTCCCAAACGAATGGGAACCCTCACCAATGCGTTTTTTTGAAAATAAACAGACTTATCTTCTGTTTGAATAACATTTGAAATCAATATCCTTATCGCATTAGAACCTATATCAATCGCGGCAAATTTAACTATCTTCAAAATTCAGCTTATTTTTTAAATATTCATAAGTCTCCCATTGTGAACGACGATTACTTTCTCCCGACTTGGGTTCAACCATTTTGTTTTGAAGAGATAAATTTACAAGACGTGCTTTGGCGCTGTCATTCCATGATATCTCAAAAGTATCTATTATTTGTTTTTGTAGTTCTTTATCGTAAATGGGGCAAGATACTTCTACCCTATTGTCGATATTACGGGTCATTAGGTCTGCAGAAGAAATATAGATTTTTTTATCACCAGCATTTTCAAACATATAAACCCTTGGATGCTCTAGAAACTTATCTATAACACTAATTACACGAATGTTCTCACTCAGCCCTTTCACCCCGGGAATTAAACAACAAACTCCCCTAACAATCATTTTTATTTCCACTCCAGCTTGACTGGCCTCATAGAGTTTGTCCACCAACTTGTAATGGGTCACATTGTTGAGTTTAAGACATATCCCAGAAGGAAGACCTTCATTGTGACTTTTTATTTCGTTGTCGATCAATTTAGAAAGTATTGAACCAGTGTAATGAGGAGATACAATTAGGTGCTTGTAGGTTTTTAATTGATAGCTGACTTCTAAAAAATTAAATACTTTATTTACTTCTTTCAGGACTTCCTGGTTGGCAGTAAACAGGGTGTAATCAGTATATATTTTAGCGGTAGATTCATTAAAATTTCCAGTACTTACAAAACCATATCTTCTTGTTTTTTTATTTTCAAGACGCTCGATTACACATATTTTAGAATGCACCTTTAATCCAGGAATCCCAAAAATTAACTGCACCCCAGCAGCTTCAAGTTTTTCAGCAAAATTTATATTGTTTTCCTCGTCAAATCTTGCTTGAAGTTCAATCTGAACCAAGACTTTTTTTTCATTTTTCGCAGCGTTAATTAGTGCGTTGGCAACATGAGAGAGTTTTGAAAGTCGGTAAATTGTGATTTTAATTGAGCTTACTTTAGGGTCTAAAGCAGCTTCTCTTAAAAATTTAATCACATAAGAAAATGTGTGATATGGGGTATATAAAAGATAGTCCTTACAAGAAATTGCATCTAAAAAATTCTGTTCCAAACTAAGGTTGGCAATGGGCAAAGGCGGGAAAGTAGAGTACAATAAATCTGGGCGATTCAAACTGGGAAAATTCATATAATCCCTTCTGTGATGGTACTTACCGCCAGGTATTAAGCTATCCGTTGAATCGATTTTAAGTTTTTTAATGACAAAGGCAAGGGTGTCATCAGAGATCTCTTTGTCATATACCATTCGAACAGGGTCACTTATCATTCGGTCCTTAACACTAACCGTAATTTTTTCCACGTAACTTTTTGATACATCTTCTTCAAGATCAAGCTCAGCATCACGGGTGATTTTAACCATATGTGATTCGATTTTTTTATACTTAAAAAAACTGAAAATCATTTTAAAATGGTAGCGAATTAAATCATCTAACATCATCACATATTGTCTACCGTTTTCACCTTTAGGCAAGACAATAAAACGTTTTATTTCTTTTGGAATTTCTATTAACGCATGTAATTTCTCGTTAGATTCGTCCTCAGAATATAAATCTAAAGTCACCACGATAAAAGCTTTATTTGATGACAAATCTTGTGATTGATCTTGAGAAAGAATAATCGTTACCAAGGCTGGATTTACATATTGTAAAAAATAGTCTTTAAGAAATTCTTCTTGTTCTGATAATACTTGATTGTGATTAATAAAAAAGATGTTCTCTTTTTCCATTTCCTGATAAATGGTTTGGAGTATGTTCAAACTTTCAGTTTGTAAAACAATAACTTTTTGGGTTATTTCATTTAACAAAGCTTCTGCACTTCGACCTGCAAACAATCTTTTTCCTGTTTTAGATGATTGAGAAATACGTTGAACAGTGGCATATCGTACCTGAAAAAACTCGTCTAAATTATTGGAAAAAATCCCTAAGAATCTCAATCGCTCAAGCAGGGGGACGTCTTTATCACCCGATTCTTGAAGCACTCTTGCATTAAAATCTAACCAACTGATCTCGCGATTTATATATACCGGTTTTACACTCATCGTTTAAGATTAAATATTATTAGGTTGGCCTAACTCAAATGAGCCCTTATTTACATCTGTCCATGAATTCACATCAAAACTAACTTTTGCCAATCCAGCAGTACGTATATGAATGATTCCTGCATTTGAAAAGTGATTCAAAGTGAAAGTAAAAGCCGGATTGTGACCTACCAAAACAACTTTGTCAAGCTCGTCGTCAAGGGCGAATACATAATCAATAATATCATCCGAATCAAAAGTATACAAAGCGCTATCAATATTTAATTTATAGAAAGGCATCTGCAATTCATTCATCATGATCGTTGCAGTATGTAAAGCTCTATTCGCAGGGCTAGAAAAAACACAGTCAACATTTTCAAATAGCTCCTTGTATTGGTTCGCTACTTTAGATATTCTCAATATTCCGTTTGTTGCTAGAGGCCGATCAATATCCGCAACATCATAGTTTCTGTTGGATTTAGCATGCCGCAATAGGATAAATTCCTTCATTTTATGGGGCTAAACGATCAATTTTCCAATCCGAGGTATCGATAAACTGGCAACGAATTCTGTCGTGTAATCGATTGGGGCGTCCTTGCCAAAACTCAATTTCTTTTGGCTTTACAATTATACCTCCCCAATGTGTAGGCATGGGTATTTCAATATCTTTGAATTGCTCTTCAATTGCCGTGAGTCTATCTTCTAAAAATTTTCTATCAGGGATGACTTCGCTCTGAGGTGAAACCAAAGCGCCGAGTTGACTCCCGTGAGGACGAGAATGAAAATATGTTTCGGAAACAGATGGCGATTCTTTTTCAGCAACACCTTTGATGATAACTTGACGTTCCAAAGAAGGCCAGAAAAATGTAAGACCTACATTCGGATTATTTGTTAAAGCTTGTCCTTTTTCACTATTATAATTCGTATAAAAAACAAAACCAGATTCTGAAAAATCCTTTAAAAGGACTACCCTGGCTTTAGGAAAACCATCAACACCAAGAGTGGATAGGCTCATTGCGTTGGCCTCTTCTATTTGGCTTGAATGTTTGGCCTCTTCAAACCAAGTCCTGAAAAGTTCAAATGGGTCTTGTCCAACAGTCTTTATATCTAAGACTCCTTTCTCATAAGACTTCCTTAAACCGGCTATATTGGATTTCATAATATTGATTTTGTATCTAAAGTAAATTTACGATTTATCTGTGAGACTATATATTAAATATTTTTCCGTCTGATGCCAATTCAACAGCATCAAAGTATTCATTCGCTTCCTCAACAAAGGCAGATTTATCGTTATACCTACTTGAAAAGTGACCTAAAATCAACTTGCCTACCTCTGCCATTTTAGCGATTTTTGCAGCTTGGGAGGCAGTACTGTGTTTTGTTTTTTGAGCCAAATCTTCATGAGCATTGAGAAAAGTAGCTTCATGGTATAAAACATCAACACCTTGAATCTCTTTAATAATTGATTCTTTATAAGAAGTGTCACTACAAAAGGCATAACGCCTGGACGAATACGGCGCTAAAGTGACGTCTTTATTCTTGATTTTTTCACCATTTTCCATGATGATGTCTTTCCCTAATTTAAGGTTTTGAAAATCACATGTGGCAATGGATAAACTTTCAATTTTATTTTTATCCAATCTTCTAAGTCCAGTCTTTTCAGCGAAAAGATAACCGTTGGTATACACCCTGTGGTCAAGGGGTATAGTATTCACTGTAAGACTATCATCCTCATAAATCGTTTGAGATTCATTGCTTTCTAGTTCATGGAAAAAGAGATCGAAGTTGGTCCATGATTTTGCTAATTTAAGTTGAAGTGTAATAATTTCTTTAATGCCTTTAGGCCCATAGATATGTAAATCAGCGGGGCGTCCTAAAAGTCTAAAGGTGCTGATAATTCCAACCAATCCATAAAAATGATCCCCATGTAAATGAGAAATAAATATGTGTTTAATTCTTGAGAACTTGATTTTCCGTTTTCGCAATTGTACTTGTGTTCCTTCTCCACAGTCAATAAGAAACAAATGTTCTTTAACCTCTAATACCTGCGAAGTGGTATGAGTATTTTCGAGGGGTGTTGCGGAGTGGCAGCCTAGGATTGTAAGTTCCATAATTAAATTCCTAAAGCTCTTTGAATATGTTCAATTTCAATATAATCTTCAGCCTCTTGTAAGGTGGGTGTGCAGATTAAATTTTTATAATTAAAAATATCTGACTGGTTATTTTTAATTAAAACCATACAAAAACCTACTTTTTGAATTCTAAAGTGAATTTCATTCAATAATGATATAGTCTCCTCATTTAAAACTGTTTGATTCAAAACATCAATTACAATGTCTATTTCTATAGCAAAATCCTCAGTAAAAAAACCTTCTAAATCTTTATGAACAGTAATTTCTGGTTGAAAATAAAGGTATCTTTTAAATGATTTTTTGATCATGTATCAGAAATATTAAGCTTTGCAACGAGTAAATATATTATAGCCATTCGGATGGCTACCCCGTTTTCAACTTGATTGAGAATAATTGCATTTTTAGAATCTGCTACGTCTGAGGTAATTTCCACTCCTCTATTAATTGGTCCAGGATGTAGTATGATTATCTCTTTCTTTAAACTTTCTAACTTCTTCTTATTGAGTCCGAAGAGTTGAGAATATTCTCTCGTGGAAGGAAAATAATTTAAGTCCATTCGCTCGTTTTGAACTCTGAGCATATTTGCTGCATCACACCATTTAAGGGTTTGCATGAGGTCCATACTAGCAGTTACGCCTAAAGTTTCAATATGTTTAGGTAGTAGAGACTTCGGAGCGCATAGCCTAACTTCTGCGCCAAGTTTTTTAAGGGCAAATATATTGGAAAGTGCCACTCTGGAATGTAATATATCTCCCACAATCGCTATCTTTTTCCCCCTTAGCTCTCCAAACTTTTCTCTTATAGAATATGCATCGAGTAATGCCTGAGAAGGATGTTCGTGTGTTCCGTCTCCTGCATTAATAATACAAGCGTCAACATTTTTTGACAAAAACAAAGCAGCACCAGGTGTAGGATGTCTGATAACGACTACGTCAACCTTCATGGCCAGAATGTTATTGACCGTATCGATTAACGTTTCCCCTTTACTTACTGAGGATTGAGAAGCTGAAAAATTAATAACATCTGCGCTTAGTCTTTTTTCTGCCAATTCGAAGGAAAGTTTTGTTCGAGTACTGTTTTCGAAAAAAAGATTGGCTATGGTAGTATCCCTCAGACTCGGGACTTTTTTAATCGGTCGATTGATTACTTCTTTAAAATGGTCAGCTGTTTCAAAAATCAAATGTAAATCATCTTCGTTTAGGTATTTAATTCCCAATAAATGATCTACACTTAGTTTTTTCATAAAATTATTTTTTTTCTATATAAACAATATCTTCTTTATTTTCGACTTTCCATTCGACTTTCACACGATCTCCTTGAAGGGCATCTACTTGGACGCCGATATAATCAGGTTGAATCGGAAGGTCACGGCTGAACCTTCTGTCTATTAAAACCAAAAGCTGAATGTCACAGGGTCGTCCATAAGTGTCTAGTGCGGTGAGTGCAGCTCTTATACTTCGCCCCGTAAAAAGAACGTCGTCTATTATTACAACAGATTTATCTTCGATAATAACATCCATTTGGGAGGAACTTGCGGCAAGTGTTTTGTCAAATCTTCTAAAATCATCTCTAAAAAAAGTGATGTCCAGCTTGCCAAAAATAACCTTTTCAACTCCGTAGTAGTTTTCTAAAAGCGAAACCAATCGATCTAACAAAAAGATCCCTCTGGGTTGGAGTCCTACCAATACAACATTACTTAAATCTCTGTGTTTCTCAATCAACTGGCATGCCAACCGGTTGAGAATAACTTCGATTTTTTTAGTTGATAAAAGTATTTTGGGTGACATACAATCTGTTAATAATACAA
Organism: uncultured Flavobacteriaceae bacterium; assembly: GCA_949372605.1. GTDB lineage: Bacteria > Bacteroidota > Bacteroidia > Flavobacteriales > Flavobacteriaceae > UBA8316. Next base: position 13,363 of record CASIAE010000014.1, read on the forward strand.
AAATATCATTTTAATTTATCTTTTAAACAAAAAACCCTCCACATTAAGAGGAGGGTTTTTAATATTAAAGGGAATTAAAACTATTCATTTTTTTTCATTTTCTCCTTTAATTCAGCCAAAGCATCAAGATCACCAAGGGTCGTTTTCTCAGAATTATTCTCTTTAACTTTCTTAGAAGCTTTAGTAAAGTTTATTTTCTCCTGTTCTTTGAACAAGTTAGTATGAGAAGCAACTACACGCTTAAAATCTTTATTAAATTCAATAATTTTAAACTGAGCTTGCTCTCCTTTAGTCAATTTCGATCCATCTTCCTTCTCCATATGGCGTGAAGGAACAAAAGCAATTACGTCTTCGTTAAAAGTGATGGTAGCTCCTTTATCTACTATCTCAGTAATTGCAGTGTCATGACGCGAATCAACAGCAAACTCATCTTCATATTTATCCCAAGGATTGCTTAGTGTTTGTTTGTGACCTAAACTTAGTTTTCTTCCGTCAACATCAAGTTCAAGAACAATAACTTCTATTTTATCTCCTAAAGTTAAAATTTCAGAGGGGTGCTTGACTTTTTTAGTCCAAGACAAATCAGAAATATAAACCAATCCATCAACACCTTCTTCCAATTCGATAAATACTCCAAAATTGGTAAAGTTTCTTACAATTCCAGAATGTTTAGATTGAATGGGATATTTAGTAGTGATGTCAGTCCATGGATCTGGTGTAAGTTGTTTGATCCCCAATGACATTTTTCTTGTTTCACGATCCAAGCTTAATACAACTGCATTCACTTCATCTCCAACTTTTACAAAATCTTGTGCAGACCTTAAGTGAGTTGACCAAGACATTTCAGAAACGTGAACAAGTCCTTCAACTCCTTCTTCGATTTCAATAAATGCGCCATAATCAGCAATCACAACAACCTTACCTTTCGTTTTGTCCCCTTCTTTCAATACTTCACTAAGGCGATCCCATGGGTGTGAGGTCAATTGTTTCAATCCAAGTTGTATTCTAGATTTATCATCATCAAAATCAAGAATTACAACATTTAATTTCTGATCAAGTTCTAATATTTCGTTAGGGTGATTGATTCTACTCCAAGAAAGATCCGTAATGTGAACCAATCCATCAACTCCTCCAAGATCAACAAATACTCCATAAGAAGTAATGTTTTTAACAGTACCTTCAAGTACTTGACCTTTTTCAAGTTGACCAATAATTTCTTTTTTCTGTTCTTCAAGATCAGCTTCAATTAACGCTTTGTGAGATACAACTACGTTTTTGAATTCGTGGTTGATCTTAACAACCTTAAATTCCATGGTTTTATCTACATATTGATCATAATCCCTTATTGGTTTTACATCAATCTGAGAACCGGGTAAGAATGCTTCGATGCCAAAGATGTCAACGATCATTCCTCCTTTTGTTCTACACTTAACAAAACCGTTTACAATTTCTCCGTTATCATGAGCATTATTTACACGATCCCATGCTTTGATAACACGAGCTTTTCTGTGAGATAATATTAATTGTCCTGTTTTGTCTTCTCTAACATCAACGATTACCTCTACTTTGTCTCCTACTTTAAGATCAGGATTGTATCGGAATTCGTTTAAAGAGATGACTCCTTCAGACTTTGCATTGATATCAATAATGGCCTCGCGGTCCGTCATGTGAACAACAAAACCGTCAACTACATCATCCCCTGCGGTATCAACGAAGTTTTCAGTTACAAGTGCTTCAAATTCTTTTAATTGCTCATCTTCAATAACATCAATACCTTCTTGATAATTGTGCCAGTTAAAGTTTTTGAGAAATTCTTCAGAATTAACAACGGTTGCTGCGCTTTGAAATGGTATCGAGTCAGTGCTGTCTTCTGAAGCTTCAACTCCAGGAGCTTCTACTGAATCTGCTTCTGCCACGACAGCAGCTTCCTTCTTGAACTTCAACTTCTTCTTACCTTTTTAGCAGGTGCGCTTTTTGGCCACAGCTTTTATAGCAGGATGCACTTTCTTAGCAGGTGCTTTCTTAGCAGGTGCTTTCTTAGCTGACCGTTTTAGTTTTAGTCGTTTTTTTTGTAGTGGTGGTTTTTTTTGCTACTGGTTTATTTTTGGTAGCGTCCTCAACTTTTTTTAATATTGAGTCTGATTTTTTTTCAGCCATGGCTGTGGATAATTTTGTATTCTGCCGTTCGGGAAATTTCATTGAAACAACAGAAGGTGTTATATTTAGTTTTCTACTCTCGTTTTCCCTACCAATTAAGAGTGCGCAAATTTAGAAGGAATCTACTTATTTACAAACAATTAGGAGGAAAATTATTTAAGATTCTATTTTTTCAGTCAAAAGAGTAAAAACCTCAGAAACAGAAAGATCACTTACATCAATTTCAATGGCATTTTTAGCAATTTTCAAAGGTGCTACTTCACGTTGACTGTCCATGGTGTCACGCTGAATTAAATTCTTTAAAACAGAATCAAAATCAACGGATGGGTCACCCAACTTTAACTCTTCCAAGCGTCTTTTAGCTCTAACTTCGGGGTGAGCAGTAAAAAAAAACTTATGTGCAGCATCCGGAAAAACAACACTTCCAATATCTCTTCCATCCATTACAATTTTTTTTCTCTTGCCCATTTCACGTTGCTGCTTGACTAAAAAATCTCTCACAAGCGGCAGAGTTGCAATTTTACTGACATTATTAGACACCTCTAAAGTTCGTATTTCTTTGGAAACATTAATGCCATTAAGCAACAATGAGTTTGCGATTGCTTCAAAGTTTAGATTTATAGATTTTAATCCTTCAAGTAATTTAGATTCTTCAAGCCCTTCAGAAGTCATCCATTTATTATGCAATGCAGCGTAAGTAATTCCACGATACATTGCGCCACTGTCTACATACCTGTATTTGTAGTGTTTTGCTAACATCTTCGCAAGGGTGCTTTTCCCTGTCGAAGCGAAACCATCAATTGCAATTATGGATGAATCTATCAAAAGCTTAAAATTATTAGAATCTTTTAGCGTTTTTAACCTTTTGTAAAATTACAGCTATTTTTAGTACTTCATGCATTTCTTTGACATAATGAAAGGTTAACCCTTTGACATACTTACTGTTAATGTCGTCAATATCCTTACGGTTGTCAGCACAAAGTATAATTTCTTTAATTTTCGAACGCTTGGCAGCAAGGATTTTCTCTTTGATCCCCCCCACTGGGAGTACTTTACCCCTCAGCGTGATTTCACCCGTCATGGCTAGTTTGCTTTTCACTTTTCTTTGAGTCAATAAGGAAACCAGAGAGGTCATCATCGTAATCCCTGCACTTGGTCCATCTTTGGGCGTTGCTCCTTCCGGAACGTGGATGTGAATGTTATGTTTGTCAAAAGGAAAATCTTTAAGTCCCATTAGGTCTTTATTCGATTTTATGTATTCTAAAGCAATTGTTGCAGACTCCTTCATTACTTTACCTAGGTTTCCAGTAATTGAAAGCTGACCCTTTCCTTCAGAAGTTGCAGATTCAATAAATAAAATATCTCCACCAACAGAGGTCCAAGCCAATCCAGTTACTACACCCGCAACATCATTGTTTTCATAAAAATCGCGATTTACTTTTTCGGTTCCTAATATTTCCTTGAGATCTTCTAAGGCAGGTGTTTTATTATACCCCTCCTCCATTGCAATAGATTTTGCTACATATCGCACTGTTTTAGCAATTTGTTTATCTAAGCCTCTTACACCAGATTCGCGTGTGTAACTTTCAATGATACGATCAAAAATTTCTTTTTTTAAGGACAAATGCTTGCTATTTAGACCATGCTCCTTAAGTTGTTTTGGGAGTAAGTGTCGCTTTCCTATTACAGACTTCTCCTCGAGCGTATAGCCCGAAATATTAATTATTTCCATCCGATCTCTCAATGCAGGTTGAATTGGGGAAAGACTGTTGGCAGTAGCAATAAACATTACTTTAGAAAGGTCATAGCCCATTTCTAAAAAATTATCATAAAATGAACTGTTTTGCTCTGGGTCTAATACTTCTAGTAATGCAGCCGCGGGATCTCCCTGTGAACTGCTACTTATCTTATCTATTTCATCCAAAACAAAAACTGGGTTGGAGGTTCCTGCTTTTTTCAGACTTTGAAGAATTCGACCGGGCAAAGCACCAATGTAGGTTTTCCTGTGTCCTCTAATTTCTGCTTCATCTCTCATTCCTCCCAATGAAATTCTAACGTAAGATCTTCCAATGGCTTCGGCAATTGATTTCCCCAAAGACGTTTTTCCTACCCCCGGAGGACCAAACAAACACAAGATGGGTGACTTCATATCGTTTCTCAACTTGAGTACTGCGATATATTCAATAATTCTTTTCTTAACATCCTCAAGACCATAATGATCTCTGTTCAATACTTTTTGGGCCTTTTTTAAATCAAAACTATCTTTTGAAAACTCATTCCAAGGTAAATCAAGAAAAAGATCTAAATAGTTACGTTGAACAGAATATTCGGCAACTTGTGGGTTCATGCGTTGTAACTTGCTTAATTCCTTGTCAAATTGTTTAGCAACACTTCCCTCCCATTTTTTATTTTTTGATCTTAGGCGCATTTCTTCCACCTCTTCTTCATAGGAAATGCCCCCAAGTTCTTCTTGAATCGTCTTAATTTGCTGATTCAAGTAATACTCACGTTGTTGCTGGTCTAGATCGGTTCGGACACGAGATTGAATGTCATTTTTTAAAGCGAGTTTCTGGTATTCGATATTCATGAATTTTAAGCATGAAATCGCTCGTTCTTGAACGTCTGCAATGGACAAAATTTCTTGTTTTTCTTTCACAGAAAGATTCATGTTTGAAGACACAAAATTGATCAGAAAAGAGTGGCTTTGAATATTTTTAATTGCGAAAGAAGCTTCTGAGGGTATGTTCGGGTTTTCCTGAATTATCTGAAGCGACATGTCCTTAATGGAATCGACGGTTGCCTTAAATTCAGAATCTCCCTTCTTTGGTGTATTCTCTTCGACGGGTTTTATTGAGGCACGCAAATAAGGTTTTTCCTCTAAAATACTATCAATTTGAAATCTTTTCTTCCCTTGAATAATTACTGTGGTATTACCATCTGGCATTTTCAATACACGAAGAATTTGAGCAACAGTTCCGACCGTATAAATGTCTGAAACTCCTGGGTCTTGAATATTTTGATCCTTCTGACCCACAACACCAATAACCTTATTGCCTTTGTTGGCATCTTTAATTAGTTGAATCGATTTATCTCGACCAGCGGTGATAGGAATTACTACACCTGGAAATAAAACTGTATTTTTAAGTGGTAGAATTGGAACTGAATCTGGTAAGTCCTCTTTGCTTAACGCTTCTTCATCTTCAGTAGTCAATAATGGGATTAATTCTGATTCAGCTTCTATATCATTGAGTGACAAATTGTCAAATGAAATGAAATTTGATTTGGCCATTTTTATTATTTTAGGTCATTGTGTCATAATTAAAGGAATAATTGAAGGTTTTCGTACATTTCAATTTGTTTTTGATCCCGTTTAATAATTCATATAATGTATTGGCAATAGTTATGCCATCGAACTATTTTTAGTTAAAGTGTAACATATATATTTTTTAATAAAATAAATAAACCTTGCATTTTGCGATTACAAAAAACAAGAGATAAACTCCCTAATTCTTGCCTGTAAAAAAGAAAATAAACAAGCACAAATGAAATCTATCGACGATATAGTAAAGTCTTAATATTAGAACTTTATATTGTGAAAAATCCATATTATTTAATAGATACGGTTCAATAGGGTTTAATTACTACTTTTCAAAAGCTTGATTAATCTCATGACCTAAGGAAGTTTGAAAGGCTGGTTGCATAAAATTGTGATTCGAGAAAGCATACTATTTTAGCAAAATAACAAACGTTTTGTAAGGGATGATTTTTTTGGAAAAAAACAAAAGTAAAGGGCTCTGGAGATATAATTGTTCAGAATTAGCTTAATTTGGGGTCTCCGGATCGATTGGGAATTCTGGTCAACATCAAAGCCCCTGCGATAAACATAACCAAAAAAAAGAGTATTGAATTACGCATACTCCCTGTTAATTGATCAATCGTTCCAAACATGGCCATTCCTATTACGATTCCAACTTTTTCAGTGACATCATAAAAACTAAAAAACGAAGTCGTGTCTTTTGTTATTGGGATTAATTTTGAATAGGTAGAACGTGACAGGGATTGCAAGCCACCCATCACCATGCCGACACCAGATGCTGCAAAATAGAATTGAATTGGGGTTTGTATGAAATATGCATAAATACAAATTCCTGCCCAAATAAGGTTAATGACGATCAGCGTTAAAATATTACCAAATCGTTTTGAAGCATGAGCGGTTAGAAACGCGCCCAGGATAGCAACAATTTGAATCAACATAATGCTGACGATCAGACCGATTGTTTTTTCTTGATTACTGCCCCATTGGATTTCCTCTTCACCGAAATAAGCTGCAATCAACATTACTGTTTGAAGGGCTGTGCTATATACAAAAAAAGCAGGAAGGAATTTTTTTAATAGGGGGTTATCTCCCAGTTGATTCCAAACCATTTTTAATTCTTGAAAACCATTCCAAATAACGTCTTTGGTTACTTTACCCTTATTACCGTTTCCTTTGGGGAGGTGATAAAAAGTATATTGACTGAACAATGCCCACCATATTCCAACAGTAACAAAAGAATATTTCATTGCTTTCATTGCAGCTTCTCCTTCTGTCCCTGTGATCCCATACCAATCAGGTTGCATGACCATTGAGAGATTGAAAATCAAAAGTAAAACACCTCCAAAATATCCCATAGAAAATCCTCTTGCACTTGCTTTGTCTTGTTGCATTGGATAGGCTATATGAGGTAAATAGGAATTATAAAAAACCAAACTGGCCCAAAATCCAATTAAGGCAAAAAAATAAAAAGCCATACCGACATAGATATTATTTAATTCAAACCAGTAGAGCCCAATACAAGACAAAGATCCAATGAAAACGAAGATCTTCATGAAGCGTTTTTTATTTCCAATATAATCTGCAATTCCAGACAACAGAGGAGAATTAAATGCAACGACGATAAAAGCCATTGCCGTAATGAAACTGATTAAGGCGGTATTCTTAAAGTCGAATCCTAGGAAAGCAATGGTTTTGGTTCCTGAAGAAAGCGCAGTAAAATATATCGGAAATATTGTTGAGGAAATTACTAAAGGGTAGACTGAGTTTGCCCAATCGTAAAATGCCCACGCGTTAATCAGCTTTTTTTCTCCTTTTTCCAGTGGAATTTTTCTATTCATTAATACTTATGATAAATATTCTTTACAATTTAGGGATTCATTTTAGATGGGATAAACATATATTAGTTAATTTAAAAAAACTTAAATTTAATTATTAATAAATCTATCAAATTTAAAAACTTATTAAATGAAAAATGTAACTGCCATTATTTTAGCAGTTTTCTTGGTCAGTTGCCAAGGAAAGGCACAAGAAAAAAAAAATTCTAAAAAATCCTATGCTGTTGAAAAAACTGATGCCGAATGGAAATCACAATTGCCTGATTTGTCTTATAAAGTTCTCAGGAAAGCTGCGACAGAATATGCATTCTCCGGAGAATATAATGACACTAAAAAAGAAGGTGCTTACCTTTGTTTAGCTTGCAGTACGCCTCTATACGAATCCAAACATAAATTCGACTCAAAGTCAGGATGGCCTTCTTTCGATCGTGGAATAGAGGGGAATATTGAATATGACTCTGATTATAATTTAGGTTATAAAAGAACCGAATTAAAATGCAATACCTGTGGAGGACACTTGGGTCACTCTTTCCAGGACGGCCCCCGAGCAACGACAGGAATAAGACATTGCATCAATTCTGCAGCATTAAACTTTAAACCGAGTAAAAAAAATGAATGACAAAAAATATCCTGTTCAAAGATCAGAACAAGAATGGTGCGAGTCACTTTCTGAAAAAGAATTCAATATTTTAAGAGAACAAGGCACTGAAACTCCATTTACGGGGGAACTCAATGACCAATATTCCGATGGTACTTATTTATGCAAAGGCTGTAATGCCCCCTTGTATGAAAGTGAACATAAATTTGATAGTCACTGCGGTTGGCCAAGTTATGACAAGGCAATAGACGGTGCACTGGAACACAAACCAGATCGATCTTTGGGAATCATTAGAACCGAAATTGTTTGTGCTAACTGTGGCGGACACCAAGGGCATGTTTTTGAGGATGGACCTACAGAAACCGGACTGCGGTTTTGTGTGAATTCTGCGAGTATCATTTTTACAGAAAATCAAGTGGATAAAGATTCCGAAAAATAGGTGATAGTTTATTAAATTTGTACTGAATTAAAACTTCAGACTACATGAACGCATATGACGTAATTATTATAGGGAGTGGCCCAGGTGGCTATGTGACTGCCATTCGTGCCTCACAGTTAGGACTCAAAACCGCTATTGTTGAAAAAGAAAGTTTGGGAGGCGTTTGCCTGAATTGGGGATGTATTCCTACCAAAGCACTTTTAAAATCAGCACAAGTTTTTGAATATTTAAAGAATGCTGGAGATTATGGACTAAGTGTTAAGGAATACGACAAAGACTTTGATGCTGTCGTCAATCGAAGTCGTGATGTAGCGGCTGGAATGAGCAAAGGCGTTCAGTTTTTGATGAAAAAAAATAAAATTGATGTTTTAAATGGACATGGAAAAATCCTTGCGGGTAAAAAAGTAAGTGTAACCCTCGATGATAAGACGGAAGAATACAGTACTAAAAACATTATCATAGCGACTGGAGCGCGATCCAGAGAGCTACCCAACTTGTTACAAGATGGTAAAAAAATAATTGGTTATCGCACAGCGATGACCTTACCTAAGCAGCCTAAAAAACTGATTGTTGTGGGTTCGGGAGCCATCGGAATTGAATTTGCTTATTTCTATAATGCCATGGGCACCGAAGTAACAATAGTGGAATTCCAAGATCGCATTGTCCCTGTGGAAGATGAAGAAATTTCAAAACAACTCGAGCGTAGTTTTAAGAAAAGTGGAATTAAAATCATGACAAGTGCTGAAGTTACTGGCGTTGACACCAGTGGAAAAGGCGTTAAAACTACTATAAAAACAAACAAAGGAGAAGAAATTCTAAGTGCTGATATCGTACTTTCTGCAGTTGGAATTAAAACCAATATTGAAAATTTAGGTCTGGAAGATTTAGGTATTGTTGTAGACCAAGATAAGATTTTGGTGAATGATTTCTACCAAACTAACCTCCCCGGCATTTATGCCATTGGCGATGTGACTTCCGGACAATCGTTAGCGCACGTTGCCTCTGCTGAAGGAATTCTCTGTGTTGAGAAAATTGCTGGACATCAGGTGGATCCGCTCAACTATGGAAACATTCCTGGGTGTACGTATTGCTTCCCAGAAATTGCCTCTGTTGGAATGACTGAAGTACAAGCGAAAGAAAAAGGTTATGACATCAAAGTAGGAAAATTCCCATTCTCTGCCTCAGGAAAAGCTCAGGCTGGAGGAAATTCTGAAGGCTTTGTGAAAGTGATTTTTGATGCCAAATATGGTGAGTGGTTGGGCTGTCACATGATAGGCGTGGGCGTTACTGAAATGATTGCAGAAGCAGTGTTGGGACGTAAGTTAGAAACCACTGGACATGAGGTTTTAAAAACAGTTCACCCACACCCCACCATGAGTGAGGCGGTGATGGAAGCCGTTGCAGATGCCTATGATGAAGTTATCCATTTATAGGGTTTTCAAAACTTTACAAATTACTTTATAAGCAGCTTTCGGGCTGTTTTTTTATTTTTAGTATCCTAAATATGGTAAGACACAAATTTTACACTCCTATAAAACGCCTACAACTTATCTGAGCTACTTTTCGTGATGAATCTATTTTAAAGGTTTCTTTTGATTATGACGCTATCATGAAATATTTGAATGCTTACAAAATAAAAAAGTTTAACGACTTATTAAAAAGTAATATAACGAGCAGAAATTATTTAGTTAGACTAACCACAACAATGTATACGTAATTATAATATAATTGAGGATGCTGCGCTTTATGTACAAAAAATTTTAGGCCATAGACCAAAACATAAAATAAACAATAAATTTGTTGTGTGGAAATTAAATGTTAGATTTAATAAACTATCCTTTTATAGAGGTTTTCAAACCGTATGAAAAAAATTTTAATCGATTTATATAAAATCAAAGAGTTGTATTCTGGACTAGGTCAATTCTCAGTCAATTTCGCAAATGAATTAGCGTCTCGGTTACCGAAAGATTTTTTAGTAAATTTTTTTATTCCTAAAAAAAATGAATTATCCTTTTTGAATAACAAAGTAAAAACAACAAATGCTTCATTTTTAAAAAGATATTTCCCATCGCTAAATGAGACATATAATATTTGGCACAGTTTACATCAATTCCCATCATTTCTTCCCAATAAAAATTCGATTTGGATTTTAACAATTCATGACTTGAATTTTTTAATTGAAAAAAACGAAGGTAAAAAAGCGAAATATCTAAAACTGCTTCAAAAAAACATTGACCGTGCAGATTGCATCACAACAATTTCGAACTTCAGTAAAAAAGAAATTGAAAACAATATGGATTTAGGTCTGAAAAAAATTATTGTAATATACAATGGAGTATCCTCGGGAAAGGACATTAAAAAAATAAAACCTTCATTTTTAAATGGTGAAAAATATTTTTTCACCATCGGTGTTTTTAATAAAAAAAAGAATTTTGAGGTTCTCCTCCCTTTAATGAAATATTTTGACGATCATCTTTTAGTTATCGCTGGAAACAATGACACTTTCTATGGAGAAGAAATCAAAAAAAAAATAAAGAAGTTAAATCTAGAAGATCGAATAATCTTACCCGGAAAAATTAACAACTCAAATAAACAATGGCTACTGGCTAATTGTGAGGCACTGCTTTTTCCTTCTTTAGCAGAGGGGTTTGGCTTGCCCGTTATTGAAGCAATGTATGAGGGGAAACCTGTTTTTTTAAGTAAGCACACTTCTCTTCCAGAAATTGGAGGTTCTCTAGCCTTCTACTTTGATAGTTTTAATGAGAAACACATGACTGACTTAATTCGATCTAAGTTGGAAGATGTATATGCATCTGGTGAAAAGTTTGAAGCTAAATCTAAAGAATATGCAAAACAGTTTAATTGGAAAAACTGTGTTAATAAGTATCTAGATTTATATAATAAATTAGAGAATAAAAAAATACAGACCTAACCACTTTTCCCTAATCGATTTAAATGAGCTCTTTATTATATCTCAAAATGTTTTAAGTTTGCTCGGAGATAATTTCAATTTAAAATTGACTAAAAATAACTGTTTTCATTCCAAAAGGGCAGTAAACAAAAAATAATTTCATACATGAGGATAGGTTTTGATTCAAAACGACTTTATACCAATTTTAGTGGCCTAGGCAACTATTCTAGATCATTAGTTAAAAACGTTCAAGCGTTATATTCAGATAATAAATATTTTTTGTATTCTCCAAAAATAAAGAAAACACCAGAAACTACTTTTTTTTATGATAATACAAATTTCAAAACCTACCTAGCCAAAACAATTTTTAAATCTTATTGGAGAAGCTTCTCTATTTTAAATCAATTGAAAAAAGATGGCGTGCAATTGTATCACGGTCTAAGCAATGAGCTTCCTTTAAATTTAAAAAAATATGATATAAAAAGTGTTGTTACCATTCACGATCTAATCTTTAAAGTTCTTCCAGAAACCTACCCTCTGATCGATCGGAATATTTATGATATTAAATTTAGAAAAGCTTGTCTTCAGGCGGACAAGGTTATTGCCATTAGCAATAGTACCAAAACTGATATTGTTAATTTTTATAGTATAAATCCTGATAAAATTGAAGTTATTTATCAAAGTTGTAGTCCATTGTTTTATAAGCCAATAGAACAACAGGAAAGCATTTCCTTGAATGATCAATATAATCTTCCAAATCAATATCTATTGAGCGTTGGAAGCATTCAAAAACGGAAAAATTTAAAACTAATTATCGAGTCCTATCAATATTTAGACCCCGAGCATAAACTTCCATTAGTTATCATTGGAAGAGGTAAACAATACAAAAAGGAGGTTATTGATTTAATTTCATTAAAAGGGCTCGAAAACAAAGTGATATGGATCACTGACCTTAAAGACAACAAGGTTTTAAGAGCCATCTATCAAAAAGCTACTGTGTTAATCTATCCATCATTCTATGAAGGTTTTGGGTTACCTATCGTGGAGGCTTTATTGAGCAAAACACCTGTAATAACATCTAATGTTTCTTCTTTACCAGAGGCCGGAGGACCAAATTCTCTTTACGTAAATCCTAATAGCCCCGTGGAGCTTGCCCATTCGATAACCCAAGTTTTAACCGACACAAAGCTACGAACCACAATGATTGATGAAGGATTCAAGTATGCCAATCAAATGTTTTCTCCAAATCGGGTTACTAAACAACTGGTAAGCTGTTATAAGGAAATATTAAATAATAAGAAATTACATAAAAACAACTGATTGAATTCTATCTCTAGAATTAAATAAATATCACCCAAATATAAAAGAGTGTAAGGTTTTACTTAAAGTTCTATATATCATTTTTTTTATCCTAAATTTTGTTAAAATTAAAATCTGGTTGTGAGGATTACATAACCAAGCCCGAAACAGCTAAGTCAATTATTTAAATAAATCAAAAACATACAGAAAAAGGAATCTAAAGATGATCACTAGCTACTCACAAAGCTTTCTATGCCCAAACGATAGGAGTCTAATCCAAAGCCAATTATCAAACCTTTTGCAACAGGTGTAATGAAGGAAGTGTGACGAAAATCTTCACGAGCAAAGGTGTTTGAAATATGAATCTCAAGAACAGGGCTGTCAATGGACTTAATGGCGTCACCTATAGCAACAGATGTATGTGTGTAGGCACCAGCATTAAGCAAAATCCCATCAGAGGAGAATCCAACCTCTTGAATACGATTGATCAACTCCCCTTCTAAGTTAGATTGATAATAATCAAAAATGATCTTAGGAAACTGATTTTGCAAAACTTGATAGTAACTTTCAAATGTTTGATTTCCATATACCCCGGGCTCTCTTGTTCCTAGGAGGTTTAAGTTCGGGCCATTAATTATAGAAATCTTCATTTTTTAATTTTTAGCAAAATTAATCAAAATATAATAGCAGCATAATATTTGTAAAAAAGCAAAAATAAAAGTGCGATTAATTTCATAAATTTACAATACTTTGAATTGGAAAACTAGTATAGAAGATTATGGAATCTACCTCAAAATCGAAAGAGGTTTGTCGCAACATACTGTTGAAAATTACAGTATGGATATTATAGCTTTAAAGAATTTTATAAATTTAAGAAACATCAATGAAAATCCCAAAAATTGTTCAAAAGAAACAGTACTACTGTTTATTTATGAAGAATCAAAATTTCAAAGTCCCCATACTCAGTCTCGAAGAATTTCCGGTTTAAAAAGTTTTTTTAATTTTTTAATCTTTGAAGGTTACCGTAAAACTGCACCAACTGACTTGTTAGAAAATCCTAAACTAGGAAGGAAACTTCCAGAAACTCTCAATCTTTCAGAAATTGAAACCATCATAGCCTCTATAGATCTAGGAAATGCACTAGGTCACCGTAATCGTGCGATTATTGAAACCCTCTACGGAAGTGGATTAAGAGTAAGCGAGCTGGTAGAGCTAACCCTTTCTAACATCTTCATTAAAGAAGATTTGATTCGGGTCACTGGAAAAGGAGACAAGCAGCGATTGGTACCCCTAGGAAACTATTCTAAAAGGTATATCGAAATTTATATAGAGGAAATACGCAACCAAATGAAGGTGGCAAAGGAAGATTCAGATATTCTGTTTTTAAATAGAAATGGAAAGAAATTGACACGAGCAATGATTTTTACAATCGTAAAAAAACAAACTCAAAAAGCTGGAATCGATAAAAGTATCAGTCCACACACCTTTAGACATTCATTCGCAACGCACTTACTGGAAAATGGGGCCGATCTAAGAACGATTCAACTGTTGATGGGACATGAAAGCATAATTACCACTGAGGTTTATACACATTTGGACAATAAGCACCTTAAGGAGGTGATGAAAAAATTCCATCCTAGAAATAAAATTAACTAGGAATTCACAACCAATCTAAAACCCTCTCCGTGAATATTAATGATTTGTACATTATCATCCGCTTTCAAATATTTTCGCAGTTTAGCAATGTAGACATCCATACTACGAGAAGTGAAGTAATTATCATCTCTCCAAATCTTATTCAGAGCTACCTCCCTTGGCAAAAGATCATTTACATAAATTACTAGCAATTTAAGCAGCTGGTTCTCTTTTGGAGACAGTTTAAGAGGTTCTTGCGAAGCGATGTTTAAAAGTCTTAGTTTGGAGTTATAGCTAAACTTACCTAGGGTAAATTCAAAGATGTCAACTTCTGCAATATTGTTAATATTCTTACGATTAATAATTGCTTTTATTTTTGCCAAAAGTACTTCTGAATCAAAAGGCTTGAATAAATAATCATCTGCACCTGCTCTAAAACCTCTCAAAACATCATCTTTCAAATTTTTTGCTGTTAGGAAAACCAAAGGAACTTCTTCATTCTTTTCACGTATCTCTTTGGCTAATGTAAAGCCATCTTTATAAGGCATCATTACATCAAGAATGCAAAGATCAAAGGTGTACTTATTAAACTTTTGAAGCCCTTCAATTCCGTTTTTTGCAAGGCTTACATCATAATCATTTAAGATCAGATAATCTTTTAATATGCTGCCAAAATTGACATCATCTTCAACAATTAATATTTTCTTCAGGTTTGTATTCATAAATTAGTTTTATGTTACTATTGTTTTTTGGGGAAACTTATTGTGAAAGATGTTCCTTTCCCAACATTACTAATTAATTCGATTGAACCGTTATGTAGGTCAATAATTTTTTTGACATAAGAAAGACCTAATCCATGTCCCTTTATGTTGTGAATGTTTCCACTCTGCTCTCTGTAAAACTTTTCAAACACGAGTTTTTGGGTAGTCAAATCCATTCCAATTCCACTATCTTCAATGGTAAAAATTAAATCCTTATTGGTATTCAATGTAGTTATTTTAATTTCAGGGGGATTATCAGAATATTTTATGGAGTTGTCCAAGAGGTTAATGATCAAATTCGTAATGTGGTTTAAATTTCCTTTAAAAAGTTTATCTGATGCCTCAAATCTTGTGCTTATTGATCCTTTTTTACTTTTAACCAACAGATCAACATGACGAATTGCATTGTGAATTGCTTGATCAAGATCAATTTCACTAAATGCGATCGGAGCAGAACTTTTCTCAAGTCTTGAAATCAACAAGACGCTTTCCACTTGTGTCAACATACGCTTGTTTTCCTCCCTAATCATTTGAATATATTGTTTCACCTTGGAAGGTGTTGAAAGTATTTTTGTATTTGAAATCGCGTCAAGGGCAAGGTTAATGGTTGCTATTGGGGTCTTAAACTCGTGAGACATGTTATTTATAAAATCCGACTTCATCTCCGAAACTTTTTTCTGCTGAATGATCTGATAAATAGCAGTTGAAGAAACGATTATTATAAAGAAAGTTAACAAAATTGAGAGTCCTGCTACACTTAAAATAGAAGAAAAAACAAATTTATTTTTTTCTGGAAAAAAAACTACCAACTTATATGGACTGTCAATTTCACCGTCTTCAGTGAAAATTGAAGCTTCATACCTTGGTCCGTTTTGTTCTTCTTTATAATTATTTGACTTCACCTTAGTCGCTAAACCATTATTGAAAATTCCAAATTCAAAGTAAGTAAATATATTTTTATCTTTAAATTCTTCATCCAAAAGCATCTGTAGCTCTTGAATATTTAGTCTTCTATGAATGGGAATGGTTCTAGAATAGTCAGAAAAAGCAGCGCGATATTTCACCTGATCATAAATATTGATCCGCTCAACAGATCTCAATTTATCGATAGAAGAGGGCAATTTGTTTTCACGATTAAAGATTTTATCATTATTTAAAACCGTTGTAGTTTTAACTTTTTTGTAATCTTTAACATTTGACTCCTCACCGAATTTAAGATCAACATTAAGAATGTAATTTTCTTCTAAAATACCGTAGGCATAAAAAGAAGTTAAATTAGATGTTATGTCATCATCCATAAACAGAAAAACATCAGTAAAATGTGAATCGTTGGGAGTCCCAACAGAATCGAGAAGCTTCTCGAATGCTACTATATAATCAGACATCTCCCGCTCTTCAATAATCATAGAAACTGAATTCAAAGACTGACTTACTGCTAGGCTAAACTCCTCTTCTTTGTCTTCCCAAGCAGATATTATCCAATACACTTGTACAGAGATAATTGCCATTATAGAAATAATCATCAAGCTGACTAACATTATGAAGAAGTTTTTTTTCAACGGATATTATTGTTTAATTATTTAATATGGGGATTGTTAATTTTACAAATATCTTTAAAAAACAACAGCACCATTCACAATAGAATGTTAATAGGTTCACATTTTTATTAAGTTTTTGTGAATAGCTTCTATTTCTATCAACGTATTTACCCAGTTAGTATTGTTGATTACAAAATCAGCTAATGGAATTTTTAACTTATCTTCCCATTGATTGTTAATCCTCATCAATAATTTTTCCCTTGAAATATTATCCCGTTTCATAACTCTACTGATTCTAGTTTCCACGGGAGAAGTGACTAAAATCGTGGTATTACATTTTTTATAACCGCCTGTTTCAAACAAAATAGCAGCTTCTTTTATGACATAATAAGATTTTTTACGGATTACAAATTTATTAAAATCAGCTGCAACTGCGGGGTGAACTAAAGCATTTAACTGTCTAAGTTTTTCGGGACTATTAAACACTATGTCAGCAACTTTTTCACGATCTAACTTTGTATTTAAATAAATATCCGAACCAAATATTTTCTTGATTTCTGATATCAAAAAAAGATTTGACTCAATCAACTTTTTAGACTCTAAATCCGATTCATAGCAGGGAATTCCTTTTGCTTTAAAAACATTTAGAATTTTAGTTTTTCCACTTCCAATTCCCCCTGTAAGTCCTATGATCTTCATTGTCTTATTAAATAATCTACTTCCATTGGTTTCCATCTAACCTTTCGGACACCTTGGGGTTGCCTTTCAATATTTACGATTAGCGATTTTTTACTTCCTCCGTCAGAAGTGTCAAAGTCACAACTAAAAGTAAAATCCTTAGATTCAATTAGCTCTGCTTTATTTAGAAGCACAGAAAAAGTAACCGCAACTGATTGAGGAAATAACTTTATGGAAAGGCTATCAGGTAAACTTTTAATATTGATAAAAGATGAGACTGTTTTCTCGGTAAACTTCCTAACGCTAGCTGTTACTATTGTGTGTTTTTTTTCTAATTTTAATAAAACATTCGTTTTTACAAAGCCAATTTTTTTTTTGATATCCGTATTTACATCGATAAGTTTAATTGGCAATGTGTTTAATCCATTTAAAGTATCAAGCATTTGTGCAGGTCCAGAAATCCAAAGACTATCAGGCTCAATGTTCCAGTCTTCATTAATGGCAAATCCAGGCAAAAAGTCTATGTTTAGTAATGGGCGAATAGCAACTTTTTTTCTTTCAAGTTTGTCATAATTAAATTTTAAAATATTTGGAGTGACTTGATTTACGGTTGCATTATCAAAAAGCTGTTGTTCAATTTGAAACCTTTGATTAAATAGGTTGATCAATGCGGTTCCTGAGGTATAGGAAGCGTTTTCAAATGAAAGTTCCACTTTTTTATTAAACAAATGATAAATCAGCAATTGAAAACCACTGGCAGTGAGATCGACATTAAGTACTAAATCCTTTTCTAAAATCGGAACAATGGTAACAGGGAGGTCGATCAGATTTACTGATAAATCCACTTTAGAATCATAGGTGTTTGAAAGCTTTGTTATTACCCAAAAAATAGTCGACAACACCACAAAGAATATGAAAAACCGAAACTTATTCTTTTCGGGGAAACTTTTTTTAAAATTGCTTAGTAGTCGATCGGCAATTGCCATATTCTAGGGAATTAAGTTAGAATAGATTAAATTTGATCCAAAGCGTCGATGATTTCTTGACTTACTCCGACGTTAGAAAAACCTCCATCATGGAATAAATTCTGTAGTGTCACCATTTTTGTATAATCAGAAAACATCATCACCGTATAATTTGCGCAGTCCTCAGCAGTAGCATTTCCTAAAGGAGCGGTTTTTTCAGCATAATGGAGAAAACCATCCAATCCTTTTACTCCTTTACCAGCGGTTGTTAAAGTAGGAGACTGAGAAATGGTATTAACTCTAACTTTCTTCTCTTTTCCAAAGAAATATCCAAAGCTTCTTGCTATCGATTCCAAGTAAGCTTTGTTATCAGCCATGTCATTGTAGTTTGGAAAAGTTCGTTGTGCAGCGATGTAGGAAAGTCCTACAATACTTCCCCATGGATTCATAGCATCTTTTTTATATAAAGTTTGCATTAATTTATGAAAAGAAACTGCAGAAACATCCCATCCTTTTGCCATCCAATCATAGTTTAGATCCGTATAGTGTTTCCCCTTTCTGACGTTAATAGACATTCCTATAGAATGTAATACAAAATCTAACTTACCACCCAAATTTCCTAAGGCCTTGTCCACAAGGTTTTCTAAATCTTCCATATTGGTTGCGTCGGCGGGAATAACAATTGAGCCCGTTTCTTCTGCCAAATTATTAATCGTTCCCATTCTCATCGCGACAGGGGCGTTAGTTAAAACGAATTTTCCACCTGCATCAGCAACTGCTTGGGCTGTTTTCCATGCAATTGACTGATCATCTAGCGCTCCGAAAATAATTCCTCTTTTTCCTTCTAATATCCTATGGGACATACTTGTTTCTTTATGATTAGTTTGACAAATATACAGTTAATTGAGTAATTGCTTGGCGTGCTCCAAAGCGGTTTTAGTCATTCCCTCTCCGGCCAACATTTGTGCCAATTCCTCTACCCTTTCTTGATGATTTAAATCTTTTAATTTTGTTAGTGTATCTTGATCCGTTTACTTCTTTATAAACTCTAAAATGCTGTTTGCCTTTGGCTGCTACTTGAGGTAAATGAGTAATTGTAAAGACCTGCATGTATTTTGCCATGTCAGACATGATGTTCCCTATTTCATTTGAAACTTGACCCGAAACGCCGGTGTCAATTTCATCAAATACAATCGTAGGAAGCTTTTTAAAGCGAGACAAAATTGTCTTTATTGAAAGCATAATTCTTGACATTTCGCCTCCTGAAGCAACTTTCTTTAAGGGATTGTATTCGGATCCTAAGTTAGCAGAAAAAAGAAACTCTAATCGTTCTTTTCCATTGTGCAACAATTTTTCGCTTTCTATAAGTTCAATTTTAAATTTGGCATTCTGCATGCCCATTCTAGCGACCAATTGCTCCATTTCAGAACACAGTCTAGGAATTGCTTTTTGACGGTTATTATGTAATTTGATCGCAATAGCATTCAGCTCTGTTAAATATTTATTTAATTTATCCAAAAGTTTCTTAATGTTTTCTTCTAAGTTTTCAGTCTCCTGAAGTTTTAAATCTATACTATTCTTTATCTCAATTAAATCAACTACATCATCAACTTTGTGTTTGGTGTAGAGCGCATAGAGTAATTTAAGTTGCTCTTCTGACTCCTCTAGTTGTTTGGGATTTATCTCAAGTAGCTCCAACTTAGCTTGTAAGTCATTGACAATGTCTTTGAGGTCAATCGACAAACTTGTAGTTCTTTTTTTGAAAGTCTCGAATTGTTTCGATTTTTCGGCAGCTTGATTTAATATGGATTTCAAAGAATATAGCTGTGTCAAAACACCCATTCGCTCCTCCTCAATTATTTGAATACTTTGGGATAAATAGGATTGTAGATCTTCAACATTAGAAAGCTGGCTGATCATTTCTTCGAGAGGTACTTGCATTCCTACCTTAAGGTTTGCAGCTTCTAATTCTTCAAGTAAATAAAGATTATAATCTCTATCACTACTGGCCTTTTGATTCAAATCGAGCAATCGCTGATGTTCCTCCTTCACATAATTATAGGCTTTCAGCTTGTCTTGAAACTGTCTTAATAAATGCTCATTTCCAGCCAATGCATCAAGAACTAAAAACTGATATTCACTTTTAAACAAGGATTGATTATCGTGTTGGGAATGAACATCTATTAAAGTTTCGCTCAAACGACTGATTTTATCGAGAGTAACTGGCGTGTCATTTATAAAAGCTCTTGATTTACCACTAGGGAGGATCTCTCTCCTTATGATGGTCTCGGATGCATGGTCTAGGGATTCTTCGTCAAAAAAGTGTCTTAAATCGTATTTATCTATTAAAAATGATGCTTCAACGATGCATTTCTTTGTACCGTCTTTAAGAACATTAAGCTCTGCTCTTTTCCCCAGAACTAGTGAAAGTCCACCCATCAGAATAGATTTACCCGCACCGGTTTCTCCTGTAATACAGGTCATGCCATCCAGAAAAGAAACATCCAGATGTTCTATTAATGCATAATTGGTAATCTTTAGACCTTTAATCAAAAAAAATGTTTATTATCTGTTTGTTATCAAAGATAACCGAGATTAAAAATAATTTCAAGTAATCTGACTATTTAATTTGTTTCCATTGCGAAAGAAAGAAAGGCGCAATCTTTTTAAGTAATTCAGCAGTTTGGTCAAACTCAACTTCGGGGCCACTAGAAAAAACCTTTACTATTTCATCAGATTTGGCATCAAAAAAAAGCTGTAAAAGCAAGGCGTTGGGTCTGCGCATGAATAATTTCTCAAGACCAGACAAGGCCTTCATCATTTCTGTTTTGCCATTTTCCGGAGATTGAGTCATCACATCCATCCCTTTTCGGTGATAGGCATACATCGTTTCTCTGTACTCTTTAAATGTGTTTGAACGCATCGAATCAACTAACCAAAAACGATTTCTGACGCTTTCATTTTGCTTCCAACCTTTATGACCAGTCAACTGAGACAGGTTGACAATCTTTTGGGCTTGTTCAAAATAATCATTTCCTCCTTTAAACTGATAACTATCAGCGTCCAATCCCAAAATGGTATAAACATAAAAACTAATGAGTGCAACGATATTAGACTCAAATGCAGAGGGATTATAAAATAGAGGCTGAAATTCTTCGTAAACAAAACTGATATCTTTATCTAAAAAATTTAATATTGGGCTATCAAAATTTGAATCAAATATTGGTCGCTGAGATTGAACTTGGAGCGTCCCTTCAAACTTAGAAGCGCCGTAGGAAGTAAGATTAATGACAAAACTACAAGTAATTTTTTCTTGAAGTAAAAACTCAACACTAGTCCATGATCTCGTATTAATGAACTCATTCAAAGAACGCTCTAATGTTTTAAAAACCTGCTGATTGGTTTGATTCACCAGATCCGCATTTATGATCACTTGAGCATTCAATTCTTGGGCTTGAACATGAAAAGAAAAAAGCGAAATAACTGAAAATATCCATAGGTTACGCATAATATTTTAAAATTTGGGTGAATATGTCTTGGGCTACTAAAGCTTTTGATTTTAATTCGAAATCTCTCGGAATCCCTTCTTGGTTAATAAAGGATATTTTATTTTGATCTCCGGAAAAGCCAGCGCCTTTGTCATTTAGCGAGTTTAGGATTATTGCATTTAAATTTTTAGCCTTTAATTTTTTGATTGCATTTTTTAATTCGTTCTCCGTTTCGAGGGCAAACCCAACTAAGAACTGGCCCTTCTTTTCTTTACCCATAGTAGCAAGAATATCTTGAGTAGGAACCAGATTTATCGTATAATGACCTGTCTCTTTTTTTATTTTCTGGGTATGACTATTATCGGGTTTAAAGTCAGCAACTGCAGCAGCAGCAATAGCAATTTGAGTATCAGAATAGTTTTCCATAACAACTTCAAACATCTCACTTGCTGAAGTTACCCGCCGAACATCAATCCGATTGTCTTTTAATTCCAAACCTGTCGGACCTGAAACGAGCAATACTTCTGCCCCAAGTTTTGAGGCTTCTTTTGCCAATTCAAAACCCATCTTACCACTGGCATGATTACCAATAAAGCGTACAGGATCAACGGCCTCATAGGTTGGCCCTGCTGTTATTAGTATTTTTTTACCATAAAGTGGTAGATTTTTCTCTAAGTCTTTTTCAATAAAATCGACAATTTCTTCAGGAGATAACATCCGACCTTTACCATGTAGTCCACTTGCCAAAAACCCATTTCCTACGGGCAAAACATGATGTCCAAATGATTTTAATATTTTAAGGTTTTTTTGATTAGCACTGTGCGTATACATATCCAAATCCATAGCTGGAGCGATATAAACCCGACTGGTAAAAGAAAGATAGGTGGCAATTAATAGATTATTACATTTTGCATTCACTAGAGCAGAAAGCGTGTTGGCAGTTGCCGGGGCAATAATAAATAAGTCTGCCCATTTTCCCAGTTCTACATGATCGTTCCAGACAGGATTATCCATCTCGGTGGCTGTAAAAGTAGACAAAACAGGGTTGTTGGATAAAGTAGAAAGCGTCAATGGAGTAACAAAATCTTTTGCTGAAGAGGTCATGATGACGCGAACCTCAGCATTAAGACATTTGAGTAATCTGACAATCAATGGCGTTTTGTAAGCGGCTATTCCCCCAGAAATACCTAATAGGATTTTCTTTCCGCTTAAAACACTCATTTCTTAAGAGTTAGATTCCTCTGTATTACGATAATAAATCTTTTCATTCAACCATTCTTCGACAGCAATGGCATGTGCTTTAGGCAAACGCTCATAAAACTTAGAAACTTCGATTTGTTCTTTGTTTTCGAAAATTTCTTCTAAACTGTCATTGTGAGTTGCAAACTCTTCCAATTTCTCATGAAGTTCTTTACGAATATCCAAATTGATCTGATTTGATCTTTTCGAGATGATTGATAAGGCCTCATAGATGTTTTCAGTCGGAGCATCAATTATATTCCGATTGTAAGTAGTCGTGCTCGTTGGAGCATCTGAATTTCTAAATTTTGTCATGATGTTTATTTATTGGGCTTCAATTTGCAAAAGTATTAATTTCTTTCTCGATAGCTTTCATTTTCTTCGAAAGATCTTTCTCAAATAATGTTTCAGGGTAATAACGTAGAATAGCACCATATAGTGGTGTTAATTCATTTAATCTTTCGATTTTTTTAGAATCAACACTGTTGGTCGCAATTTCGTACGAGGATAAAAATTTATAAAAAAGCGCTTCTTCCCTGAATTTAGTTCCTACAAATTCTCCAATAAAATTATCAAAAGAAGTTATTGCGGCTTTATAATCGTAGATCGTATAATATTGCTTGGCAATTTCAAATTCCTTTTTTTCAATTTTAGTTTGAAGTTCACTAATTAACTTATTTGACTCTTCTAAATATTTAGAATCCGGATAATTGTTTATAAAAATCTGGAGTTTTTCCAAACCTGTAAAAGTATCTGCTTGATCCAAACTATATTTGGGAGACATCATATAATATGATTTTGCTGCCAAAAAACTAACCTCTTCAATTTTCTGTGACTTGGGATAGGATTTTATAAAGTTTTCAAATTGGTAGGCTGCTAGATGGAAACTCTTAGTATTAAAATAAGAATCAGCAAAAAAGAAAATCAATCTTTCGGCTTGCGGTTTTCCTCTATAGGCTGGAACCAACTGTTCGAACAATCGATTTGCACGGCGGTATTCGCCTGCGTTATAATAATCTTCAGCTGCTTTGTACTTTGCAGTCAAATCATCATTATTCAGGATTTTCTGATACTCACTGCAAGAGAATAACAGCATTACTAATAAAATAGAGCAAAATAAGTACTGGTGGTTTTTTTGCATGTTGCAAAATTACTAAATAATTTGGATACTAAGTAAATAAATATTTGATTCAAAATGCGTTAAGAAAAAACTAATTAATCTTTGAACTACAGGTCTAATCGTTTTGAAATTGCTGTAATAAGCTTAATTCATGGTTAAGTTTTTCAACAAGACCTTTAGAAGCTTTCACAAGCGGCAACCTAAGGACGTTATCACACAGCTCTAGGGCGTTCATCAAAACCTTAATTCCAACTGGATTTCCTTCCAAATAAATCATTCTAATCAAATCTAAAATCGCATAATGATAGCTGTAAGCTAATTTTGAATCCCCTTCTAGAGCAGAATGGATAATTCTTGAAAACTCAACAGGTATTGCATTTCCAATTACAGAAATAACCCCTTTAGCACCAGCAAGGATCATTGGAAGTGAAATTTCATCATCTCCGGAAAGAATTAAAAAACCAGAAGGAACGCTTTTAATCAGTGTTTGAGCTTGCTGAAAGTCACCAGAAGCTTCTTTTAAAGCAATAATATTATCAAAATCTTGTGCCAATCGGACTACAGTCTTTGGTTCCAAATTAACTCCAGTTCTAGCAGGGACATTATAAAGAATAATTGGCAAAGGAGCGGCTAACGAAAGGGCCCTGAAATGTTGGTAAAGACCTTCCTGGTTTGGTCTATTATAATACGGCGTTACTGAAAGTATTGCGGAAAATCCATCGAAATTATTGCTTTTTAGTTCCTCTACCAGTTCATGAGTATTGTTTCCTCCTACTCCTAAAACGAGCGGGATACGACCAGCATTAGCTTCAATTGTTTTTTCAACAATATGTTTCTTTTCAACCTTGCTCAATGTAGCAGTTTCAGCAGTTGTACCTAGGACAACTATATAATTCACCGAACCAGCACAAAGATGATCAATTACCCTAGGAATTGCTTCAAAATCTACTAAACCTTCCTTCGTGAAAGGGGTAATCATTGCTACACCATGACCATTGAATTGCTTCATTGTTGAAATTTATATATTATTTTTAAATACTTCTTTACTTCGTTTGCAAATACATTTTTATTTTTAGTAGACACATCTATAATCAAATCATTTAATTCATGTTCTATGGAATTAAAACCTACACTGATTTGTTTGTCACATCTTAAACTCACTATTTTAAGATGAATGTCATTCTGATCAAAATAATTTATCAAAACATCGCATTTAGTAGCGCAAAAAACTTCTAAAACCTCATTAAAAGAACCAAAACTACTAATATCTTTTTGAGCATAGCTTTTGTTTAAAATTGTCGATTCAAGTTTCTTATTTACTTGAAAAAATGTAAGGATCTTTACATTTTTTTTTGGCACTTTAAAATACTTAGCCAATCTATAAAAGTAGGCTTCTTTAATATCAAATCTACCATCCAAAATGATAGATATATTGTTAATTTTCTTAAAAGACATTTGCTGCTTAGATGCTAACAGTTTATCTAGTTCATTTTTATAAATGTATCCTAAGAATATTTTTTTTAGCCAGTTTGACATATAACTGTTTAATTCAAAATTAAAGTTTACTGAATTTAGAAAGGAAAATATTATTTTATATCAATTAATACTTTATAATGTTACAAATATAACATTTTGTTAAATTAATTATTTTCAGAAATCATCTTTAAAAAACCTTCTTCAGAGAGAATTAAAATGTCAAGTTGATCTGCTTTTGTTTTTTTACTTGGACCCATACCAACACCTGCAACAACAAAATCTGTTCTTGTAGATATAGAACTACCCACGTTGCCGCCAAAAAACTCTATTTTATCTTTGAGTTGCTCTCTTGAAATGGTTTGGAAAACTCCAGAAACAACAAATTTCTTGTTTTTTAAAAATAAGTTAGAAGATAGCGATTTTTTCTCTAATTCAAATTGTAAATCTATAATTTTCAAACGATTGATTAAGTCAATATTTAATGGATTCAAAAAATAAGCTTGAAGACTCTGTGCTATTCTCTCTCCAATTTCATCAACTGACAACAAAGCATCAGTGTCGGCAGCAATTAATTCATCAATAGACCCAAACGCTGCAGTTAGTTTTTTAGCAACTGTTTCGCCAACAAATCGGATTCCCAAGCCGAATAAAACTTTTGAAAAAGGTTTATTTTTAGATTGCGTCAAACCCTCAACTAATTTCTCTACGGATTTCTCAGCCATTCTGTCAAGCGGGAGTAAATCATCAACACTTAGATCATAGAGATCTGCAATATTTTTCACCAACCCGTTGTGGTAAAGCAAAGTAACCGTTTCGCTTCCTAGACCATCAATATCCATTGCTTTTCTAGAAATAAAATGTTGAATTTTTCCAATTATTTGTGGGGGGCATCCTACTTGATTGGGACAGTAATGCTGCGCTTCTCCTTCAACTCTTATTAGCAACATTTTACATTCAGGACAATGGGTGATAAAATTAATTTTATTCTCAATTGGGGCTCGAGAATCAGCGTAAACACCAACGATTTTCGGGATAATTTCCCCTCCTTTTTGAACGAAAACTGCATCACCAATTCTGAGCTCCAGCTTCTGAATTTGATCTGCGTTGTAAAGCGAAGCTCGCCTAACTTTGGACCCGGAAAGCAAAACAGCCTCAAGATTGGCTACTGGAGTCACAGCTCCTGTTCGACCAATTTGATAATTCACTGAAAGTAATTTTGTAATTGCTTCTTCTGCCTGAAACTTATAGGCAATTGCCCAACGAGGTGCTTTTGCAGTGAAGCCCAATTCTGATTGTTGATCAAAACTATTTACTTTGATTACTACACCATCAATTTCATAAGGAAGTTCATTTCTTTTCTTGTTCCAGTGTTCCAAATAATCAAAGACTTCGTTGAGGTTTTTTGCCTCAATTGCTGTCTCAGGAACTTTAAATCCCCACAACCGGGCTTGATTAAGACCTTCTATCTGAGATTTTACCTTTAAATTCTCTCCAGCCAAAGCGTATAAAAAACATTCTAAAGGACGTTTTGCGACCAAAGCACTGTCTTGAGTTTTTAAGGATCCAGAGGCGGTATTTCTTGGATTCATATAGGGGTCTTCCCCTTCTTTAACCCGCTCCTCGTTCATGGCTTGAAACCCCTTGAGCGGCAAAATAATTTCTCCTCTTATTTCAAAAAAATCTGGATAATCTCCCCGTAATTTCAACGGAATGGTTGGAATTGTTTTTAAATTTTGGGTCACATCATCACCCTGGGCACCATCTCCTCGGGTAACTCCATGAAGTAAAACTCCATTTTCATATGTCAGACTTATAGAGGCACCGTCATACTTTAATTCACAAGTGTAAGTCACATCTTGATCTCCTAAAACCTTTTGAATACGAGTTTCCCACTGTTCAATCTCTTCCTTCGAATAACTATTCAAAAGCGAATACATCGGAAACTTATGGGTGTGGTTTTTAAAATTTTTTGTGACGCCACCCCCTACTCTTTGACTTGGGGAATTTGGATCAAAAAATTCAGGATGTTTTGTTTCTAAGTAGATGAGTGATTTAAGCAATGTGTCGAATTCGAAATCATTTATGGTGGGGGCATCCAAAATATAGTAGTTATAGTTGTGTTGATGCAACATAGCCCGCAATTGATTGATCTTTTCGACTTCTTTATTCATTTATTTCTTAATTGCTTTTAACATTCTATTTTTACCAAAAATATCGTTTCCAACAACAATATCCTTAAAAGAGTAAGAAGAAATCATTTTTTTCAACGCTCCTATATACTTAGGATTAATTTCAAAATAGAGCACACCCTTAGTTTTTAGGTTTATTTCTGCAAAAGCAATTATCTTTTTATAAAAAAAAAGAGAATCATCCTCGGGAGTAAATAATGCCAGGTGTGGCTCGTAATTCAAAACATTTAAAAGCATTTCTTTTTTTTCTTCGGGCATAATGTAGGGAGGATTTGAGACTATTACATCCAGAGATTGATCCCAGTTCGATAGTGTTGTGATGTCCTTTTGAATGAAATTTACATCTGCATCATGAATTTTTGCGTTTTTCTTGGCCACTTCGAGTGCTAAGTGCGAAACGTCAATTGCAGTAATATTTAGATTTAAGTTTTCTATCGCCAATACAATAGGAATGCAACCACTCCCCGTTCCAATGTCCAAAACATTTAATTTGTCTTTTGAGAGAGGAAAATCGGAAAGCATCCAACTTACCAATTCTTCAGTTTCAGGTCTCGGAATCAATACCGATTCATCAACATAAAATGAATGTCCCATAAAGAAAGTTTCATTTAAAATATACTGAATAGGCTTGTTTTTTTTTAATTCTAAAAGCACAAAATCAAGTTGAGCAGTTTCTGATTGACTTAATGCATAATTAGGATGAATAGCAATAAAAGTAGGATCCCAATCAAAATAATATTTAACAAGACGTTTCAGAAAAATTTGGATTTCTGTTAAAGAATAAACTGTCTTCAACTCCTTATAAAAATGGTTCCTGTATTCTATTAATTGCATAGCACAAAATTAAGATAAAGATTGGTTTTTCGTTAGACATTTCATTCAAGCTTCAACTATATTCAGAAAGTAATTAATAACTAAACATCCATGAACTAGGTTCTAAATTTGTTTAATTTTACATTTAATTAATGTAAATTATTAAAAATTTAA
Source organism: uncultured Flavobacteriaceae bacterium (assembly GCA_949372605.1). Taxonomy (GTDB): domain Bacteria; phylum Bacteroidota; class Bacteroidia; order Flavobacteriales; family Flavobacteriaceae; genus UBA8316. Next base: position 41,994 of record CASIAE010000014.1, read on the forward strand.
TAGCTGTAAATGCACAAAAGGGATAAAGTTTTTATGCACCGATGTATTGATTTAGCCCAGAAAGGACTGGGAAACACCTACCCAAACCCTTTGGTGGGATGTGTTCTTGTGAAAAATAATGAGATAATTGCTGAAGGTTGGCATAAAAAAGCTGGGGCTGCACATGCAGAAGTTAATGCCATCCAAAAAGTTACAGATAAATCTATTTTAAAATATTGTACCCTCTATGTAAACCTCGAACCATGTTGCCATTTTGGCAAAACCCCTCCCTGTGCAGATTTAATTATTGAAATGGGAATCCAGAATGTTGTCATTGGGTGTCAAGACTCGAATGAAAAAGTTTCTGGAAAAGGAGTTAAAAAGCTCATTGAAGGGGGTTGCAACGTAATAACTGGAGTGCTTGAAAAGGAATGTAAAATCTTAAATCAACGCTTTTTCACTTTCCATGAACAAAAACGACCCTATATAATATTAAAGTGGGCAGAAAGTATGGATGGATTTATGGCCCCCAAAAACTCCGAGAAAGATTATTGGCTCACACATGCCCATTCTCGGCAAAGAGTTCACCAATGGAGAAGTGAGGAACAAGCCATTTTGTTGGGATCGCAAACTGTCATAAACGACAATCCAAATTTATCGACTAGACTTTGGTATGGAAAAAATCCTATTAGGTTTGCAATCGATCCCAATCAAAGAATTCCAAAAAATTCGAATTTGAAAGATGGAAAAATTAAAACCTTCTTTCTAGTTGATGAAAATTCTGAAAGAAAAAATGAAAATATTATTATTTCTGCTGAAGAAATACTCAAATCACTCTACAAAAAAAACATTCAGTCAGTGATAATTGAGGGCGGTGCAAAAACGCTAGAATTCTTTATTAAAAATAAAACATGGGATGTTGCTCGTATTTTTAAAACCAATAAAAACTTAAATGATGGATTAAAATCTCCAAAAATTGACGGAGAATTAAAACGTAGCACTAGAATTCAAAATGATGTTTTAATGGAAATTAACAATGACTGAAGTTTTTCAGTCAAACTTTCCGGGCATCTAGTAGGTCTATTGTTTTTACTAGTCAAAAAAGCTAGCGTTGTTGACCCAGTAGCAACTTCTTTCCCTAAATGGTTTATAACTATATATTTAAACTTAACTTTAATTTTTGGCATTTCAACAAGTGTAAGTTCTACAGATAAAAGGTCATCAAAAAACGCCGGAGATTTGAAAAATATTTCAGCATCAATAACTGGCATAATCACACCATTCTCTTCAAGTCTTTTGTAAGAAAACTCAACAGCGTTAAGCCACTCGATTCTGGCCAATTCAAAATATTTTAAATAGTTGCTGTGATGTACAAATCCCATTTGATCTGTCTCTGAATATCTCACTTTGAATTTTTTTGTTGTATATTTTATCAAAACTGAATGTTTTTTTTTTATATTACCCTATAGAATTTCTTGTCATAATTTCGGCAAAAAATAATTAATATTTAAGTATAAAATTTATTTATTTTTATTATTTTTTTTTCATATTTGCAAGTGTCTACAATAATTAGACATTAATAGTTTTTATACATAGAAGATAATTTAAGTTTTAAATATTTTAATGGAAGCTAATGCAAATAACATTTGGAGTAATTGTTTGATTTTTATCAAAGATAATATCCAATCGCAAGCTTACAAAACTTGGTTTGAGCCCATTGTCCCCGTAAAAATTTTTGAAAATTCATTAAGCATACAAGTTCCAAGTAAATTTTTCTATGAATGGCTTGAAGAACATTATGTAAAAATTTTAAAGATTGCTCTTATAAAAGAATTGGGCAAAGATGCCCGTTTGGTTTATGTAATAAAAATGGAAAATACTTTTGGAAATAAAACTCCATTCACCGAAAGTATTCCAAGTAGTAATCAGGTCGGAATAAATCCCCAAGATGTAGATGCTCCCCTTAAAACCTACTCCAATGAATTAAAAAATCCATTTGTAATCCCTGGAATTCGTAATCTTCAAATCGAATCTCAGTTGAATCCTAATTATAACTTTGAAAATTTCCTTGAAGGCGATTCTAACAGACTTGCCAGGTCTGCTGGTTTAGCTGTTTCTAATAAACCCGGAGGTACTTCGTTCAATCCATTAATGGTTTTTGGAGGTGTTGGTTTGGGAAAAACTCACTTGGCGCACGCCATCGGAGTTGATATAAAGGAAAAGTACCCTGAAAAAACAGTCCTTTATATTTCTGCTGAAAAATTTACTCAGCAATACATAGAATCTGTAAAGAAAAACACAAGAAATGATTTTATTCATTTCTATCAAATCATCGACGTTCTGATCATCGATGATGTTCAGTTTTTATCAGGAAAGTCTGGAACTCAAGACGTTTTCTTCCACATATTCAATCATTTACACCAAAACGGAAAACAAGTTATTATTACATCTGACAAGGCTCCTGTTGACATGCAAGATATAGAACAAAGACTTTTATCACGCTTCAAATGGGGACTCTCTGCTGAACTCCAGCTTCCTGATCTTGAAACCAGAATTTCAATACTTAAGAATAAACTCTACAGAGATGGAGTTACCATAGGTGAAAACATCATCGAATTTGTTGCTAAGAACATTAAAACAAACGTCCGAGAACTAGAAGGGGCAATAATTTCTCTTATTGCACAGTCCTCTTTCAACAGAGTAGAAATAGATCTAGAACTTGCCAAAGAGATTGTAAATAAATTTGTTAAGAACACTAAAAGAGAAGTTTCCATTGACTACATACAGAAAGTTGTTTCGGAATATTTTCAAATGGATATTTCAACATTACAATCAAAAACGAGAAAAAGACATATCGTTCAAGCGCGTCAATTAGCAATGTATTTTGCAAAAAAATTCACAAAAGCGTCACTTGCTAGCATTGGAAGCCAGATTGGCAAAAGAGACCATGCTACGGTCTTACACGCTTGCAAGACTGTGGACAACCTAAGTTTTACTGACAAACAGTTTAGAAAATATGTTGAAGATCTTAATCAGAAACTCTCAATTTAACACAATTTTTTTAAAAATTTTAATAGTATGTCTCGTGAACACTTGTCGTTCTCCATTGGCAGAGGGAATACTTCAAATTAAACTATCTCCAGAAAAACACCATATTAACTAAGCAGAAATGAATTGCTGATATATTGAAAATGCTCCAGACCCAAGAAGTATCGAAGTCGCTACTGAAAACAATATTGACATTTCATGGCGAGTGGAAGATACCTTCAAGAGGGAAGACTTTCATATTTTTGATAAGATTTTTGACATCGATCAGAATAATTATAATTATGTTATTGGTCTATCAAGTTAGGAAGAAGAAAAAAAACTTCAATTGATGTTAAAAAAAAGTGAAGTTCCAGACCCATATTATGGAAATGCTACCAACTTTAAGATGGTGTTTGATTTGCTTGATGAAGCTTGTGATAAAATTTGTATTCAACTAGAAAATGATAAATCCTGAATCAACTTCCGCACCACTATATTTGATTCCCTGTCCTATTGGAGACAACTCTCCTCTTGAGGTACTTCCCATTTTGGTTAGAAAAGTTGTAACTGAAACGAAGCACTTCATTGTTGAAAACGAAAAAGAAGCAAGAAGGTTTATAAAAAAGCTTTGTCCTGAAAAAGATCAGACCAGTTTGGAGCTTTACTCTTTAAATAAGTACACTACACCTGAAGAAATCGAAAGCTACCTTGACCATTGTAAAAAAGGAATAACTATGGGCCTGATGTCAGATGCTGGATGCCCGGGAATCGCTGACCCGGGGGCGGTAATCATCTCCAAAGCTCATCGGCAAGGTATAACGGTCAAACCATTGGTGGGCCCTTCATCTATTGTTTTGGCACAAATGAGTTCAGGGCTGAATGGTCAAAATTTTGCTTTTAATGGTTATTTACCCATCGTAAAAAGCGAGCGTAAAAAATTTATAAAAGAACTAGAAAAAAGGTCGCAAAAGCTTAATCAATCACAAATTTTTATTGAGACTCCTTACCGAAACGATCAGATATTTTCGGATTTAATAGGTTCACTACATTCAGGAACAAAATTGTGCGTTGCTTACAACCTAACCCTTGAGGATGAATTTATTAGAACAGCTCCTATATATGAATGGAAAAAAACAAAACTCAATTTTAATAAACTACCTGCTATTTTTATTCTACATAAAGAACTCTAACGGTAGACTCCTTGCTTGTCTAACCAATTAGTATATTTTTTCTTATTTTTATTGTGCTGTCTCCCAATGCTTGCAAACAAATGGTATCCAGGGTTAGATGGATCAGCAACAAAATAAATATAATTGTGTGTTTCTGGGTTTAACACTGCTTGGATAGAAGAAATATCGGGCATTGTTATTGGGCCTGGTGGTAAACCCTTCTTTTGATACGTATTGTAAGGTGATTTTACTTTTAAGTCCTTGTATAAAACTCTCTTAATCACAGTGTCAAAATTTTTTGTGTTATGTTTAATCGAATAAATAACCGTTGGATCAGCTTGAAGTTTCATTCTTCGTTTTAGTCTATTAACATAAACTCCTGCAACTCTTTGTCTTTCATCATCCTTTACCGTTTCTTTTTGAACAATCGCAGCCAAATAAATTACTTCTTTAGGTTTAAATCCCAATTTTTTAGCTTTTTCAATTCTCTCAGAAGTCCAAAACTTATTAAAAGAACTCCACATCTTATCTCTAAAATTCTCTGCAGTTGTATTCCAGAAAAAATCATAACTATTTGGGAGATATATAGACATTGCATTCGCTTCATTTAATCCATTTTCCTTTAGAAAAATAGGATCTAAAAACGCATTTAATAAAGTCAAACTGTCTGGGGCAATTTGTTGGGCAATCCTTCCCGCAAGATTTTGAATTCGTTCTTGATTGTTAAACGTTACTCGAACGATTAGACTTTTAGATCTAAGCGAATTGACAACATCGTTGTTGCTACTACCCTTCTTGATGGCAAATTTACCTGGCTTTATTCTCGTATTGAATCCTTTCTTTACTGCTGCAGCAGTGAAGTCATTCGTTGAAATAAGTAAAGGATATAATTTATTTAATAAATCATCAAAAGAGTCTTCCTCATAAACATGAACAAAGGCTACCTTTTCCTCGAACTTGGTGTTGTCCCAAAAAAAAATTTTATAAAACTGATAAACAAAATAGGCACCAAAAAACAATCCCAGCAACACCATTAAACTCAATATTTTTTTTCGATACTTCATTAAATTAACTTTTGATAATTAAATTCATCATGGAATTTACCTTCATAAAAATTCCAGTCTTTTTTTGTACCCATCAATACATAATTTTGCTCTTCAAACAATTCGATACTTGGATTGTTTTCAACTGCTATGTCTGCATAAAGTTGGTGGAGTTGTAATTGATTTTTTGCATAAAACTCAATAGACGCTAAAGCCGCAGCGCCATAACCTTTGGAACGTTCCTCAGTAGTAATGACAATACCCACCCCTGCGCGGTGGTGCAAAGGCTCAAAATCAAACAGGTCGATAAAGCCAACAGGAATGTTGTTTTTAACAACGATTGTGAATTTCACTTGTTTGGTTTCAAAAATATCCCGCCCTGAATTGGCAATATAATCAAGTAATAAATTTCTAGAATATGGTGAAGATCTGTTCGAATATTTCCAAAGAGAAATGTCGTTTTCAATAGCAAATAAAAAATCGATATCAGAAGGCTCAATGGCCCTTATCGAAACAACTCCCTTTTGATCATTCATCTTTAAACACGTATGGTTCCAGAAAATACTTGTACCGCTGGCCCAATTAGTTTTACATTCTCGTATTGATCTGAATTAGTCAAAAACTCAACCCTCAAAACTCCTCCCAAAGCATGGATGTTTATGCCATTCAACTTCGTTTGACCTGAACTGTGAACTCCTATGGCAGCAGCAATTGCTCCGGTACCACATGCTAAAGTTTCGTCTTCAACACCACGCTCGTAGGTTCTGATCTTAAAGTCTTCTTCGTTTATTTTTTCAATAAAATTAACATTTGAACCCGCTTCAAAGTAAGGGGATCTATAACGAATTTCCGCTCCTTTTGCTTTTACATTCACAGCCAATACATCTGATACAAATTCAAGATGATGCGGTGAACCAGTGTCTATAAATAAGGAATCTCCATTGTTAGTGATTGAGGCTACGTCTTTCATTTCAAGACAGACAAGTCCTTCTTGGTCAATAACAGCTTTATGCAAACCATCGCTTGCTTCAAAAGTTGCTTTTAAACCAACGATGTCATTGGCCCTGCAAAAGGCAACAGCACAGCGGCTTCCATTGCCACAAAGCGAACCCTCACGTCCATTGGAATTAAAATAAACCATTTTAAAATCTGCATTTTCAGAATCTCTAATTAAAATAAGCCCATCAGCACCTATTCCAAAGTTTCGATTACACAACCATTTAATACGGTCATGGTCATCCCTGTGAAATTTTTGAGTTCGGTCATCAAGGATGATAAAATCATTCCCCGCACCCTGATATTTGTCAAATTGAAAATCCATACTTCAAATTTACATAATTTTTAAACTTTTTTATAGTTGTTAAATAGACGTTAAAACATTAATTTTAAAAATAGAATCCATAATTTAGAATAATATTTATATTAATATACAATGAAATCAACATTTAAAACCATCTTAGTTTCAGTTTCGAGTGCATTTATTGCAGTATTTGTATTTGACAACTACTTTAATCAAGAAACAATAATTAGTCAAAACGCTACCACAAAGCTGATTCCTACTACCTATAGCTATAACAAGAGCGGAATGGCGGCCGAAATGACCGACTTCACCATTGCAGCTGAAAAAACAGTTAATGGCGTCGTTCACGTAAAAAACACAAGCACACAAAAAGGAAACGGCTCCTGGTGGTTTAATAATTTATATGGAAAGGACAATGGTCCTAAAAGAGTCGGAACGGGATCTGGTGTCATCATTTCACCCGACGGCTTAATTATTACCAACCACCATGTAATAAAAGATGCCAGTGAAATTGAAGTAACGACAAACAAAAATAAAACTTATGTGGCAAAGCTCATTGGATCTGATCCAAATACAGACTTGGCTGTTTTAAAAATTGAGACGGACGAAAATTTACCTTATATATCTTTTGGGGATTCTGAAGGTTCTAAAATTGGAGAATGGGTGTTGGCTGTTGGAAATCCTTTTAATTTAAATTCTACGGTAACAGCTGGAATCATTAGCGCAAAATCTAGAGACTTGAATGATACCGATCAAAAAAATCAGTCTTTTATTCAAACAGATGCGGCGGTCAACATGGGTAACAGTGGTGGAGCTTTGGTGAACACAAAAGGAGAACTTATCGGAATCAATACCGCGATTTCTTCAATTTCCGGTGGATTTGTTGGCTATTCGTTTGCGGTTCCCAGCAACACCGTTAGAAAAGTATTTGAAGACATTATTGAATATGGTAATGTTCAAAAAGGATTGCTTGGTGTTCAAGGAAATGCTTTAAATGCGGATTTTGCTGAAAAATTTGAGATTAGTGACACCGAAGGTTTTTATATCGGTGATGTTGAAAAGGGGTTAGGGGCTGATTTGGCTGGTTTAAAACAGGGAGACATCATCAAAAAAGTGGATGGAACAATAATTAACAAGTTTTCTGATCTTACTGGTTACCTCTCCACAAAACGTCCTGGTGACAAAGTAAAAGTCTTTTATAAGAGTGAAGGCAAGAACAAAGAGGTTCTGGTTACTTTGAAAAAAACTAACCGCACTCGATTTATCGGAATGGAGTTGAAGAATCTTTCTGAAGAGGAAAAAGCTATTTTTAAAATCGAAAAAGGAGTTGTCATCAGCAAAATGTTAAATTCTAGACTTTATAACTATGGTATTGAGGAAGGTTTTGTTGTTTTAGAAGTAAATGACATTCTGATTGATGAAGTTGCAACCATTGAATCCATTACGCTTGAATCACTGTCGAGCATCTTATTTCTGAGTTCAAATGGGCAAAAAGAAAGGATTTTATTCGAATAAAATTTAATTCTATTTAAGTTATAGAAAAGTTACCAAAAGTTTTGGTAACTTTTTTTTTTGTAAAATATTTGCAACGCTTTAAAACAATGCGCAAATGAGGATTGATATCATCACACTATTTCCCGAATTACTTTCCAGTCCTTTTGAAGCTTCTATACTGAAGCGTGCCATTGAAGCAAATAAAGTAATTGTTAATTTTCATAATCCACGAGATTACAGCACCAACAAACATAAAAAAGTAGATGATTATCCTTTTGGAGGTGGCGCAGGAATGGTGATGACCATTGAGCCAATTGATTTGTGTTTAGAACATTTAAAAAAAACGAATGATTACGATGAGATCATTTATTTAACTCCTGATGGAGAGCAACTTGTTCAGAATGTCTCAAATGAACTTTCACTAAAAAAAAATATAATTATCATCTGCGGTCATTACAAAGGAATTGATCAAAGGGTGAGAGATCACTTGATAACTCGAGAGATTTCGATTGGAGACTTTGTCTTGTCGGGCGGAGAGCTTGCAGCTGCAGTACTTTGTGACGGCATCATCAGACTCATTCCAGGAGTGATTGGGGATGAATCCTCTGCCCTAACTGATAGTTACCAAGATGGACTTTTGGCCCCTCCGATCTACACACGACCAGCGAAGTATAAAGGATGGAGCGTTCCAGAAATACTCACCTCTGGTGACACACCAAAAGTCGACGCTTGGAGAGAGGAAAAAGCTCTTGAGAAAACGCAAAGACTTCGTCCTGATCTTTTAAATGAAGATTAACAACATAAAAACAGATTACGTGGTTGCGTAAATCAAAATAAGTTATAAATTTGCACCGCGTTAAAATAACCTCTGGCTCTAATTGTGAATGTTGTTTTACTAACACTAATTAACTAAAATGGAAAAATTAATAAATTTCATTCAGGAAGAATTCATCGCTAAGAAAGATTTCCCTGAATTTTCGGCAGGAGACACCATCACCGTTTTCTATGAAATCCGAGAAGGTGAAAAAGTAAGAACTCAGTTTTTTAGAGGAGTTGTTATTCAGATTAAAGGTGAAGGACTTTCTAAGTCATTTACAATTCGAAAAATGTCTGGTACAATTGGAGTGGAAAGAATCTTCCCACTCAATCTTCCAACAATTCAAAAAGTTGAAGTAAACAAAAGAGGAAAAGTAAGACGATCCAGAATTTACTACTTCAAAGAATTACGTGGTAAGAAAGCACGTATTAAAGAAAAAAAATATTAAATATATTAAAACCGCTTCGTGCGGTTTTTTTATGTATTTATTTCCATGAAACACCATTTCTATCTTAGAAACAATGGTTTTTATTATAATCAATAAATTATCTACAAATGTCAAAAATAAAAGTAGCAAACCCCGTAGTAGAGATCGATGGTGATGAAATGACGAGAATCATTTGGAAATTTATAAAAGAACAACTTATTCTTCCTTACCTAGATTTAGAGCTTTTGTATTATGATCTTGGAATGGAATCAAGAGATGCTACAGAAGATCAAATAACAATTGATGCTGCAGAAGCTATTAATAAACATAAAGTTGGGGTTAAGTGTGCTACAATTACTCCCGATGAGGATCGAGTTGTTGAATTTGGTTTAAAAAAAATGTACCGTTCTCCCAATGGAACCATCCGCAACATTATCGGTGGAACTGTCTTTAGAGAGCCAATCATTATGAAAAATGTACCGAGATACGTTCAAGGATGGACCAAACCAATTTGTATTGGTCGTCATGCTTTTGGAGATCAGTATAAGGCAACTGATACAGTAATCAAAGGAAAAGGAAAGTTAACCATGACATTTACTCCAGAAGATGGAAGTAAAGAACAGTCTTGGGAGGTTTATAATTTTCAAGAAGATGGTGTTGCAATGAGTATGTACAACATTGATTCTTCAATCTTTGGATTTGCAAGATCTTGTATGAACAGAGCTTTAGACAAGGGATGGCCACTTTACCTTTCCACAAAAAACACAATCATGAAGGCTTATGATGGTCGTTTTAAAGACATTTTTCAAGAAGTATTTGACAATGAATTCAAATCGAAATTTGAAGCTGCAGGTATTACTTACGAACACAGACTCATCGACGACATGGTTGCTGCAGCAATGAAATGGAGCGGTGGTTTCGTGTGGGCTTGTAAGAACTATGACGGCGATGTTCAATCAGATACAGTAGCCCAAGGATTTGGTTCATTAGGATTAATGACTTCTACGCTTGTTACTCCTGACGGACAAATCATGGAGGCTGAAGCTGCTCATGGAACGGTTACTCGTCATTACAGACAACATCAACAAGGACAGGCAACTTCTACAAATCCAATTGCATCAATTTTCGCATGGACAAGAGGTTTGACACACAGAGGTAAACTAGATAGCAACCAAGAACTTATAGATTTTTGCGCTACTTTGGAAACTGTTTGTATCGAAACAATCGAAAGTGGAAAAATGACAAAAGATTTGGCTTTGTTAATTCATCAGAAGAATCTAAACGAGTCTCACTATTTGACAACACAAGACTTCCTTGGTGCACTCAAAACAAATTTGGATGCTAAACTAGATTAAAAAAGAGGGAGTTAAATACTTTTTTTTTAAAATAATCAATTATGGGTTTTAAGAAAATTACAGAGCAAGATTCTCATTATAATGCACTTGAGACGCTATCGGTTGATAAGTTAATCTCTGGAATCCATAAAGAAGATCTTTTTGCAGTTCAGGCGGTTGGAAAAGTTTTAGATAAAGTTGAAAACCTTATTACTGCCATTGAATCTAACTTCATAGCAAATGGAAGAATTTTTTATATAGGCGCAGGCACCAGTGGAAGACTTGGAGTTTTAGACGCATCGGAATGCCCTCCTACTTTTGGCACTAGCCCAGAAAAAGTTGTTGGCATACTTGCTGGTGGAATTCCTGCATTATATCAATCTATCGAAAACGCTGAGGATGATGTGAACCAAGGATGGATAGATCTAATGAAGCACAAGCCCAACGAGCAAGATTTTGTTATTGGAATTGCTGCCTCTGGAACAACACCCTATGTAATATCAGCACTCAAAGAATGTCAAAAAAATAATATCAAGACGGGTTGCATTACTTCAAATCCGGGGAGTCCTCTGACAGAATGTTCTGACTACCCGATTGAGGTGGTCGTAGGTCCAGAATTTTTAACAGGAAGTTCAAGGATGAAATCAGGAACGGCTCAAAAATTGATTTTAAACATGATCACTACGGCAAGTATGATTAGATTTGGAAGAGTCAAAGGAAACAAAATGATTGATATACAAATCACCAATGACAAACTAGAAGATCGTGCTGCTCGAATTTTAATGGAAGAATTAAACATTGATCTTAAAACATCCATCCAACTTTTAGAGGAACACAAAAGTATAAGAGCTGCAATTAAGAACCACAAATGAATACCGAAGATTTACAGAAAGGACTTAAAAGAATGAGCATATTTATTGTGCTTTGCTTTATAGGCCCCGTTGTACTTCATCAAGCGTTTAAAAACGAAGGACACCCCTATTTTTGGCCAGTTTGCATAATTGGAGGGATAATCTGTATTGCTTCTATTTTCTATGGCTTCTGGGGGATTAAAACATTACTAAACGGACTGCTTGGTAATAGAAAAAATTAAAATCAAAAAAGAAATTGTGTCGCTTACTTCATACGTCTATCTTTGCAAAGATTTTTAACAATTATGATTGAAGTAAAATTTCCCGATTCATCAACACGAAGCTATGCTAAAGGAACAACCGTCTTGGATGTTGCAAAAGACATTAGTGAAGGTTTGGCTAGAAACGTACTTTCTGCAAAGTTCAACAATCAAACGGTTGAAACTGCCTCTCCACTTCAAGAAGATGGTGATTTGCAACTCTACACTTGGAATGATACGCCCGGGAAAACTGCTTTTTGGCACTCTTCTGCTCACGTTTTAGCGCAATCAATTTTGGCGTTATATCCCGAAGCGAAACTAACGATAGGTCCTGCAATTGAAAACGGATTTTATTATGATGTTGATTTTGGATCTGAATCTTTATCAGAAAAAGACCTTGTCAGTCTAGAAAAAAAGTTCATTGAATTTTCTCGTCAAAAATTTGAATTTAAAATGAGAGCTGCTTCAAAACAAGAAGCACTTGATTTTTATAAAAAGGAAGGAAATCCTTACAAAGTTGAACTTATAGAGAACCTAGAAGATGGAACGATCACTTTCTGTGATCATGCTGACTTCACTGATCTTTGTCGTGGAGGACACATTCCAAATACTGGTTTCATAAAAGCCATAAAACTACTAAGCGTAGCCGGAGCTTACTGGCGTGGGGATGAGAAGAACAACCAACTGACGCGTATCTATGGTATTTCATTTCCAAAACAAAAAGAATTAACAGAGTATATCGAATTGCTTGAAGAAGCAAAAAAGAGAGATCATAGGAAATTAGGTAAAGAACTTGAACTTTTTACTTTTTCAAAAAAAGTAGGACTGGGATTGCCACTGTGGTTGCCAAAAGGTGCTGCACTTAGAGAAAGATTGGAGGATTTCCTTAAAGTCGCTCAGAAAAAAGCAGGTTATGAGCAGGTCATAACGCCTCACATAGGGAGCAAGGAACTGTATATGACTTCTGGGCATTATGAGAAATATGGTGAGGATAGCTTTCAACCTATCGAAACTCCGTCAGAAGGAGAAACTTTCCTTTTAAAACCAATGAATTGTCCACACCACTGCGAAATTTATAATTCGAGACCTTGGAGTTATAAAGAATTACCAAAACGTTTTGCGGAATTTGGAACCGTATATCGTTACGAACAAAGTGGAGAACTTCATGGTTTAACAAGAGTTAGGGGTTTTACTCAAGATGATGCTCATATATTTTGTACCCCATATCAGTTAGATCAGGAATTTAAAAATGTTATTGATCTGGTACTTTATGTTTTCGGATCATTAGGCTTTGACAACTTCGAAGCACAGGTTTCGATTCGTGATCCAAAAAAACCTGAAAAATACATTGGAAATACAAAAAACTGGGAATTGGCCGAAGCTGCAATTATTTCTGCAGCTAAAGAAAAGAAACTGAATTTTGTAATCGAAGAGGGCGAAGCCGCTTTTTATGGCCCAAAACTTGACTTTATGGTCAAGGATGCATTGGGAAGGAAATGGCAATTAGGAACCATTCAGGTAGATTATAACCTACCAGAAAGGTTTGATCTAAACTACAAGGGAAGTGACAATGAGTTGCACAGACCCGTAATGATTCATCGCGCACCTTTTGGAAGTTTAGAGAGATTTGTTGCGATTTTATTAGAGCATACGGGAGGAAATTTTCCTTTATGGCTCTCTCCAAATCAGGTAAGTATTTTGTGTGTGAGCGAAAAACACGAAAAATACGCGAAAAAAGTTTTAAGTTTCTTGGAAAATCACGAAATTCGCGCGTTCATAGACAACCGGAATGAAACAATTGGCAAAAAAATTCGGGAAGCAGAAATGAGCAAAGTGCCATTTATGCTTATTATAGGGGAAAAAGAAGCAGAATCGGATAACGTTTCAGTAAGAAAACACCACGAGGGTGATATGGGGGTTATGGAGACAAAAAGCTTTGTGGAAATCATAAATAAAGAGATATCAAAAAGTATTTCTAACTTTGAATATTAATTAAAATTGGCAGGCCATAGCAATACGTAGAAGAAGATCAAATAAACCAGCGAGGATTTTTAAAGAAAATCCCCACCGAATCAATGAAAAAATTACTGCCAAAGAAATACGCTTGGTAGGAGATAACGTAGAAATTGGGGTTTATCAACTACC
>CASIAE010000015.1 GCA_949372605.1 uncultured Flavobacteriaceae bacterium
AAATTGGACTGATGTAAAACAATTTAACCTAATGTTTGGCACAAAATTGGGTGCTTCGGCAGATTCTGCCATGGATTTATATTTAAGACCGGAAACAGCGCAAGGGATTTTTGTCAATTTTTTAAATGTTCAAAAATCAGGGAGAATGAAACTTCCTTTTGGAATCGCTCAGACAGGAAAAGCTTTTAGAAACGAGATTGTTGCCCGTCAATTTATCTTTAGGATGCGTGAGTTTGAACAAATGGAAATGCAATTTTTCATTCAACCTGGGACTCAAAAAAAGTGGTACGAAAAATGGAAGGAAAAAAGATTAAATTGGCATTTATCTTTGGGGATGGGTAGTGAAAATTATCGCTTCCATGATCACGAAAAATTAGCCCATTATGCTGATGCAGCTTCTGATATAGAATTTAAATTCCCATTTGGTTTTAAAGAACTCGAAGGAATTCATTCCAGAACTGATTTTGATCTAAAAAGTCACGAAGAATTTGCAGGTAAAAAGCTTCAATATTTTGATCATGAAAAGAAAGAAAATTATGTCCCCTACGTAGTGGAAACTTCGATTGGTTTAGACCGAATGTTTTTGGCGATTTTCTCTAATTCATTGCAGGAAGAAACACTTGAAGATGGTTCAACAAGAACCGTATTAAAATTACCAAAAATTTTGGCACCGACTAAACTGGCTGTTTTTCCATTGATTAAAAAAGATGGACTTCCTGAAATCGCGCGTGAAATTGTGAGTCAACTCAAATGGGACATGGACGTTGCATATGATGAAAAAGATGCCGTAGGAAGAAGGTACCGAAGACAAGATGCGCTGGGAACCCCTTATTGCATTACCGTAGATCATCAAACCTTAGAAGATCAAACCGTAACCCTCAGAGACAGAGACTCAATGAAACAGGAACGTATAGCAATCGATCAACTTTCGGACTTGTTGAAAGAGAAACTAGATGTGAAACATTTTCTAAAACAGCTTTAAAATCATTTTCTAAGACTTTGATTCTTTCTAAGAGCTTTGATTTTTTATCTTAGTAAAAAATAAGTATTGAAAATCCTTTCCTATAATGTTAACGGAATTCGTGCCGCCCTCAACAAGGGTTTTTACGATTGGTTAGATGCCGCTCAACCCGACGTCATTTGTCTTCAAGAAATAAAAGCAATGGAGTCGCAGGTAGAAACTTCAGTTTTTGAGGAATTAGGCTACCAACACTATTGGCATTCTGCCCAAAAAAAAGGGTACAGTGGCGTTGCAATATTGACTAAGAAAAAAGTTAAAAAAATTACTTTTGGAACTGGAATTGATCACATTGACTTTGAAGGAAGAGTAATCCGCGCCGATTTTGATAAAGTTTCGGTGATAAGTCTCTACCTGCCTTCTGGAACAAATATTGACCGGTTGGAATACAAGTTTCAATTCATGGCAGATTTTAAAAATTATATTGATGAATTAAAAAAATCGCAACCTAATTTGGTTATCTGTGGTGACTATAACATTTGTCATGAAGCCATTGACATTCACGATCCTGTTAGAAATAAAAAAGTTTCTGGTTTTCTTCCCGAAGAAAGGGCGTGGATTGATCAATTCATGAACAGCGGATTTATTGATTCGTTCCGTTATCTAAATCCTGACCCCCATCACTACAGTTGGTGGAGCTATCGTGCCAATGCGCGAAATAACAACAAAGGGTGGAGAATTGATTACAACTTAGTGAGTGAAAACCTTAAGGATAATATTACAAGATCCTACATACTTCCAGAGGCAAAACATTCAGATCATTGTCCAGTTGGAGTAGAATTAAATTTAAATTAATTAAGAAATGAAAAAATACTTATTCTTATCACTGTTAGTTTTAACGCTAACAGGATGTGTGTCTTCTAAAGTTTTCAATGACTTGGAGTCAAGATACGCATCGCTGAAAGGAGATTACAACGAACAACTAATCGTAAATGGTACCCTTACCAAAAATTTGGCGGATTTGGAAAGCAAACTTTTTGATCTTAATACTGATTTGAGAAAATGAGCAAGTAGCCTTAAAAAGTAATATTGAAAAACTCGAACTATTACAAAATTCCTATGATGCTTTGGCAGAAAATAGTGATAGTGAATTAAAAGAGCGAATTGCTGAGAATGAGTTGTTACTTCAAAAAATTGGTGAAAGGGAAAACGAACTTGAGGAGCGTATTACTCGCGTTGAAGAACTAGAAACCTTAATCTCGAATCAGCAAGAAGCCATGCAAATGCTCAAAAAAACACTTACTGATGCCTTGTTGAATTTTGAAGACAAAGGCCTTACTGTTGAGGCCAGAAACGGTAAAGTATATGTTTCTATGGAAAACAAATTATTGTTTAAATCCGGGAGCTGGGAAGTAGAATCTGAAGGTAAAAAGGCCATTTCAAGTCTAGGAAAAGTGCTGGCGGAAAACCCTGATGTTTCTATTTTGATTGAAGGTCATACGGACAATGTTCCTTACCAAGGCAAAGGTCCTCTAAAAGGAAACTGGGACTTGTCTACCAAAAGAGCGACTTCAATTGTCACACTTCTTTTGACACATAAAGAGATTTTACCTCAAAACCTTACTGCTGCCGGTCGTGGAGAATTCCTGCCAGTAGCACCAAACTCCTCTAAAGATGGACGTGCAATCAACAGAAGAATTGAAGTGGTGCTAAGTCCAAAACTAGATGAAATCACACAACTTTTAAAGACTATTGATTAAGATGGATCAGAATACAATTCCAAATACGGACATAAAAGTGAGTAAAATTTGCTTGGGCACAATGACCTTTGGCAATCAAAACACAGAAGCAGATGGACATGAGCAAATGGATTATGCTATAGACAATGGTGTGAATTTTTTTGACACCGCCGAACTCTATCCCGTTCCTGCCAATGCAAAAACACAGGGAGAAACAGATCGTATCATTGGATCATGGTTTAAAAAAAATGGAAATCGGGATAAAGTCATTTTGGCCTCTAAGGTCGCCGGACCAGGAGAATACACAAAACACATTCGGGAAGATTTAAGCTTTAGAAAAGAACACATTGACAGTGCCATTGACAAAGGTTTAAAAAGATTGCAAACAGATTATATTGATCTTTTTCAACTTCATTGGCCGGAAAGAAAAACCAATACTTTTGGACAAAGAGGATTTAAATACGACGAAAACGATCCTTGGATTGAAAATTTTGAAACAGTTCTTGACGCGCTTCATGATAACATTAAAGCAGGTAAGATTCGGCATATTGGACTTTCAAATGAAAATGCTTGGGGCATCATGCGGTTTTTAGCAGCTTCTAAAAGTAATGCTACAAAAATATGTACGGTTCAAAACCCTTATTCTCTTCTCAATCGCCTTTTCGAAATAGGTAGTGCTGAAATTTGTCATCGAGATAATGTAGGGCTCTTGGCTTATTCCCCACTTGGGTTTGGAGTGCTCTCAGGAAAATACCTCAATGGGAAAAAACCTGCAGATGGAAGGGTTACACTATTCCCTAACTTTTCGAGATTCAGCAGTGAACAGTCAAATCGGGCAACAGAGATGTATGCTCAATTGGCGGCAGATAACAACATGTCGATTACTCAAATGTCGTTGGCTTTTGTAAACGATCGTTCTTTTGTTACCAGTAATATTATTGGTGCTACCAAAATTGAACAACTTAAAGAAAATATCGACAGTCACGAGATCACACTTTCTGAAGAGATTTTAAAAGAGATTGAAGCCATTCATAATATAATTCCAGATCCAGCGCCTTAACGAAATTATAGCGCTTTCGGAATGGACGCAATTAGTTTTTTGGTGTAAGCGTTTTTTGGATTAATATAAAGATCATCCGCTTCTCCATATTCAACCAAAAGTCCATTTTGCATAACCATGATTTTGTCTGACATGTATTTAACAACATTTAAATCATGAGAAATAAACAGATACGATAAATCGAACTGTTCCTTTAAATCATTTAAAAGATTGAGTACCTGAGCCTGAACAGAAATGTCCAATGCAGCAACTGCTTCATCACAGATAATTAACTTCGGCTCAGTCGCCAATGCTCTGGCGATTACAATTCTTTGGCGTTGTCCTCCAGACAATTCGTGAGGGTACCTTTCATGAAAACTGGACTCAAGCCCTACCTCTTCCAATAGCTCCAAAACACGGATTTTGGTTTCCTTCGAACCAAGGGTTATTTTATGAACCTGAAGGGGTTCGGCAATCGCTTGACCTATTTTTTTAAGAGGATGTAATGCTGAATAGGGGTCTTGAAAAACAAACTGAATGTTCTTTCGAATCGATCTAATTTCTTCGGAAGTCATGCTGCTTAACTCTTTTCCTTGAAATAGAATGCTCCCCTGGGTGGGAGGATCTAAATAAATCAGTGCGCGACTTAGGGTAGATTTTCCACACCCAGACTCACCAACCAAACCCAGTGTTTCTCCTTTAAATAAATCAAAACTTACGCTCTGTACTGCTTTTAAAAGTTTATTTTTTTTAAACAAGCCAACAGAAAGTACATGCTCTTTTTTTAAATCTCTTACCTGAAGCAAAGGGGGTTCAGAATATATTTCTTTGTGTCTCTTTTTTCTTACATTTTCACCAACTTCGGCGGATGGTTTTGCCTCATTGATGAAATCAGCGATTGTAGGCAGTCGATTAAGTCTTATTTTTGCATCCGGTCGTGCATTTAGTAATCCACGCGTGTAAGCTTCTTTAGGAGTAATAAAAACTTCAGTAACTGTTCCGCTTTCAATAATTTCGCCTTGATACATTACCAGCACTCTGTCAGCCAATTGGGAAACAAGTGTCAAGTCATGTGAGATAAACAAAACACTCATCTTGTTGGACTTTTGCCGCTCTATTATCAGACTAATAATTTCTTTTTGTACGGTGACATCAAGGGCCGTAGTAGGCTCGTCTGCAATCAACAATTGAGGGTTACAAATCAATGCCATCGCTATCATTACTCTTTGCTTTTGCCCTCCACTCAACTCATGTGGATAAGCATTAAGAATCCGCTCTGGATTATCCAGATAAACTTGCTCAAAAGACGCTACAACTTTATTTTTCTTGTTCTCTGCATTATCTTGGGTGTGCTGATTGAGCATTTCCATAACTTGAGTACCACATTTCATGCTGGGGTTAAGGCTCGATTGTGGTTCTTGAAAAATCATCCCGATTTTGTTCCCTCTTATTTTTTGCCACTCACTTTCAGAAAGTCCTTTAAGGGATTCATTATTGAATAGTAATTGTTCGCTATTAATATTCAATTTGGTTTCCGGTAAAAGTCCTGCAATTGAAAGTGCAGTAAGCGACTTCCCGCTACCCGACTCCCCGACAATGGCAACAATTTCATTTGAAAAGACGTCAAAAGAAATATCTTTTAAAAGTTCATTTTCTCCAACAGTTATTCCCAATTTATTTAATGTTAACAAAGGCTTTTTATTCTTCATGTACTATTAATTTATTTTCAGAATTACCTATTAAAACTTCTAGTTTATCTATTTTATCATAAATGATATTTTGAACTTCTGGGATTAGTTTTTTGTTTATTTGTAATATATGTTTCTTAGGAGGTATGTTTAAGACATTCTCTTTTTCAAATTTTAGAATCATTCCTAGGGAGAATATCTAAAAATAATATCCTTTTAAGATCAATTTTTTGCAACATTTTGAGTCATTTCCAACGCAGCCTTAATATAAATAAAAATATCCTTTTTAAGGGACCCCACATTATTAGTTTCATCGTTAAGATGACCTAGTCTTACAACCATTAAGTTCTTTTCTGGGAGGACAATAACATACTGACCTAGGTGACCTCGCATCATAAAAACCTTTTCCCCCTCATATTCATTGAGCCACCAACCATAGCCATATTCTGAACTTTTCTCAAAGCGAGGTTTTAATGATTTTACAATAAAAGCAGAATCTAAAATTTGTTTTCCATTCCACTTTCCATGGTCCTTATAAAGTTTTCCAAACCTTGCAAAATCTCGAGCATTTGAAGCCAAACAACAATAAGCTTTTTCCATTGCTTTTTCCTCACTGTCTATTTGCCAAGTTGCGTCGTGCTCTGCTCCTAGGGGTTGCCAGAATTTTTCAGTAAGGTATTCACTTAAAGTCTTTTTAGTGGCGTTTTTAATCGCCAAACCCAGTAATTGTGTGGCACCACTTTTATAGTTAAAGGCCTTCGCTGGAATTATGTCAATGGGTTGATCGAGAAGTAATCCATTTAAATCATCTACAAAATAGGAAGCTGAAGTGACCGAGAAAGGAGAATAATATTTTTCAGTCCATTTTAAACCCGAAGTCATACTGGAAAGGTCTCCCACAGTCACTTGGCTTGCGTAGGGTCCTTTTAGTTCAGGGATGAAATCTTGAGCAAGTTGATCCAAACTTTTAATGTATCCTTCTTGAATGGCTTTCCCTAACATAGCCGAAACCATGCTTTTGACCATTGAAAAAGAATTACTTTTTGAATCCAAACCATATCCATCAAAATACTTTTCATGAAAAATGCTGTCATTTTTAAAAACAAGAAAAGCAACTGTTTTTTTCTCTTTGTGAAAATCCTCCAGTTCATTCGGAATATTTGCCTTGTTATAGGAGTCATGAATTGGCCAAGGCTGAGGATTTGAGGAAGCATAAACTGTGTGGTTTGAAAATACCTGATAGTCAGATAAATAAGCAGTAGTGTGTCCTTTTAAATAGATCTTCGTGATCCCTTTTAAAATATAATCATACTTGGAGCTATATAATAACGAAAAAACAACAATCAGCAAAAAGCCCAAATAAGCAAATAATTTTTTCATTATTTTTTTATTAATGTATGTAATTAAATTTTAATAATTATGAAATTAGCATAGAAGCCTCTTTAGCGTGATAAGTCGCGATAAGGTTGGCACCAGCCCTCTTAAAAGCAAGAAGCTGTTCTAACATGACCTCATCGTGGTTTAACCACCCTTTTTCTGCAGCTGCCTTAAGCATCGCATACTCTCCACTAACTTGATAGGCAGCAAGGGGTGTGCTTACAGCATTCTTAATTTCTCTTAGGATATCCAAATAGGCAATTCCGGGTTTAACCATAACAATATCAGCTCCTTCTTCAATATCACGTAAAGCTTCTACAACAGCTTCTGATCGATTGGCAGGATCCATCTGATAGGTTTTTTTATCACTAAATCCTGGAGCAGAATCTAGCGCATCGCGAAAAGGACCATAAAAACTAGAAGCGTATTTTACACTATAACTCATGATGAGCGTATCCTTAAAATTGTTTGACTCTAAAGCAGTTCTGATTTTTAATACTCTACCGTCCATCATATCGCTAGGTGCCAGAACATCCGCACCTGCCTGAGCGTGGGACAGCCCCATTTGTGACAAAACCTCAACAGTAGGATCATTGACGACTTTTCCTTCTTCAACAATACCATCGTGTCCAAAAGAAGAATAAGGATCCAAAGCCACATCGGTCATTACAACCATTTCAGGAACAGCATCTTTTATTGTTTTAACGGAACGTTGCATGAGTCCATCTTTGTTCAATGCTTCTTTTCCTTTATTGTCTTTTAAGTGATCCGGAACTTTAACAAAAACTAAAATATTTTTTAGTCCAAGTTGCCAAAGCGATTTAACTTCTCCTGATAAAAGATCTAGACTCATCCGGCTATAGCCTGGCATAGATGGAATGGACTCTTTTAAGTTATTACCTTCAACGACAAAAAGTGGAACTATAAAATCGTTTGGAGTTAATTCATTCTCTCGAACCAAACTCCTGATACTTTCACTACTTCTTAATCGTCTATTGCGTTGAATAGGATACATTGATTTATTGTTAAGATTCATTTTAATAACAGTAAATCAAAATTAATTAAAAAGATTGTTGAAACGGGCTAAACGACTAAAGATTTAGATAAAACCATAAGGAAAGACTCGGTGCATGATAAATTATTTTTCCATAAACGGGCTTGGTATTGGCAAAAGAAACCTCTATTTTCTTTTAAAAAACTCCATACTACTTCATTTCTCAAGACAAGAATTTCTATTTTATTTGTAAAAACAGAGTCATTGGAGCTAGCAGGATCGAATGGTCCATTATAAAGCGGATGAATCCATAGGATTCTTGATAATAGTATTAATTTATTTTTAAATAATTGTACACCCAATTCCCCTCCAATAATTAATTCATCTGAAAAACCTTTGTTGCTATTGTTAAACCAGGCATTCATCCTATAATAGTCCTCAAATTCCTTCAAATTTAATGAAGTCCCTGCATGACCTTAACATGTTGGTTTAATGTTCTATTAAAGTTAAACTAGATCAATTTTTTATAACAAAAAAGACTTATAAAACTTTCAGTTCAGCTGATTATGCAATTACACATCTGTTAATCAATGGAATCCTCCTCTAGAAGACCCTCAGAAGAATTTAAATCGATCATTTCTTCATCACCCAAAACAGCTTCTTCAGAGACTGATTTTTGTTTATCACTTATTGTTCCCATTGTCATGACAAACATAGAAGTCAAGATGACTACAAGTAATATTCGCTCATCTATGACACTATTCTCTGTTTTAATAATTTCCAAGTTCTTTATTTGTAGGAACAAAAGAATACTAATTAATCCTCGTGGAGACATATAGAGCAAAACAGTGGGTTTTAGTTTAAAGCTCGTTAAGAAAAAATACAAATACCTAATTAAAAACATAATGGCGAAAACCAAAACACCATAAACAAGTGGCATAAAACTGTCAAAGTCGGATATTACAATTGAAAATCCGAAGAACAAAAAGAAGAAAGTTCTCACAATAAAAGTAGATTCAGCAGTAAGGATATGAAATTCATGAAGTCCCTTTTCAGAATGATTTAACTGAAAGTATCGAAGCAAGAAACTTGGCAATAACTCTTTGATATTAGACAAGAAAACTCCAAAAATAAAGATGGTCAACAAGGCGGGTAGATGGAAAAACTTACCTATAGCGTAGACCAAAATAAGAAGTGAGAGTATGAGAAAAAATTTCACGTGGTGTTCAATATTCTGGAGCAATCGAAAAAGGACATAGGTAATTAGAATTGAGATCGCAACAATGCCAAGAATTTGAAGACCCAATCCTACAATCGACTCGATCGCTATCATTGGTTGACCAGACTCAGCTTGGCGAATCGAATAATTGAAAATTACGATTCCTAAAATATCAGAAAAAGTAGATTCATAAATAACAAATTCTTTATCTTGATTTAAAAGATTAGCGGCGGAAGGTATCGCAACTGCACTACTGATAATGGAAAGAGGAGTTGCAAAAATAGTTGCCGTATGAAGCTCCATTCCTAGGAAATAATTAAAAAGCCAACTGATTACGATTATATTAAGCAGTAGAATCACAATAGCGGATAAAAACCCTTTGATAATAACGGGTAATTTTTGCCTATTAATTTCTAATTCTAGTGCCCCTTCTAAGACAATCAAAATAAGGCCTATGGTTCCCAAAACAGGAATCAAATCATTTAAAAATTCGAAATCTTCATAACCATTTGCAGAAATAATTAGGCGAATGACAACTCCTGTAAATAGCAATAATATTACAGCAGGAAATTTTGTTTTCCTAGCTAAAGTATCAAAGAGGTAGGAGAAAACAACCAACAAAGGCAAAGCAAAAAGAATTGAAATAGTATTCACTTTTTATTAATTTTAGATTAACCTTAAATTAAGAATTTTAATTTAATTCTCGTTTATTTATCAATCCAAGATTTGGGATGCTTTAAAACATCTTCTAATTTGTCTTCCGGACTTCCCGGGTTTGGGTGAAAATCATAGTGCCATTGGACGTGAGGGGGTAAACTCATCAATATACTCTCGATTCGTCCATTTGTTTTAAGTCCAAAAAGAGTTCCTTTGTCATGAATTAAATTAAACTCAACATACCTTCCACGACGAATTTCTTGCCACTTTCTCTGATGATCGTCGTAAGGAAGCCCTTTTCGCCTTTCAACGATTGGTATGTAAGCAGCTAAAAAATTATTTCCGACTTCCACCACAAAATCAAACCAATTTTTTGCAGTAAAAGTATCCGTTGGTCTTAAATAATCAAAAAACAAACCTCCAATTCCTCGGGATTCATTTCGATGGGTATTCCAAAAATAATCATCACACTTCTGTTTGTAAACCTCATAAAAACTATGATCATGCGCATCACAAGATTTCTTACAAACTTGATGAAAGTGACGCGCATCCTCTTCAAAAAGATAGTAAGGAGTTAAATCCTGTCCTCCTCCAAGCCAAGAATCTTTTAGACTGCCTGAAGCATCATACAATTCAAAATATCGCCAATTGGCATGAACGGTAGGCACCATTGGATTTTTAGGATGAATTACCAAACTCAGACCACAGGCAAAAAAATTGCCCTCGCTGACTTTAAAATAGTTTTTCATACTCTCGGGAAGCGCTCCATGAACTGCTGAGATATTAACCCCTCCTTTTTCAAAAACATTTCCATTTTCAATAACCCTACTTCTACCTCCGCCTCCCTCTGGACGCTCCCATTTATCCTCTCGAAATTTAGCTCCACCATCAATTTGAGAGAGATTTTGAGTGATTTGGTCTTGTAGGTTTTCAATATAATCAAGGAATTGTTTTTTCATTGATTGGGGGTTTTAAGATTAATATTCTTTAACTGCGTCAACAAATGCTTTGGCATGATCTACAGGAATGTTGGGGAGAATCCCATGTCCTAGATTGACGATATAATTATCTTTCCCAAAAGCATCTATCATTTGCTTTACGTCTTTTTTAATTTGAAAAATAGGAGAAAACAATCTTGCAGGGTCATAATTCCCTTGAAGCGTGATTTGACCTCCAGACAAGTAGCGGGCATTTCGAGCAGTGCAAGTCCAATCTACGCCTAGTGCCGAAGCTCCCGACTTGGCCATTTCTGGTAAGGCAAACCAACAGCCTTTCCCAAAAACAATTACAGGAGTAATATCCTTTAATGCATCAATGATTTGCTGCAGATAAGGCCAAGAAAATTTTTGGTAATCCTCTGGTGAAAGCAATCCTCCCCAAGAATCAAAAAGCTGAATTGCGTCTGCACCTGCAGCAACCTTCGCTTTAAGATAGGCAATCGAGGTATCTGTTATTTTTTGCAAAAACTGATGCGCCAGAACTTCTTCTTTAAAGCAAAACTCTTTTGCAATGTCAAAAGTCTTTGACCCCTGTCCTTGAACTGCATAACACAAAAGTGTCCATGGAGAACCCCCAAAACCGATTAAGGGAACACGACCATTCAGTTCGACTTGGGTCATTTTTACGGCATCTAAAACATATCCCAAACTTTCCTCAATGTCTGGAACAATTACCTGATCGAGATCTGCACTCGTTCGAATGGGTGCGGCTAGATGGGGTCCAATACCATCTCGCATTTCCACTGGAATATTCATCGCCTGAAGCACCACAAGAATGTCGCTAAATAAAATGGCTGCATCTACTCCGATTTGATCAATTGGCATTAGAGTAATTTCAGTAGCTAACTCTGGTGTTTGACAACGGGTGAAAAAATCATATTTCTTTTTAAGCTTCATAAAATCAGGTAAATATCTTCCTGCCTGACGCATCATCCATACTGGAGGTCGCTCTAGGACTTCTCCTTTTAAAGCTTTTAAAAATAATTCGTTGTTATTCATGTCTTTTTTTAAAATAGTTTTTAATAATCAATAGCATTTGGGTGTCTTCTGGTTTTTTAGCAACAGAAAAATTTTCGGTATAATTTTCCACTTCTTTTGCGGTTGAAGGGCCCAAGCAAAATGCATGGGTGTTTTTAAAAGTGTTTTTCATTGCATAACTTCTCACCCCGCTGGCGCTAAAAAACAATACTCCATCAAAATGACTTTTTATCGCATGAGGCTTTGGCTGAGTATTGTATAGTATTATTGGCGTTATTTTTATGTCGTTCGTCGATAAAATACGTTCTAAATCAGGTGTTCTTTCCGCAGCACAAAAAAATGAAAATTGATCATTTTTATTGTTTTTTGAGATAAAATTAGCCAATTCTGATGATTTATTAGCCATTTTGACCACTTTTTGGCCATTTTTAATCAAAAGTGATTTGGTCTTTTTACCTACACAGAAAAATAACTTATCCTCTAAAGATGTTCTAATTTTTTCATTTTTGAAAGCAATATTAACTGCATTTTGACTTGTGAAAATAACATTTTTTGCTACTTGCCCAATAACCAATTCGCTTGTCGGATGAACTTCAATAAATGCCTTTTCAACGACACTGAATTGGTAAAGAACTAATCTTTCTTTAAAGGAATGAGCTATTATTTTGGTGGATAACAAACGCATATTAACGGTTATTTTTTATTTCCTCCATGATTGCTTTACCGCCTTGAGACAGTAACTCATCGACTGCTAATTGAGCTAAATCGGCTATAGAATCTAGATTAACTGTCTTTTCTGAGGTCACCGCTTGCTTGCCGTCAGTGGAAAACAATCCCACTGTAAAAGTCATTTTTTCACCTTCTAACTTTGCAATTGCTCCGATGGGAGCGGTACACCCTCCCTCGAGAATGTTTAAGAATTTTCTTTCAACACCAACACAGATCGATGTCGTTTTACAATGAATATTTTTAAGCAGTGCCTTAATCTCTGTATCTTCCTCACGACAAACAACAGCAATTGCTCCCTGTGCAGGTGCTGGAATCATCCAGTCTAAAACTTGAAAATTATTTCCCAAGAGCTCCATTCTTTCTAGGCCAGCCTTTGCAAAAATTGCACCATGCCAATCGGATTTATTTAACTTTTCTATGCGCGTTTGAACATTGCCTCTTAGGTTGTCAACCTCATAATTAGGAAACTTATTTAACCATTGTGCTTTTCTTCTCAGACTCCCTGTTCCAATAGTGAGATTGAAATTCTGATTATTGACATCTTTTTTTCTTAACAAAACATCCGAGACACTTCCTCGCGATAGGACAGCTGCAATTATAATTCCTTTTGGAAGCTGCGTGGGAACATCTTTAAGGCTGTGAACAGCAATGTCTATTCTGTTTTCTAAAAGTGCAACGTCTAAAGTTTTGGTAAAAATGCCTTGAACTCCAATGGCATAAAGTGGCATTATAAGGTCAGTGTCTCCATCACTCTTAATTTTAATAAGCGTTGAAGAAGCACCCATTTTTTTAAGGGAGTTGGCAACATTTTCCGACTGCCAGAGCGCCAACTGACTTTCACGGGTTCCTATTCTTAGTGTCTTATTAAGCATCAATTTCTGAATCCAATTGATATAAATCCTGAAGCATCGACAAGATTTCGTCCGCTTTAGAAGGGTTTTTTTTAAGATAACTAGCAACTCGACCTGTTAGTCTATTTACAGTTTGAGAAAAATCATCTTGAACAGGAAAGTCTTGTGTGTGTCCATCCAATAATTTGTTTTTTAAAGCCTTGAGTGTTGGTGCAAATTTCCGGTGCTCAATCCAACGGAGAAAATCAGTGCTAACCTCATTAAGAATCTGCTCAGCAACGGGCACTATCTTTTTTCTTTTCACGAGTGTTGCGTTGGTCATTTGAGACAACTCATCCAAGTTGATTAGGGTAACTGACTCCATTGCTTTTAGCTCAGGGTCAACGTTAGAAGGCATAGAAAGATCAAGAATTAATAAAGGTTTTTCTGGATTAATTAGCTCAGGAGTCACAGAAAAATAATCGGCACTGGTTGCGACAATCATAATGTCCGTCTTCTGAATTTCATCCTTTAAGTGATCGAATTTCTTATATATAAGATTAAATTTTCCCGCAATTTTTTGAGCGCTTTCTTCGGTTCTATTAATCAAAACGACATGTTCGTTTTGAGTGTGTTTAATCAAATTCTCACAAGTATTTCTACCGATTTTTCCGGTTCCAAAAAGCAAAATGTTTTTATGAGAAACCTCATCAACGTTTTCCAAGATGTATTGAACTGAGGCAAATGAAACAGAAGTAGCTCCAGTTGATATCTCGGTTTCAGTTTTTATTCTTTTACTGGACTGAATGACCGAGTTCACCAATCGCTCAGAAAAACCATTGACCATTTTTAGTTTTTTAGAAAAATAAAAACTTTTCTTAAGTTGTCCGATGATTTCAAAATCTCCCAAAATTTGACTTTCCAACCCACAACCAACACGAAAAACATGGTTAATTGCTTCCTTGCCCTTCAAAACGTATCCCTTGTC
>CASIAE010000016.1 GCA_949372605.1 uncultured Flavobacteriaceae bacterium
TCTTCAGTAAGTTCAGGGATTTCTAGTCCTCTCAAAATGAATCAAACTAACTTTTATAAGCCCAAGTATTTTATGAGTCGCATAGCTCTAAACCCCCTATTTTACTGGGGATAGCTGGGTTCTAATTACCTACTTTTATTTGGGGGTTAAAACCTAAAAATCTCAATTCAACACCCCACCCTTCAAAATAAATCTTTGGGGATACGCTGGTGAAATGGGTATATAACCTAATCCCTCTTCAAATCATAGTTACAACTTGATGTTAATTTTCTGCCAGTCAATCCTTCTATTCCGGATTATACCTTATGTCAAAATGGTAGTCAGCATCATCTCCTTTTGGAGGAACTTCTAAATCATTCACTTTAATTCTTTTACTTTTTCACGAAGAAGCTTGAATGCCTTTGTTATATGAGCTTCTACAGTTTTTAATGAAATTCCATTGTGCTTTGCAATCTCTTTATTCGTCAGACCATTAATTTTTTTAAGACAGAATATCATTTTTGTTTTCTCAGGAAGATCACGAATTAATGAATTCATTAAATCTACACTTTTCGATAAATCTTCATCTGAATTATTATTCAAGTTTTGTTCTAAAATATAATAATATTGTTCATGTAATCTTGTTAATGATTTATTTTTATGATACTCCGAAACCTCACGATTCATTACTTCAGGCTTCCTCTTTGGTTTTTAAAACGACAAATGGTCCTGTAGACTTGAATAATTATAGTGCCTGGTGGGAATGGAAACCCAAAGCCAGCTGGAGACACCCCAAAGGAAAAGGGAGTGATATCTTAGGAAAGGAGAATCACCCTGTGGTTCATGTTTCTTGGGACGACGCGAATGCTTACGCCAAATGGGCTGGAAAAAGATTGCCTACAGAAGCCGAATGGGAATGGGCTGCCCGAGGCGGCCTGAAAGACAAAATCTATCCATGGGGAGATGAGCACATTTCGACAGGTGCTGTTAAGGCAAATAGCTGGGAAGGCAGTTTTCCCTATGACAATGCCGTCAAAGATTTATTTTTTTATTCGGCCCCAGTAAAATCATATGAGCCAAATCCATATGGGCTTTATGACATGGCAGGAAATGTCTGGGAATGGTGTTCGGATTGGTACAATTTTGACTATTACAAAGAATTAAATAGTGGGAAAGTCAAGAACCCTCAAGGTCCCGAAGAGAGCTATGACCCTTACAATCCTTATATTGATCAGCGGGTAATTCGTGGCGGTTCCTTTTTGTGTAATGATGATTATTGTGCCGGATACAGGGTGGCTTCTAGAATGAAATCCTCCCCCGACACTGGCTCCCAGCATACTGGATTCCGTTGCGTGAAACCATAATAGCTTTAATTATAAATACCTATTTAAGATTTGTGTTTAAAAAACTTGAAGCCTGACAAGGCTTGTCAGTATTGATGTAATCAACTCCAAATTGCGCAAAAGTTTTCCATGCTTTTTCGGTATCTGGTGTCACCCAAAACCTAAAAGGTTTTCCATAAGAATGTGCCTTTTGGATTGCTTCTTTTATTACTTCCTGATCTTCAGAACTTAAATCCGACAAGCCATTCCAATTTGAAAACTTCCTTAAACTAAGACTTATTAATCCCACTTTATCTAAAATGTTTTGATCGGTAATTTTAATTAATTTTTGGTAATCAAATTTTATGTAATTGGGATAATTAGGATAATCCACAATCTTGGGTTGACTACCAGAGATGACAATTGAAACTAATGGGTTACTGGTAATGTCTGGATATTTTTTTAAAATTAGAACGAGTCGATCGATTGTTTCATAGGGAGTTGTCTTAATATCAATTAGTAATTGAAGAGCTTGTTTGTCAAGATTTAATGAAAGTAAATTACGAATCGGATTCAGGTAAAGACTTTCAATAGTCCTGTTTTCGATGATCTCATTTTCATGATGGGCAACCATTAAATCGTTGTCTTTGAGAAAAACATCTACTTCAATCGAATCAAGACCACAGCCATAAGCCAGCCAAAAAGGAATGTTTTGATGATAATCATTATGAGAGTGAATTTTTTGCTGTCCTGCTATTTGATTAAAGACCAGTAAGCATAGAGCACTGAGGATTATAATATTATTCTTACACATTGTATTGTTTCTTTTAAGGTTTAAAAAACAGTTCTATTAATAATGAAAAAAGCTTCTCAAATCTTAGTATAAGTTGTTTTCACTTTTTATTTCATAAAGCAAAATACATCGAGTCCTTTGAACAACCAAATATTTATTTTTATTTACCTAAATTTAAAATATTAAAAAATCATATTATAAAAAAATAAATGGGACGAATCACCATTACGGAGATCGCAAACAAATTAAAGGTTGCCCCCTCAACAGTCTCGAGGGCACTGAACAATCACACTTCAATTAGTGAAAAAACTAAAAAAGATGTGATTGCATTGGCTGAAAAGCTGAATTATCAGCCCAATATAATGGCCATCAATTTGCTTCGCAGAAAATCAAATACGATTGGAGTGATTGTACCGCAGATTACGAGTCATTTTTATTCTGCTATAATAACTTCCATTCAAGACGTGCTATCAAATACGGCTTTCAACCTAATGGTCTGTATTTCTAACGAATCCTTTGAAGAGGAAGTCGTGCTCATCCAAAAACTAGAAAAACTTCAAGTTGATGGAGTTTTAGTCTCCACCTCTTCCGAAACGAAAAATTTTGATCATTTAAAAAAATTACAGAAAAAAGGAATCCCTATCGTTATTTTTGATAGAGATTGCCCTGGAGTAAAAGCAGACAAGGTACTGGTCGACGATTATAGCGGTGCATTTGAAGCAGTAGAATTTTTAATCCAAAGTGGTTGTAAAAAAATCGCTCATTTAGGAGGCCCCCATAATTCTAGCACCTCCAAGCATCGTCTAAAAGGGTATTTAGATGCTTTAAAAAAGCATAAGATTCCCATTAAAAAAGAATACATTCATCATGTATCGGGCTTTACATCCAAAAGCGGCATTAAGACCTCTAAAGATCTTTTAAAACTTAAGAATCCCCCTGATGCAATTTTTGCAGTCAATGACAACATTGCCATTGCGGCGATGAATGTTGCCAAAAAAATGAATATAAAAATTCCTGAAGAGCTCTCCATCGTTGGTTTTAACGATGATCCCCATTCATCATTTATGTCCCCTTCTCTCTCTACGGTGCTTCAACCGGTATTCAGTATTGGAATGCTTTCTGCCAGAATTTTATTACATCATTTGAAGGATGTCGATGCAAAAATTGAATTCCGCCATGAGGTTTTTAAAACCGAATTGATAACTCGTGAGTCTTCAAAACTTCTTTAATTTTTAAAATGAATAATGAATACTAAATAATTCATGGGATTTAATAAAAATTTTATGCAAACGTTTGCATAAAGTTAAGCTCCTCATCACTTTTGATAATCAATTAATTGTTGTTTTTTCACAATAGATTTGCTTAAAATAGATACTATTAAAAAGAATGACTGTTACTTCTAAAGATTTATTCAACAAATGCTACGGTAGGTATGCAATTCCAGCAGTAAATGTTTTTACCATGGAACAAGTTTTGGGACTGTTTAAGGCAGGAGCGCAAGCCAATGCCCCTTTTCTGGTTCAACTGACTCCAGTTGCCAGAAATTATGCAAGTCCTATGATGATGATGGCGATGATCAATGCCGCAGCGAAAATTTACCCCAAAGCCATTTATTGTGTCCACCTAGATCACGGCAATGAAGCCCATGCATTTGATGCTATAAAATCAAATCAATACCAATCCGTGATGATTGACGCATCGCATGATGATTTTGAAAATAATATAAAGAGAACCTCTGAAGTGGTTAAAGCTGCGCACAAAAGCGGTGTTTTTGTTGAAGCCGAATTGGGCGTGTTAAGCGGAGTTGAAGACGATATTTCGATTGATGAAAAAGATTCTAAATATACAAACCCCTCTGAAGTAGCTGAGTTTGTCGCTCGAACCAAATGCGATAGTATTGCAGTAGCGGTTGGGACCAGTCATGGAGCCTATAAGTTTTCGGGAGGACAAGGAATTCAATTTGACATCCTTAAAGAAATACAAGAACGCATCCCAAATTTCCCCATCGTACTTCATGGAGGCTCGTCGGTTAATGATGCGGAAATAAAGAGAATTAATACGGCTGGTGGTCAACTCAATCAAAATGCAGCTGGTGTTTCACAGGAGGAGATCGTTAAAGCGATAAAATATGGTATTTGTAAAATTAATATTGCAACAGATACGCGTTTACTTTGGACTCGAGTTCACAGAGAATTCTTTAGAGATTCGCCTGAACTTTTTGATCCCATAAATCCCGGTAAAACCTACATCGAAGAATATGTAAAGTTTATGCAACAAAAATTTGATTTGTTAGGGGCAACTGGAAAAGCAATTGAATTCAATCAATAAAAAATGAACAATAAAGATCAACTACTCGTCCAACCTAAAAAAGGTTCAAGTATCTACCAAAGCGTGACGCCTGAAAGTGCAAATTGGAATTATTTAAGTTTTGAAGCGAGGATGTTCAATCAGGACGAAGTCTGGGAACACAACACCCTAGACAATGAAATGGTGATTGTTTTATTAAGTGGAAACTTTAAGGTGACAAGTGACAAAGGGAGCTGGGAAACAGTCAATGGTAGAAAAGACGTATTTAGCGGCGTTGCTCACACACTTTATCTTCCCATCAACACTTCGTTTAAGCTAACGGCAACAAGCGAAAAACTTGACATCGCCTACGGCTGGTGTAAATCCGAAGAATCTTTTCCTCCTAAATTTGTTACCCCGGAGGAGACTCCCGTTGTGATTTTTGGAGGAGACAATGCCACAAGACAATTCAATGATCTTGTCCCTCCCGGTTTTGGTTGTAGCAAAATTGTTTGTAGAGAGGTTTACACCCCTTCGGGAAACTGGAGCTCTTTTCCAGCCCATAAACACGATGAGAGAATTTTGGATGAAAAAGGAAATGTTTTAGAACCCATACAGGAGGAAACTTATTTTTACAAGTTCCAAAAACCTGAGGCCTATGCAATTCAGCAAGTTTATACAAAAGACAAATCCCTTGATGAAATCGTGAGACCTCATCACAATGAAGTGGTGATGATTCCAAAAGGATTTCACCCTGTAGTGGCAGAACATGGTTTTCATTGTTACTATCTGAATTTTCTAGCTGGAACTGATCAATGTTTGGCCAATACAACTGACCCTGATCATGAATGGATTTATGATTCTTGGAGTGCAAAAGACAATAGGCTGCCGCTAGTAACTGCAAAAATGAACAATAAAGAGGAATAAATGAGCAATAATAAACACGATATAATCACTTTTGGAAGGTCTTCAATTGATCTTTATTCCCAAAATATTGGGGCACCATTTAATCTAGATTAAAGGATTCGACGCTTTTGTAGGAGGCTCCCCTCTAAATATCGCAGTTGGCTGTTCTAGATTGGGACTCGACGCCAGTTTATTATCCGCAGTTGGAGAAGACAAGGTTGGAGAGTTTTTAATTAATTTTTTAACCGAAGAGGGAGTCAATATCACCAACGTCCCCACTAAAAAGGGAACGAGAACAAGCGCTGTTATTCTTGGAATCGAACCCCCTGATAAATTTCCACTCGTTTATTACAGAGACAACGCTTCTGACAGTCAGGTAGATATTGACGACGTAGATCGCGCCAATATTTCAGACTATAAAGTGCTGCTAATTAATGGTACTGCTATGAACATCGAACCCACCCGAAGCGCAACTTTTCATGCAACTGAAATAGCCTTGAAAAACGATGTGGAAGTGGTTTTAGATTTAGATTTTAGAGCAGATCAATGGCATGACTATCGAGCTTTTGGAGTTACGATGAGGGCTATTTTACCTCGGGTTAAAATTGCAATTGGGACGGAAGAGGAAATCCTAGCTGCTACGATGGAAAATGTCTCCCAAGTTGAAATAAAGGACCAACAAATATCAGCCCCTGAAATTAAGGGGGATATTGACTTGGCCATCAAAAAAATATTAGCGACTGGTGTAGAAACGCTAATCGTAAAAAGAGGTGAAAAAGGCGCGAGTATTCACAGTCATGATGGGACAATGACATCAGTGCCCGGATTTCCTGTTGAAATTCTCAATGTTTTGGGGGCTGGAGATGCTTTTGCAAGTGGATTTCTCTATGGCATAATCAATGACTGGGATCTTTATAAATCATGCAGAATGGGTAACGCCAGTGGTGCCCATGTAGTGACACAAAAAGGATGTGCAAATTTCATGCCCACCCTAGAACAATCCCTTGAATTTATAAATAAAAATGGTGGGTTTTAATTCTATTAAAAATGAAAACAAAAAAATTAACAGTCGGACAAGCAACAATTGAGTTTTTAAAAAATCAGTATGTTGAACGCGATGGTCATCAACAGAAATTTTTTGCAGGGTGCTTTGGAATTTTAGGACACGGTAATGTTGCGGGTATTGGTCAAGCCCTTCATCAAAATACTGATTTTCCATTTTATGTCGCCAGAAACGAGCAAGCGATGGTGCACACCGCCGCTGCTTATGCCAAAGTCAAAAACCGCTTGCAGACTTTTGTTTGCACGACCTCGATCGGCCCTGGGGCTACAAACATGATAACGGGCGCAGCAGCGGCGACTATCAATAGGATTCCAGTACTTTTAATTCCCGGAGATATTTTTGCTACAAGACAAGTAGCTCCCGTACTGCAACAATTGGAATCTAATTTAACCCAGGACATCTCTGTCAATGATTGTTTTAAACCCGTTTCAAAATATTGGGACAGAATAAATCGTCCAGAGCAACTTATTACTGCCTTGCCTGAAATAATGCGGGTACTAACCTCCCCTGCTGAAACAGGTGCGGTTACCCTGTGTATCCCTCAAGACGTTCAGGCGGAGTCTTTTGATTTTCCTGTTGAATTGTTTAAAAAACGTGTCTGGAATATCAGCAGAAATATGCCCGATCAAAATATACTTTCCAAAGCAATTGCGATGATCAATGAAAGTAAAAAACCATTAATTGTTTCGGGTGGAGGCACGATCTATAGCGGGGCAACAAAAACACTGAAATCGTTTGTCAATAGAACCGGAATTCCTGTCGTAGAAACATTTGCTGGCAAAGGATCTTTAAATTATGATGAGCCTCAAAACCTAGGTGCTGCTGGAGTCACGGGTACTCCTGGAGCCATCGAAATTGCAAATGATGCGGATTTGGTGATTGGTATTGGAACAAGATATTCGGATTTTACGACCATTTCAAAATCTGCTTTCCAAAATCCAAATGTAAAATTCATTAATATTAATGTCACAGAATTTGATTCCTTTAAGCACAGCGCGCTCCCTTTGGTAGGGGATGCGAAATCTATTTTAGAAGTGATAGATGCGCGTTTGTCTTCCTTTAAAGTTGATAAAAATTATTCAGATAAAATCATCTCATTTAACAAGAGTTGGGATCAATTTGTGTCTGAAATTTATACCGAGAAAAATGAAACCCCCGCATTCCAAGGGGAAGTCATCGGGGCGGTTAATTCGTTTTCAAAGCCCGAAGATGTGGTGGTTTGCGCCGCAGGGAGTTTGCCTGGTGATTTACATAAATTATGGCGAACACAAAGCCCAAAAGGATTTCATCTTGAGTATGGCTACTCTTGCATGGGGTATGAAATTGCTGGAGGTTTGGGAGCTAAAATGGCACTTCCAAAGAGTGAAATCTATGTTATGATTGGAGATGGAAGTTACCTGATGATGGCGCAAGAAATTGTGACTTCGATTCAGGAAAAACAAAAGATCACTATTGTTTTATTAAACAATAATGGTTATTCAAGTATTGGAAGTCTATCAAATTCCGTAGGAAGCGATGGTTTTGGAACGCATTACAAATACAGAAATGAATCAACTGATCAACTTGACGGTGATTACTTACCTACTGATTTTGTTTTAAATGCGCAAAGTATGGGAGCGCATGTTATTAAAACAAAAAACATTTCGGAGTTTAACAAAGCACTTGTTGCTGCAAAATCAATTGATCACACAACACTGATCTATATCGATGTGGATCGGAAAAAAGGAGTTCCCGGATTTACTTGGTGGGATGTTCCTATTGCCGAAGTCTCTGAGAAAGAAAATGTTTCAGAATCCTATAAAAAATATATAGAAAATAAAAAGTCACAAAAGTATTATCTCTAATTTTTAATTATGAATTCAGATCTTATTATTACGCTCGTTTCATTTATACTCTTCACAGGAGGTGTTGCTTTTTTCACCTGGTACAGTCTAAAGAAAACCAATCTAAATTCTTCTGATGGATATTTTTTGGGAGGAAGAAGTTTATCTGGAATTGTAATTGCAGGATCGATGTTGTTGACCAATATTTCTTCCGAACATTTGATTGGAATGAATGGCAACTCCTATGTCAATGGGTTTATTGTTATCGCTTGGGAAGTGACTTCTTCATTGGCTTTGGCCATTGCGGCATTGTTTTTTATTCCCAAATACTTAAAAATGGGATTGACCACAATCCCTCAATTTCTTGAGAAAAGATTTGATGGGGTGCTAAGGACTTTTGTGGCCATCGTTTTGATCACCTCATTTATAATCACCCTCCTACCCATCGTGCTCTATTCGGGTGCGCTGGGTATTGAAAGTCTTTTTGGCGTCTCCGACGTATTGGGAGTTGAGAAATCTCAGGGCTTGTGGATCACGATATTATTCATAGGAATCCTCGGATCAATTTATGCCGTCTTTGGCGGCTTAAAGGCAGTTGCTTATTCAGACACAATTAACGGAATTGGATTGTTATTGGGGGGACTTTTAATTCCTGTTTTGGCGCTTTATGCCATAGGCGACAGCAACATCCTCGATGGATTAACTAAGGTTTACGAATATGCTCCCGAAAAATTTAATGTTATAGGAGCCAGTGACTCTGTACTGCCCTTCGAAGTTTTGTTTACGGGTCTGATTATCAACCAACTTTATTTTTGGGGTATGAATCAAACAATTATCCAAAGGGCATTAGGGGCTAAGAATTTAAAGGAAGCTCAAAAGGGACTTTTGATCACAGGTCTGTTTAAAATCTTAATCCCATTGGTGATTGTCTTACCTGGAGTGATTTGCTATTATTACTTTAGCGATACCTTTTACGATCAACAAGATTCGGTTTATCCAGAATTGGTCAAAAAAGTTTTGCCAGTTTGGTTGATCGGTTTTTTTGCAGCAGTCATTATGGGAGCTGTTTTAAGTACTTTTAATTCCGTATTAAATTCTGCAGCGACCTTGTTTAGTGTTGATGTTTATAAAAAACACATTGTGAAAAATGTAAGCGATAAAAAACTGGTTTCTATCGGTAAGTTAACCTCTGCAATTTTAGCAGTTTTCGCCATTCTAGCTGCCCCCTTAATGGCCAATACACCAGATGGCCTTGTACCAACTCCTACAAGAGCTTAACGGGGTCTTTTTCATCCCAATTGCTTCGGTATTGCTTGCTGGTTTTTTTATGAAAAAAATATCTGCTATTGCGGCAAAAACTGCTCTGATTTTTGGGCTTTCATTTTATATATTTCTGACTTGGGGCTACACCAGCCATGGCATTCATTTTGTTCATTTATGGGGAATCGAATTTGTTTTAAATGTTGGGATAATGTATTTGGTCTCCTACTTCTACCCGAGAAAAAATCTATATGAAATATCCGATGTGGGAGCCGTTGATCTTACTTCATGGAAGTATGCAAAACCGATGGCGATAGGGCTCAGTTTGGTCACTGTTCTAATCTATATATTGTTGGGAAATAATGCTTAATTTAATCTTAAATAACAAATGAATCGTTTAAAAAATTACATCAATGGCACATGGGCAGAGAGCTCATCAAACGAAACAGTTGATGTACACAACCCCGCATCGCAGGAGGTTATAGCGACTGTTCCCTATGGAACCGCAACTCAAAAAGATCTTCAAGATGCGGCAACTAGCGCACAAGGAGCTTACCTAGAATGGAAGAAAGTTCCTGTAATGAAAAGGGTACAACAGCTTTACAAGCTGAAAAATATCATGGAAAATAATTTGGAGGAGTTGGCCAAAATAATCACCGATGAATCTGGAAAAACAAAAGGAGAGTCGATCGGAGAAATACAGCGTGCCATCGAAAATATCGAGGTTGCCTGTGGGACACCCATGTTGATTAAAGGAGATGTGATTGAGGACATTGCTTTTGGAATTGACGAAATGATGATTCGTCAGCCCATTGGTGTTACTGCCTGCATCACGCCATTTAATTTTCCAAGTATGATCGTATTTTGGTTTTTACCTTATGCGATCGCAACCGGAAATGCCATGATTGTGAAACCTTCTGAGAAGGTACCCTTAACGATGATGAAACTCTTTGAGTTTTTTGATGAATTGGATCTTCCAAAAGGACTCCTTAGCTTGGTTCATGGAGGAAAAGAAACAGTAGATGCCATCTTGGAGCATCCTTCAATAAAAGCAATAAGTTTTGTAG
Source organism: uncultured Flavobacteriaceae bacterium (assembly GCA_949372605.1). Lineage (GTDB taxonomy): Bacteria > Bacteroidota > Bacteroidia > Flavobacteriales > Flavobacteriaceae > UBA8316. Next base: position 10,500 of record CASIAE010000016.1, read on the forward strand.
GAAGTACGCCAGTAGCTAGATATATTTATTCTAAAGGAACCGCCAATGGCAAAAGGGTTCAGGCACAAGGGGGAGCAAAAAACCCTGTGATTGTTTTACCCGATTGCGATGTGGAAATGTCTTCTAAAATCATAGCAGATTCCGTTTATGGATGTGCAGGACAACGCTGTCTTGCTGCTTCAACGATCATTACCGTTGATGATCAAAAGAGAAACATCAAAGATGCGCTGTATGAAGTTGTTAAATCAAGAAAGACAGGATATGGCTGGGATAGCGACACCAATATGGGCCCCGTAATCACGCCTGAAAGTAAGAAAAGGAGTTGAATTCTTAATCCAAAAAGGAGTTGATGAAGGCGCGAATGTGCTTTTGGATGGTCGGGATACTAACGTATCTGGCTATGAAAAAGGAAACTTTTTAAACCCAACAATCCTAGAAAATGTTCCTTTAGGAAAAGAACTCATCCAAACAGAGATTTTTGGTCCTGTCATGAGTCTGATTTCAATGAAAAACATTGAGGAAGCCCTCCAGTTTGTCAACAGTGGAAATTATGGCAATATGGCTTGTTTATTTACTCAAAATGGCGCAATGGCTAGAAAATTCAGAAATGAAGCTGATGCTGGAAACATTGGAATCAATATTGGTGTAGCTGCTCCAATGGCTCAATTTCCTTTTAGTGGTTGGAAGGATAGTTTTTTCGGAGACTTACACGGTCAAGGAAATCATGCCATTGAGTTTTTTACTCAAACGAAAGTTGTGATAGAAAGATGGCCAAATATATGGTCAAGAAAATTTTAAACTAGTGTTATGATAAAAATCGCAAATGCACCTTGTTCTTGGGGAGTATTAGAGTTTGACTTAGCGGAAAAGTCAGAGGAAAAAAGCTTTCAAGAGGTGTTAGATGAAATAGAAGCGACTGGTTATGTCGGAACCGAATTGGGCGATTGGGGTTTTATGCCCTCAGAACCAATCTGCCTTAGAAAGGAAATAGAAAAAAGAAAATTGGAATTGGTGGGTGCTTTTGTTCCTGTAGATTTGTCCGATAAAGACAAGCACGACGCGGGGGTTGCAAATGCATTAAAAACAGCTAAACTGATGTCCGATGCGAATTACAAAAAGTCTTTCATCGTTCTGGCTGATGATAATGGTTCGAATTCTGAAAGGACATTGAACGCTGGTAGGGTAGACAATAACATGATGCTTTCTGAAGAGCAATGGAAAGTCTTTGCCAGTGGAGCCGAAAGAATTGCAAGAGCAGTAAAAGAACAATATGGACTCAGAACCGTTTTTCATCATCATTGTGCTGGTTTTATAGAAACTCCTGAGGAGATTGACCAGTTGATGGAGCTAACAGATCCAGACTTGCTGGGGTTGTGCCTAGATATGGGTCACTATGCTTTTGGTGGAGGTGATCCCTTGATAGCGATTAAAAAATACAAAGAAAGGATATGGCATGTCCATTTTAAGGACTATGATCCTTTGGCAGCGGAAGCCGCAAAAGAGGAAGGAGAAGATTATTTTGGTGCAATAAAAAGAGGGGTCTTTTGCGAATTAGGGGAAGGAATCGTTGATTTTAAATCCATTGTTTCCTTATTAGAAAAACTAAATTATAAAGATTGGATCGTCTTAGAACAAGACGTTTTACCAGGGATGGGAAATCCAAAAAATTGTGCACTTAAAAACAGAAATTACATTAAAACACTTGGTTTATAATATTTGAAGTATGACTAAAATTAAATTTGGTATCGCAGGATTGGGAAGAATTGGTAAGATTCACCTAGATAATTTACTTCGGATGGATGAAGTTGAAGTAGTAGCCGTTGCGGATACCATAGCAACAGAACTAGAAATGGCTCGTAAGAAAGGAATCGAGTTGGTTACAACTTCTTATGAAACAATGATAAATTCTAAAACTCTAGATGCCGTTGTTATCTGTACACCAACTGATAGCCACGCAAACTATGTAGAAATTGCCGCCAAGGCTGGAATTCATATTTTTTGTGAAAAACCGCTGGATCTTAACCTGAATCGTGTTGTTGAAATGCTGAGTATTGTCAAGGCCAGTGGGGTGAAATTGATGTTGGGTTTCAACAGAAGATTTGACAAAGAGTTCGTTAAAATTCATGATTTGGTTGAAGGTGGAGAAGTTGGCGCTCCCCATTTGGTAAAAATAACAAGCAGAGATCCTGGAGCTCCGCCCATCAGTTATATCAAAAAATCAGGAGGTTTGTTTTTAGACATGACCGTCCACGATTTTGATATGGCAAGATATATAGTCGGAAAAGAAGTAATTGAGGTCTATGCCAAAGGTGCAGTACTGGTTGATGAAAAAATTGGTGAAGCAGGTGATATTGATACCGCCATCGTGATTCTGACCTATGAAGACCAAAGCATGGCCGTAATTGACAATAGCAGAGAAGCAAAATATGGCTATGACCAAAGAATTGAAGTTTTTGGTTCTAAGGGAATGGTTCAGTCGAACAATAATTTTCATGATTCTCATCGGCTCTTCACTGCCGCAGGGGTGGAAGCTTCCCTTCCCCTCCATTTTTTCTTAGAACGTTATGCTGAGGCTTATAAAAACGAATTATTGGACTTTTTGGGTTGTCTTGTTAACGGGGATTCACTTCCAGTTAACGGTCAAGATGGATTAATCTCTCTCAAAATAGGTCTTGCTGCTCTAAAATCTATTAAAGAAGAAAGGCCTGTTAGGATTGAAGAAATTCAATAATTACAAGCGATATTTTTGGTAATTCTAGGCTTTAAACCACATCTATTTTCTTAAACTTATTTGAGTTTGGATAAAGCAGCTTCGACTGAATCCTCGGGAGCAAAGCAAACGTTGTTTTTACAAATGTATATGAGGGTTTCGTTTTCAGAATAACGGTCTTTTAAAAAGGGTAATTCACTTGGCACGCTGCTTTGCTGAAATAAAATATTGGTAAAATATTCTTTTTGGATTTCTCTAGAAAATTCTCTCGCTTTTGGACCGATCACAATTATTTCATATCTGGTGTAAGCATACTTTACATAAAGTGAAGCCCAATGGCTATAGTAGCTTATGCCATTTTCAATATCGGACTGAATTGTTTCTAACATACTTTGAACCCTATTCAGATAATCTTCTCGGCCTAACAGTTGTCCAAGATCAAAAAGAGTATGGGCTATTACCGCATTTGAAGACGGTATTGTCACATCATTTAAATCAAAAACCTTGGAGAGCAGTGGGTTCTTCATTTTATAGGTAAAGAATGAATTTTCCTTTACTTGGAATTTATCTATAATAATGTCAGAAATTTTTTCACTCCAATCTAAATAATATTTTTCCCCCGTAGATTTGTACAACTCCAAAGCTGCTGCGGATAAAAGAGCATAATCTTCTAAAAACCCAACGACTTTGGGTATATTGTTTTGATAGGTGTGATGTAGAATATCATTTTTAAAAAGGTTCTCTACCAAAAAAGAAAAAGTTTTTTCTGCCTCTAAGAGCCACTTTTCTTCACCAAACGCCTGTGATGCCTTATTGAGCCCCAAAATGGCAAGAGCATTCCAAGAGGTAATGATTTTGCTGTCAACCAAGGGAAAATCTCGCTTAGATATAATTTGTTTTATGTTATATTCCCAAAGTTCTTTAAGCTTTTTCCATCTCTTTTCGGGTGTTTTTTTGTTGAAAGTGAATTGACTCTCGGGATAGATTTTTTTTAAATTATAAAGATCCTCCATAATGGGTTTTTCAAAGTCAATACCATAATAATCTAAAAAAAGTTGAAGATCATCTTCTGCAATTGTCTCAATCTCATTTTTATTAAAAGTGTAATAACGCCCCTCTCCAGAACTATTATCGGCATCGATTGCAGCAAAAAAACCCGCATTGTCTGCTGACATTCTATTTTTTAAAAAAGAAATGGTTTCATATACAATATCTTTATATATGGGTTTAGGGTTTTCTTTGAAAGCATCTGCAAACATTCCAATGTTTTGAGCGTTATCATACAGCATTTTTTCGAAATGAGGAACATTCCAATAGGGATCGACACTGTAACGAAAAAAACCTCCTTCGAGTGCATCATAAATTCCACCACTTGAAATTTTATCTAAAGTTAGATCAAGGTGTTTTTGTAATAACGAATCATTAGTTGTGGTTTTAAAGACTCTTAAAAAATCCAATTTGACGGGATTAATAAATTTTTGATCTTGAATTTCACCTCCGTAATCGAAATCTAGATTTTGTTTCCATTCTTCAATGAGATCGACAAGAAAAGAATTATTAAAAGGCTTAGTTTCTTCAGGAGGAACAATAATATTAACTGATTGAATGCCTTCAGCAATTTTTTCTGCTAATTCCAAAAGTTGCTTTGGATCACTTTCATAACGCTTTTGAATTTTTTCTAAAATTCCAATCCATTGCTTTTTGGTATGGTAGGTTCCTGCATAAATTGGCTTCCCATTGGGTAAACATATTGCATTTAATGGCCACCCACCTCCACCAGTGAGCAATTGAACTGCAGTCATATATACTTTGTCTACATCTGGATTTTCCTCTCTATCAACTTTGATGTTAACAAATTTTTCATTCATCAAATCTGCTACACTTTTGTTTTCAAAAGTTTCCTTCTCCATGACATGACACCAATGGCAACTTGAATAACCAATACTTACTATTACTAACTTATTGCTGGCATTTTCCTCCTGATATAACTTTTGGTCCCAAGGTTGCCAGTTTACAGGATTTTGGGCATGTTGAAGTAGATAAGAACTTGTTTGTGATGCTAAATTATTTTGTTTGAGAAGGGGTTTTTTGTTGGAGGTACAAGAAATTGTCAAGATAAATAGACAATAAGCATAGAGTTGATGGCGATGATACAAGTGTTTTTTATTCATTATTTTTCTGTAAAACCTACCATCAAAAATAGCAAGGTCAAGAACGCCAATGGAAATAAATAACTCCGTTGCTGCTCACCGGTAACATCATTCAACAGTTTCACCTCACTCATATTTTCTTCTTAAATTATGATCATATTATTTTTTATTTTCTGGATAATATATGAATTAGACCGTCATCATTTCCTCCACAACATATTATCTTTGATTGGTTTACCTGGCTTTCCTTGAATACTCATGCCAATTTCAAGCGAATTCCCTTCGTAATCTTCTATGTAACTGACTTTTAATTGGTGTACCCCTTTTTTAAGTGCAATTATGTCACTAGCCTTAATGGCAGCATGTCCACCGTCATTATCCACTACTTTTTGTCCGTCAATCCACAATACAGAACCATCATCTGATATCGTATAGAATTCATAAAACCCATCTTCTGGTATTTCAATATAGGTATTGTACTTAAAGCCAAAATGATCCTCTTGCTGAGCTTCACTTATGGAAAAATTTTGTAGATAACCTTCTTTGATAGGCTCCTGTCCCTCCAAATCGGCCACTTTGGAAAACTCCCCTTCAAAATATTGATAATAGACTCCATTTTTTTGCAACTGATGGTTCAATGAAGGAAGGAAGGAAGTTTGATTGATCTCTACAGAATGAATTTTACTAGATGTATAACCTTCTTTGATGGCTTTCATTTTTAGCCTAGTAGAGTTTGTCAGAACAAATGGATTTTCATATTTAATGGATTTTTCATTAGGTTCCGATCCATCCAACGAATAATAAATAGTGGCACCTTTAGTGGTCACACCCATTTCTATTTCAAAGTTTTCTATAAACTGATTGAAACTATTGGTAATATATGGAACCGATACCATGGAACCTGACGAAAGAGAGTATGGAAGAACAGAATCATTTTGAGTTTCATTCGATTGCTTGTCCGATAATTCAAAAAACAGTGTTCCTCCAGCAGTAAGTTGTTGATGTGTGATAAATGGGGTATTTAGCTCCACACCATTCATCGACACCATTCTAATATAGGGTGTTTCACTTGGGCTATTATTAGTTTCAATATTCAGTTTTTTACCATTTCCTAACTGCACAGTGATGTCTTCGAATCGAGGTGTTGTGAGAATGTATTGGTTGCTCCCCGGGCATACAGGATAAATACCTAGGCTGCTCATAATATGCCAGGCCGACATCTGGCCACAGTCTTCATTTCCACTTATTCCTTCCGGGCTATTGGCATACATTTCATCTTGCAATTTGTTCACCCAATATTGGGTTTTATGCGGCTGACCAATATAAGAATATAGATAGGCCATGTGATGACTTGGCTCATTTCCATGGGCATACTGTCCCATCAATCCGGTGATGTCAGACGCGTGTCCATCCACCTTTGATTGGGCTACAAATAGTGAATCCAAAGCTTCAACAAAAGGTTCCTTTCCCCCAAACAAATTGACCAAACCCTGAATATCATGTGGAACAAAAAAACGATATTGCCATGAAGTCGCTTCAGTCAAATCCCTGGATACTTCAAACGAGTTGAAGGGGCTCGTCCAGCTTCCGTCACCTCTTTTTCCCCGAAAAAAAAGAGTGTTACCGTCAAAAACATGCTGATAACTATAGGCCCTTTTTTCGTATTCCCTAGCTACTTTTTCATTTCCCAGTGAACTTGCCATTGTATAAATACACCAATCATCATAGGCCGATTCCAGAAGTACCGATACTGATTCAGATTTATTGTTGGCTGGAATAAAACCAAATTTTCGGTAAAGGTCATTTCCTTTTCTGGATGTATTTGAACTGGCAATCATAGCTTCTAGTGCTAACTCCCCGTCAAATCCACGAATTCCTTTCATCCAGGCATCAGCTATAACGGAAACAGCATGGTAGCCAATCATAGAGCCCGTTTCATTACCCCATAGAGGCCAAATGGATAATTCTCCTGTTTGCTCATAATGGGCCAACATCGAATTGATCATTTCAATCACAAATTTGTCATCCAGTAGTGTCATCATGGGGTTCCAAGTCCTGAATGTATCCCAAAGGGAAAAAGAAGTATAATGATTTTGGTTTGGGTCATTATGGATTTGTCCATCCAACCCCCTATAATCACCACCTACATCGCTTAAAGTATAAGGGGCTATAGAGCTGTGGTACAAAGCCGAATAGAAAATTGCCTTGGCATCTTCATCATCACTGTTTATGGTAATCATTCCTAGTTGGTCATCCCATTGTTTTTCGGCCTTTTTCTTATATACATCAAAATCAAAAACTGGGGCTTCTGATTCTAGATTTTTTCGGGCCCCATCAATACTAACCGATGAAATACCCATATTTATTTCTATTTGCTGGTTTTTCAATTCATTCCATGATAGGTCAATTTTTATATCATCGGATGTATAAGGTAATGCTGGATCCATAGATTTTCCATCTGACCACACATTAATACTTTCCAAAGGCTGGGAAAAACGAGCAACAAAAAACAAGCGTTGGTTTTCGGCCCATCCTTTAGAAAAGCGGTAACCACTTATTTCATTTTCGGTAATAGATTGTATTTGTAATTCTGCCGTTTCATTGTACAATTCATGTGATAAATCCATTATTATATTAGACCGAACTCCTTCTGGGAATGAATATCGATGAATACCAGTACGGCGTGTTGCCGTCAACTCACAAGTAATTGATTCCTTATCAAGTAAAACCTTGTAGTATCCAGGTGTGGCTACCTCATCTGCATGTTTAAAAGAGGTTGTTGTGATTTTTCCGTCAGCAACTATTGATGATAATGATTGCAAAGTTGGCCGAATCAAAAGATCCCCTAAATCTATAGAGCCCGTACCAGACAAATGTGTGTGGGAAAACCCGAGAATACCTGAATCACTATAATGATAACCAGAAGATGCATCCCAGTTGCCTACTCTGGTATCGGGACTTAGTTGTACCATACCAAAAGGGGTTGTTGCCCCGGGAAACGTATGGCCATGTGCGCCTGTTCCTATAAATGCGTTGACATAAGACGCCTTTTTAGTTTGCTCTGAACATGCTATCAGTAATATGGTCACAGCAAGTAATAGTATGTTTTTTTTCTTCATATATAGATATATTTATCTTATGATCAGTTTCGTTTATTCAAGATAATTATCTTAATGAACGGCGCAGGTAAATTAAGCTTAGATCGATTATTATTTAATAATAAAGGTTAGTTTAAAACTTCCTGTTTACACCTTCTAGATAGGTATTTGCATCGGCTTCCTTAAACATAGCGATTTCATTGTTCCAATGCAGTGTCTTATTTGGAAAACGACCAGCAATGACACCCAAAAGGATTGTTTCTGTTAATCTGGCAGCATAAGAAAATGGAGCTGATGCTTCCTCCTCGCCCAAACAAGCAGAAACAAACTGATGATAGTGCTTCGGAGCGTCACGCTCATAGTCATTTACAGTGTTTCCTAATTTCCCATCTGGATCGTATTTAGAGATGTCAATTTCTTGATATTTACCATCAACAATAAGCCGTGGGGTCTCCATAAAATGAGGTAATAAAAGTCTTCCCTTTTCCCCAATAAACATGGCGCCTTGTAAAGGAAGTTTTTCCTTGTTCGGAAGCTTTAATTCCTTTGTTACTCGATGGAGCACCCTTTCCATCATACCAAACCCATTTGAAATCATCAGTGGTATATTTTGTTCCTTTAAAGGTATAGGTGACATTATTATTTTCTGGATATCCAAAGCCATTTGGTCTTCTACAATTATTTTTTATCGTAGTCGGAACATCCAAGGCTAGAGCATTGTAAGGCGTATCAAAAATATGGACCCCCATGTCCCCCAAAGTACCACACCCAAAATCAACAAGTTTGCGCCAATTTGCAGGATGGTAAACCTTTTCTTTAAACGGTCTTTCGGCAGCTGTGCCCAACCACAAATTCCAATCTAAACTTTCTGGTACGGAATCCGAACCTTTAGCTACTGGTCCGTCATAACCCCAGTTTTTTGGCGACCATGCTCTTACGGTTTCTACTTTACCAATTATTCCTGATTGTATCAATAAGGTTGCCAATTTGTAGTCATAAAATGAATGTACTTGAATCCCCATTTGGGTAACCAAGTTTTTTTCTTCGGCTTTCCTTCTCATTTCTCTAACCTCAGACACATGATGCGCCAATGGTTTTTGACAATAGACCGGTTTGTTATAATCCATAGCCAATATCGAAGCAGGGGCATGCGTATGATCTGGTGTAGAAACGATGACTGCATCAATTTCGTTTTGCATTGCCTCAAGCATTACGCGGTAATCCGAAAAAGTTTTGGCATTGGGATGTTTCAATTTTGCCGCAGCCAAGTTATTTGCATCTACATCACAGAGTGCGGTGACATCAACCCTAGCATGCGAAGAGATTGAATTTAAATCCGCTGCACCCATTCCGCCTACGCCAATGTGAGCTGTTCTGAGCCTTTTGTCCCCTTGAACATTTGCAAACAATGAAGATGGTAATAATACTGTTGAAGCTGCAGCCACTGACGTTTTTAAAAAGTCTCTTTTTTTCATTTTAAATAAGCTTATAATTTTTTAATTTTTATGTTTCTAAACCATAAATCACTCCCGTGATCTTGGAATCCAATGAATCCTGTTTTAAACTTTGCATAATCAGGGGATCCATCCCATTTTCCGGAATTTCTTTTAATGTTCCAGTCCTCTGACCAAGGCACAAATGAAAGTACCTTTTTTCCATTCAACCAATGCTCTACTTTTTCAGTGGTAAAAACAATTTTTGTCGAGTTCCATTCCCCAGCAGGGTTTAAAGTCTTCTTAGCAGGATCGGGGGTGTGCATCGCATAATCTGCTGCCGTTTTTTGCCAATCTTGAAGATCACTAGGTTCGGCAACTCCAAACTGACTGTTGTAGCTTGTAAGGTCATGTATTTTAGCGTAGTTTTCATCATCGATGAGTTGGTATTCAGGTGCGACCACTGGAGGCCCTGGGTAACCTTCTTTTACATGATAAAAAATACCACTATTTCCACCTGGAGGGATTTTCCATTCAACATATAATTCAAAATTATCAAATTCTTCAGCACCATAAATGATATCTCTACTACCTTTATAATCATAATCTTGCTCTAGAATCTTTTCTGTTCTAAAAGTCAATATTTCATCTTCGATCCCCCAGCCCGGTGGCATTGCCTCACCGTTGTAAGCCCTCCAACCCGTTGTTGAAGTACCGTCGAATAATGACACCCACTCCTCTGAAGATTTTTTATTGTCTTTGCAACCAATTATAAAAAGTGAACTGATTAAAAATATTTTGATTTTATTCATATTGTGTTTTAATTAACTAATGATATTTAAAGGTGTAGTATTTTTCCAATTTCCCCTGGTAAAATCAGGAAACTTTTGAGGGGCACCTTCTTGATCGATCGATTTCCCACTGAGTTCAGTAACAGCACTCCAAAAACAACCTTCATAAAGGTTTTGATCTAAAGGTAGTCCACTCTGAAGACACTCAACGATACGATACATCATAATCCCATCCATCCCACCATGACCACTTCCTTTTGATTTTTCATTTGAGGGTTTTTAAATCATAATTAAAAAAAAGCATATTATCGTAAATAAACTAGTATTCAACAACCTGCACTTCGTCATCATTTTTACCGAAAATGATTCGTTTATTGGCATTAGTTGGGGTATTAATTATAGCTGCATTTTTAACATCCCCCTTAACGAACAGACCACTTTGATTGGGAAATAAAGCTTTGAACCCTCCCTTGCCGTTCCCTTCCAAAAAGGCACCATAACCAGAATCATTCCTTGGTGTTTCAACTTCAGCCTGATACAAATTACCAGACAGTACTACATCCAAGTTTCCATCCTTATTGAAGTCATCAATTAATATGCTGTTGACAGAGGAGAACTGTGCAAGGGCATCAATTTGTTGGATATTAAATTTCATACCTCCCAAATTCTCAATATATGATGTTGCAAAAGTTGTTGCTGCATAGTGTAATGACTTTTCTAAACTCTCCTTTCCATAGACTGTGGACATATCGGCGAGCCCATAGTCATTGTAACTTGGAAATTTTTCTTTTATGAATGGCATTTGATTGGAAGAACATTCTCTTCCTCTAAGGGGGTAGGCTATTCCATTTTCATGATACCCCAATACGATATCTAAAGAACCACTTTTGTCAAAATCTCTGGCATATACCTCGAAAGGCTCTGTGGGCGATGCCTGATATTTATAATTCTCTCCCAAATTTCCTACTATAAAATCTTTATCTCCGTCCTTATCGAAATCCGCACATGCAACACTATACCACCAGCCTACCTGATTTTCTAGTCCTGATTCTTTACTTATGTCAACAAATTCACTTCCAGTGTTTTTTATAATTTTTATAGGCATCCATTCGCCCACAATTACTAAATCGAGGTTGTTGTCATTGTCTACATCCACCCATTCGGCATCTGAAACCATTCCCAGTTCAGTCATAAATGGAGCCAATTCCTTAGTCACATCTACAAATTTGATATTTCCTCCCTGGCTTTCATTTTTCAATAAGTAGCTATCAGCAGGTAGCGGGTAATTACCAGGAATCAATTTTCCTCCTACAAACAAATCAAGGTCTCCGTCATTATCAAAGTCTCCTGGCTTTACACAAGAACCACTATTAAGAAAATCTGGCAAGGCTGCTTGCGCTTTTAAGAATTCTCCATCTCCTAAATTTTCATAAAAACGATCTTGATAGTACTGCCCCTTCTTTTCTTCACTTCCTCCCGATACCACATATAGATCAAGGTCACCGTCTTTATCAGCATCAAAAAATACAGAGGCCACATCTTCATGACCTTTATCCTTTGCCCATAATGACTCAAGTACCGAATTGAAAGAGCCATCTTTTTGTTGGACAAATAAAGCTGAAGACTGATTTTTTGCCCCTCCTACATAAAAGTCGTCCAAGCCATCATTATTAATATCCCCAGTTGATAAACCTGGACCGTTTTGAGACATTTTATGAGGCAGTAAACTTTCTCTTTTATAATCATCAAATTCATTTTCCACATGTTTATAGGATATTCCTGCCTTATGGGTTGCATCTTGGAATGTTACATTTTCACGAATTGATGCTACAACCATACCTACTGAATTTTTATAATCAAGTGTGATCTGTTGATTAGGGACTACTTCAGCTATAGTTTGAGTTTGCCCATCGGGCCAATCAACTTTGAGTGTTTGAATTGAACTGGATGCTCCAACTCCAAAATGCAACACTCTGCTAACCGATGATTGAAATCCACGTGATAAGTAGAGTTCCTTGGTTTGTTTCACCCCATCAGTCTCAATAGTCACTCTTGCCCCAATTCCGTCCACATTAACCAATGTTCCTTTTAGTTTTACTTTCAGATAATTACTTTGCTCCAATTCATTTGTATTATTTCTGTATACAAAAGCGGCATCATTGATGTTGTTACCAATAATATCTAAATCACCATCATTATCTAAATCAGCATAAGCTGCTCCGTTGGTGCTGGTCGGTTTGGTCAGATTCCATTCACCGCTCATCTCGCTAAAAGTAAAATTTTTATTGTTCAGATATAGAAGGTTTACTTCTTTCTTTTCCGGCATTAAAGTCAATAAGTCTTCGTAATATTTTTTAATCAGTGAATCTCGATTTTGAGTTTTTTTAAGGTCTTCATACAATTGCATGACTCTTTTTCTCTTGTAAATGATAAAATCGTTATTTCTAAAAGACCTCATCACACCATTGGAAACAAACAAGTCTTGCCAACCGTCATTATTCATGTCAAACAACAGAGGGGCCCAACTCCAGTTGGTATTTGATACGCCAGCTATTTGTGCAATATCAGAAAATGCGGGTACTCCACCATCCAACATATCGCCGTTGTTCAATTGCAAGGTATTGAACATGTATTGATGATGCAGTCCTTTATCCACTTGGTCTTGAAACCGTTTTGGATCCATGCCACTCATACTGGTTTTTAGGTCATAATTGTTGTTTGACACCATATCCACAGTAATAAAATCAAGCCATCCGTCATTATTGATGTCCCCAATATCATTGCCCATAGAGAAATTTGAAATGTGATTGGTTGCTTCTTTTATGACTTCTTTAAATGTGCCATCCTTTTGGTTTATGTAGAGGTGGTCTTTTTCTGAATAGTCTTGTCCAATCACTATATCCGGCCACCGGTCATTATTCAAGTCACCAATGGCAACTCCCAGACCAAATGAAAGTGAATTATTAATAATTCCACTGGCTTCAGAAACGTCCTTATACTTTCCATCATCATTCCTGAATAATTTGTCACTGGTATATTCAGACTTTGTTGATAGGAGTTTGTCAGTCGGCAGAGCGGTTGGCTCAATACCACTGTTGATCAAGAACATATCCAAATCTCCATCCCTATCGTAATCAAAGAAAGCAGCTTGAGTAGATTGATGAGGAAGGTCTAATCCATAGCTGGAGGCATCTTCTATAAAGGTTGGTATACCTTCAGCATTGTTTCCTTTATTTATGTATAATTCGTTTCTTGTGTAATCCAAATCGGGATAGTCACCGGATTTGCAAATGTAGATGTCGAGCATGCCATCAGAATTGATGTCAACCATGGTTACTCCAGTTGGAAATCCACCGCTTCCTTTCACTTTAGATATAGAAGTTGTTTCTTTAAATGTCAAATCACCATTGTTGATAAATAGCTTGTTTGAGTATATGTTGGATATGAAATATATATCAGGTAGGTTGTCATTGTTTAGATCTCCAATTGCAACACCTCCTCCGTTGTAGAGGGATTCATACGATATGCCATTCATAGAGGGACTATCGTTTATTAAATTAATGAAGTTTAGTTTGGTCTTTGAGGCATCCAACAATGTAAATAGCGGCTCTTTCTTTCCGTTTTCACCTTCCAACGTTATTTGTAGAGTAGAATCATTGTTGTTCTTGCATTGTACAAGCAAAAAAATAAAGACTAAAATGGTTAAAAATCTTCTCATTGATTAAAGAAATTAGTAATTATATTTTTATTTAAAATCGATATTTAACACAAATTTTCTTTTTAAATCACTTCTATCATTGCATTAATAGAAAACTGGTAGACTAACTTTAAAGAAAACCTACCAGTATCCAAATTAACTAAAACTATACAATTCGATATTTTTACACGTGCAATAAACTATTTAGTGCTTGTTACCATTCATCATTCTGTATCAGTACTCCATTACTTATGTCAATTTCCCGTTGAGGAATTGGAAAAAAATAATGTTTAGGTCTCACAAATACCCTTGGAGGGTCATATTGCCCCCTGTCTTCTCCATAAATTTTAACTATGTCAACTATTCCAGCCTTATCCCAGCGTATCAAATCCTGGTGACGCTGGTTTTCACCAAGCAATTCAACACGCCTTTCATGAATTAATTCTGGCATATCAGCATTGGAAACTGGACCAAGTCCTGCTCGATCTCTGACCATATTGATTTCTACATCACCTGCACCTGCTCCACTTTTTCTAATTTTAGCCTCAGCAACCATCAATAAAACGTCAGATGAACGAAGAATAGGTACATTCATTTCTAAGGCCAAATTACCACTACCATCAAAATTGGCATATTTATTTAAACTGTAGCCTGAAGCTGCTAAATCACTTGTAAATTCTACTACCGCTGTATTTTTGTCTACTATATCACCTGGACTCCAGAGTGTATTTTCTTTGCGAATATCTGCCGGCTCAAATTCATCAACAACGTTTTGTGTAGGATTGTGAAAATCCCATCCACCCCATGGTCTGGGCGTTGAATAAACATGATGAAGATTTAAACCCGTGTCCCAATTTCCAGCCTGAGCTGCAAACAGTACTTCAGGGTTATTTTTTGACGAGATAGTAAAATTATCGCTAAAATTAGTCGCAAGTGGGTAAGGTCCACTGATCACTTTGCTTCCTGCCTCAATGGTCTTATCAAATTCTTCTTGATATAAATATAGTTTTGCTAATAGGCCATTGGCAGAACCTTGATTAGCCCTTCCTATATCGTCTCCACTATTACTTGCAGGCAAAAATCCTACCGCTGCAATTAAATCCGATTCGATCTGCGCCCAAATTTCTGCCTGCGAAGAACTTGGTACATTAAAATTACCTTCTTTTGTGTTTTCCTCCATGATTAAAGGTACATCACCATATAGGACAGTAAATCTCCAATACGCAAAAGCCCTCAAAAAATGAGCTTCGCCAAGAATCCTGCTTTTAAGCGTTCCGTCAATATTCTCCATATCGGGAACGTTAATAAGAACAGCATTGGCCCGCGAGATGATTTCATATTTTGCTTTCCAACCATTTGCTACACCGTTGTTACTAGGGTCTAGTGTGAAGTTTTCCATGGCTTCTGCATAGCCATGATCACCCGCTCTGTATAGATCATCTGAGGAATTATCAAAAACATTTTCACTGTGTCCATACATATCATGTGTAAGCAATGGTGCATACATAGCATTTGCAGCAGCTACAGCATCTCCTCCATTCCGCCAAAAATCGGAGGAAGTAGATTCTCCATAAGGAGTACTTTCAATTAGGTCATCCTGACAAGCACTAAATAAAAGTACCATACAAATCAGAAACTTTAAATAATTATTTTTTGTAATCATGATTTTATTTTTTTTATTTAAAAATTTTATACTACTCATTAAATTAAAAGTTAATATTTACACCTAGCAACAAAGTTCTTGCCTGAGGAAATTGAGCAAAATCAACATTTTGCTGCAAATTACCTTGAGTCAGGCCTAATTCAGGATCAAGTCCAGAATAATCAGTTATGGTAAAAACGTTTTGTCCCGATAGGTAAAGTCGTAAACGAGATAGGCTCATGCTTTCAACCACTGCCGAAGGTAGTGTATATCCTATCGTTAAGTTTTTCAAGCGCAAGAAATTGCCTGATTCAATAAACAAATCTGAAGTTCTATGGTTCAAATTGGTTCTTAATGTAGAAACTCTTGGAATTGTATTACTAGTACCCTGTCCTGTCCAACGGCTTGTTATTTCAGAGTATAAATTAAAAGGATATGAAGCATCAAGACCCTGCATTCTGTCAGCATTTAAAATGTCTACCCCTGTAACACCCATAAAGAACATAGTTAAATCAAACCCTTTGTAGCTAAAATTAGAATTGATACCATATGTCATTTTAGGATGTGGATTACCAATTATTCCCCGGTCTTCGTCATCTATCTTTTTGTCATTGTTAATATCTACAAACCTCACATCGCCGGGTACTGCTCCTGGTTGTTTTGCATGACTATCTACTTCAGCTTGTGTCTGGAACAAACCATCCGCTTGCCATCCATAAAAAGTAGCAATCGGATTTCCTACATACGTTCGGGAGAGCTCCTCAGCTGGTCTTCCGTATAATCTGGATGCCAAAAAAGAGCCTTCTACTAAACTTACGACTTCATTGCTGATAAAAGTTGCATTGGCGCCTATACTATAGCTGAAATCTGCTTTTTGATCCTGCCAGTTCAATTCTATCTCAAGCCCCTTATTTCTAATTTGCCCCACATTTAAGTATGGAGAAGGATTCGTGCCCTGAGATCCAATTGCAGGTGGAGCAAGCAGCATATCATCCGTATCTTTAATAAAATAATTTAAGGTTGAAGTCAAACGATAATCCAGAAAGCTGGCGTCTACACCTATATTAGTCATTCTAACCGTTTCCCAAGTAATATTCTCGTTGGCATAACTGACTTGATTCGCACCAACCACAGTATTGCCACCGCTGATTCCAAATGAATATAGTGAATTACGTGCAATTCGTGCCAAGAATTGATTTCTGTCAATATTTTGATTTCCGAGTTCACCCCATCCACCGGTCAGTTTCAATGCGTTTATGAAAGAAACATTAAAAAAATCCTCATCGGATACTCTCCAACCTAATGAAAAAGCTGGGAAAACACCCTTTCTGTTTCCTTCAGCGAATTTAGAGGATTCATCCTGTCTAACTGTGGCAGTAAGCAAATACTTGTTTTTATACGCATAATTTGCTCTTCCGAATACAGATCTCAAGCCATCATGATTCCTAAATTCAGTTGTAACGGCAGCAGTTCCATTGCTCAGAAAACGCTGGCTTGGATCTTCATCGGGAAGGCCATTAGCTTGTGCATAGTATCCTTGATAATCAAATGTTTGTTGGGTATATCCTCCCACAAAACCAACTTTATGATCCCCAAATGATTTATTATAATCAAGAAAATATTCCATAAGGAATGAAATATCCTCATTATATGTCCTGTTTGCAGAATTTTGGGCTCTTTGTCTGATTTGGTTCAGAATCTGCGGATTGAATGACCTAGAATCATTGATTGATCCATCTATGGCAAAATTTGCTTTCAGCTTCAAATCCTTGGTAATAGAAACTTCAGTTGTAAGATTAGTTAATAAACGTGTGTATCTATTACTATTATCTGCTATATCAACTTCATATATCGGATTGTTGATATCCCCAAATTGCCCACTTATTTGTGAAGACCCCCAGACACCACTTGGATCCTTTACTGGAAGCCCGGGATGGAATCGTATAGCACTAAAGATCAATCCACTCTGTGCAGAAGTTGTATTAAACCCATTACTCGTACGAGATGAAAGGCTCATGTTGTGCCCAACTTCTAACCAGTTTGTTATTTTATGATTTGAATTTAAACGTAAACTTAACCGGTCAGCATTAGCTTTATTAACAATCCCTTTTTCATCGTAATAACCCATGGCTACCAGATAAGTTGATTTTTCACTTCCTCCACTTATCGAAAGATCAAAATTATTCGTTATTCCAGTTTCAAAAAGCTCATCTTGCCAGTTCGTTCGTTGCGTCTGATATTGAGGATCATTCCAGATGGGGTCTGCCGGGATACCATCATTTGTATAGCGTTCTCTTTTTATTTCTGCCAATGTAGAAGCATCAAGTACGTCAAGTTTTTTCATCAAATTAGAAAAACCTGTATACATTTCAAAGTTCACTTGCATTTTTCCACTCTTCCCCTTTCTGGTTGTTACAATCACAACACCATTAGCTGCTCTTGTACCATAAATAGCAGAAGCTGAAGCATCTTTCAAGACCTCAACCGACTCTATATTATTTGGATTGATTCCGTCGATACTTGAAGTGGGAACTCCATCCACAACGTATAGGGGATCGGAATTATTCACCGTACCTGTTCCGCGAATTCTAAGCTTTGGGGATGAGCCTGGCGCTCCTCCATTTCTTACAACCTGAAGACCTGCAATTCTTCCTTGCAGCGCTTTGTCCAGCCCTGAGACGGGTTGATTCTTAAAAACTTCTCCTTTTACAGATGAAATGGCACCTGTAACATCTTTTTTCGCTGAGCTACCATAGCCTGTTACAACTATTTCATCCAAACCAGTTGTATCTTCTTGTAAGATTACATTAATTGTAGATTGGCCATCAGCGGCTATTTCTATAGGGGTGAATCCAATAAAAGAAACAGCTAGTATTACGGATTTTCATTGCTAACTGTTAATGAAAAATTACCGTCAAAATCGGTCACTGTTCCGTTGATTAGTTCCTTTTTCAAGAACAGATGCACCCGGTAAAGG
>CASIAE010000017.1 GCA_949372605.1 uncultured Flavobacteriaceae bacterium
TAAAATATAATCCAAATGGTGCTCCTTTTTTAGACTCTGGCAAGCACCTCTCCATAACCCATTCTAAAACTCAAGCCGGCATTGCCGTTGGAGATCATTCTTTGGGATTTGACATTGAGGAGTATCATCTTAAAATCCAAAATATAGCACCAAAATTCTTACACAAAGATGAGTATTATGCCATTGAATCCCTCAATCCTATTGAAACATTAACCAGAATTTGGACAGCTAAAGAAGCGCTATATAAAGCATTAAATATTCCTGGGATTTCATTCTCAAAACAATTATTGATAACTCCTTTTCAAGCAGATCAAACTAAAGGAAATGCTGAAGTTAGGATGGGTGGCGAACTTCGTAAATTTTCTCTTGATTTTATTTTGAACAAAGATCATTGCGCAACTTTGGCAGTGGAAAACAAATAAAAACAAGCTTATTATTTGGCATTTGTTTTTAATAAATTAAAACCGATAACTAACAGTAAATCTTAAAACCGCTTTTCCAACAGAATCTGGAACATTTGTGTTTACAAACTGATTCAACAGTAAAATTGCCTTCACTTTACGATTAAATTCCAATCCTGCCTGAAGTCCATAACCATAAGTAATTGATTTAAGGTTTTCTTCAAAAAAAGTGGACAAATCTTTTTCATTGGTATGATTAAAGACCATGTGGGGATAAATCCAGAGATCGATACTTTCATTTTCAAGAGCATCTTCAAAAATCAAGTTTTGATAAACCCCACCCAACTGACCATAGTTTGTTAAGAAGTTGTTTTCCAAGCCTTTTAATGGAACCGCTTGAATTAATTTTTTACCTGCTCTAATGGCTAGCCTGTAGGAGGATTTGTCTTTTTGCTTAATCGGAATGCCAATAAAAAAACTTCCATTGACTCTTCCACCTAGTGAGTTTAAAAGGTAAGAAAGGGTGTTTAATTTGTCATTTTTATTTCCAGTGATTAAAGATTGAGTTCCAACGACAGAGAACGTAAAGGTAACCCCCTTTTTTGAACCATATTTTATTTTAATTACTTCACTGCTGCTGTCTAAATGTCCTAAAGTATTTGCACTTAACATGAATTCTTTGAAAAGAGAAACTTTAAAAACACTTTCCTTTTTGGAGGGTGACCAATAATCAAGTTCAAGCAGTTGCGCTTGAGAGAAGAGAGCATAAAGGAAAAGCAGGATAAATAATAATCTTCTCATTTTACAAGAGAATTTAATTAGAAATAAACAATTGATTGTTTGAGCTTCTTACGCTATAAAACAACATGGGGTGGGGGTTTTTCGTTTTTCCATCAGAATTTAATAGCTGACCCGTGGCAAGACTGTATTGATAATCTTCACAACTACATTCTGCGAGCACGCCAAAGATTTCCAGTTTAGAACAATCTTTAAGCGCATGATTTGGACAAGAGGCATCCCAAGCCAGATAATCACTACCATTAAGATTAAACACTAAAACACCATTGACGCCCCCCTGATTCAACCGCATGCTTCCGCCAGCAAAACGCAAGAGGTCATAGGAGGGTAGATTCAAATTAATTTGTAAATTGAATTTAACGTTTGACAAATAGGGATTTCTTTCCATTTTTTCTGAACTACAAGAATTCAGTAGAAAAAGAATCAATGATATTTTAAGAATGAATATTTTACAAAAAGCCGTCAAATGTCTATATTTGGTAAAATACCCTTAAATATGAAGGGTATTTTCTTTTTAAAGAAACGCAAAAAAAGTGAGTAAAGTATCTTATTACACAGAAGAAGGTTTAAAAAAGCTTCGTGAGGAACTCAATTTTCTAAAGGACATTGAGCGACCAAAAGCATCCCAAGCAATTGCCGAGGCAAGAGATAAGGGAGACCTTAGCGAAAATGCAGAATATGACGCAGCCAAAGAAGCACAAGGCTTACTTGAGCTTCATATCTCTAAAATGGAAGAGACTTTATCCAATGCAAGGTTAATAGACGAATCTCAACTGGATACTTCTAAAGTTTTGGTCCATTCTAATGTGGAAGTTAAAAACAAAAGCAACGGAGCGCTAATGAAATACAAGTTGGTTGCACAAAGCGAGGCAGACATAAAAACAGGTAAGATTTCGGTTGATTCCCCGATTGGCAAAGGTCTTTTAGGGAAAAAGACTGGAGAAATCGCTGAGATTTCCGTCCCCAATGGCATCATAAAATTGGAGATTATTTCAATAAGCAGAGATTAATTATGTCAGGTATTTTTTCTAAGATAATTGCAGGCGAAATCCCTTCTCATAAAGTTTATGAGGACGAAAATCACTATGCTTTTCTTGATGTCAATCCAAATGCAATAGGACACACCTTGTGTGTTCCCAAAAAAGAGGTGAATAAAATATTTGATTTGTCAGAAGAAGACTACAATCAATTAATGAATTTTTCAAGAAAAGTTGCTCTATCGCTTCGAAAAGCAATTCCATGCAAGCGAATTGGCATGTGCGTTATTGGACTTGAAGTTCCCCATGCGCATGTTCATTTAATTCCACTTCAAAACATGGCAGAAGCTACTTTTCAAAAAAAGGTAAATCCAACCCCTGAGGAATTTGAAGAAATTTCAAAAAAAATTCAAATTTGCTTTTAAGTAGTTTTCTTAAGGATTATTTCAAAAGTAGTTCCCTTTCCAATCTTAGAGTTTTTAACACTTATTTTACCCTTATGGTAGTCTGTAATGATTCTTTTGGCTAATGAAAGCCCCAAGCCCCAGCCTCTTTTTTTAGAAGTAAAACCTGGTGTAAAAATCTTTTTGTAAAATTCCTTTTTAATGCCCGATCCTGTATCACTAATCTCTAGCGCGACTTCATCTTCCTTTTCCAATATTTTAAGGGTTATTTCTCCCTTGCCCTTCATGGCATCGATTCCATTTTTAATTAAGTTTTCGAGTGACCAACTGAATAACTGAGGGTTTAAGGGAATGTATATTTCCTCTTTAGGGAAGTCGACTTTAAACGCAACCAAATCTGAAGTTCTTTTCTCAAGATACTGAATGGTTTTACGGGCAGTCTCAATCAGCGCAACAGATTCTAATTCTGGTAGTGAGCCTACTTTCGAAAATCGCTCGGTGATTATCTTTAAACGCTCTACATCTTTTTCCATCTCCAACAAAGGACCAAGATTTCTTTCCTGCTCCTTCATCAATGTTATCCAGCCAATCATTGAAGAGAGCGGTGTTCCTATTTGGTGCGCAGTTTCCTTTGCCATCCCCGCCCATAATCTGTTTTGATCAGATATTTTGGAGGTTTTAAATACAAAATAAAGTACTGCACCGAATAGAAATATAATTAACAAAAGTGCCAGAGGATAGTATTGTAACTTTTTTAATAAGATCGAATCTCCATAATATAGTTTTTGGTTGATGTCCAAAATACTGTCCTGGTATCTGATTAAAATTGGATTATTTTCTTTCTTAATATTTTTTAAAAGGTCATAAATTTTAAGAGAATCTTCAGTTTCCGGCTCCCAGTCTAAATTTTTATGTCCAATGATTTCCCCAGAACCATCCACCAAAACCATTGGATTATTCCAAGTTTGTTGCAGTACTTTAAAAGTAAGGTTACTTAAAACGCTATTCTCGATGAACTCCTGTTGGGCCATTGCCCACAATTCCATCTTAGTACGCTCTTCTTTCTTGAGATTTTGAAATAAAACATTGGTGTTCCACAAAATGAGTGCAACGATAGCGAAGGCTCCTAAAGGCCAACTGTTTTTTAATCTATGTTTAATTTTGTCGAACAAAATACCAAAACTCTATTTACGAAGATACTCTAAATAAAAGAAAAGTGTTAACTATAGATAATTGCCAAAAAACTTTTTATATTTTTGTTTTAACTGTATAAATAACTAAAAAATGGAATTAGCAGGAAAAGTAAAGTGGTTAGATGAAACCAAAGAATATGGAAGCAATGGTTTTCGAAAAAGAGAAGTAGTTGTTACAACGGAAGAACAATATCCTCAACATGTTTTGGTTGAATTTGTTCAAGACAAGTGTGACTTATTAAACGCTTTTCAGGTTGGGCAAAATGTTAAAATCGGAATTAACTTAAGAGGTCGCGAATGGGTCAATCCTCAGGGAGAGACGAAGTATTTCAATGCCATCCAAGGATGGAAGATTGAAGCAGGAACGGCAGCCGCTAATTCCGAAATGCCTCCAATTCCACCACCAGCAGCATTTGAGCCTGCAAAAGACGCTGAAAATGAGGTTGAAGACGATCTTCCGTTCTAATTAAAGAAGTTCTTTTTGACGAAAAGAATTTAACAGGTGGTTGTTGACCATTCCTGTGGCTCTCATATGCGCATGGATTACAGTTGGCCCTATAAACTTAAATCCCTTCTTTTTTAAATCCTTACTGATCTGTTTTGCAAGTTTTGTTTTGGAGGGGATCTCATTTTGGTGTTCAAAGTTATTTTGTAGGGGTCGATGATTTACATAATTCCATATAATTTTTAAAAACGACCCTTATGTTTTAGGCAGTTCAATAAAAAATTTTGAATTATTGATGGTCGTAAGGATTTTTAGTTTGTTGCGGACAATTCCCTGATCGTTTAGAAGCTGATCAATCCTTGTTTGGACTTAAGGACTAATTAAATTAAAATCGAACTGATCAAATGCTTATCTGAAATTCTCACGTTTTTTTAGATTGTAATCCAGCTAAGTCCTGATTGCAATGTTTCTAGGACAAGAAATTCAAATAGCTTTTGTACTTCATACATTGGCACACCGAACTCTTCATCGCGATAAGATTGATAAAGCGAATTTTCTTCCCATCAGGTGCAATGTTTTTTTTCGGAGTTCATCTTTATAAAGTTAAGATACTTTTATCCAAAAAAAAACATTCCCATTTTGAATGCTTTTTTGTATCCGATTAAAATAAATTAGCCCAATGCGACTCGCTCAAATGCTGTAACAACTAAATCAGCATCTGCCGACTTAACGTATTGTGCGACCGAAACGGCATTGTCTTTTATAAATATTTGATTGACAAGGGTATTGTCTTTAAAGAAACGCTTAATTTTTCCTTTAGCAATGTTGTCTAACATTGCTTCAGGTTTTCCCTCTTGACGCAACTGATCTTTTGCAATTTCAATTTCTTTTTCAATTAAACTAGAATCAACCGCATCTTCATTAAGTGCGATAGGATTCATCGCAGCAGCTTGCATTGCAACGTTTTTAGAAATTTCCGCAGCATTTTCTACAATTCCAGAAAGTCCCACCAAAGTGGCAATTTTATTTCCTGCATGGATGTAAGAACCTACAAAAGGAGCTGTTAATTTTCTAAATCCTCCGATTTCTATTTTTTCACCAATCACACCAGTTTGTTGTGTCAGTTTTTCTTCAACGGTCATTCCATCAAAGCTACTAGAAAGAAAATCCTCTTTAGTATCAAAATCAATTGCATGATTAGCCAGGGAGTGGGCCAATTCTAAATAAGAATCATTTTTTGCAACAAAATCGGTCTCACAGTTAATAGAAATTGCAATACCAGCAGTTTTATCGGCATTAATAACTGCGAGTGCAGCACCTTCCGTAGAGTCTCGATCCGCTCTATTTGCGGCCACCTTCTGTCCTCTTTTTCTTAGAACTTCTACTGCTTTTTCAAAATTGCCCTTGGCCTCAACCAATGCTTTTTTACAATCCATCATTCCAGCTCCAGTGGATTTACGTAGTTTATTAACTTCTAATGCTGTAATTTTCACGAGAAATATATTTATAGTTATTTATTATGCCTCTTTAGAGCCTTCAACTGCATCAGTTGATGTTTCTTTTTTTGTTTCAATTTTGACTTCAGGAGCTTTCTCAACTGGAGTTTCAGCTTTAGCTTCAACTGCTGCTTCAAGAGCTACTTGCTCTTCGCTTCCTTGTTGAACTTCTTTGTCTTTCTTACGTTCTTGAAGTCCTTCAGCCAACGCATCAGTAACAAGAGTCATGATTTTATCAATAGACTTAGTTGCATCGTCATTAGATGGAATTACATATTCCACTTGTCTAGGATCTGAATTGGTGTCCACCATTGCGAAAATTGGGATTTTAAGCTTTTGCGCTTCTCTGATTGCAATGTGCTCTCTTTTGATATCAATGACGAACAACGCACCAGGAAGACGAGTCATTTCAGTAATTGAACCTAAGTTTTTTTCTAATTTAGCACGAAGGCGGCTTACTTGAAGTTTCTCTTTCTTGGAGAGGGTTTCAAAAGTACCATCTTTTTTCATGCGGTCAATCGCAGCCATTTTTTTAACTGCTTTACGAATGGTAACAAAGTTTGTCAACATCCCACCAGGCCAACGCTCAGTAATGAAAGGCATGTTTACTTTAGCAGCAGATTTAGACACAATGTCTTTAGCTTGTTTTTTAGTAGCAACAAAAAGGATTTTTCTTCCAGATGCAGCAATTTTCTTGAGGGCTTCAGAAGCTTCCTCAATCTTAGCTAAAGTTTTGTAAAGACTAATGATGTGGATTCCGTTACGTTCCATGTAGATGTAAGGAGCCATGTTTGGATTCCATTTTCGGGTAAGATGCCCAAAATGAACGCCTGCGTTAAGCAGGTCTTTTACAGTTGTTTGTGCCATAGTTGTTAGTTTACGTTCCCTTGTGTGTAGCAATAAGCTCGAAAGTTTATTTAGATGCTAAACTAGTATCCGCCTTAGCGGTTTAAGCAACAGATTATTTAATAAATTAATGAACGGATTCTCATTCTTAAAATGAAAGTAATTTTAACGTTTCGAGAATTGATACTTTTTTCTTGCCTTTTTCTGACCGAATTTTTTTCTTTCCACCATACGGGGATCACGAGTAAGCAATCCTTCTGGTTTAAGAACCAAACGGTGCTCTGCATCAATTTTACACAATGCTCTAGAAATTGCTAAACGAATTGCTTCAGCTTGACCATTAGTTCCACCACCTTTAACAGTGATTTTCAGATCGTAACTTCCTTCGTTTTCGGTTAATAAAAGAGGCTGGTTTACTTTGTATTGTAATGTAGCTGTTGGAAAAAACTTTAAGTAATCTTTCTTATTTACTATAATGTTTCCTTTTCCCTTAGAGAGAAATAGACGAGCTACAGATGTTTTTCTTCTACCAATGGTGTGGATAACTTCCATTATATAAGTTCGTTAATATTAATTGTCTTAGGTTTTTGTGCTTCGTGATTGTGCTCACTTCCGATAATTACTCTAAGGTTTCTGTATATTTCAGCACCTAACTTGTTTTTTGGAAGCATCCCTTTAACGGCATGTTCAACCAACCTTCTCGCATCTTTAGCTTGAAGCTGTTCTGCGTTAAGGAAACGTTGTCCACCAGGATATCCTGTGTGACGAACGTATTGTTTTTGCTTCCACTTATCACCAGATAGTAATACTTTTTCAGCATTGATAACAATAACATTGTCTCCACAATCAACGTGAGGAGTGAAATTTGTCTTGTGTTTTCCTCTTAAATAAATTGCTGCTATTGAAGCAGTTCTACCGAGTGGAAGGTTGCCTGCATCGATCACTACCCATTGTTTATCAACGGTTTGATCATTTGCAGAGATTGTCTTATAACTTAGTGTATTCACAACTTTATGGTTTAATCATCCTTTACGGGGGTGCAAATGTACAATTATTCCCTTTTTACCAAAAGTCTTTTTTGTTTTTATTTTATAAAAGAATTATTTTTAAGCTTAATGGTTTATATTTTACCTATTTATTCCTCAAAATCATATTGTTTTAACATCTGCTTGATCAAAGATACCTATCAATGGGCCTCTAACCAATCGTTTCCGAACCCGATGTCAACGACCAGGGGAATAGAAAGTTTAAATGCGTTTTCCATTTCATATTTTATCATTTTTTCAAAACCTTCTTTTTCTGTTTTTAAAACATCAAAGACAAGTTCATCATGAACCTGAAGCAACATTCTGGATTTCCAGTTTTCAGCTTTGATTTTCTTTTGAATTGAAATCATTGCAATTTTGATAATGTCTGCAGCACTTCCCTGAATGGGAGCGTTTACAGCATTTCTTTCAGCGGCTCCTCGAACTACTGCATTTTGAGAATTGATGTCTCTTAAATAACGTCTTCTTCCCAGTACGGTTTCAACATAGCCATTATCACGAGCAAAATTAATTTGACTGGCTATATATTCCCTAAGTTTAGGGTAGCTTTCGTAATAAGTATCGATTAATTCTTTAGATTCTGCCCGACTCAGATCGGTTTGCTGACTAAGACCAAAGGCCGATACGCCATAGACAATTCCAAAGTTAACTGTTTTTGCATTGCTTCTTTGCATGCGTGTAACTTCTTCCAGCGGAATATTGAAAACACGTGAGGCTGTTGCAGCATGAATGTCTTCATTGTTTTTAAATGCATTAACCATTGAAGGATCTTCGCTTAAAGCGGCAATAATCCTTAACTCTATTTGTGAATAATCTGATGCCATCAATACATGATCACTGTCTCTGGGAATAAAAGCTTTTCGAACTTCTTGCCCCCTGAGGGTTCTGATGGGAATGTTTTGTAAATTAGGCTTGTTACTGCTGAGCCTTCCGGTAGCAGCGACTGCTTGATTGTATATGGTGTGAATTCTTCCTGTTTGAGGATTCACTTCCTGCGGCAGTGCGGTTACATAAGTACTTTGTAGTTTTTGTAAAGAACGCCATTCCATAATCTCAGAAATGATTAGGTGGTCTTTGGCCAGGTAAGACAAAACATCCTCCGCAGTTGAATATTGACCTGTTTTCGTTTTCTTGGGTTTGTCAACCAGTTTGAGCTTTTCAAACAATACGACCCCTAACTGTTTTGGTGAAGCGAGGTTAAATTCTTCCCCAGCTTTTTCGAAAATACTTTTTTCTAGTCTCGTAATGTCTTCCGCCAAGACTTTAGAAAGTTTATCTAAAAATGCTACATTTAAATTAATTCCTTCTGCTTCCATTGCAGTCAGAACCTCCACCAAAGGCAGTTCAACATTTTTAAATAGTGAATTGGTGTTAGCAGCTTCCAGTTCTTTTTCAAAATGGTGTTTAAGTTGCAGCGTAATATCTGCATCTTCAACTGCATATTCGGTTTGTTTAATCAAATCAACGTCACGCATCTTGCCCTGACCTTTACCATTTCTACCGATCAGTTCCGTTATGTGCTGAGGACTATAATTAAGATAAGTTTCTGACAAAACATCCATGTTGTGTCGCATATCAGGATTGATCAAATAATGCGCGATCATGGTGTCGTATAATGGACCCGAAACTTCAAGTTTGTATTTACGTAATACTTTTAAGTCGTATTTAAGGTTATGCCCAACTTTTTCAATTTTGTCATTTTCAAAAAATGATCTAAACTGTTCGATAATTTTTTGAGCCTCTTCAAAATCTTCAGGAAAGGCTACGTAATATCCCTTATGAATTTTCCAGCTAAAAGCAATTCCAACCAATTCCGCTTGAAGCGCATCAAGACCTGTGGTTTCAATATAGAAACAAACTGATTTTTGGGATAATAGTTTTTGTAATAAAATGGATCTACCAACATTAGAGTCAATCAATTGATATTCGTGCGCGATTACCTTTTGATCTTTTTTTGTTGCTTCTTCAGGTTCAATGTTTCCCTGACCAGGAGGAGGATTGAATAAATCAAACTGAGGGGAAGCGGAAGCTTTAGGGGTCTTCTTTTCAATAAGCACTTCCTGAGTAACTTCAGCCGTACCCGAATTGAAAATCTTATTGATGCTCTCCTGCATTCGGCGAAACTCCAATTCTTCAAAAACAACACCCACTGCATTTAGGTCAGGAGTGGTCAGCTGATAATCATTAGCATTAAATTGAACAGGGACATTAGTGATAATGGTTGCTAGTTTTTTTGAGAGAATACCAAGTTCTTTATTGGCTTGGATTTTCTCTTTTAATTTCCCTTTAACTTTGTCTACATTCTCCAAAAGGATTTCCATGCTTCCAAATTCTTTTAGGAATTTTTTAGCAGTCTTGTCTCCTACACCTGGTAAGCCAGGTATGTTGTCTACACTGTCGCCCATCATTCCCAAATAGTCGATTACCTGCTCGGGGCGATCTATTTCAAACTTGGCTTGAACTTCGGGAACTCCCCATATTTCAATACCATTTCCCATTCGAGCAGGACGGTACATAAAAATATTTTCCGAAACCAATTGTGCAAAATCTTTATCTGGAGTCACCATAAAGGTTTTAAACCCTTCTTTTTCAGCTTGTTTGGCAAGTGTTCCAATAACATCATCTGCTTCAAATCCCTCTTTCACCACCACAGGAATGTGCATGGCATTTAATATTTTCTGAATGTAAGGAACAGCAATTGAAATTGCTTCAGGCGTTTCATCACGGTTGGCTTTATAGTCATCAAACATCTCTTTTCTGATGTGAGAACCTCCCTTATCAAAACAAACTGCAAGATGATCCGGACGCTCTCTTTTAATCACATCCAATAAGGAGTTCATAAAGCCCATAATAGCAGAAGTATCCATCCCTTTGGAGTTGATCCTAGGGTTTTTAATAAAAGCATAATACCCTCTGAAAATCAGAGCGAAAGCATCGAGAAGAAATAGTCGTTTTTTAAAGCTCATGGACATATTTGGTTAAAAATAAACAAAGCCAGTGGATATAAAAATGCTGGAGGAAAGATTTATGGTAAAGTCTTAATTTTTTTTGCAATTCCTTCGGCATCAAGTCCTAAATCCTTGAAGAGTTCAGGGGTTGTTCCATGAGAAATAAAGTCATCTGGAATTCCCATAAGCACAGTCTTTACTTTGTATTCATTGATTGCAGCAAATTCGAGAACGGCACTTCCAGCTCCGCCTCTAACCGCCCCGTCTTCAACAATAAGTATTGATTTATATTTTTTAAAAACTTCGTGAAGCAGTTTTTCGTCAAGTGGTTTTACATAGGCTAAATCATAGTGAGCGATTCGACTTTTTTCACTTACTAGATCAATGGCTTCTTTTACTTGTAAGGCGATTGTTCCCAAACTAATTATTCCAACTTCACTTCCCTCTTTTAAACATTTTCCTTTTCCAAATTCAACTTTTTCGAAAGGGAGTTCCCAGTTTACGAGCTTTCCATATCCTCTGGGATATCTTATTGCTAAGGGTTGGTTCAGATTTAATTGTGAAGTATACAATAGATTGCGTAAATCAATTTCATCTTTGGGTGCAGCAACAATAATGTTTGGAATACACCTCAAGTAAGCAATATCAAAAACACCGTGGTGAGAAGGCCCATCATTTCCTACCAAACCTGCGCGATCTAGACAAAAAACAACAGCTAAATTTTGCAAAGCAACATCATGTATGACTTGATCATAAGCACGTTGTAAAAACGTAGAATAAATGGCACAAAACGGAACATATCCCTGAGTTGCCATTCCAGCAGCAAGCGTCACCGCATGTTGCTCAGCAATCCCCACATCAAAGCATCTTTCGGGAAACGCTGTCATCATCAGGTTCAACGAGCTTCCAGATGGCATGGCTGGAGTGATGGCGACAATCTTATCATTTTTTGCTGCTAATGTTACCAAGGTTTTCCCAAAAACATCTTGGTATTTGCTTTCTCCTGATGCAATTTTTTTATTTATTTTTCCAGTTAAAGGATCAAATTTTCCAGGTGCATGGTACTTTACTTGATCTTGTTCTGCGAGTGGAAGTCCTTTTCCTTTTGTTGTTATCACATGAAGCAATCGAGGTCCTTTAATGTTTTTTTGTTCTTCTAAAGCAATTTTTAAAGCAGCCAAATCATGTCCGTCCACAGGACCACTAAAAGGAATATTTAAGGCCTCAAAAAAATTTTGAACTGATTCAGATTCTTGTTTTACTTTTTCGAAATATTTTTTTAATGCTCCCACACTTGGATCAATTCCAATGGCATTATCATTCAGAATCACCAAAACATTTGCATCTGTTGTGCCCAAATGATTTAGGGCCTCCAAAGCCATGCCTCCAGCAACTGAAGCGTCTCCGATAATGGCGATGTGATGGGTTTCGGTTTCTCCCTTCAATTGGTTGGCCAAAGCCATCCCTAATGCAGCTGAGATTGAGGTCGAAGCGTGTCCTGTGCCAAAGGCATCATATTCACTTTCATCTCTTTTCGGGAAGCCGCTAAGTCCATTTTTTTGCCGAAGTGTCTTGAAAGAATCTCTTCTTCCTGTTAATATTTTATGTCCATAGGCTTGGTGTCCAACATCCCAAATTAAAAGGTCTTTGGGGGTATTAAAAACATAATGAAGCAACAGGGTCAGCTCGACCACTCCTAAACTGGCGCCCAGATGCCCTTCGTTTTCAGAAACCACCTTGATGATGTATTCCCGCAACTCCTCTGCCAACCCATAGAGTTGTTCCTGCGATAGTTTACGCAAGTCTTTAGGACTTTGTATTTTGGACAAAAGCATTTCACAAATATAGGGTTTCGTTTGTTCCAACTTACGGTGTTTTGTAAATTGACCTCATGGAAATACTATTAGACGACAATTACTTTATGAAACAAGCACTCATTGAAGCTCAAAAGGCTTATGAATCTGACGAAGTTCCAGTAGGAGCAGTGGTGGTAGTTGATCAAAAAATAATTGCAAGAGCTCACAACCTAACCGAGCGATTGACAGATGTTACTGCACATGCTGAAATGCAAGCGATTACTTCAGCAGCAAATTTCTTAAATGGAAAATATTTGAAAGGATGCACTATTTATGTAACCCTTGAGCCATGTGTGATGTGCTTGGGCGCGCTCTATTGGTCACAATTGAGACGTATTGTTTATGGCGCATCGGATCCCAAACGGGGATTTCTTCAGGCGAATTTAAGTCCACAACCAAAAACGACAGTTGAGAAAGGAGTTTTGGAAAAAGAAGCTTCAGAGTTGTTAAATACTTTTTTTAGAAGTAAGCGGAAATAAAAAAAGCCTTCCAATTGGAAGGCTTTGTGTTTGTAGTCTTAATGTATGATTATAATAGAGCGATTTGAGAAGCTTGCTTCCCTTTATTACCCTCTTCTTCAACATATTCAACTTTATCACCCTCCTGGAGTGTTAGCCCATTAAGGGCAGAAACGTGAACAAATACATCCTCAGATGTTTCGTCATTTGTAATGAAACCATAACCTTTGGATCCATTAAAGAATTTAACCGTACCAGTCATATAAAATATTAATTTTTTGCAATTTACGTATTTACAATAAAGTAATATAAGATTTATTTACTTTTTTTGTTGTTTACTACGTATTTTATCAAAATTTTTCTGAGTAAGTGTATAATCTTCAAGCTTTCTCCCTTGCCAACGGTACTTTAAAAAGACAGGCATAAATAAGAAAGCTCCTGCCAATACTGTGATTCCAACTATTTTATTGCCCAGTTCGTGATCTCCAGAATTTTTAAAATAATAACCCACAAAAAGACTTATTAAGAGGATTATAAACAAGATTCGAAGAAAATATTTCATTTTTGATTGAATTATATTGTAGGAAAAACTTTACAATAATTGATGATTTTACTTTTTCGGCAATAATTTTAAATAAAGTTCTTTCAATTGACTTTCATCTAAAGCTGAAGGTGCATCAATCATAATGTCGCGACCACTATTGTTTTTAGGGAAAGCAATAAAATCTCGGATGGTTTCGCTTCCACCTAAAATAGAAACCAATCGATCTAATCCCAAGGCAATTCCGCCATGAGGTGGAGCGCCATATTGGAATGCTTTCATCAAAAAACCAAATTGACTCTCGGCCTCTTCAGCACTGAATCCAAGAAGGGAGAATATTCTTTGCTGTAATTCGGCATCGTGAATTCGAATTGATCCTCCTCCAATTTCGTTACCGTTGAGAACCAAATCGTAGGCGTTTGCATTTACTTTTCCGGGTTCAGTTTCCAATAAATCCAGATGTTCTGGTTTTGGAGCAGTGAAAGGATGGTGCATTGCATGATAACGATTGGTTTCTTCGTCCCATTCTAACAAAGGAAAATCGGTGACCCACAATGGAGCAAATTCTTCGGGATTTCTCAGTCCTTTTCTTTCAGCAATTTCAAGGCGAAGTGCACTCAATTGACTTCGAGTTGAATGAGCATCGCCTGCCAAAACCAAAATCAAATCTCCAGGTTTGGATTGTGTTGCTACTGCCCATTCGGAAAGATCTTTGCTTGTGAAAAACTTGTCTACAGAAGATTTAAAACTTCCATCCTCGTTGTGCTTGACCCATACCATTCCCAGCGCACCAATTTGAGGTCTTCTAACCCAATCGATAAGTGCGTCGATTTCTTTTCGTGTATAAGCTGCCCCGCCCGTAACAGCAATTCCAACAACCAGTTCTTGGCTGTCAAAAACATTAAATCCTTTATTTTTTGCCAACGTATTGAGTTCTCCGAACTCCATGCCGAACCTAATGTCGGGTTTGTCATTTCCAAAACGTTTCATGGCTTCGGCATAGGTGATTCTTGGGAAAGCTTCTATTTCAACACCTTTTATTTTTTTCAATAAATGCTTAGTCAAAGCTTCAAATTGATTCAAGATATCTTCTTGCTCTACAAAGGACATTTCACAATCGATTTGTGTAAATTCTGGCTGACGATCTGCCCTTAAATCTTCATCTCTAAAGCATTTTACAATTTGAAAATATTTGTCAAAACCTCCCACCATCAACAATTGCTTAAAAGTCTGAGGAGACTGGGGAAGTGCATAAAACTCTCCAGAATTCATTCTAGAAGGAACGACAAAATCTCGTGCACCTTCGGGTGTTGATTTTATTAAATAAGGAGTCTCCACATCAATAAAATCTTTCTGTGAAAGAAAATTTCGTATTTCAAGACTGACCTTGTGACGGAAAATTAAATTTTCACGTACCGGGTTTCTTCTTAAATCTAAATATCGGTATTGCATTCGCAATTCTTCTCCACCATCAGTTTTGTTTTCAATGGTAAAAGGAGGTGTTTTGGAGACATTCAAAAGCTGAAGTTTCTCAACCAAAATTTCTATATTCCCAGTATTAATATTTGGATTTTTTGATTCGCGTTCAATGACTTTTCCTGAAACTCCTAATGACATCTTCTCGACCCAATTCGAGGGATTTTTTAAAAACATCAGCAGGAGTTCTTTCTTCATCAAATATCAATTGAGTAATCCCATATCGGTCACGAATATCGACCCATACAAGAAACCCTTTGTTCCGGACTTTCTGAACCCAACCGGCTAGAGTTATCGATTGATCTTGATGAATTTCGCGAAGCTCGCCACAGTGATGTGTTCTTAACATTTTATTTGGATTAGGTACAAAGGTAATAAGAACCTACTTTTCTTTTAAGCCTTAATTATATTTTAAAGTTTCCCTTTTATTTTTAGTTTGATTTGATAGGTGATTAAAAATGTTGCAGGGACAATAAATAGGGTTAAAAATGTAGCAAAACTTAATCCGAAGATTACTGTTTTTGCCAATGGTCCCCAAAATGAGACATTATCACCTCCAATGTATACTTGTGGGTCCCAGTCAGAAAATAGTGCAAAAAAATCAATATTCAAACCTATTGCCAATGGAATCAACCCTAAAATTGTTGTGATTGCAGTCAAAATCACTGGACGTAATCTTGCAGTTCCTCCCTCAATAATCGCTTCAATTGCTCTACTATTGGGCAGCATTTGTTCTTTTGGAATATCTTCCTCAGATTTTTTTCTATCCAATAATAATTGTGTGTAATCTAATAATACAA
The DNA here is from genome assembly GCA_949372605.1 of uncultured Flavobacteriaceae bacterium. Classification (GTDB taxonomy): domain Bacteria; phylum Bacteroidota; class Bacteroidia; order Flavobacteriales; family Flavobacteriaceae; genus UBA8316. The sequence continues at coordinate 15,686 of CASIAE010000017.1, forward strand.
CACCATTATTCACCACTATTCCCGAAAGGGATATAATTCCCATCATTGTCATTAAGATAACAAAAGGCAATTGGAAAATAATATTCCCAAGAAAAACTCCAGTGAAACTTAAAAAAATAGAAATTAAAATAATGATGGGTTTAGAAATTGAATTGAACTGAAAAACTAAAAGTAACATGATCAATGCCAAAGCTGCAAGGAGTGCATTTGACAAAAAGTTCATGTTTTTTTCTTGCTCCTCTATTTCTCCAGTGAACTTAATGCTTACTCCTTCTTCAATGGTGTAATTTAACAAGGCATTTTTGACATTTTCGACCACTTCATTGGCATTGTATCCTGCGAGAACTGCAGAATATAAAGTAACCAATCGAACAGATTTTCGATGCTTGATGGCACTAAAAGAAGATGATTTTTTTTCAGTGATCAAAGCAGCAATTGGAATTTCTTTTGTTTTCCCTGTGGCTTGATCTCTAAAGGTTATGTTTTGATTATACAAAGCATTATTGTCATAACGGTATTTTTCTTCAAACCGAACATTGATATCATAGTCCTCGCCATTTTTTTTGTAAACGCCTGCTTTTCCTCCAAACAAAGAAGTTCTTAGTTGACGCCCAACCATGGATGCCGAAACACCTAGCTCTCCAGCCTTTTTTCGATCGACATGAAGTTCCGTTCCTGGCTTGTTTTTATTAACATCAATTTTTAAAGCTTCAACGCCTGAAATGTTTTCACGATCCAAAAAGTCTTTCATTTTTTTCGCGTTCAAAATAAGTTTTTCATAATCTCGCCCGCTTACTTCTATATTTACGGGGTACCCTACTGGAGGTCCTTTAGAATCTTTTTCGACAGACATTAAAATCCCAGGATACTTTCCTTTAAGGTTTCGTTGAATTTCACTTCGTAAAGACTCACTTGATGCACCACGACGGTATTTAAATTCTCGAATGGTTAGGGTTATTTTTGCTTTATGAGGCATTTCATTGGTAACCCCATTGTCTGTTTCAGGGTTTCCTGCACCAGCCCCAACTTGAGCAACAGCATCTTCTACTAAGAAGTTAAAACCATCGGATTGGTATTTTTCATTATCTAGAATCTTAAAAATATCAGCTTCAATACGTTTGGTAATTTTATTTGTTTTCCCAATTGCTGTTCCTTCCGGATATTCAATATAAGTTATGATTTGATTGGGTTGGTTGTCAGGAAAGAACTCTACTTTGGGAGGAAAAATTCCCAAAAGGATAAAAGAGAAAATCAATAACATAAAAGTCCCTAACAACAAAGCATAAGGGCGGTAGCCCCTAAGCAAATAAGTGAGTAAGGATCGGTAGCTGCTTTCGAGCCAGATTAAAAATGTATTTTGGAAACGCACTGCAAGGGTTTTTATGAAAAACTTATACGCCCAAAAAAGCCCTGTAATTAGGATCATTAAGGTTCCAAGTCCTCTTATTACTCCTTCGTTAAAAACCAACATCAGCCCCAAACCACCGAGGATAAATGTTAACCTGAACAAGCCTTTGTTACTCATTTCTCGGTCGCTGATTTCCATGAATTGAGACACCAACATGGAATTAAAAAGCAATGCAACGACTAGTGAAGATCCCAACACAACGGAGAGTGTTATTGGAAAGTAAATCATAAACTCACCCATCAATCCAGGCCATGCTCCTAGTGGTACAAATGCAGCAATTGTCGTTGCGGTTGAGACAATAATGGGAAAGGCAATTTCTCCAATTCCAGCCTTTGCAGCTTCAATTCTGTTCATTCCTTCTTTCTCCATTAAACGATAAACGTTTTCGACGACCACAATTCCATTATCCACCAGCATTCCAAGGCCCATTACCAATCCAAATAGAACCATCGTGTTCATTGTATATCCCAATAATGACATAATCATAAATGACATGAACATTGACATCGGAATTGCAAACCCAACAAATAACGCATTACGGAAACCAAGGAAAAACATCAAAACAACCACAACTAAAATGACGCCGAAAATGATATTATTTACCAGGTCACTCACCTGATTTAGAGTGATTGTAGATTGGTCGTTGGATAGCTTTATGGTCAAGTCTTTAGGAAAGTGATTTTGACCTAATTCGCCAACTAGTTTTCTAATTTTTTGTGAAGCTAGGATTAAGTTTTTACCCCCTCTTTTTTTTACGTCCAATAACACTACTTTTTTTCCAAATGACCTAGCAAAGGAGGTGATGTCTTTTTCTTTAAAACTAATTTGAGCAATGTCACTGAGGTAGGTTATCCCTTTTTCGGTTTTGATGACAAAGTTTTTTAATTCCTGCGGGTCTTTAATTTCCCCAATGATTCGGATGCTTCTTCTTTGCCCATCGGCAATTATATTTCCCGCTGATATGGTAGCGTTTTCCGCTCCAATGGAATTCATGATGTCATTGAAACTTATTTTTGAGGCAGTCATTTTATAGATGTCAACTGCAATTTCAACTTCAAAATCTTGAATTCCTCTAATGTCAACAGACTTAATTTCGGGAAGCTGTTCTATTCTGTTTTCTAGATATTCAGCATGAATTTTTAGTTCTTCAATCGGATAATCTCCAATCAAACTCACACTTAAAATGGGCATTAACTCAGAAAAATCCATTTCAAAAATAGAAGGCTCTACTTTTGCATTGTTAAAAGTGGGCCAATCTGCACTTGAGATGACTCCGTCAACTAAATCTTTGGCTTTTTGTTTGGCCAAATCAATCGTAATGTCCTCATCAAATTCAATTGTAATTGCTCCAAAATCCTCTTCAGATGTAGAGATCATGTCAACAAGATTAGGAACGCCTCTTAGGACTTCTTCCAGCGGATCAATAATCAGTCTCTCGATATCTTCTGCAGTGTTTCCTGGGAAAATAGCAGTAACAAAAATTCGTGTATCATTGATTTCAGGAAAACTTTCTCTGGGCATGACATTGTAGGACCGTATGCCGAGGAAGAAAAAGATCGCCATGATTACATAAATGACTCGTCTTGTGGTCAATTGCCCAACTGGATAAAGAAAATTCTTTGTAAGTATGTTTTTTCATTTTATGAATTCAGGGATTATTCTATTGTTTTTACCCGTTGATTGTTTTCTACGATCGAGGCACCTTCATCAACAATAAGGTCTCCAGCGTTTAATCCCTCAAGAACTTCAACCCTATCTTGAGTTTTCTTCCCTAGTTTTAAAAACACCTGATCAGTTAGATAAACACCCTCTTTTTGATCGGCTTTGAGTCTGTAAACATAGCTTTCGCTTTTTGCATTTTCTTTAATGATTCTTAAGGGAATTAATATTGCTTCTTGATTTGAATAATCTAGAATTTTCAATTTACTTGTCAAGTTGGGTTTTGTCAGGTTATCCGAATTGACCAAAGGAGCTTCTACTCTAAAACTTCTGTTGTTCGGATTGATAAAGTTCCCCGTTTGTCTTATTGTACTTTTATACTCTCGACCGAGAATTGGGATTTCAATAATTGCTTCTGTCCCAATTTTTATGGACTTCAGATAACGTTCTGGGACGTTTGCTTCGGTGTACATTTTATCAAGATTCACAATACGCATTACAGGAGTTTGTCCTGGCATAAGGTTGGTACCTGTATTTGCAGTGATCTCATCAATTGTTCCTGAAAACGGGGCGTGAATTTCTGTTTTCTCAATTTGCTTTTTTAACTGGGTAATGCTTTTTAATTTTGACTCATACATTGTCTTCGCTTCAAGCATGTTTATTTCGGCTCCTATTTTTTGATCCCAAAGTCTTTGGATTCTGTCTAATTTAGTTTTGGAAAGCGCTGTTTGAATTTCAAGTTGTTCCAATTTACTCCTCAAACCGGCATCGTCAATATGCGCCAAAAGCATTCCTTTTTTAACTTTTTGACCTTCCCTAACATATATTTTCTTGAGAATTCCATTAAATTCCGGATAAAGCAAAACATTTTTTCTGGTTTTAATACTCGCTTGAAACTCAATAAAATGATTAAACTTTTCTGAGCTTAGATTGATCGCGGTGATCAACGGTAAGTTTTCGTTAGGATCAAGGCTTGAAATGGCAGCATTGATTTTATTTAACTCAATTTTAAGCGAATTAAATATTTTTGTTTTTGCATCTTTTTCAGTCCTCAAACTCTTAAGATCTCCAGAAGCAATCAGATCAGAAACACTTGGTTTTTTTTCACTTTTACAAGCAACAATAACTGAAAATAATGAAACTATAATTAATAATTTTTTCATGGTTTTAAGGATTAGGTGTATTTAAAAGAGTTTCTAACTCTATTTTTTTAGTAATTACGTTATTAATGGAATTCAAAAAGCCACTTTGAATCCTATAAAGTTGCAACTGGGCTTGTCTTAACTCAAAAGAACTGACCATTCCTTCAAAATATTTGGTTTGGTTTTTCTTTTCAATACGCTCGGCTAATCTTAAGTTTTCCTTTTCCGTAAAATAATTTTCAATGGCCAATTGATAATCGTTTAGGGCTGCATTTACCTCAATTTGAATTCTGTTTTGAACTTCATTAAGATTTGTTTTGGCCTGTTCTAGGGTTATTCTTGCTTTTTGAGTATTTGCAGATCTTCCCAGCGAACTGAAAATAGGAATATTGAGTTTCACCCCCACCAGGGACGAGCCAAACCATTTTTGAGAATTCTCTGTAAAAGTGAACTCATTGCTATTACCCGTATAAGTCCCATTAATAAAAGCCCTAAGCTTTGGCAAACTCTTTGATTTCTCTAATTTAAAAAGAAGCGCGTCAGATTTCATTTTATTTTCAGCAATCTGAATATCAATATTGTTAATGATAATAACAGCGTCAGGTTTATCAGTCAACAGGCTGGCCTCGCTAAAAATATCTTCCACACCACTCGAAAGAACTAGCTTTTGATCTAAAGGATAACCAATGACGAACTTGAGTATTTCCTTTGTGATTTTAATAAAGTTTTTAGCATATTTTAATTGAGAATTGATGCTCGATAGGGTCAAACGAATTTGCTCCACACTTTCCTCTTCTTCAAAACCGTTTTTGAAAAGCTGATGAACTTCGGTCAAATTACCTTCCAGTTTTGCTATATTTTTTTCTAAAAAACTCACATTGTATTCTGCCAGTAATACTGATGTATATGTCGTTACCGTAAGCTTTTTCACCTCCAAAGTAGTTTTCTTAAACAAGTTTTCAGAAATGTTTAAATAAACCTTAATTGCTTCCAACCCTACCAAGTAGGATCCATCAAAAATGAGTTGTTCTAACCTTACCGTCCCAATTAAGTTTTGCTTCGTTCCAAAGGTAAGTTCAGAAAACTCCCCTGGGATTCCGCCAAAAAATTCAGCTGGAACTAATGAAACAGGTCTTTCTAGGAAGTTTTGATAATTGGCTTCAGCGCTAATTTGCGGTAAACCAATGGCAATGGTTTTCCACTTCTCCTTGTAGGCCTTTTGGATTTCTAAATCAGCATTGACAATCGCGCTATTGTTATTTAATCCAAAAGTAATGGCCTCTTCCAAGGTCAGAGATTCTGGAAGATCTTGCCCCCTAGCGAAGCTCGTCAGGAGTGTCAAGATCAAAAATAAATTAATTTTCATGGTTTTTATTTGAGTTATAACTTTCTAAAAATGACAAACCTTTGGGCGTTACGATTGCCCTAAGGTGATAGTCGATGTATTGATCTATTAATTGGTCAATTTTATAGTCTTTAGGAGAAAACAATTTTATGTTTCGAATGCCTGCAAACCCGTTAAAGTAAATACGGGTTATAAATTGAGGATCTATAGAAGCTCTAAACAGTTCTTTTTTTATTCCTTTATTTATGCTTTTTTCAAAACTTGCTCCTAAGGTATCTAATTCCATTTTCCTTAATTCATCATGAATTTTTGGATAATACTTTTGAAGCTGATATTGAACAGAACTATTTTTTTTTGCTAAAATTTGAACCGCGATTTTTTTAATTTCATAAATTGCAATGATGGAGTTTTCAGATTCATCTTGAATTTTAAATATTTGCGACTTGGCTTGATCAAAAATTTGAAAAACAGCTGCTCTAACTAGTGAAGGCTTGTCTTCAAAATGAGAATAAATTGTTTTTTTAGAGATGTGCATTCGCTCAGCGATGTCATCCATTGTGACACTCTTTGTTCCGTACTCAAGAAACATTAGGGCGGATTGATTTATAATTTCTTTTTTCACCAAAAATATTTGTGCAAAATTAACCAAGAAAACTTTTAATACCTAAAAAGTTTTCAAAGTTTTTCCTTTTATTTTCTTAGGTTTAACACTCGTGCTGTATTTTTACAAAAAACTTATTTTTAGATGGAAATTTTCAAGCAGTATAATGAACTTTTGAATCCCTTTCTTGAAGATTTTAAAATCACAAAATCATCACAAAATCTTTACCTCCCCATTGATTATATTTTAGAATTAGGAGGCAAAAGAATCCGTCCTTTTTTAACCCTAATGGCGGCTGAAAGCTTTGGTGCAAAACCTAAAGAAGCTTTGCCTGCAGCACTTTCCGTTGAGGTTTTTCATAACTTCACCCTTATGCATGATGACATTATGGACGACGCACCCTTGCGTCGTGGAAAGATCACTGTTCATGAAAAATGGGACATCAATACCGCCATACTTTCTGGTGATGCAATGTTGATTAGGGCCTATCAGTTACTTGAAGATTATCCCCCTTTGATGTTTGTAAAGCTCAATAAATTGCTCAGCAGGACTGCGCTTGAGGTTTGCGAAGGGCAACAATATGACATTGATTTTGAAAAATTAAACGATGTAAGTCAAGAAGATTATATTGAAATGATAAGATTGAAAACAGCTGTATTGGTTGGTTGTGCCTTGAAAATGGGAGCTGCTATAGCCCTAGCTTCTGAAACAGATTGTCAACTTTTCTACGATTTTGGAATTCAGTTGGGATTGGCTTTTCAATTACAAGATGATTATTTAGATGCTTTTGGAAACCCAGAAACTTTTGGTAAACAGGTGGGAGGAGATATTTTGGAAAACAAAAAAACCATTTTGTACCACCTTGCCTTGAAAAAAGGAACTCAACAGCAGCAAGACCGTCTCAACGAACTCCTAAGTAGTGGAGATGAAATAGCTGCTAACCAAAAAATCGCAGAAGTCAAAGCACTCTTTGAAGTTACAGAAGCGAGAAGCTCAACTCGAGACTTGATTTCCGATTACGCGAAAAAGGCAGACGAAAAACTAGGCGCTATCTCCATTTCTGAGGAACAAAAGCAAAAGTTTGTAGCACTTAAGCAGTGGTTGATGAACCGAGATCATTAAAATAAACGTTTAGCTAATGCTTTTATAAATTGGGCTACCTTAAAAGAGCGCATAATTTTTAATTCCTCCCAGTAGTTGCTTTTTTCATCCAAGAATTTGAAGATGGTTTGCGGTGTGTTGTTTTTAAACATTCGCTTAAAAAGATTAGCACCTTCTGCATTGTTGTTTGCAAGTACATCAATAAAAAGTAAATCGTAAAACCAAAACCGGTTTCTGTTTCCAAACTGATCTAGAGGTTTGTTTTGTTTTAAATGTTGAATCAATTCCTTGGTCTTTTCATTGATCCTTTGAAAGGTATAGCCCGTGCTCGGCTTGGTCCATCCGCCTGCAGTGCCAATGTGAAGTAAACGTTCTGTATTGTTAAGGTCAAATCGATAACATGTCATAGGAATTTGTCCTTCTTCTTGTTCAATAATTTTATAACCTTGGGTGGGTATTTCCTTAAGAAATATTTCGATTTCAGCAATATATTCCTCCTTCTCTAAAAGGTCTTTTGAGAAAAGTGTGTATTCGACCAAAGCTTTGGTTGGAGAAAAAGGGAGTAAATACATGAAACGAGTATTCCCTTTCTGGGGAATATCAAAATTCATAAACTCTAATTTATCAGGATCAAAACAAGGCGCATTTGTTTCGATGACCTGTCCAACAAAATGTTGTTGAAGCACTGGATACTTCGACTGATTGTAAAGTGTACTTGGATCATAAATACTAGAAAAAATAAGACACCCTTCGTATTGATTTATGGCTGTTTTTACGCTGTTGGTTTGATGATCAATCTCAACTATGTTTTCTTGAACCTGTTCAAGTTGAGCATAAGACTTGAGTTTCTCATTAACTAAAAGATAAAAATCAATACTTCTGATCATTTTATATTGAAAGGGTTTTAGCGGAAAATCCATTTCAAAACCTTCGGCAGCAAAATGTGCGTGGTTCCATTTTTTGTGAATTATTACCTCAAGATCACCCTCATTTTCCTCCCAAAAACACCAAGTTCTGTCGTTCGTTATTTTTGATTCCTTTTCTATTAATAGGATTGACTTGTTCTTAAAATAAGGGTCTACACAGATACGGGAAACAAGTAATAACCCTGATGCGCCTCCTCCACAAATAATATAGTCGTATTTCTTATTTTTCATCAGACAATCTAAAAGTAATGAATCCAAGTTAGAACGAATTAAAATGTTTAAATTATATATACATTTACCAACTCTTAATCGTTTTTGATTTATGGATATAATTATTGAATATTTTGGAAGCATAAGCCCAATAAGGGGAGCTCTTTATGCTACTATTTTTACATGGTTTTTGACCGCTTTGGGTGCCTCATTTGTTTTTTTCTTTAAAACATTAAATAGAGCTTTTTTAGATGGGATGTTGGGTTTCACTGGAGGAGTGATGGTCGCAGCCAGTTTTTGGAGTTTGCTTGCCCCTGGAATAGAAATGAGTGAAGGGGAGGGGTTTATAAAAGTCATGCCCGCCGCAATAGGTTTCGCTTTAGGGGCTTTATTTATTTTCGCATTGGATAAGGTTTTGCCACATATTCATATAAATTTTAAAGAAACAGAAGGGATAAAAACCCCTTGGCATCGCACAACACTTTTGGTTTTGGCCATTACATTACACAACATTCCGGAAGGTTTGGCTGTTGGTGTATTATTTGGAGGAGTTGCCACCGGAATTCCCGAAGCCTCTATTGCTGGAGCAGTTGTTTTAGCACTTGGTATTGGAATTCAAAACTTTCCAGAGGGAATGGCAGTTTCGATGCCTTTAAGAAGACAGGGTTTGAGCCGTAGAAAAAGTTTTTGGTATGGACAACTGTCTGCTGTTGTTGAACCCATAGCCGCAGTTTTGGGTGCTGTAGCAGTAACATTTTTCACCCCAATTTTGCCTTATGCACTCGCTTTTGCCGCGGGCGCGATGATCTTTGTTGTTGTAGAAGAAGTGATTCCTGAAACCCAACAGGATAAATATACCGATATAGCAACGCTTGGATTTATTGGAGGATTTATTGTAATGATGTGCTTAGATGTAGGTTTAGGGGGCTAGATAAACTAATCTTTATCAAAATTCTTCCAACCTTGTGCCTCCATTTTTATGGATTGCCCTAAGCCAGTAATTAAATTACAAGAGCCGTTCTGTTCAGTAAAGTGACCGATGGGCGTTAATAAAGGATGATTTTCCATTTTATCAAAATCAGACTGTTTGATTGCCATTAAAAGTTCGTAATCTTCTCCACCGTTTAATACCGCCGTAGTGCTGTTCATCTTGAACTCTTCGGCAGTTGAAAGTGCCTGAGGGTCAATGGGTAGTTTTTCTTCAAAAACTTGACATCCCAAATTAGAAGACTTACACAGATGATGGATTTCAGAGGAAAGCCCATCACTGATATCGATCATTGCATTGGGAACAATTTCCAAATCTTTTAGAAGTTCAACAATATCTTTTCTAGCTTCTGGTTTTAATTGTCGCTCAACACAATAAGCATAATTAGATAAATCGGGTTGTGCATTTGGATTGACTTGAAAAACAGCTTTTTCACGCTCTAAGACTTGAAGTCCTAGATAAGCTCCCCCAAGATCCCCACTTACCACCAATATGTCATTCGGCCGAGCACCTGATCGGTAGGTTGTTTTTTCTTTGGCAACCTGACCCAAAGCAGTAACGGAAATAATCAGTCCAGTTTTACTGCTCGAAGTATCTCCGCCAACCAAATCTATTTTATAATTTTTACAAGCCAAAGCGATTCCGGCATACAACTCCCCAACAGCCTCCAGAGTAAAGCGATTAGAAACTGCAATAGAAACAGTAATTTGAGTGGCTTCTGCGTTCATTGCATAAACATCCGAAAGGTTGACCATAACCGCCTTATATCCTAAATGTTTTAAAGGCATGTAACTCAAATCAAAATGAACCCCTTCAACCAATAAATCTGTTGTTACAACTGTTTGATTTTTATTTAGTTTTAAAACGGCAGCATCGTCGCCCACTCCTTTTATGCTGCTTTTGTGCGATAAATAAAATGTTTTTGTTAGGTGCTCAATCAATTGGAATTCTCCCATTTGGGATAAAGGCGTGCGACTTTGGTTTTTGTTTTCAAACATGTTGTAAAAATAAGAGGATTTAATCAGATTCGCATCAAGCTTTAAATTTTGTGTAAAATAAAATGAAAAGAATATCTTTATATAAACATATCCCAAATGAAGTTTACAGGTATTGGTCTTGTATTTCTCTTTTTCTTTGTTTTTTTTTCTTGCGAAACGGAGGAGACTTACAGTGATTTTCTGGATTCTAAAGATCCAATTGTGGATGTGCCGAAAATGCCTGTCGATTTCACAGTAACAGAAACGACAACAAAAACTCTTTGCATCGATGGTTTTGCAGGAGAGTATCCTTGTAATGGATATGATTTAATGGCGCGAATCCCTCTTTATATATTTAAAAGTGAAGAAGCGAATGACAGTTGGGGTTGGACAGATTCAGATACAGCTAAAGAATATGCCATTATTGGGCTAAACGATGGCACCGGTTTTGTTGACATATCCGACCCGGTAAACCCAGTTTATTTGGGAAAACTTCCCACGGCAACAGAGTCTAGTTCATGGCGAGATATAAAGGTCTACAAAAACTATGCTTACATTGTCAGTGAAGCCAAAGATCACGGTGTTCAAGTTTTTGATTTAACAAAACTTCGTGGATTAAAATCTGAGCAAAATTTCACTTCAGATGGTGTTGTAAATATCGTCAAAAGTGCGCATAATATTTTTATAAATGAAGAAAGTGGCTTTGGTTACGTCGTCGGAACTAATCGTGAAAATAAATACGACGGGGGCGTTTATTTTTTAGACTTAGCGGATCCACTAAATCCACTAATTGTTGGGGGTTATGGTGAGCGAGGGTATACGCATGACGCCCAAATAGTAAATTACAAAGGTCCTGATACTGATTATTTAGGAAAGGAAATCTATATAGGATCAAACGAATCCAATATTATCATTCTTGATGTGACAGATAAAAAAAAACCAACCTTTATTGCTTCTATTGTTTACCAAAACCTTGTTTATACCCACCAAGGATGGTTTACAGAAGATCAGCGTTTTTTTATTATGGGTGATGAAGGGGATGAATATACATTTGGAGGAAGAACCCGTTCTCTGGTCTTTGACTTGGAGGACTTGGACAATCCTGTTTTACACTTTAGTTATCTGGGGGCAACCAATGCCATTGACCATAATGGGTATGTCATCAATGATTTGCTTTATTTGGCAAACTATACCGCTGGAATCAGAGTCATTGATGTTAAAAGCGTTGAAAACAAACAAATGTCAGAGGTGGGATATTTTGATACTTATCCAAAAGATAATTCAAGTATTTTTGCTGGAGTATGGAATGTCTATCCGTTTTTTGAAAGCGGAGTGATCCTCATAAGTGATTTAAATAAGGGTTTGTTTTTAGTTAAAAAATCAGAATAGTGTTTAAAAAAACAACTGTATTTGGTCTAATACTTCTTCTAATAAATTGCGACAGCGACCTTATTACCAATTGGAAAGTTCCAGAACTCTTTAAGGGAGAATTGGCATGGGTTAAAGTCTATGGAGGTAGTAATGAAGACATTGCAAAATCCATCATCAGTCTATCCGAAGGAGGTTTTGCAGTCATTGGAAACTCTAATAGCACTGATGGAGATTTTTCTGAAAAAACGAGCGCTGATCGTGATTTGTTTTTGATGAAATTGAAAGATGACGGTTCGCTTTTATGGAAAAAAATCTATGGAGGCTCGGGAGACGATCTCGGGAATTCACTTTTGCAAACTCCAGATGGCGGTTTTGTATTGTTGGGTTACAGAAGCAGTCATGACGGAGACGTCAACCCCACTAAAGGATTTCATGACAATTGGATTTTGAAAGTGGATAAATCAGGAAATATAGAATGGCAAAATACTTATGGCTTTAAAGGTCACGACCATGCATATAATGTAATTTCAACTGCTGATGGCGGTTATTTTTTCAATGGTTTTTTAGATGTTACCGCTTCTGGTGGAGAAGGGAACGACGGAAGAAGTGCCATTAGAAACAGGCATGGCGCTGGAGAGTTTTGGTGTCACAAGCTAGATGCTAATGGCAACCTCGAATGGCGGCGCTATTTTGGAGGAACCAGCAATGACAGATCCTACGATTCACTTCAGACAACTGATGGAGATTTTTTGATGGTTGGAGTTTCAGAAAGTGATGATGTTGATATTTCTAATAACAAAGGAAGTTATGATGTTTGGGCAGTGATGATTAATGCTGAAGGAGAAATGCTGTGGGAAAAATCTTTTGGAGGGAGTTTAATTGATAAAGCCTTTGGAGTTATTGAAGATTTTGAAGGTAATTTTAAAATTATTGGGAATAGTTTTAGTCAGGGCCAAGACATTAAAAACCCCAAAGGAGAATCCGATGTTTTACAACTCACAATTGATAGCTCTGGAAACCTAATCCGGTCTTTAAACTTTGGTGGATCTGAATTTGATTTGGGAAAGTCATTGGTCGAAGGTTATGATGGATATTTATTTTTAACGGGTTATTCAAGAAGTTCTGATGGGGATTTTTCTTTAAATGCTGGAGAAAATGATATTTTTTTGATGCAAATTCACCCCAATGGTACAGTTCTAAAATCCCTTACATTGGGAGGGAATGGCGAGGATTTCGCAAATGATTTATTAAAAATACCAAGTGGCAGTGTCTTGGTCGTGGGTCAGAGTAACAGTCTTGACAATCCCCTCATAAAGAATAAAGGAAACACAGATATTGTTATTGCTAAATGGGAATAGGTTTTTAATAATTTCACTATCAATAGAATTGATAATTAATCTAAATAAATGTAATCAAATTGGCTATATTTGTACTGATTGTAAATAATCCATTATCTCATGATCAAAGTTTCAAAAAGTGCTCGCAAAAAAGTCTCTCAATTAATGGAGGAAGACGGCTTTAGCCCTGTACAAGATTTTGTTCGTGTTGGGGTTAAGAGTGGCGGATGTTCCGGACTTTCTTATGACCTCACTTTCGATAAATCTAAAGCCGAGGAAGACCGTCTTTTCGAAGACAATAAAGTCAAGATTTTAGTTGACAAAAAAAGCCTTTTGTACCTATTGGGGACTACGTTAGAATACTCAGGAGGATTAAATGGAAAAGGATTTGTATTTAACAATCCAAACGCACAGAGAACCTGTGGGTGCGGAGAAAGTTTTTCTTTGTAAAAACAACACAAAAAAACGATGGCTTATACTGAGGAAGAACTCAAGAAAGAATTAGAGACCAAAGAATATGAATATGGTTTCTATACAGACATTGACTCCGAAACTTTCCCGATTGGATTGAGTGAAGAGATAGTCGAAAGAATATCTGCTAAAAAAAACGAGCCAAAATGGATGACCCAATGGCGTTTAGAAGCATTCCGAGCTTGGAAAAAAATGGACGAACCTGATTGGGCAAATGTCCATTATAAAAAGCCTGACTTTCAAGCAATATCCTATTATTCGGCACCCTTAAAAAAAGATAAATACGAAAGTATTGATGAGGTTGATCCTGAATTACTCGCCACTTTTGAAAAGTTAGGGATCTCTCTAGACGAGCAAAAGAAATTGGCAGGAGTTGCTGTGGATATTGTTGTAGATTCAGTTTCTGTAGCAACTACTTTTAAAAAGACGTTGGGCGAAAAAGGAATTATATTTTGCTCAATTTCAGAAGCGATTCAGGACCATCCTGAATTGGTTAAAAAGTATATTGGAAGTGTTATTCCTGTTAAGGATAACTTTTATGCTGCACTCAATTCGGCGGTATTCTCCGACGGTTCATTCTGTTATATCCCAAAAGGAGTACGTTGTCCGATGGAATTGTCTACCTATTTCAGGATAAATCAGGCCGGTACCGGTCAATTTGAAAGAACTTTGGTTATCGCAGATGAATCGAGTTATGTAAGTTACCTTGAAGGGTGTACTGCTCCTTCTAGAGATGAAAATCAGCTGCATGCTGCTGTGGTAGAGCTCGTTGCTTTGGATCATTCCGAAATAAAATATTCAACCGTTCAGAACTGGTACCCTGGAGGAAAAGATGGTGTTGGAGGTGTTTACAATTTTGTAACCAAAAGAGGTATTTGTCACACCCATTCTAAAATATCTTGGACGCAGGTTGAAACAGGTTCAGCTGTTACTTGGAAATATCCTTCTTGTATACTCAAAGGGGATCATTCTATAGGAGAATTTTATTCTATTGCATTGACCAATAATTATCAGCAAGCTGATACCGGAACCAAAATGATTCACCTTGGTAAAAACACAAAAAGTACGATCATTTCTAAAGGTATTTCTGCAGGGAAATCTCAAAATAGCTATCGAGGTTTAGTACAGGTGCATCCTCGCGCAATCAATGCTCGAAATTTTTCTCAGTGTGATTCTCTATTAATGGGGAATGATTGCGGTGCTCACACCTTTCCTTACATAGAGGTGAGAAATAACTCTGCTCAAATCGAGCACGAAGCGACTACTAGTAAAATCGGTGAAGACCAAGTTTTTTATTGTAACCAAAGAGGAATTGATCCTGAAAAGGCAATTGCTTTGATTGTAAACGGTTTTAGTAAAGAAGTATTAAATAAGCTGCCCATGGAATTTGCCGTGGAAGCACAAAAATTATTAGAAATCTCATTAGAGGGATCCGTAGGATAAATCAAAAAGTATGATCACAATTGAAAACCTTCATGCTCAAGTAGAAGGCAAAAAAATATTAAATGGAATTGATTTTGATGTAAAGCCAGGAGAAGTTCACGCAATCATGGGACCAAATGGTTCTGGAAAAAGCACACTTTCTTCTGTAATTGCAGGTCACCATGACTATGAAGTAACAGAAGGTACGATGCTGTTAGAAGGCGAAGACCTCTCCGAGATGAATGCTGAAGAGCGCGCTCACAATGGAATTTTTCTTTCCTTTCAATACCCAGTGGAAATCCCTGGCGTAAGTGTTACCAACTTTATCAAAACAGCCATCAATGCAAATAGAAAAGCGCATGGATTAGAAAACATGCCGGCGAATGAAATGCTTAAAAAAATTAGAGAAAAATCAGCATTACTTGAAATTGATTCTCGTTTTCTTTCACGTTCCTTAAATGAAGGTTTTTCAGGAGGAGAGAAAAAACGAAATGAAATTTTTCAGATGGCCATGCTAGAGCCAAAGCTTTCAATACTTGATGAAACTGACTCTGGATTGGACATTGATGCCTTGAAAATTGTCGCCAATGGTGTCAATAAATTAAGGAGTAAAAACAATGCAATTGTTGTAATCACTCACTATCAAAGACTATTAGAATATATCGTCCCTGATTTTGTACACGTCATTTTTGACGGTAAAATTGTGAAATCGGGAACTAAAGATTTGGCACTAGAATTAGAAGCCAAAGGATATGATTGGATAAAAGAATTGGCTTAATCTATATGGATTTTCAAGAAAAACTATTAGCATCACATATCGCGTTTGAAGAAGAAATTGATCTTACTGATCCCATTCATCAACTGCGAATCGATTCCTTAGAGACTTTTGAGGCGAAGGGGTTTCCAACTCGTAAAGATGAAGATTGGAAATATACTTCTCTCAATACATTAATTAGAAAGGATTATGCCTTATTTCCAAAAGCGGAAACAAGTATAGATTTACAAAAAGTTAAAAAATATTTTCTTTACGAAATCGACACCTATAAGGTGGTTTTTATAGATGGTGTTTACAGCCCATTTCTTTCAAACACAACTCATGACGGGTTGGATGTTTGTTTAATGTCAGCGGCACTTACAAAATCAAAGTACAGAGATTTAATTAATACGTATTTTAATAAAATCGCAAACCAAGGAGACAGTCTCACTTGCTTAAACACCTCCTATACGCGAGAGGGAGCCTATGTTTATATTCCCAAAGAGACGGTGGCTGAAAAGCCAATTGAAATAATACATTTTTCTACAGGAGAAGAAAAATCACTTTGGTTGCAGCCTAGAAACTTGATTGTAGTCGATCAAAATGCTCAGGTACAGATAATAGAACGCCATCAGAGCCTTAAAGAACATGATGTCGTCACCAACTCGGTTACTGAAATCTATGCGCATCAGGATGCACTTCTTGACTATTATAAAATACAGAATGACTTGACATCTGCTTCTTTGATTGACAATACTTATATTTCTCAAGATAAAAATAGTAATGTTAAAGTACACACCTTTTCATTAGGTGGAAAATTGATTCGTAATAATCTCAATTTTTATCACAAGGGAGAGCATTGCGACTCTACGTTAAAAGGAATAACCATTCTTGAAGAAAAACAACATGTTGATCATTTTACTTTAGTAGATCATTCTCAGCCAAATTGTGAAAGTCATCAAGACTACAAAGGCGTTTTTACGGGAAAATCTAAAGGCGTTTTTAATGGAAAAATATTTGTTGATAGATTGGCTCAAAAAACAAATGCTTTCCAGCAGAATAACAACATCCTTTTGGATGATAAAGCTACAGTGAACACTAAGCCACAGCTCGAAATATTTGCTGACGATGTTAAATGTTCTCATGGATGTACTGTGGGCCAACTAGACAATGATGCTTTATTTTACCTACGCTCTCGTGGGATTCCTGAGAAAGAAGCTAAAGCTTTGATGACCTATGCTTTTGCAAATAATGTACTGGAGAGTGTAGAAATTCCAATTCTTAAAAAAAGGATTAATCTTTTGATTGCTAATAAATTAGGAGTTAATTTAGGATTAGGTTTATAAATGATAGATGTAAAAAAAATAAGAAAAGACTTTCCCATTCTTGAGCGACAAGTAAATGGCTATCCTTTGGTTTATTTTGATAATGCAGCTACGTCTCAAACCCCAATTCAAGTAATCGACACCATTGTTGATTATTATAAAAACTACAACGCAAATATCCACCGTGGGGTGCACAGCCTTAGTCAAGAAGCAACGGATTCATATGAAGCGGCCAGACAAAAAATCCAGTCTCATTTTAATGCCGCTCACCCTTATGAGATTATTTTCACCTCAGGAACAACCCACAGCATCAATATCATTGCCAGTGGATATTCTGAGCTTTTAAAAGCAGGAGACGAACTTCTTGTTTCTGCTTTAGAACACCACTCAAATATTGTTCCTTGGCAAATGCTTTGCGAGCGAACGGGTGCAATTCTGAAAGTGATTTCCATGGATGAACAAGGTGTTTTAATCCTTGACGAACTAGATAAATTACTTTCTGATAAAACCAAACTGGTTTTTGTAAATCATGTTTCCAATGCGTTAGGAACGGTCAATCCCATTGCTGAAATCATTGAAAAAGTACATGCAGTAGGTGCTGAGGTTTTAGTTGATGGTGCGCAAGCATCTCCACACATTCAAGCGGATGTTCAGTCTTTAAACGTCGATTATTATGTCACTTCTGCTCATAAACTGTGTGGCCCTACTGGAGTCGGTATGCTTTTCGGAAAACAAGTAGCATTGGAGAAACTACCACCCTATCAAGGAGGGGGAGAGATGATCGCTGAGGTTACTTTTGAAAAGACCACCTATGCCGGTTTGCCTCACAAATTTGAAGCAGGAACGCCAAACATTTCTGGTGTAATTGCTTTTGGAGCTGCCTTAGACTATATGAACAGTATTGGGATGGAAAATATAGCAGCCTATGAAGAAGAGTTACTGGTTTATGGAACCAAAGAACTTATGAAAATCCCGAGTTTAAAAATATATGGAGAGGCTGCTCATAAAACCGCGGTAATCTCTTTCAATGTTGGAACGATTCATCCCTATGACATTGGAAGTATTCTAGACAAAATGGGGATCGCTGTCAGAACGGGACATCACTGCGCTCAACCGATAATGGATTTTTATAAAATCCCTGGAACAGTTCGAGCTTCCTTTTCTTTTTACAATACTTTCGAAGAAATTGATTTGATGGTTGTTGCCTTAAAAAAGGCGATTACCATGTTACAATAAATTATTAATTTTGATTATGGAGACGATTAAAGCAGTTCAAAACGATATTATAGAAGAGTTTTCAATGTTTGATGATTGGATGCAGCGGTATGAATACATGATCGAATTGGGAAAATCCTTACCCCTGATTGCTTCTAAATTTAAGAGCGACGATTACATCATTAAAGGATGTCAAAGTAAGGTTTGGGTGCATGCTGATCTTCAGGGAACAAAATTAATATTCACGGCAGATAGTGATGCCATCATAACCAAAGGAATTATTGCAATTTTAATTCGTGCTTATTCTAACCAACATCCAGACGAGATTTTAAATGCAAATAATGATTTCATTGATAAAATTGGATTAAAGGAACACCTTTCCCCCACAAGAGCGAATGGTTTGGTCTCGATGATAAAACAAATTAAAATGTATGCCCTGGCATTCAAAACACAATTAAACTAACATTAAAATTATGTCAGAAGAAACAATCAGTACGACTGAATTAGGCGATAAAATTTTGTTAGTACTTAAAACCATTTATGACCCTGAAATTCCAGTAGATATATATGAGTTAGGATTAATCTATGACGTTTTTGTTAACGAAGACTTTGATGTTAAAATATTAATGACTTTGACAACGCCCAATTGTCCTGTGGCCGAAACCTTACCCCGAGAAGTTGAGGAAAAGGTAAAATCACTCAATGAAGTCAAAGACGCTGAGGTTGAAATCACCTTCGATCCCCCTTGGACTAGAGAATTGATGAGTGAAGAGGCAAAATTAGAACTCGGATTTTTATAAAATGGCTGAGGATATTGTCAATAGAGTTGCTGAAAGTAAATTAATAACAATTGATCTTGAAGATTTTTATCCCAATGGGCAACGACATTTTTTTGACATAAGCCAGTGGCTAGATCAAGGGATTATTCTTAGAGAAAAAGATTTTAGACAGCAAGCCAAAAATCACAATTGGGAACAGTATCAGGACAGTTATGTTGCAATTGGATGCACTACTGATGCAATCCTTCCTGCATGGGCATCGCTTTTAATCGCGACCCACCTTAATCTCATCGCAAAAGATGTTTTTTTAGGAGATAAACCTGATTTAGAAAACCATATTTTCCTTAAAGTGATTGAAGATTTAGACGTTTCTTCTTTTGAAGGTAAGCCCATTATTGTTAAAGGATGTAGTGAAAAAAAAATCCCCCAAAACGCTTATATTCAATTGTTAGCAAAGCTGCAAGGGGTAGCCAAAAGTATTTTCTATGGGGAAGCCTGTTCTTCGGTTCCGCTTTGGAAAAAAAAGTTATATAACCGTTAACTTCAAAAGGATTATTTTAGAGAATAATTTTAGCCATTGAAATCCAATAAGAAAGTTTTAATTTTTACTTATTACTGGCCTCCCTCTGGAGGATCGGGAGTTCAACGCTGGATGTATTTTGCCAAATATTTAAAAAAACTAGGCTGGGAACCTATTATTATAACCGTCGATGAACAGCAAGCTTCCTATCCTGTTTGGGACGAAAGCTTGTTGGAAGAAGTTGCAGACATTAGGGTAATCAAAACAACTACCCGCGAACCCTTGCGATGGTATTCTCTGCTTACTTCAGGAAACTCTCAAAAAGGATTGCCACAAGGAGAAGTAAAACGCCAGAGCTTGTTGGGAAAACTAGCCACCTACATTCGTGGGAACTATTTTATCCCCGATGCTCGAAAAGGCTGGGTATCTTTTGCCGTAAAAGCAGCTCAAAAAGTATTAAAAGAAGAATCTATTTCCCATTTAATTTCGACGGGTCCTCCCCATTCTACACACTTGGTAGGACTTCAACTGAAAGCTCAGTTTGACTTAAACTGGTGGGTCGATTTTCGTGATCCGTGGACAGAAATTTTTTATAGCAAGGATTTATATCGTTCTCAAAAAGCAATTCAAAAAGATGCGCTTTTGGAAAATAAAGTACTCCAAACTGCAAATGGTGTTTTGACCACTGTAGGTGGGGCACTTCACAATCAACTTAGCGTCAAAGCTCCGAATCAAAACTTTGTTTCTATACCCAACGGCTATGATGTCCAATTGATGCAAGAAGTTCAAGCAACAAAACCCAAGGAGGTATTCCATGTCGTTTACACGGGTTTATTGACCCAAAATCAAGCCTATGATTCGGTACTCCATGCTTTAAATAATATAGCCGATCAACAGGCTATCCGATTTTCTTTAGCCGGAAAGATCGCTCCAGAAATTATTACAAACATTCGAGCTGCTCTTCCGAAAGTTGAGGTGGTTTATCAAGGTTATTTGTCTCATAAAGAAGCCATTGGTTTGATGAAAAGCGCGCATCTTTTGTTAAACTTTATTTTTACGGGGGCTCAAACTCAGATGATTTCTGGAAAATTACTAGAGTATATGGCGACTCATGTTCCTGTATTATCCATCGGTGATCCAAATTCAGAGGCAGGAAAATTTATTTCCAAGGGGTCTTTTGCCAAAATGTTGGATGCTAACGATCGAGATGGAATTCAAACATTTGTCGGTCAGCTTGCTGCTAAAAAAGAAACACTACGAAATGACTTTCCAAACATTGAATCTTGGAGTCGAGAAGTCTTGACCCAGCGACTGGTAAAGGAAGTGTTTTTGGAGACTAAGTATTGATAGTTTAATTCCCTTTTTTAGGACACCAACCCCAATAAGGTGTCCAGTAATATTCCGAGGAGGATACAACTAACAAAAAAGAGTGGTTTTGTTCTTTGAAAACATAATCCTAGACCAATACAAATTGAAACTCCGGTTCGTTTCTTCTAGTTTTCTATTATTAAAATAAAAGGAACGATAAATTATTTATAAAAACTATTTTTCTGTAAGTATACCCAGCTGGCATGTGGCATTAAGGATTTAACGGATTCACCCTCCTGTAGGATTTTTCTGATATTTTTTGAGGCAAAGTCCAATTTTGGAGCATTGACCAACTGTATTTTCTCATGATGTAGCAAGTTCTCTGGAAATCCAATTTCATGCGTTCTCGGGTAGACATATATTTGAACGAGATCTAAAATCCGTCGGTATTCTTTCCACTGATCAAAATGAATCAGATTATCTTCTCCCATAAGTAACACAAATTGATCATTGGGATGGTTTTCATAAAAATATTCTAAAGTGTCAATCGTATAATTTGGGGTAGGAAGTAAAAACTCAACATCAATTACTTTTAAACGGGATTGATTCTCCATAGCAAGGCGAACCATTTCCAATCGATGCTGGCCCTCTAGCAAGACTTCATTCACTTTAAAAGGATTTTGCGGGCTAACTACAAACCAAACTTCATTGAGACCTGTTTGCTGTGAAAAATAATTTCCCAAGCTTAGATGTCCCTTATGGATTGGATTAAACGACCCAAAATAAAGTCCAATTTTTTTCATTAGGATTTTAAAAAGTGCTCTGCTTTTTCACAAACCTCCTTGATTGCCAAATCCAAATTATCGTTAATGACAATACTGTCAAATTTCGGAGCAGCATTAAGTTCTTTTTCTGCCTTTGCAACACGCTCTTGTATTTCGGCTTCACTCTCAGTACCTCTCGAACGCAATCGCTCCTCTAATACTGCTTTATTGGGTGGCTGAATAAAAAGAGCTAGTGTTTCCTGCGGATATTGGGATTTGATGTTCAATCCTCCCATCACGTCAATGTCAAAAATCACATGCTTTCCTGCCTCCCAATTTCTTTCTATTTCAGATTTAAGAGTGCCATAATATTTATCGGCATAGACTTCTTCAAATTCAACAAACTCTTCCCGATCAATCTTATTTTTAAAGTCTTCTGAGCCTAAGAAATAATAATCCTTTCCGTCAACCTCGCCCGCTCTGGGTTTTCTAGAAGTGGCAGAAATGGAAAAGGATAGAGGCAGGTTTTTTTGCAAAAGCGCATTAACAAGTGTTGTCTTACCACTTCCAGAAGGGGCCGAAAAAACAATCAGTTTTCCTTTTTTCAATTATAAAACGTTGAGCAATTGTTCTTTTATTTTTTCCAATTCATCTTTCATCTGCACCACAACTTTTTGAAGTGCGACATGGTTGGCTTTTGATCCAATGGTGTTGATCTCTCGACCCATTTCCTGAGCGATGAAACCTAACTTCTTACCACTTGAAACAGAAGTATCAAGAGTTTCTGTAAAGTAATCGATATGTGTTTTCAATCGAACTTTTTCTTCCGTAATGTCATACTTTTCAAGATAGTAAATCAACTCTTGTTCAAAGCGATTTTGGTCGATTTCTACTTTCAAGTCATTTAAATTATCCTTGAGTCTATCACTCACTTTTTGAGTTCTTTCGGGATCAATTTCCTCGGCTTCAGCCAATAAATTTCTCAGTGCTTCTAAGCGTTTTAAGAATTCAATTTCAAGAGTTTTCCCTTCGTCAAGACGGTGCGAGTTTAGATGCTTCACAGCGACATTCAACAAATCTTTAATAGCAATCACCTCCAAATCATTTAAATCTTCAAGATCAGTTTTTAAGACATCTGGAAGTCGCATGGCAACTTTTAAGAGTTCGAACCGATTTCCATCTTGTATCTGACTGAGCTGGTCAATGTATTGATTAACAGTATTGACGTTAATTGTCTTTGCATTGGACAGGTTTGTGTTTTCAATATGTAATGACAGGTCCACCTTCCCTCTTACGAGGGCTTCTCCTATCGTCTTTTTTAATTGATTTTCAATCTCTTTGAGATGATAAGGAAGCCTTGTATTAAGGTCTAAACTTTTACTATTTAAAGACCTTAATTCTACAGAAATATTTTTATTATCGAATTGCCTTTCGGCTTTTCCGAAGCCAGTCATTGATTGAATCATGTGGGTGTTTAAAGTTCTCTAATTTTAATATTTCTGTAAGAAACCATATCTCCATGATCTTGAAGACCAATTTTTCCAGTTTTGAATTTAGCAAAGTATTCCCATTCAGAAAATTTTGAATTGGCAACTAAGTTGTCCCAGCCCTCACCAGAAACAGGAAAGGTAACGATCTCAACACCGTTTTGAGTAACACTTCCTTGGTTGGTTTTGTGATTGATCATCACAACAATATGATTCCATTCTCCGGCAACTTTACAAACATCCTTAGTCGGTTGTACCATATCGTATAAGGCACCCGCTTGGTGAAATTTAGGATTGGCCAAAGCATCAGGGTGACGCTCGTTGTCCAAGACCTGGATTTCTGGGCCCGTTGAGTAGGGCTTTCCATAGGCTTCTCCTTCATTAACCGCCCAAAAGACTCCACTGTTTCCTCCTTCTGAAATGTTCCACTCTAAAGAAAGCTCAAAACTGGTAAACTCCTTGTTAGTAACGATATCATCATTTTCTTTTTTACTTGATTTAAGCGCTGGATCGAAAACCATTGCACCATCGACAATTGACCAAGCAGCACTCATCACCGTGCTATTGTATTTGTGCCATCCGTCAAAAGATTTGCCGTCAAAAAGGCTTGTCCATTCTGGGATCGCTTCCACTATTGGAGCTTCAACAATATCAACTGATTTTTTTTTTGGTGCCTGCTTGCAAGCGAATAATAATGCAACTGTACTGATTAATAATAACTTTTTCATTTAATTAGTTTTTAAAGGTTTAATATTTTTTTAAGGTGTTTTTCATCAATTTCAGAACCTGCAAAATCATCGAAAGTTTTTTGAGTAGCTTCAATAATATGCGACTGAATGAAAGGCGCTCCTTCGCGGGCTCCTTGTTCGGGACTTTTTATACAGCACTCCCATTCCATCACTGCCCAAACATCACATCCATATTCTGTGAGTTTGGTAAAAATACTTTTAAAGTCAATCTGACCATCGCCCAGTGATCGATATCTTCCGGCGCGATCAATCCAATCTCCATAACCTCCAAAAGCTCCTTTCTTTCCATTTGGTCGGAACTCAGAATCTTTTACGTGAAAGGATTTTATAAATGAATGATAATGATCGATATACTCCAGATAATCTAATTGTTGTAATACAAAATGACTGGGGTCATAAAGGATGTTTACACGTTTGTGATTTCCAGTTTCTTTTAAGAAACGTTCAAAAGTCACCCCATCATGAAGGTCCTCTCCTGGGTGAATTTCATAACAAACATCTACTCCGTTTTCATCAAAAGTGTCTAGTATGGGCAACCATCTTTTAGCCAATTCTTTAAATCCCATTTCAACCAAACCCACTGGCCTTTGAGGCCAAGGATGCCATGTGTGCCAGAGTAGTGCCCCCGAAAATGTTGCATGTGCATTCAGACCTAATCGGCGAGAAGCAATCGCTGCATTTTTTAAGGTTTTAATGGCCCATTCGGTTCTGGCTTTAGGATTGTTTTTATAAGCATCAGGCGCAAAATTATCAAACATCAAATCATAGGCTGGGTGAACAGCAACCAACTGACCTTGAAGGTGGGTTGACAGTTCTGTGATTTCAAGTCCATAGGAATTGACTTTACCTTTGAGTTCATCACAATAAGTTTGACTTTCAGCGGCCTTGTCTAGGTCAATAAGAAAGGTTTCCCATGTTGGAATTTGAATTCCTTTATATCCTAGATCGGCAGCCCATTTGCACATACCATCAAGGGTGTTGAAAGGAGCTTCTTTATCGACAAACTGAGCTAAAAAAACCGCTGGCCCTTTTATTGTTTTCATTGATTTTCCATGCTGACCCATACGTTTCCATTTTTATTTGATTCAACAACTTTTTCGATAAATAGCATTCCACGGACACCATCTTTCATGGTTGGAAATTCTCCATCATAAAAATCTTCTCCTCGAATCGCCTTGGCGACTCCTTTGTAAATATTACCCATAGCATCAAAAATTCCTTCGGGGTGTCCACCAGGCAATTTTGTTCCGTCAGCTCCAATCTCAGAGACATATGCGTTTCCAGGCTTGATTACCCTTCTTGGCTCGTCATCCTTTAAATGGTACAAATAATTTGGGTTTTCTTGCTCCCATCTGAAAGCGCCTTTTTTACCGTAAATGGCGACTGTGATGTTATTTTCATCTCCAGTAGCGATCTGACTTGCTCGAAGAACTCCTTTGAATTTATCAGAAAAACGAATTAAAACTGTTCCATCTATGTCTAAAGTATTGTCTTCATATAAATTGTTTAAATCAGAAAGCAATGATTTGATTTCCATTCCAGTAAGATATTCGGCCATTTGAAAAGCGTGTGTTCCTATGTCTCCCATACAAGAACTGATTCCTGCTTTTTTAGGATCTAATCTCCAGACAGTTTTACGCATCTCAGGATCGTGAATTACAGGATTAATCCAGCCTTGGTAGTATTGAACATCTATTTTATGTATTTCTCCCAATTCTCCAGCCGCAATCATATGTTTCATATGACGAACCAACGGATAGCCCGTATAGGTGTAGGTGACAGCAAAAATGGCGTTGTACTTTTTCTGAAGTGACTCGAGTTCTTTAGCTTCCTCATAGGAAGTAGTCAAAGGCTTTTCGCAAATAACATTAAAACCATTTTCCAAAAGCTTTTTAGCCATAGGGAAATGTAAAAAATTAGGAGTTAAAACAGAAACTACTTCTATACGCTCATCCAAAGGCTTACTTATTTCAGTTTCAATAAATTGATCAAAATTTTTGTACACACGATCAGTATTTATCCCAATTTGTTTGGCGAATTTTATATTTTCTTCATAGTCGGGATTGAAAACACCCCCCACAATTTCATAACGATCAAACATGTAGGAAGCTACACGATGTAATATCCCGATTAGGGAATCGCCTCCCCCTCCAATAATACCAAGTCTAATTTTATTCATATTTATTTTAAGTTTTGTATTTCATAAAGGAGTAAAAATATGATTTTTTTTTGAAAGCCAAAGTCACTAAAGACCCCTAAGTTGCATTCAGAAGAGTAGGTTACATTAACTTTAAAAGCAAATCCCGTGTCGCCAATATTCCTTCTTCTTCACTGAGGCGGCTTCCTTCATATTCTATTCCGATGTACTGGTCATATCCATTACTTTTGACAATAGAAATTAACCTTTGATAATCCAAAGTAGTTTCACTTCCTTCACCATCAAAGTCATATGATTTGGCACTAACCGCAAATGCTTTTGGCATCATTTCGGCGATTCCTTTGTAATTATCATAAGATTCAACGCATGGGGCATCCCATAGTTCATTATTTTCTCGTTTTAAACAAAAATTTCCAAAATCAGGAAGCGTGCCACAGTTTTTCATATTTACTTCATTGATGAGTTCCATTAAAAGGGCTGCATTGGAAGATAAATAACCATGATTTTCTACGATAATATTTACATTCAATGGAAGTGCATATTCAGACAGTTTAATTAGACTGAGTTTAGAATAACTTTTCCAAAGCTCAGGATCAGTCTCGCCAAACAAGTTGATTCTGATTGAATGGCAACCCATCTCTGCCGCTGCATTAATCCATTTTTTATGATTTTTTATTGCAGTTAGCCTTTCCTCTTCGTTTTGAGTTGCTAAATTCCCTTCCTCATCAACCATAATCAAAATATTTTTCAATCCAAATTTAGCCGAAAGCTCATTATTTTTTTGAATAAACAATTTGATTGCTGCGTCCTGATTATCACTTTTGGTAACATCAGTGTATAACTGACTTACATACTCCAAGCCTTCAAAACCCCATTTGCTTGCCAAAGACGCAAATTCATAAGGGGAAATCTTATCTTCTCTGATCATCTTATTGATTGACCATTGTGCCAAAGATATTTTATAGGCTGGAGCATCAATTTCAGTTGTCTTTTTAGCCGATATATTTTTACAAGAACTCAGGCCAAGTAAAGTTGCTCCAACCCCGATGAGAACGATCGCTTTTAGTCCATTTATTTTTTTCATAATGCTATTTTATAGTTTAATTAAGACAAATTACGATAAAATATATATACTTTTATTATGCAAAAAATAAACAATAAATTAATTTATGGAAAACACTTACGATGCAATTGTTGTTGGAACTGGCATAAGTGGTGGCTGGGCGGCAAAAGAACTTTGTGAGAAGGGTCTTAAAACATTGGTTCTAGAAAGAGGAAGAATGCTAAAACATGTTGAAGACTATACAACCGCTCACAAAGATCCTTGGGATTATAAAGCAGGGGACAAAATCACCAAAGAAATTCGCAAGAAGCAACCCAAACAAAGTCGAACTAATTATGTCAACACTGAGTCATCATCACATTTATTTGTTGATGACAATGAGCATCCTTATAATGAGGTAAAAAGTTTTGATTGGATTCGAGGCTATCACCTTGGCGGAAGATCGCTAATGTGGGGAAGGCAAAGTTATCGTCTGAGTGATTTTGATTTTGGAGCAAATGCAAAAGATGGTGTCGCCGTGGATTGGCCCATTAGATATAAAGACTTATCTCCATGGTATGATTATGTAGAAGAATATGTGGGAATTAGCGGAGAAAAACTAGGCTTACCTCAATTGCCAGATGGTAAATTTTTAAAACCGATGGAGATGAATTGTGTTGAAAATTCATTTAAAAACTCCATCGCAGAAAAATATGATGATCGAGTAATTACCATGGGCCGAGTTGCTAATATTACTGAGGGAACAAAACCTGGGTTGGGAAGAATGACTTGTCAATATAGGAACCGATGCAGAAGAGGGTGTCCATTTGGCGCATATTTTAGCAGTAACTCCTCCACGCTTCCTGCTGCAGAAGCAACAGGAAACATGACCTTAAAAACGAATTCTGTTGTTTATGAAGTGACGTATGATGCCGATAAAAAAAGGGCTACAGGGGTTAAAGTAATTGATTCTGAAACGAATCAGACCTATGAGTTTAAAGCCAAAGTGATTTTCTTATGCGCTTCGACAATTGCCTCAACATCAATATTAATGCAATCGACCTCTGATCGTTTTCCTAATGGAATGGGGAATGATTCCGGAGAGTTAGGACACAATTTAATGGATCATCACTTTCGTTTGGGTGCTTCTGCAACTTATGATGGTTTTAAAGATAAATACTATACGGGAAAAAGACCTAATGGAATATACATCCCTAGATTTAGAAACCTGGGAGGAAGTACCAACCAAAAAGAATTCATAAGAGGTTATGGTTATCAAGGAGGTGCAAGTAGATCGGACTGGAGTGAGAATATCAAAGAAATGGCTTATGGTGCTGACTTGAAAAAAACGATAATGGAGCCCGGAGACTGGAAGATGGGGATGACTGGTTTTGGTGAAACACTTCCTTATCATGAAAACAAAATGTATTTAGACAATGAGAAGAAAGATAAATGGGGTCTAGCTACTGTTACTTTTGATGCAGAATTTAAGGAAAACGAATTCGCAATGCGTAAAGACATAAAACAGCAAGCCGCTGAAATGTTGGAAGCTGCAGGATTTAAAAATGTTAATGAATTTGATAAAGGATCTACCCTTGGTTTAGGAATTCACGAAATGGGTACAGCCAGAATGGGGCACGATCCCAAAACATCTGTATTAAATAGAAATAATCAACTTCATACTGTTCCCAATGTATATGTTACGGATGGGGCTGCAATGACCTCGGCTGGAAATCAAAATCCTTCTCTGACCTATATGGCTTTGACTGCCAGAGCTGCAGACCATGCCGTCAGAGAATTAAAAAAAATGAACCTTTAATTAATTTGAGATGAATAGAAGAAAAGCATTAAAAAATATTGGAATGGGGTTTGGCGCTATAACTGCCACACCCACAGTTGTTGGCCTTTTTCAAAGTTGTCAGACGGCTGGCCCTAATTGGACGCCACTTCATTTTACAAAGGATCAGTTTGGTGTCGTTTCAAAACTAATGGACATTATCATTCCAACTACAGATATTCCTGGAGCAATCGAATTGAAACTCCCAGAATTTTTAGATGGTTATGTGGATGCAATAATCAATACCAAAGGTCAAGAATCTTTGATTTTAGGTCTGAATCAATACATCGCTATCACTCTAGAAGAAAAGGGAGATGATGATGCAAGTGATTTAACCTCAGAGGAACTTGAAGCACAATTGTCAAAGTACCTTAAAGGGGACGAAGCGCAACAAAAAAACTGGATAAAAGCAGCTTCGGTCTATAAAGCAACTGGGAAAAAGGACAGTGACATCTCAACACCAAAAGAAGCGTTGGCTTATGGGTTTGCTGTTCAACTCAGAACAATGACCGTTAGCGCATTTAAAACCAATGAGTACATTGGGGAGAATGTATTGGCTTATGTGCCGATACCAGGACAACAAAAAGGTTGTGTGGATTTAATTGAAGCTACAGGAGGAAAAGCCTATTCTTTATAAACTTCGAAAATATTCTGCAATAGCTCGGGTCTCGTCTTTTGTTAAATTTTGATTTAACATCATAACGTTGTTGTATTCTTTAAGCAATGATATTGCAGTAGGATCTTTTTGCAACATTTCTGTAGGGTTTAGAATCATATTCATAACCCATGCTGGATTTCTACGTTCATAAATCCCTTTCATTGCAGGTCCGATGAGTTTTCTTTCTGACATGTGACAAGCTGTACATTTTTGTTTAAATGCTGCAGCACCTGCTTCAACAAGTTTGTCATCTATTTTAGCATCAAATTTCATTGAGCTTATGGGGCCAATTCCTGTATTGGAAAGATCAATCGCAATTTTTCCAGCAGCAGCACTTTTAACAGGAGCTTTTTTTTGAGTTCTGTTGTATTCAAATCCTTTTTTCTTTTCAGTTTTTGAGCCACAGCTAACCAAAAGTATTGAAGCGATTAAAATAAAGAGCAATTTTTTCATAAGTGAGAGTAGTTTTCGTTTTCAAAAATAGAAAAGAAATTTAGATTCTTAATTAAGGTTTAAATATATTTTAATAGAATTTCAGAACTTAAATTTAGTTTTGAATCTCTTTTTTTAAGGAAGGCTTTTTCGAAACCAAATAAACACCTGATAAAGTCAAAATACAGGCGACAATTTTTATCATATCAATAAAGTCATTTCCAGAAGCAACTGCATAGAAGATTGCGATTAGGGGTTGCGCATAAGCAAAAACTCCAAAAGTCGAAGCTTGTAATGTTTTAAGGGCATAAAAAGAAAGAAGGTAAGTCATAAAGGTCGTCCCGATGATTACAAACCCAATTCTCCAAATGGCATCAAAAGGAAGGCTGGGGAAATCAATTTCATTAAACTCACTAATGGTAATTGGAAATGAGATAATGAATCCCGAAAGAAACATCCACTTCATGATGGTGACAGTGCTGTATTTTTGGGTTAAAGGTTTAACGACAATAACATAGGCTGCATAAAAGATTGAGTTTACCATAAGTAGAATATTTCCTAACACGATATTAGGCGCGTTTGGAGAATTTTCTTTCACTGAAATCACTAACAAAAGGGCACCCATAAAGCCTAATAAAACACCATATATTTTTTTATTGCTGATTTTTTCACCAAGGAATACATAAGAAAGCACCAATATCATAATAGGCACAAGGGTAGCAAAAATACCACTGTTTACAGGAGTTGATAGCTGAAGTCCTTTTAAGAAGGACAACATGTTAATGCACATTCCTAAGAGCGATCCAATGAATATTTTCATGAAATCTCCCCGATCAATTTTTTCCTTTTTTAAGAATAAACTGATAATCCAAAAAAGGATTACTGCTCCAAAAAGTCGTATGAAAACAAATCCGAAGGCACCCACATAATGAGGCATGATCACTTTTGCAATGGTGTGGTTTAAACCATAAATTGTGGCAGTACCCATAGCGGCTAAAAGCGCCCAAAATCTATTACTCATTGATCCAGTTTCTAGCTAGTTCAACCGTATTTTTACTGTTACCAATAAAATATTTATTTTTGTAAACCAATACAGGGCGTTTTAAAAAAGTATAGTGGTTTAGTAAAAGATCGCAATAATCATCTTCATTTAACTCTTTGTCCTTAAGGGGAGGTTGTTTTAATAGTTGCGCCCTTTTGTTTATTAAAGACTCATAGCTTCCAGCGGCTTTGTATAATTGAGACAACTGTTCGGAATTAAGCGGATTTATTTTTATGTCAATAACAGTTATTTCTGGGGGAAGACTTAACTCCTTTTGTATTCTTTTGCAAGTATCACAGGTGCTTAAATAGAGAAAAAAATTCATTTTAATTGATTGACATTACAAAGTAATATCATTTTTATTTAATTGAAGACAAATTACTTTAAAATCCAATATCTTTGAGGTACATAAAAACTGTTTGGATGAAGAAGAAGCTTAGATTTAATACCGCGACAATACATGGAGGTCAATCTCCTGATCTTGCATATGGAGCAGTGATGACCCCTATTTATCAAACTTCTACATACGCACAAAGTAGCCCCGGAGATCACAAAGGCTTTGAATACAGCCGAACACACAACCCCACAAGATCAGCTTTAGAGCGATCAATCGCCAGTATTGAAAATGGTCATCACGGCTTGACTTATGCCTCAGGACTTGCCGCTATGGATGCAGTAATGAAGTTATTTAGTCCTGGAGATGAAATTATTTCAACACACGATTTATACGGAGGCTCTTATCGTCTTTTCACTAAAATATTCGAGAATTACGGATTAAAATTCCATTTTGTGGACATGCAGGATCCTAACCATGTCGCAGAATATGTAAATGAAAATACAAAACTTATTTGGGTAGAAACACCTACCAACCCAATGATGAATATCATCGATATCAGAAGAATGGCTACCCTAGCAAAGGCAAAGAATGTTCTTTTGGCGGTGGACAATACATTCGCTTCGCCTTATCTTCAACAACCACTTGATTTAGGGGCTGATATTGTAATGCATTCCGCAACTAAATTCATTGCAGGTCACAGTGATGTGGTTCTTGGATTATTGGTCGTAAACGATGATGAATTACAAGAAAAACTTGCCTTTATACAGAATGCTAGTGGAGCAATTCCAGGACCAATGGATAGTTTTTTAACCCTTAGGGGAATTAAAACCTTACACGTTAGAATGCAAAGACATTCTGAAAATGGAGCTGTAATTGCCAACTATTTAAAACAACATTCTAAAATTGAAAAAGTATATTGGCCAGGTTTTGAATCCCATCCCAATCACCAAATTGCCAAAAACCAAATGAATGATTTTGGCGGAATGATTTCTTTTATCCCCAAAGGAGGGGGGCATGCTACTGCAATTAAAATTATTGAAAAAATGGAAGTTTTCACCCTTGCAGAATCATTAGGTGGTGTTGAGAGTTTAGCCGGACATCCTGCCAGCATGACGCATGCGTCTATTCCAAGAGAGGAACGAAAGAAAAGTGGTGTTGTTGACGGATTAATTAGATTAAGTGTTGGAATTGAAGATTCACAAGACTTGATAGAAGACCTAGAACAAGCCATCGGGTAATAATTTCCAGACGTATTAAAAATGGAACTCCAAAATAATAAAAAAATTTATTTCTCTTCTGACAATCACTTGGGAGCACCTAATAATGAGGAAAGTCGCTTAAGAGAGAAAAAATTTATTTCATGGTTAGAGCATGTCCGAATAGATGCTCAAGCTATTTATTTATTAGGGGATCTTTTTGACTTTTGGTTTGAATACAAAACAGTAGTCCCAAAAGGCTTTGTTAGAGTACTCGGCAAGCTTGCTGAAATTGTAGATTCAGGAATCCCAATTGTTTTTTTTGTTGGAAATCACGACATGTGGATGGACGATTATTTCCAAAAAGAATTGGGCATAACAGTACACTTCAAACCCATCCAATTAACGATAGATAAAACTTCTTTTTTTATCGGACATGGAGATGGATTGGGGCCTGGTGATAAAGGTTACAAAAGAATGAAAAAAGTATTTACTAATTCTTTTGCCAAAAGTCTTTACCGGTTTATACATCCTGATTTGGGGATGCGTCTTGGAAAACGACTTTCCATAAAAAATAAACTTATTTCTGGAGAAGAAGACATTCAATTTTTAGGTGAGGAGAAAGAATGGTTGGCAATCTTCAGTAGGCGAAAGCTTAAAGAAAAACATTTTGATTATTTTATATTTGGCCACCGTCATTTACCACTAGAAATCGAATTAGAAAAAAACTCGAAATACATAAACCTTGGCGATTGGATTACTTACTTCACCTATGGGGTTTTCGATGGCAATTCATTCGAACTAAAAACTTGGAAAAACAACTAATTCTATGATTGAAGAAAAATCTTTTGAGTTAGAAAAAACAGTCTTAGTAGGAATTATAAACAGTAGTCAAGACGAGGTTAAATCAAAAGAATACTTAGACGAACTGGAGTTTTTGGTTCACACTGCAGGGGGTGTCGTGTTAAAAAGATTTGTTCAAAAAATGCAATCCTCGAACCCCAAAACGTTTATTGGGTCCGGTAAAATTAAAGATGTAGAGGCCTTTACAGATGAAAACGAAATCACGACAGTTGTTTTTGATGACGAACTGACCCCTGCCCAACAAGGAAACATCGAAAAAATATTACGATGTAAGGTCCTTGACCGAACTGGACTGATTCTCGATATTTTTGCTCAAAGAGCACAAACCAGCTATGCCAGAACACAGGTTGAGTTGGCGCAATACCAGTATTTACTTCCACGCTTAAAGGGACTTTGGACACACCTTGAAAGGCAAAAAGGAGGAATCGGAATGCGTGGACCTGGAGAAACTGAAATTGAGACTGACCGGAGGATTGTTCGAGACAAGATTACTTTATTAAAAAAGAAATTAGTCACCATCGACCGTCAAATGTCAACTCAAAGAGGAAACCGAGGTGCCTTGGTTCGGGTAGCTTTGGTGGGATATACCAATGTTGGAAAATCTACCTTAATGAACGTCATTGCCAAGAGTGATGTTTTTGCAGAAAACAAACTTTTTGCCACGTTAGACACCACCGTAAGAAAAGTTGTCATTGGAAACCTACCTTTTCTTTTGAGTGACACCGTAGGGTTTATCCGTAAACTTCCCACCCAATTGGTGGAATCGTTTAAAGGCACTTTGGATGAGGTTCAAGAAGCGGATTTATTACTTCATGTGGTCGATATTTCACATCCTAATTTTGAAGAACACATTAAGTCTGTAAACCAGATTTTGAGTGACATTAAAAGTTTTGATAAACCTATACTGATGGTTTTCAATAAGATCGACGCTTATAATGCAGCCCCGTGGGACGATACAGAACTGATAGAACAGCGTTCTGAAAAACACTATTCTCTAGAAGAGTGGCAAAAAACTTGGATGCATAAGGTGAATGGGAATTCTCTTTTTATTTCCGCTTTGAGCAAGGAAAACCTTGAGCAGTTTAGGAAACGAGTTTATAACGACATTCGGAATATTCACGTTACCCGATTCCCCTATAACCATTTTCTTTATCCTGAAGGATTGGACGAGAACCAATAGATTCTTTATTGAGAATTATTTTTTAGCAGGAAAACACGCACAAGGCCTAAAAACCAATGGGTCCGTCAATGGTTTAAATCAGTTTTTGTGACTCTCTTATTTTAT
>CASIAE010000018.1 GCA_949372605.1 uncultured Flavobacteriaceae bacterium
TCTACTTTTTTGTAGTATTCAGGATCTTTCTCGAAAAGCAGTTGCTGTAAGCCTTCAATTCCATTTTTATTGTGAGCTGCAGCAATGGAGTTTTTTGCTGTTTCGCTTACTGTAGGAAATCGGTCCAGTCCTTCCATTAGAGCTTTTGCATAAAGCCCTGAACCACCAACCATTACGACATTGTCTTTTGTTTTAAAGAGTTCTTGTAAAAGAAGAAGTGCTTCTCTTTCAAAATCTCCAGCACCATAAGATTCAAAAATACTTTTGTGTTGAATAAAATGATGCGGAACTTCATTGAGCTCTTCTTGAGAGGGGACGGCGGTACCTATTTTCATTTCTTTGTAACACTGACGCGAGTCACAGGAAATTATTTCAGTATTTAACTCTTTTGCGAGCTTTATGCTATAAGTAGTTTTTCCTACAGCAGTTGGTCCTGCAACATAGAATAATATTTTTTTAGACATCATTAAGAATTTCACCACAATTATGACAATACAAAGCATCATCTTTATGTTCAGCTGTCATACAATTGGGACAAGCTTGGGTGTTTTTCTCAACTCTCGTGTTCTGTTGGACAAACTCCGCAGAAACAATTCCTGTGGGAACAGCAATGATCCCATAGCCTAGGATCATAATGACTGAGGCAATAAATTGTCCCAAAGGACTTATGGGAGCGATATCGCCATAACCCACTGTCGTTAAAGTCACAATACACCAATAGATGCTTCTCGGGATACTACTAAAGCCACTTTCGTCACTTTCAATCATGTACATTAATGATCCAAAAATCACACAAAGAATTACAACGCCAAACATGAAAACCAAGATTTTTGTTTTACTGGCAGCCATTGCTTTAGCTAAACTGTTTGATTCTCCTATGTAGCGCGTGAGTTTCAAAATTCTAAATACTCTTAGAAGTCTTAAAGCTCTTAAGGTTACCAATGATTGTGTCCCGAAGAAAAACAATGAAAGGTATTTTGGCAGAGTAGAAATAAGGTCTATGATTCCGTAAAAACTAAAAATATAGACAGAAGGTTTTTTAATTGAAATGAGACGAAGTAGGTATTCAATGGTAAAAAGAATTGTGATAAACCATTCCGCAACATCGAGTACAGAGTGATATTCTTGATCAATCCAATCAACACTTTCGAGGGCTACTAAAATAACACTTAGTAAGATGAATATTAGGAGAATAAGATCAAACGATTTTCCTGCAGGAGTGTCGGCTTCATAGATTATTTCATGTAAACGGTGTCTCCAATTTTTTTTCTTCAAAACTTTTTATTTAAAATGAATTTAGGGCAAAAAAACTATTTTTCAAATTCCTCTTTGTTCAAAGGTATTAATTTTCTGTATTTTTTCTTGGAGATAAATGACATCACTAAAGCTTTACAATCCGAGTTGTTTTCTATTGAAATCATTCTTTTAGTCAATTTATTTAGGGTATTAATTTGAAAGTTTAATTCAAAATAACCATAACCCTTAAATACCTGACATTGAATATAAACAAAGCTGTATTCTCCTTCTTTTCTACCTTTTCCGATCATTAAAAAATCATCGTGGGGATAGTCTTTTTGCTTGACAAAATCAGCGATACGTTGATTGTATTCTGTCGCACTTTCAACTGCCAAACAAGCGCCATTACAATCTCCATTTTTATATTCGTTACATGACTTTTCACTCGTTTTTAATGAAGAATGATTTTGACATAATTTGAATGCTTTTATAGACTCCATGAGCACTTTCTTGGCAAAGTTCCCATTTTTAAAAGCCATAACATATTCTCTATCATTTCTAATTTGTTCTAACTCAAGATTATGATAAACTTTTTTGATGTCTATTCTGATTCCAACGGGATAAATTCGATACCGTCCATCTCGATTAAAGGTGGGTTGATTTTTCTTTATTTCATGTTGTTCTTTTAACAATGCAATTAGTTCACTGCCAGTAATTTCATGGTTAACTCGATGTAGATTACTCTGAATTTTTAAAGCTTTTTTGTTGCTAACAGTAAGGTGGTTTCTCACCCGGTGTTTGATGTTTTTACTTTTCCCGATATAAATGATTTTTCCGACTTCATTGTGCATATAATAAACTCCAGTTTCGTTGGGAAGTAACTCTAAAATATCTAAATATTTGGAGGGAACTTTTTGAACATGTAAAGCATTTATTTGAGATTTTAAAATTTCTTTATTCTCATCTTTGTCAAGGAGTAATTCAAATAGTTTGACTGTCGCGAGCGCATCTCCTTGCGCCCTGTGCCGATCATTGATGGGAATACC
Organism: uncultured Flavobacteriaceae bacterium; assembly: GCA_949372605.1. Taxonomy (GTDB): domain Bacteria; phylum Bacteroidota; class Bacteroidia; order Flavobacteriales; family Flavobacteriaceae; genus UBA8316. The sequence goes on from CASIAE010000018.1 coordinate 2,283, forward strand.
TAACGCTTTGACTAAATTCCCTAATTTATAAGATTCCATCTCAGGAATTAATTCTTGGGAAAACGCTACGGTACAAATTGAATTTCGCTCGAACAGATAGCCTAACCTCTTGAATTCTGTTCTTAAAATACGGTAGTCAAAATCGGCGTTATGTGCAACGACCATACAGTCGGTTGTGATTTCAATAATTCTTTTGGCAATCTCAAAAAACTTAGGGGCATTTTTGAGCATTAAACTATTAATCCCAGTAAGCCTTTCAACAAATGGCTGTATTGCTCTTTCCGGATTGACTAGGCTGATAAATTGATCGGTTACCTTGTGTCCATCATGACGATAAATCGCTATTTCAGTAACTCCTTCTTCATTAAACTTCCCTCCGGTCGTTTCTATATCTAAAATAGCGTACATACTTAATAGTTTCTTTCTCCAAAGATTTTACTGCCCACTCGAATCATATTACTTCCTTCTTTTATTGCGATTTCATAATCTCCACTCATGCCCATAGATAAAATATCAAAATCCTTATTATCGGATTTTAGATACTCATAAAGCTCTTTTAAGGTTTTAAATTCTCGTTCAATTTGTGAGACATTGTCGGTAAATGTTGCCATCCCCATTAATCCCTTAATTGTTATGTTTTCAAGCGCTTCTGCTTGAATAATGACTTCTTTACATTCCTCAGGAGACAAACCAAACTTAGTCGCTTCCTCGGCAATATGAATTTGTAAAAGACAGGAGATGGTTCGTTCGTTTTTAGCCGCTTGTTTGTTAACTTCTTTGAGTAGCTTAAAGCTATCCACGCCATGAATTAAGTCTACATAAGGTGCCATATACTTTACCTTATTGGTCTGGACATGTCCGATCATGTGCCATTGAATGTCTTTAGGCAAAGACTGGTTTTTAGCAGTCATGTCTTGAACTTTATTTTCACCAAAAACACGTTGGCCTATGTCATAAGCCTCCATGATTTCTTCATTTGATTTGGTTTTTGAAACCGCTACCAATTCGACAGATTCTGGAATTAATGCTCTTATTTTTTTGGTGTTGTCCGCAATATTCATTTGACAAAGGTATTGAAAAGAAAAAACTAAATTTAAATTCTAAGGCCTTATAATCACTGAATTAGAATCTTAGAAAAGCATAATAGCCAGACCTACTTTTGTTAACCTTTAAAATCAACAGTTGGATTTTTAGGATCTATGTTATAATTATAAAAACCAATACCAGATTTTACCCCTAGCTTTCCATCGTCTACCCTCTTGACCAAAAGGGGAGAAGGGACATATTTATCATTTTCAAGACCCGAGTGCATCATTTCTAAAATAGATTTACAAACGTCAAGTCCAATCAAGTCTGCTAATCTCAAAGGTCCCATCGGATGCGCCATACCCAATTGCATGATTGCGTCAATCTCCTTTACACCAGCAACCCCTTGTGACAATGCCTCGACGGCCTCATTGACCATTGGCATCAAGATACGATTTGAAATGAACCCAGGAGCATCATTTACAACCACTCCTGTTTTATTTATTTTAAGGGTAAGCTCTTCAATTATCTTTGTTACTCCAGAAGTTGTTTTTTCTCCTTTAATAATTTCTACGAGTTGCATTATAGGAACAGGATTGAAAAAATGCATTCCAATAAGCCGTTCAGGTTGAGGAATTTCTTTGGCAAGCCTGTTTATAGAAATTGAGGAAGTATTTGATGCGAAAACACAATGTGACGGTGCGATTGGCATGACGTCGTTAAAGATTTTCTTTTTTATCTCAAAATTTTCTGTAGCCGCTTCGATAATTAAATCAGCTTGTTCAATAGCCGGATTTGCTTGGGTTGCAAATTGCAATCGACTAAGCGTTTTAAGTTTTAATTCTCCAGAAACTTTTTCTTTTAACAACAGACGATCCAAGTTCTTCAGAATCGTAGCTTCCGCTTTTTGAAGCTGATCTCCATTAAGATCATTCAGTGTAGTTTCAAAACCATTTTGGGCAAAGACATGCGCAATTCCATTGCCCATAGTACCCGCTCCGATGACTACGATGTTCCTCACGAACTGTAGGAATCAATAATAATATTTGCTACTTCCAGTGCCTTTGTGCCATTTTCTAAAGAAACGATTGGGGTGGTTTGATTCTCAATAGCATCAGCAAAAGACTCTAACTCTTCAAGAATTGCATTGGAGTTTTCAATTTTAGGATTTTCAAAATAAATCTGCTTCTTTTTGCCCTCAGCATTTTGAAGAATCATTGCAAAATCGGTAAGCTCCTTAGGGGCATCCTTCATCTTTACGATTTCAACATTCTTTTCTAAAAAGTCAACAGAGATATAGGCGTCTTTTTGAAAGAATCTTGTTTTACGCATCATTTTTAAAGAGATTCTACTCGCCGTAAGGTTCGCAACACAGCCATTTTCGAATTCAATTCGTGCATTGGCGATGTCTGGTGTTGCGCTGATGACAGAAACTCCAGAAGCAGAAACTGATTTAATAGGTGATTTAACCAAACTTAAAACTATGTCAATGTCATGAATCATCAAGTCCAAAACGACAGGAACATCAGTTCCTCTGGGATTGAATTCAGATAATCGGTGAGACTCAATAAACATGGGTTGAGTAATCGATGAGATAGCAGCTTTGAAAGCAGGATTAAAACGCTCCACATGACCCACCTGACCTAGAAGATTCTTTGCCTTGGCAAAAGCCGTGATTTCATTTGCTTCATCAACATTATTAGCAATTGGCTTTTCAATAAAAATATGGTTTCCATTCTTCAATGACAGCATCGCCATTTCGTGGTGGGAAAGCGTAGGGGTTATAATATCAACCATGTCAACAGCCTTTACTAAGGCTTCTGGCGTATCATAATATGTGTATCCTTTTTCTTTGGATAGAATTTGAGCGTTTTTTTTATCGGGATCATAAAATCCAACGAATTCATAACGATCAGATTCATTCAAAAGGCGTAAATGAATTTTACCCAAGTGTCCTGCACCAAATACTCCAGCTTTGATCATCTCAATTTTTTATAAAAATACCATCTTTTTTTGATTTATTTTTGGAACTGTTTTACATTTGTGTTAATGAATGATACGACAAAGCATCAGGGACAAAGACGCCAATTGTTTGACCAGCTAAAAGCTGCAGGAATTAAGGATCAAAGTGTTCTAAATGCAATTAAAACCATCCCGAGACATTGGTTTATGGAAACTGGGCTTGAGGCTTATGCTTACATAGATAAAGCTTACCCCATTGCTGCTGACCAAAGCATTTCACAGCCTTACACGGTTGCTTTTCAAACAGAATTATTAGCAATAAATCCTGGTGATAAAGTCTTAGAAATTGGAACAGGATCGGGTTACCAAACAGCAGTCCTACTCGAGTATGACATTACAGTCTATACTCTAGAGCGGCAACATGAATTATTCAAAAAAACTTCATTACTGTTTAATAAATTAAAATTAAGACCTAAAAAAGTGATTTTTGGAGATGGCTATAAGGGTTACTCCAACTGCTGCGCCCTATAATGGAATCATTGTAACCGCTGGCGCTCCAATATTACCAAAAGCCCTTTTAGAACAATTGTCTATTGGTGGTCGGCTTGTTATTCCTATTGGAAAAAAAGAACAAATCATGACACGTTTTATTCGAAAAAGCCAAAAAGAATTTGATAAGGAAACCTTTGGTGATTTTCGTTTTGTACCCTTGTTAGAAAATAAAAATTAAATAGTTTTTATTCGTTAAAAGATTTCTTGATACGGTCTAAGTCTCTTTTGTTGTCACGGTCTTTCATGGTTTCGCGTTTATCGTATATTTTTTTCCCTTTAACCAAAGCAATTCGCAATTTAGCAAACCCATTATCGTTTAAGAAAAGTTTGAGCGGAACAATCGTGAGTCCAGAGTTCTTGACTTCCTTACGAAGTTTAGTCAATTCTCGTTTGTTTAACAAAAGCTTTCTGCTGCCTCTAGGGCGGTGATTAAAGTGGTTTGCAAAACCATACTCTTCGATATACATGTTGGCGATAAAAAGCTCGTTACGTTCATTAAACTCGCAAAAGCTTTCAGTAATTGAAGCTTGACTGTTACGAATCGACTTGATCTCGGATCCAGTCAGTACGATCCCTGCGGTAAACTGATCGAGAAAATCATATTCAAATCGGGCACGCTTATTTTGTATATTTATCTTCTTTTGCACAGTGCAAAGTTAAGAACTTATTTAATTTCAACCTCTTGGTTTCGGTATACAATCTTATTATCAAAATAATCGACGATAATTGCTTTGTCTGAGGAAATCTTTCCTGCTAACAAATCCTTGCTTAACAAATTGAGTACTTGCTTTTGCATCACCCTTTTCACAGGTCTTCCACCATATTCCGGGTCAAACCCCATGACAGCCAGTGCTTCAATAGCTTCGTTTGTTGCGGTTAGAGAAATGTTTTGATTAGAGAGTCGTTTTGTAATTATTTCAAACTGTAGACAGACAATTTTTTTAATTTCAATTGCAGTTAAAGGTGAAAATAAAATTATATCATCAATTCTGTTTAAAAATTCAGGTTTCACTTTAGCTTTGAGTTGTTCCATTGCTGTTATTTTAGCTGCAGTTTCTGCAGTATCAAAATCGCTATGTAGTTTGAAAGCTTCTTTAATTTCAGAACCCCCTAAATTGCTTGTCATGATTACGATCGTGTTTTTAAAATCTGCAGTCCGTCCCTTGTTATCTGTTAGTCTTCCTTCGTCTAAAACTTGAAGCAAAATATTAAAAGTATCGGGATGCGCCTTTTCTATTTCATCGAGTAATATAACAGAGTAGGGCTTCCTTCTCACAGCTTCGGTCAATTGCCCCCCTTCATCATATCCGACATAACCTGGAGGGGCACCTACCAATCGACTCACAGAATGACTCTCCTGATACTCACTCATGTCAATACGTGTAATACTGTTTTCATCGTCAAAAAGAACTTCCGCGAGTGCCTTTGCAAACTCAGTTTTTCCAACACCAGTAGAACCCAGAAACAGAAAGCTACCAATGGGTCTATTTTGATCTTTAAGCCCAGCACGACTTCTTCGGATGGCATCCGCAACAGCTTCAACAGCAGTGTCTTGACCAATCATTCTTTTGTGAATTTCACCTTCTAAATTCAATAGTTTTTCTTTGTCAGATTGTAGCATTTTACTCACCGGAATTCCGGTCCATTTTGCGACCACTTCAGCAATGTCTTCGTAAGTAACCTCTTCTTTTATAAGAGAATCATCTCCTTGAAATTTTAAAAGTTCTTGATGCAGTTTTTCTAAACCTTCTTGAGAAGTTTTAATTTTTCCATAACGAATTTCCGCAACAGTTGCATAGTCACCATCACGCTCGGCGCGGTCTGCTTGTTGTTTTAAACTTTCAACTTCTTGCTTGTGCTGCTGAATTTGGTCAACCAAATCTTTTTCCTGACTCCATTGCGCAAAAATTGTATTTCTTTCCTCTTTTAGGTTCCCCAGTTCTTCGTTCAGTTTTTTGATTTTTTCATTATCCTTCTCGCGTTTTATAGCAACGGTTTCAATTTCTATCTGTCTTATTTTACGATCGAATGTATCTAATTCTTCTGGCTTGGAATTCATCTCCATTCTTAGCTTTGAAGCAGACTCGTCCATTAAATCAATCGCTTTATCAGGTAGAAATCGATTGGATATATAACGGTCAGAAAGTATTACTGCTCCAATTATAGCCTCATCCTTAATTCTAACTTTATGATGGGTCTCATATTTTTCCTTGATACCTCTCAAAATCGAAATGGCACTCTCCGTATCGGGTTCTTCTACCATAACTTTTTGAAATCTACGCTCTAGGGCTTTGTCCTTTTCAAAATATTTTTGGTATTCATCTAAGGTAGTCGCACCGATGGCACGCAACTCTCCTCTTGCCAGTGCAGGCTTGAGAATATTAGCAGCATCCATGGCACCATCACCGCCTCCTGCACCTACCAAAGTGTGTATTTCATCAATAAATAAAAGGATTTCTCCATTGCTGTCTACCACTTCTTTTATTACAGACTTTAGTCTTTCTTCAAATTCACCTTTGTACTTGGCACCTGCAATTAATGCGCCCAAATCTAATGCGAATATTTGTTTGTTCTTTAAGTTTTCTGGGATATCACCGTCGATAATTCGATGGGCCAAACCCTCTGCTATTGCAGTTTTTCCCGTACCGGGTTCTCCGACTAAAATAGGATTATTTTTTGTTCGTCTGGAGATGATTTGTAACAATCGTCGAATTTCTTCATCCCTACCAATTACTGGATCTAATTTCCCATTTATTGCCATTTGATTCAGATTTTTAGCAAATTTTTCGAGCGAATTGTAAGTGTTTTCAGCGGAAGATGAAGTGATTTTTTCTCCTTTTTGCAACTGTTTTAAAGTTGTTTCCAACGCATTTTTATTAATCCCTTGATCCTTTAATATTTTCCCCACATTACCTTCTGATTGAAAAAGGGCAATAAGTAGGTGTTGCGTAGCGACAAAATCATCCTTTTGTTCTTTCGAGATCGTAGTGGCTTTGATCAATGTTTTTGAAGCTTTTCCAGATAAGATAAGGTTCCCTCCAGAAACTTTAGGTAAGCTTTTAAGCGCACCTGTAACGAGTTGTTCAACAAGGGAAAGGTTGACCTGTAATTTTTTAAAAGCGAAGGGTAAGACATTATCATCTACTTCGATCATGGCCTTAAAAAGGTGATCGTTTTCTATCTGTTGGTGACCCATTTCTTGCGCCAACTGCTGGGCAGACTGCACAACCTCTTGCGATTTTATTGTAAAATTATTTAGGTTCATAGGTTAGTTTTAAACTTATAACACCAATTTTTATTCCATTAATTTTTTAAACGACTGTTTGTCTTATTTCTGTATTTTCAATGTGACATCTTGTCTGTACTTTTTTGAATATAATAAGTCATAATAACTAGATGATAATTAAATTAAATCCTACTTATTACTTGACTGTTAATTAAATGTTTAAAATATTTATTATTCTACCCCAAAAATTAAATAACAATCTTATTTAATCTGTATTTTTGTGAAATAATTATTATAAAAATGACACAACGCGATACAACTATTTTTGACTCTGATTAACAAGGAGGAAGAAAGACAACTGAATGGAGTTGAATTGATTGCATCAGAAAATTTCACCAGTCCTGCCGTTATGGAGGCTACGGGTTCAGTTTTAACCAATAAGTATGCTGAGGGATACCCAGGGAAACGTTACTATGGAGGTTGTGAAGTTGTTGATCAAATAGAGCAAATTGCCATCGATCGTGCCAAAGAATTATTTGGAGCGGCTTATGCCAACGTTCAACCGCATTCTGGTTCACAAGCCAATACTGCTGTTTTTCATGCTTTTATTAAACCAGGAGATAAGATCTTAGGTTTCGATTTGTCTCATGGAGGACATTTGACACACGGATCACCGGTTAATTTTTCTGGTCGTTTGTACAAAGCACATTTTTATGGTGTTCAAGAGGCTACAGGTCTTTTGGATTATGACAATATATTAGAGATTGCTAAAGAAGTAAAACCACACATGATTATCGCAGGAGCTTCTGCCTATTCACGTGATATAGATTTTGAAAAATTCAGAGTAATAGCTGATGAAGTAGGTGCGTTTTTGTTAGCAGATATTTCTCATCCCTCGGGCTTGATAGCTGCGGGCATCTTAAACGATCCAATACCACATTGTCACGTGGTGACCACTACCACGCACAAAACATTAAGAGGTCCCAGAGGTGGACTGATTATGATGGGAGAAGATTTTGATAACCCGTTCGGTGTTACTTTAAAAGACGGAACCCCTAGGAAGATGTCTCACCTTTTAGACATGGCGGTTTTTCCTGGAAATCAGGGAGGACCTTTAGAGCACGTTATTGCTGCAAAAGCAATTGCCTTCGGGGAAGCGCTTGAGCCATCTTTTAAAGATTATATGCACCAAGTAAAGAAAAATGCTGACGCTATGGCGAAAGCTTTTGTAAAGAGAGATTACCATTTAATTTCTGGCGGAACAGACAACCACATGATGTTGATTGATCTTGGGAATAAGAACATTACTGGAAAATCTGCTGAGCAGGCTTTAGTTAAAGCTGAAATAACAGCAAATAAGAATATGGTTCCTTTTGACCAAAGGTCACCTTTTGTTACCTCTGGAATTAGAGTAGGAACAGCTGCTATTACCACAAGAGGGTTGAAGGAATCTGATATGGAAATCATTGTCTCTTTAATTGACCGTGTGATCTCTAATCATCAAGACGCCCAAACCTTAAATGAAGTTGGAACCGCTGTCCATGATTTGATGAAAGGCAGGGCGCTATTCACTAAGTAAGATTTATATCCTTTCGCCTTTTAATTATTCTTTTTTTTACTTGTGCTCGCACACTGTTTTTTGTATATTTATTCGATGATATTAAAAATAAATTGAAAAAATTCACTCCTTTATACTATTTTTTAGGTGCTTTTATTTTGGCTTTGTTGTTTAAAAACTTCCTTTTTAACCAACCAACTACGAAGCTTAACCGGATTGACAACAATGATCAAGTAGTTTTCGTGGAACCTATTCCTGAAATAATAAGTTACAACTTTGATGTTAAACCGATTCTTTCAGACAAATGTTACAAATGTCATGGTCCAGACCCAAAAGCCATTGAAGGCGACTTTAGATTAGATTTAAGTGATCACTGGTATCGCATTAGTAAAGAGAACGTGGAAAAGCAAATCATTACTCCTGGTGTTATCTCCAAAAGTGAATTGTTAGACAGAATATATTCTCAGAAATCCTCTCATAAAATGCCTCCTCCTGAATCCAATTTGATTTTGTCAGATAGGGACAAACAAGTTTTAGAACGTTGGATCGAGCAAGGAGCCAAATGGGAAACTCACTGGGCCTATATTCCTCCAGTAAAACAAACACCACCGAAAACTACTTTTGAAGATTGGTGCAACAGTCCAATTGATTATTTTATTGCTGCGAAACTTGAAGAAAATGAATTAAAACCCTCTAAAATTGCTGAAAAAGAATTGTTACTTAGACGTTTGTTTTTTGATTTAAGCGGACTTCCCCCAACCCTTGAGCAAATGGATGCTTTTTTAGAAGATCAGCATGAAGATTCTTATGAAAAAGTTGTTGACAACCTTTTGAGTTCTTCTTCCTACGGAGAACGAATGGCCTCTGTGTGGATGGATGTAGCAAGATATGCAGACACCAATGGTTATCAAGACGATACCGAAAGGTTCAACTGGCCTTGGAGAGATTGGGTGATTCATGCATTTAACAACAATTTACCATATGATGAATTTGTTACTTGGCAATTGGCAGGAGATTTGATTCCAAATGCTTCAAAAGAACAAATACTCGCCACAGGATTTAACCGAAATCACATGATCACTCAAGAGGGTGGTGTTATAGAAGAAGAATATCGGGTGGAGTATGTCGCTGACAGAACAGCTACGGCAGCTAAAGCTTTTTTGGGATTAACGATGGAATGCGCAAGATGTCATGATCATAAATATGATGAAATAACGCAAAAAGATTTTTTCAATTTATTTAACTTTTTTAATAAACTAGATGAAAAGGGTATCATTGGATATACAGAAATCGCGTCTCCAAAGATAAACGTTGATCATCAAGCTTTAAAGGATGATTTGCCATTTTTGAATTTACCAGACAGTATAAGAAATGTTGAAGTTATGGTAATGAAAGAGGTAGAAGACATAAGAAAAACCTATCTGCTGAATCGAGGCTCCTATGATGCTCCAACTGATATAGAAACGTCGGGGAGCATGCCCGCTGTAGTTTTGGAATTTGACGCTGGGCTTGAAAAAAACAGGTTAGGGTTGTCTCAATGGCTCTTTAATAAAAAGAATCCTCTCACGGCTAGAGTGGCGGTGAATCGCCTATGGCAACAATTTTTTGGGTCAGGAATCGTGGCGACCTCTTCTGATTTTGGAAATCAAGGAACTTTGCCCTCCCATCCAGAACTGTTGGATTGGCTGGCAGTCACTTTTATGGAAGAAGATTGGGATGTAAAACATTTAATTAAAAAGATTGTGATGTCCTCCACCTACAGACAGTCGAGTAAATCATCTAAAAGCCAGTTAACCTTGGATCCTAAAAATAGTTATCTATCGGTTTTCCCTCGACAAAAATTAACTGCAGAGATGGTTCGTGATAACGTTCTTGTTAGCAGTGAACTGTTTGTTAACAAAATAGGAGGGCCAAGTGTAAGACCCTATCAACCTGCAGGATTATGGAAAGAACTCACGGGGGGAAGCACCTCTAATGCACTTAAGCGTTATGTGGTTTCAAAGGACGGAAATCAACACAGAAGGAGTCTTTATACTTTTTGGAAAAGAACGGTTCCGCCTCCGGGAATGATTACTTTTGATGCTGCTTCCAGAGACTTGTGTGCTGTCGAAAGACAAAAAACAAGTACACCGCTACAGTCCCTTATTTTGCTTAATGACCCTCAGGTGTATGAAGCAGCTGATGCGTTGTCAAGTTTGATTCTTTCAGGGGCTTTAAAATCAGACAAAGAAAACATTATCAATATTTATAGGAGAGTTACCGGAAGAACCCCAGATAACACTGAAGTTGATGAATTGATCGAATTTTATGAATACGTTCAAAAGAATGAAATGGAGCAGTTAAAGACAAAATCTAGAGCGGAAGTTAAACAGAGAGCTTATACATCTTTGACCTTGTTGATCTATAATCTTGACGAAACCACACAAAAAAGTTAATATGGAGGAGTTGAATAAACATTTTTTAAACAATAATCGAAGACATTTCCTGAAAAAAGCTGGATTTGGTATTGGAGGTTTGGCTCTAGGATCTATGATGGATCCTTTTGGATTGTCTTCTTCAAAAGAAATACCAAATCTCAAATTAGGCTCCTTGTCTTTACCTCACTTTGCTCCAAAAGCTAAGCGTGTTATTTATTTATTTCAGAGTGGTGGACCATCACAGCTTGATTTATTTGATTACAAACCGTATTTAAACAAATACAGAGGATCGGATCTTCCTGAATCGATTAGGAAGGGGCAAAGACTTACGGGAATGACCTCTGATCAAAGCAGCTTTCCAGTGACAGGTAGTCTTTTTAATTTTAAACAACATGGGGAATCACGTGCATGGGTAAGTGATTTAATGCCTAAGGTCTCTAAAGTTGTCGATGAATTGTGTTTTGTAAAATCAATGAATACAGAAGCAATTAATCACGACCCCGCAATTACTTTTTTCCAAACAGGTTCCCAACTTCCAGGAAGACCGAGTATTGGGTCTTGGATGAGTTATGGATTGGGAAGCCTTAACGACAACCTACCCTCTTTTATCGTATTACTTTCTACAGGAAACGGAAAGCCACAACCACAACCACTTTATTCGCGTTTGTGGGGAAATGGTTTTTTAAGCTCTCTGCATCAAGGGGTGCAGTTTAGGTCCGGAAAAGACCCTGTATTGTATCTACAAAACCCTGATGGAGTTTCAGATCAAGAGCGCAGAATGATGTTAGATCATCTGGCGCAGTTAAACGAAAAACAAGAAAAAACTTTTGGAGATCCCGAAATTAATAGCAGGATTTCTAATTATGAAATGGCCTACAGAATGCAGACCTCGGTCCCTGATGTCATGGATATTAGCGACGAGCCGGATCACATTCTTAGAATGTATGGAAAGGATTCTTTTACACCGGGGACTTATGCCGCAAATTGTTTGTTGGCAAGACGACTAATCGAGAAAGACGTTCGGTTTGTTCAATTGTACCATACGGGGTGGGACCAGCATGATAATTTGCCAGCTCAAATCAAGCGTCAAGCGGAGGATGTTGATCAAGGGACAGCAGCTTTGATAATGGATTTAAAACAACGCGGGCTCTTGGAAGACACTTTGGTTATTTGGGGTGGTGAATTTGGCCGCACAAATTATTGTCAGGGTAAATTAACCGATACGGATTATGGTCGAGATCATCATCCACGATCCTTTACCATTTTCATGGCAGGTGGTGGAGTAAAACCCGGATTTACCTATGGAGAAACAGATGATTTTGGATACAATATTGTTAAAGATCCAATGCATGTTCATGATCTGCAAGCGACCTTATTGCATCAATTTGGCGTAGACCATGAAAAAATGATTTATAAGACACAGGGTAGAAGATTTAGGCTCACTGACGTTGCGGGTGAAGTGAAGAAAGACATTTTACTCGGTTGATCAAATGGAATTTATTCTTGAAATATTTAAATATTTAGGAAAGCTACACCCCGTGGTTTTGCATTTGCCTATTGGCGCTTTGATAATGACTTTCGTCTTATTATTGATCGAAAAGTTTAAAAAATTTGATTTAGATAGAGCCATTAGAATTGGTGTCGATTTTTCCTTTATAGGGGCATTAATTGCTGCCTTATTGGGCTATTTTCTTTCATTAGATGACGATTACGATTTTAATAATTTAAGTTTTCATTTTTGGTCGGGGATTATCACTTTAATTTTAAGTTTTTCGTTGAGTGTTTTGCACCGAGCAAAAGGAAAAGAAAATGTTTTCTTTGCTTGTTATGTTTTAACATTGATTTCGTTAACCATAACAGGTCATAAAGGGGGTGTCATTACTCATGGCGAAGACTATCTTTCCCCCGAGGCACTTTATAAAGTTAGCCCGCCTGCGATTCCTAAAGACAGTATTATGTTGTATGAAACAGCGGTAAATCTAATATTAGATGACAAATGTGTCAGTTGTCACAATGCGTCTAAAAGTAAAAGTGGTCTAAGGTTTGATAGTTATGACCTAATGATGAAAGGAGGGGAGCGGGGCAGCATATTTGACCCAGAAAATCATAAGGAAGGTAGTTTGGTGAAATTTATCTCTTTGCCCCTTGACGATGAGCTTCACATGCCTCCTAAAAATAAAACCCAACTCAATGAAAGGGAATTATGGCTGTTGAATTACTGGGTTAATTCTGGTGAATATCTTAAAAGCACTCCAGTTGCATTGTCTTCTAATGACACTTTAAGAAAAAATATTTTAGCTTATTTAGGTTTAGAAAAGAAGGTAGCGCCTGCAGATCCAGAAGTACTAGGTAGTTTAACCTCATTGGGCTTTAGAATAAATCCAAACACATTCCATGACAATTTGCTTAAGCTAAAGTTTTTGAAAAAAAACCTTGAAGGCAAGCACATGAAACACCTTCGGAAAATAAAAAACCAAATCGTTGAATTAGATTTAAGTAACTCTAATTTTGATGATTTAATGTCAGAGTTAATCTCTGATTTACCCAGTCTAAAAATCCTGAGATTGGATCAAACCAATATTACAGACAAAACCCTAGGGCTATTAAACAATTCAAACCTTGAAGTACTCAACCTTTGCAATACTAAGGTGTCCTATAAGGGTTTGAATAATCTTACGAAAATTGATGGAGCTCCTAAAACAATTTATGCATGGAACACGGCGGTGAGTAATGAAGATCAAGTTCGCTTAATGGCATTAAATTCTTCAACCATAAATTTTGGGAGTTCTAAAATGTTCTCAGAAATGTTACGTCTAAGTACTCCTGACATTTCATTTACAAATAATATATTTAATGATTCGATTGTCATTTCCTTTGCTAAGTCCCAGTTAAAAAACATCGACACCCACTATACGCTTGATGAAAGCGAGCCTAATGAAGAGTCGCCTGTTTATGCACAACCCATCACGCTTAACTCCTCCGCTCGATTAAGAGCAAAGTCAATAAAAAAGGAATGGCATGACAGTGAAATGTCTGAAATTATGTTCATTAAAAATAATAATTATGAAACTGAATTTGCTCTAAAATCCGATTTGGATAACGACTATAAAATTAGCCACAGCATGCGTTTATCTTTTAAGGGTAATGATTCGATTTTATTTGACAAACAAAAAGGAGATCGAATATCAAAAGGGGTCAGTTCAGAAGAAGCATTGACATGGCTGGGAGTTCGAGAAGATGACTTTATTGTAGAAGTAAAACTTAAAGAAAACGATAAGATCAATTTTGTTACGATTAGCGCATTGGAAAATGTTGATATGGACACGATGTTTCCACAAAAAATCGAAGTTTATGGTAAAAATTTCAATGGAGGTTTTGATTTTTTAAACTTAATTGAAATTCCGATTGATAAAGATATTGATGATGGAAACGTTACTGATTTTAGGGATTTCACTATTCCTTTAAATTTAAAAAATTACGAAGAAGTAAAACTTGTTGGAAAAAATTACATGGAATTTCCGGACTTACCCGTCTTCCATACAAAAAGAAAAAAAGATAAAGTTTGGATTTTTATTGATGAAATTATCTTTTGGTAATTAATCTTTGAACCTATCGAGGTGCAGAATCGAGTTTAACCTAAAAATAATTTTTTAATGGATTCAGGAATCTGCATCACGCTTCTGTCTTTAAGGTTGATATAACACCACTGTGTTTGGCATTGAACCAAAAGTTTTTGGGAAGATTTAGAATAAAATTCTACCACTCGATTTGATAACGGCCCTCGAACATTACCCACATGGGTTTCCATTCTTATGATTTCACCTTCAGCTGCATTAAGACGATATTCAACTTGATGGCTTCGAACCATCCAAACCCCCAAAGGTTCATCAAGCTTTGTAATCAAATGTTTCCAGTGTGATTTTGAAATCTCTTGTGCCCATTGAAGGTACTGAACGTTGTTCACATGATTCAACTGATCGATGTGCTCTTTTTTAACAATTCGATTTTCAATAAACTTTGAACTCATTCTTTGGATAATATTTTAACTTCAAACATTTTACTCCAGTTTTTCCCAGTCACAAAAAAAGTTTTCCTTTTAGGATGATAAGCAATGCCATTAAGTACATTCAGATCATCTACTTGGGCTACTCTTTCTTTTAAACCTGAAAAGTCAATAACCCCTTCAACAGTTCCTGTCAGTGGATCAATTATGATTCCAACTTCTTTCTTAAACTGATAAGTATTAGCATAAATTTTTCCATCAACCCACTCTAATTCATTGATTTTTTTTAACGCGCTTTTGTTAGTCATTACTTGTATTTGCCCAACTTCTTCTTGGGTTTTAGGATCTAAAATCCAAAGGGTGTGTGACCCATCAGACTTATATATTTTCTGTCCGTCATTGCACAGTCCCCAACCTTCTTTACTTTTATTGAAGGAAAAAGATCTTTCCATTTTAAATGTCATAGGATCATATTGAAAACCTATGTTACCTTTCCAAGTGAGTTGGTAAAGTTTGTGGTTTAAAAAAGTAATTCCTTCTCCAAAATAGACCTTATCGAGAGGTATTTGTTTGTAAACTTCACCCGTTATAAAATTCACTTTACGAATGTTGGACTTACCTCTAAGGCCTGTGCTTTCATAGAGCGTGTCTTTATAAAACTCGAGGCCCTGCGTAAAGGCAGTTTTGTCATGTGGAAATTCGTTTATGACCTGGTATTGATAGAGTTTGGGTGTTGTTGAAGACAAAATAGTAATTTGATCCTCTAGCTTAAAAATATTTCCTGCCACATAAATCATTGCCTCTAATTTGTGATAGCCTAATGGAAATGATTTTAGAGGCGCCTCAGACTTAATCATCTTACCGTCTAAAGCGAAAGTCACTGAGTCTAATACATGTCCTTTGTTATTGGTCAGGTTAAATTTCAGGGTATCCCTTTGAGTGAATTTTTTACTCTTCGGGAGTATTTTAATACTAAAATCTTTACCAATATCAGTATTACATGTTAAAAAAAACAAAATCGAGAAGGCAGCGAGTAGAACTTTCATCAGCAGTATAATTTGCACGAAGTTATTTAAATAAATTAAGAATTTAAAATAATTGCTTAACCGTTCAAACCTATTATATTTGCATCGGGCAAGTCCTACACAACCAGCTCCTGTCGAATCCCCCAGGGTGGGAACGCAGCAAGGGTAGATGGTCGTAGCGGTGTGATGTAGATCGCTTGCCCTTTTTTTCTTAAAATGTCAAAAATAATTTTAATAACAGGTGCTTCATCGGGCCTTGGCAAAGCCATGGCAAAACACTTATCTGCACTTAACTATCGCGTCTTCGGAACCAGCAGAAATCCAGACAATTATTCCAAAACAACTGGTTTCGAACTTTTACCACTCGACTTAACCCAGCCCGAACAATTTCAAAAATTAATTGATGAAGTTATAATTAAGGCAGGTCGTATTGACGTATTAATCAATAATGCAGGTTTGGGGATCACAGGTCCCATCGAAGAAACAAATCTAGGTGCGATGAAGTCAAATTTTGATACCAATTTCTTTGGACCTCTTGCACTTTCGCAGATTGTTCTACCTCAAATGCGAAAACAAAAGTCAGGACTTATCATCAATATCACTTCCATTGGAGGTTATATGGGATTGCCTTTTAGAGGAATCTATTCTGCTTCAAAAGGAGCTTTGGGCATTGCAACTGAAGCTTTAAGAATGGAGGTTAAAAGTCAAAACATTAATTTAGTTACTTTGGCTCCTGGAGATTATGCTACTGACATTGCATCAAGAAGACATCATTCACCATTAAATGAATCTTCTCCATATCATGTCGCCTACAAGCATTCGTTGGATACAATGAACGATTACGTAGATTCAGGAGGAAACCCTCTGGATGTAGCAAAACTGGTTGTGAAAATAATTGAGAGTTCTCAAACTCATGTTCATTATAAATCAGGATCATTTTTACAAAAATTCTCGATTATTTTGAAAAAATTATTACCCGACACCCTTTATGAAAAATTACTAATGAACCATTATAAATTATAAGCGCTGATTTAATTCTACTCAAGGATTATGGTAGTATGCCTCTCAAATAGTATTTTGAATATTGTATTAACAATCAAAAAACTATTTTTTGTTTAATAGCTTTATAAAACTTGAAGAAGAAAAGTTTCCAAAGCCTTCAATTATTTTTCCATTTTCGTCAATGATGATTCCTTTGTTTAACAATGTTAAAACCCATTTTTTACTGGCTGTATCAAAATCGGTAAACGCAAACTGACTATTTGGGTCAATGCCCATCATCTTGTGAACTTGATTTACGATTTCATTGAAAGGTTGGATACATATTCCAATAAAAGCATAATTCGGGTATTCTGACTCTAATTCTTTTACTTTAATAGAAGTACTTCTGTAATGGGTCATTTGGGTTTGAGACCAAAAGTAAAGTACTGTTTTTTTCTTAAAAAGCTCATTACTACTGATTCTATCTAGGGTGTGACTTTGAAGAAGTAATTCAGGAAGTTTCCTTCCTTTTCCCATGTTATTAATATCATCATGTAGACTCAACACTTCATTCAAATAGGCGTTAGAAGTGTTTATAAGCAGGAACTGACGTAGAAATGTTTCATGCATGTCATGGTTTTCAAAATTGAGCAACTCTTCAAAAGCGACAGCTCTTGCTAGATTATTTTTCAACACACTCCCAGAAATATTCTCTTCGATAAGTTGAAGTCTTTTGATGTTAAATTCAACTTTTTCTTTATTCTGAAAATAATATTGAGTGCTATCCAAGGCCTTGTTGTTCAAATAATTTAAAAGATAAGTGATATAGGGATCAAAAAAAGCAAGATCAGTTTCACCCAAACTCAAATATTTCCGATAACTGAAGAATGCAGTATCTTGAGCTTTTGTCCAGTTCGTACCTCTCAATAATGCGTATCGCTCTCTTTTTGTAGCATAGGGATAGATATAAGCAGCTTGAGAAACCTTTTGAGCAAATGGTGTCAGCTTGTTTATTGTGTCCATTAGAATCCACTTCTTTTTCTTCTCAAACATTAAAGAATCTATGATAGAATTAAAAGTTTGACCATCGTTGGAATATTTTGAGGATAAAAAACTTATTTCATCTTCATAATTCAGATGTAAATCCATCATGAAGTTATTCTTAGCAGCACCTTTGCCAGAATAAACAATTGATTCATCAAAAGCACTTGCGTTTATTCTTGCCCATATACTATCACCTTTTTCAAGAAAAACGGATTGGTACTCAGGAATGTGTTCAATTTTATAAATCCCAGATTCTAAAGAGTCATAATATTTAAAAAAGCGATAATTGTCATTTAACTTTAAAGAATCAATGGTCTTGTTGTCCTTATAAAGCGTAACAAAAGAAGAGGAGGGATTCACAATTTGACCACCAAAAAA
>CASIAE010000019.1 GCA_949372605.1 uncultured Flavobacteriaceae bacterium
AATAAATAGGGAAACTGATGAAGAAACTATTTTCAATAATATTTTTATTTACATTTTCAATAAATGTAAATGCACAGGTCGAAAAAGATACTCTAAAAGTACTTTTTGTTGGAAATAGCTTCACCTATTATTACAACCTCCCACAAGTGGTGAAGGCCATGTCAAATAATAGTAAAACAATTTATATTGACAGTTATCACTCGTTGGTGGGAGGTTCTAATTTATCTCACCATCTCAACCAAGAGAAGGGTTCTCGAACCATTGAAATGCTAAATAAAGAAGCCTACGATTATGTTGTTTTAAATCATCATAGTTTAGCTGCTACGGATAATGTTAATTCTTTTTTTGAAATCAGCGAGAAAATTGTTGATCTGATAAGAAGTAAAGGTGCCAAACCGTTATTTATGGTGACCTGGGCATATAGGGATAATCCTCAAATGCTTGAATCTATTTCTAAAGTATATAATGATATGGCTGAGCGGTTGGATGTAGATCTTGTTCCGTGTGGTTCACTTTTTGAAAGGGCCCTTAGTCGGGATCCTATTTTAGATCTTTATTCAGATCATAAGCATCCGTCTAATCTTGGTACTTACCTAAACGGACTTGCTTTTTTTAAATATTTCACTGGTGAAAAAACTTTAGATTTTAACAAACGTATAACGAAGTTTGATGAAAATGGCCAAGTACTCTATTTGTTATTATTAAATCAATCTGATGCTGATTTATTACAAAACGTAGTTGATGATTACGACTTTAAAACACGATTGAATTGATTCCTTTTAAGCCGATAGTTTAGAACAATACCCTTTTGGAAAGATAAATAATGTGCTCCTAAAACATGGATTGAATATCCTTTTACAAACAAAAACTACAAATAAAGTGAGTTTTTTACTTACCCCTTTTAATCTTCTTTTTTTTCTTTTATTAGCCTGTTCAAAAGATTCTAATGGTTCAAAAATTGACCCAATTGACATCCTTTCAATTCAGGTTGATGGAGTTAAACTTTCGTCTGGAATGTCCGATATAGATATCAAGCCCACTTTAACAATTGTTTTTTCGAAGGGTATCAATAGAGATTCCTTTCAAAAAGCATTAAAAATAAATTCATCCTTTTCGTCGACCATCGAGTCGTTCAACTATCAAAACAACACCACTTTGGTTGAAGTAGTTTTCAGTCTTGATTATGATGGTACTTATCAATTAAAAATTCAGGGAAATATTGGTGAATTAGGAGAAAACATATCGAATCCCATTGATTTATCATTCACCACCCAGAGGGATGAAATCATTACCTCCAAATCTCCTTGTTTGACCATTGTAAATTGTGGCCAAAGCCAACTGATTTCAAATCATCAAGGTGAAGGAAATTTTGATTTTTATGCCAATTATCCCATTTTTGAAGAAAAAGCAAGATGGGAAAACCTTGACAAAGCAATTATTGTTATTCATGGTGCCTCTTTTAACCCTGACGACTATTTTCGTTACATGACCACAACCTTAGAGTATTTAGACTATTCAGAAAACACTGTTTTGGTAGCACCCCATTTTAAAAAAATACCTATGACATTAAAGGATTTGTACTGGGAGGGATATGACTATAGAGATGGGAAACCATCAGGAAGTAATTTTCCTATCAGTTCTTTTGAGGTATTGGATTTTCTGGTAAGTCAGTTAGCAGATAAGAATATTTTCCCTGCGTTAAAAAAAATCATCATAACGGGTCAATCTTCTGGAGGTAGGTTTTTGCATACTTATGCTGCAGCCAATCGCTCCGAAACTGCTTATGTAGACATTCAGTTTGAATACATCGTGAGTGAAAGCCAATATTTTTATTACCCAACCACGGAGCGAATTCAGGAACAAACAAATGAGCTTTTTGAGCCCTCCACCTGCAGTGAACTTTCGGTTTGGCCTTTTGGATTTGAAGGAGTTCCCGATTATGTAAACATACTCACCAAAGAAGAATTTGATCAACGTTTTGTAAACCGAAGTATTACTTACCTCTTGGGAGATGGGGAAGGTTCAGACAGTAGTTTGAATACAAGAGATTGTAATGCAGTATTATCAGGTTCCTCTCGATACATAAGGGGAGAAAATATGTTTCAATACATGAATTTAAAATTCAGTACTCACAACCATAAAAAAGTAATCGTAGAGGGAGTTTCCCACCAAGGAAGCGCCATTTACACTTCAAATGAATTTAGATCATACTTGATCCAATTATCAGAAAATTAATGTTTTACTCTAAAAAAATATACAATTGAACTCAAAAAAAATAGGGTTGATTCTCGGCCCAATATTATTCTTGCTGACCCGCTACCTATTTAACTTTGAAGGGTTGTCCGACCAAGGAAATGCTGTTTTAGCCTCTACCCTTTGGATTGCTATTTGGTGGACAACAGAAGCCATTCCTATCGCTGTAACATCACTGCTACCCATTATACTATTTCCTCTTTCAGGAGCGTTGACACTTGAAGACACTTCCTCTTCTTTTGGTCATCGTTATATTTTTCTCTATTTGGGAGGGTTTATTCTAGCACTGGCCATTGAAAAGTGGAATTTACATAAGCGAATAGCCCTTAATATCATCAAGTTAATTGGTACAGATGTTAGAAAGATCATTTTAGGTTTTATGATTGCTACCTCCTTTTTGTCTATGTGGATTTCCAATACTGCTACGGCAGTGATGATGCTCCCTATTGGGATTGCTATCATTAAGCAAATGAAAGATTTAAAAAGTACTTCGCAAGGTGAGAATACCATTTTTGGAAAAGCCTTAATGCTTTCAATTGCCTATAGTGCTTCCATCGGGGGGATAGCCACCTTAATAGGAACCCCCCCAAACTTAGTCTTTGCGGGAATTGTTCATGAATTATATGATATAGAAATCAGTTTTTTACAATGGATAATTTTTGGGCTTCCCATTTCTATTATTTTATTGACGATTTCTTGGATTTATTTGACACGTGTGGCCTTTAAGTTTCCTCAAACTAACTTTGAAGAAGGTCAAGCAGAGATCAACAGACAGCTGAAAGCATTGGGTAAAATAGGTTATGAAGAAAAAATCGTTTTAATTGTTTTTATTTTAACTGGATTGGCGTGGATTTCAAGAACATTTCTTTTGAATTTGTTTTTACCTAATCTCGATGACTCAATCATCGCTTTGATTGCTGGCATATGTTTGTTCTTAATTAACGCTGGGCCTGACAGAGATCAAAAAATTATGTTTTGGGAAGATGCAGTTAAATTGCCTTGGGGTATATTGCTGCTTTTTGGGGGCGGATTGGCTATAGCTGCAGGTTTTCAGGAAAGCGATTTAGCGACGTGGATTGCCGAAAGTATGGTTCAGCTCAATGGATCCTCTGTTATTATTATTTTACTA
Organism: uncultured Flavobacteriaceae bacterium; assembly: GCA_949372605.1. Classification (GTDB taxonomy): domain Bacteria; phylum Bacteroidota; class Bacteroidia; order Flavobacteriales; family Flavobacteriaceae; genus UBA8316. Next base: position 3,383 of record CASIAE010000019.1, read on the forward strand.
GTGGTCGTGGCTGCTGTCAACTTTCTTACTGAAATTACATCAAACTTGGCCACGATTGCTATGTTATTACCTATTTTGGCCCCAACAGCTATACTATTGGATGTACACCCTTATTTATTGATGGTAGGTGCAACACTTTCAGCCTCTTGTGCTTTTATGTTACCTGTTGCAACGCCGCCTAATGCGGTAGTGTTTGGATCTAAATATTTAAAAATATCCGACATGGTTCGGGTAGGACTTTTAATGAATGTAATATCTATAATATTCATTTTACTGATGGTCTATTTTGTTCTTCCCAAAATTTGGGACTTTAATTTATTTGAATACCCATTCTAAACGTCAAATCCTTCACCTTTTTTTTTAATGCTGCTTTTTTGCAAACCATTAGTTCATCAAAGTTCAATTTTAATAACAATAGGGTTAGGCCTTAAAATCACATGGTATTAATGAATCGAATAATAAGGTCGGATCTTATTTAAAATTATTAGCGCCTGAAGGACAAGAAATAAAGATTAAAGCCTCTAACGGAGTTAGACATTATAAACTTAAGTGGAGATCGAGATTCAATAACGGCAACCAAGGCACGCCGTATTAGCTAAAAGTAGGTAGAAATAATAGTAGTATACCAAACATAGATTATGGGGAAAGACCATGCCGTGCATGCCGTCAGCATAACCCGAAAGATTGAAACAATCAAGAGACTCTGAGACGCAGGTTTACCCCTGCCCACTATTTTTAACCCCCAAATAAAAGTAGGTAATTAGAACCCTGCAGTCTCAGCCCAAATGTATTAGTATAAAAAAGCTGTTTATATTTGCTTAAATTAAATGGATTTTACCCCCTAAAAATCCTTCTATTTATTTTAATACGTGTTTTGGAGTAGAAGATAAATATCCAATTTCTACTAAAAATTGATCCATTTTATTAACAGTATCTATAAATGCTCCGTTAAATTTTCTCCCATAATTAAAAAACCCGTGCTTCTCTCCTTCATACAAGTACAATTGGCATAAATTTCCGTTTTTTTTCATCTTTTCATTAAACAAAATTACCGTTTCAGGGTCGACTGTAGTATCGCCATCACCATGAAAAATTAATGTGGGGGGCGTTTCGTTATTTATATTATTATATGGCGAAAAAAGAATAGGGTCAACACCTATGACTGACTTTAATCTTTTTTCTCTTCTGACATCGATAAATGTACTTTTTCCAGCAGATTTATATTCTTCAACAGATGATGTAATTACTACAGGATTAAATAGTATCATAGCATTCGGTTTTGAACTAATATCTAGATCTTCACTTTCTTCATCAAACATTTGAATTGTTCCGGTCGCTGCAGCCAAATGTCCACCTGCAGAACCACCACTTGAAATTATTTTATTTGGATCAATCCCCAATTTTTTCGCATTTTTCCTTACCCACCTGATAGCAGATTTGGCATCCTTCAAACAGTAAATTGCTTTAGTTTTATTACGAGATGAAACCCTATAATCAACAACTATAGAAACAATGCCCCTTGCGCTTAAATACTTAGAATGTTCTTCAAATTGCTTCGGATTTCCTCCTCGCCACCCACCTCCAAAGAAAAATATTATTGCAGGTTTAGATTTATTAATGTCATGCTTAGGAGGATTAAAAAACCATAAATTAAGAATAGCTTCATCAACTTCTTTATAAACAAAGATTTGATCGCTTTGAATTTCTGGAGGCCAATCAGTTATTTTAGTTTGCCCAAAAGAAATCATAGGGACTATCAGTAACAGAAGAAGTATCTTTTTCATAACATTGGTTGTTAGATGTTTAAATATATGAAAATCTAATTAAACATAAAAAACCCATAGTTGGATTAGGAAATTAGATTATATACCCATTTCACCAGCGCATCCCTAAAAGGAAAATAGATTTATTTTGAAGGAGTGGGGTTTAAATTGAGAGTTTTAGGTTGGATTTTTTGGGGTTTTAGATCACTGGCCGTACAATAATCGTACAAATATCTATAACATAAAACCCTAACATATTGATATTAAATATATTAGGGAATTTACTTGCGGAGAAAGAGGGATTCGAACCCCCGGAGGTGTGACCCTCAACAGTTTTCAAGACTGCCGCATTCGACCACTCTGCCATTTCTCCCTAGCGATTGCAAATATAATATAATTATTGATTTTCAATCTATTTAGTGTTTAGAAAAAACTATCTCAAATGCGGTGGTGTAAAAGCATATTATTTAATAAACGTCCCAAAATAATTTAGTTTCCAATTCACCTAAAGCAATTGCAGTTCCTGTAGATTTTAAATTTGTTTAATTTAAACTTAATTCAGCAGTTGGATAGGTCATTTGATGAGGAGGTTTTTTGTTATCAGCTTATGCAGCCTCATGAGTTATTAAGACTGTGAAAATTTAATTTCCTCTTTGAATTTCAAGCTTTTAAATCCTTTTTTATATGGATCAATCCATTTTTATATTCCTATTTTTTTCATTGTAATCCCCAATCGCAGTAACAGAGTAAAAGTTTCCTTGGTAAAGCATAGTATGAAGCCTCTAAATCTGATCCCACTCAATATTTAATTGGTTCTTTAACAGCATTTTTATAATGATCAGCAGTAATAGCGCCCTGTGAAAGAAAATTTCTTTCATTTTCTTGACAATTAATAATCCCATTTCAAATTTCGTTCACTACCCGCTGTTATTTATTCGCCAAATCCAAGTGTATTTGAAGAGCCAATTAGTAATATTAATGTAATTATTGGCAGTAATTTACCTGTGGTTAATTACTACGCCTTAAATAGCAACTGCTGAGACAACTTTATATACAATAGTGACGTCTAACCCCAAGGAGATCACCGATTCTAAGGCGTTTATTTCAGCTTACACTTCGCAAGGTCTAAGAAGTATTGTCTGTAATCACCATTCATTCAATTCTGAATTCAGTAGATAAATTGTTAACCACTGCTTCAGAGACTGCTAAATTGTCCTCTTTTTTGAAATCTAACACTGCTGAACATTCAGGTCTTTATGGAACTGGTGGTAATGCCGATGATCAATCTAAATAATGGACTAGCTTTGGCTGTTTTTAATTATTTAGGAGCGAGCTCTGGAGTTATTGCACGTGAATCAATTTGTTGTTTTTTAATACTAAAAGCTTCGCTTTAAAGCTTATTTAAAGTTCTCATTTCAAAAGCTAACTCTTACAACGAATTGATTTTTTTATTGGCAAAACCTTCAAAAAATCAAATAAATTGATTAAGAATTATTTTAGGAAAACGACGACTACTGTCAATTTCACGAAAGATTTATTTTAAATTAATTGGTTTAACAAAAGATTAATTAAATAAAAACTAATATTAAATTAAACCATTAATTTAAAATAATATAAGTCCCAAAAGCAATATTTAAAAATTCATTATGTCTTTGAGTTTCAGCAGACAAATAATTTATTTTCAAAAAAGAGTAAAATTTTGCCTTCACAAGGTTTGAATACAAGAAAATATTTTCTACATTTGCACGCCCATAAAAAGGGGTATTTATTATAAGATTATGCCAACTATAGCACAATTAGTACGAAAAGGAAGAGTCACAATTACCAAGAAGAGTAAATCGGCTGCTTTGGATTCGTGTCCACAAAGACGTGGTGTTTGTACCAGAGTGTACACCACCACACCTAAAAAGCCTAACTCTGCAATGAGAAAAGTTGCAAGAGTTCGACTGACCAACGGTAAGGAGGTCAATGCTTACATACCGGGAGAAGGACACAACCTCCAAGAGCACTCGATAGTATTGGTACGTGGAGGAAGAGTTAAAGATTTACCCGGGGTTCGCTATCACATTGTAAGAGGAGCACTCGACACCGCTGGTGTTGAAGGCCGATTACAACGCCGTTCAAAATACGGTGCAAAACGACCCAAAAAATAACTTTAATTCTTTAAGCAGAAATCATGAGAAAAAGACAAGCAAAAAAACGTCCGTTACTTCCAGATCCTCGTTTTAAGGACCAACTGGTAACACGTTTTGTTAATATGTTAATGTGGGATGGAAAAAAATCTATCGCATTCAAGATTTTTTACGATGCAATGAATATCGTTGAAACTCGCAAACAAGACGAGGAAAAATCAGCTCTCGAATTATGGAAAGAAGCCCTTTCTAACGTGATGCCTCACGTTGAGGTTAGAAGCAAAAGAGTAGGTGGAGCTACCTTCCAGATTCCAATGCAGATTCGACCAGATCGAAAAGTATCTTTAGCCATGAAGTGGCTTATTTCTTATTCACGCAAGCGGAACGAAAAATCGATGGCACTGAGATTGGCCCAAGAGGTTCTTGCAGCAGCGAAAGAAGAAGGTGCAGCAGTCAAGAAAAGAGTTGATACTCACAAAATGGCTGAAGCAAACAAAGCATTTTCACACTTTAGATTTTAATTATAAATGGCTAGAGATTTAAAATATACTCGTAACATTGGTATTGCTGCGCACATTGATGCTGGTAAAACTACAACCACAGAGCGAGTTTTGTTCTATACAGGAGTAAGCCATAAGATTGGTGAAGTCCACGACGGTGCAGCAACAATGGACTGGATGGAACAAGAACAAGAGCGTGGAATTACAATTACTTCTGCTGCCACTACTTGTACATGGCAATTCCCCTCTGAACAAGGAGAACCTACTGCAGATTCAAAACCCTATCACTTCAATATTATTGACACCCCCGGACACGTAGATTTTACAGTTGAGGTAAACCGATCGCTCAGAGTACTTGATGGATTGGTTTTTTTATTTAGCGCTGTTGATGGTGTTGAGCCACAGTCCGAAACTAATTGGCGTTTGGCAGATAATTACAAAGTACCAAGAATTGGTTTTGTAAATAAAATGGACCGTCAAGGTTCTAACTTCCTGATGGTTTGTAATCAGGTAAAAAGTATGCTTAAGTCCAATGCAGTGCCAGTCGTTTTAAATATTGGTGATGAAGAAGATTTTAGAGGTATCGTTGACTTAGTTAAAAACAGAGCAATTGTATGGCATGAAGACAATCACGGATCAACGTTTGATGTAATTGACATCCCTGAAGACCTTAAAGAAGAAGCGTATACTTATCGTGCTGCGCTCATTGAGGCCGTAGCCGAATATGATGAAAATTTATTAGAAAAGTTTTTTGAAGATCCAGATTCCATCACTGAGGATGAAGTGCACGACGCTTTACGTTCCGCTACTCAAGAAATGAGTATTATCCCAATGATTTGCGGTTCTTCCTTTAAAAATAAAGGAGTTCAGTTTCTTTTAGATGCTGTTTGCCGATATTTACCATCTCCTCAGGACAAAGAAGCTATCATCGGTGTGAATCCTGACACTGACGAAGAAGTATCACGCAAGCCAAATGTATCTGAGCCTTTCGCAGCTCTAGCTTTTAAAATTGCAACCGATCCTTATGTAGGACGTTTAGCATTTTTTAGAGCTTATTCGGGAAGATTGGACGCAGGTTCTTATGTTTTGAATAACAGAACAGGGAATAAAGAACGTATTTCTCGTATTTATCAGATGCACTCTAACAAACAAAATTCAATCGATTTCATCGAAGCAGGTGATATTGGAGCAGCCGTTGGCTTTAAAGACATTAAAACCGGAGATACGCTTACAGCCGTAAAACATCCTATTGTTTTAGAAAGTATGGACTTTCCTGATCCAGTTATCGGTATTGCCGTTGAGCCAAAAACAAAAGCTGATGTAGATAGACTAGGAATGTCTTTAGCTAAGTTAGCAGAAGAAGATCCTACGTTTCAAGTAAAAACAGACGAAGCTTCTGGACAAACTATTATCTCAGGAATGGGAGAGTTGCACTTGGATATTATTGTAGACCGTCTCCGTCGTGAGTTTAAGGTTGAAGTAAACCAAGGACAACCACAGGTAGAATACAAAGAAGCCTTGACAGGCACTGCAAAACACCGTGAAATTTACAAGAAGCAAACGGGTGGTCGTGGTAAATTTGCCGATATCGTATTTACAATTGAGCCAGCCGAAGAAGGTAAAACAGGTCTTGAATTTGTTAATGCAATTAAAGGTGGGAATGTTCCTAAAGAATATATTCCTTCTGTTGAAAAGGGATTTAAAGAATCAATGAAAAATGGTCCTTTAGCCGGTTTCGAATTAGACGCCATGAAAATCACTTTACATGATGGTTCGTTCCATCCTGTAGATTCTGATTCATTATCCTTTGAGCTTGCTGCTAAATTAGGTTTTAAAGTATCAGCAAAAGTTGCAAAAGCAGTAATAATGGAGCCTATTATGAAACTTGAGGTATTGACACCTGAAGAGAATATGGGAGACGTTGTTGGGGATTTAAATCGTCGAAGAGGTCAAGTAAACGCTATGGACGATCGAGCAGGTTCTAAAGTTGTTAAAGCAATAGTTCCATTATCCGAAATGTTCGGTTATGTAACTTCACTAAGAACACTTTCATCTGGACGAGCAACATCAACGATGGAATTTGATCATTATGCAGAAACCCCTTCAAATGTATCCGAAGCGGTAATTGCAGATGTTAAAGGTAAAAACGCATAAAGCAACTCAATATGAGCCAAAAAATTAGAATTAAATTAAAATCGTACGACCACAATCTGGTAGACAAATCTGCTGATAAAATCGTGAAGACGGTAAAAACAACAGGTGCAATTGTAACTGGCCCAATACCTTTACCAACTCACAAAAAGATCTTTACTGTATTACGTTCTCCTCACGTTAACAAAAAGTCGAGAGAGCAGTTTAAGTTGTGTTCTTATAAGCGCCTTTTGGACATTTACAGTTCTTCATCAAAAACAATTGATGCTTTGATGAAACTTGAACTTCCAAGCGGTGTAGAAGTAGAAATTAAAGTTTAATTAATAAAAAAAATAATCAATGTCTGGGTTAATAGGTAGAAAAATCGGCATGACAAGTCTCTTTGATGAGAACGGGAAGAATATTCCTTGTACTGTATTAGAGGTAGGCCCATGCGTGGTTACCCAAGTCAGAACCGAAGCGGTTGACGGGTATAATGCACTTCAGTTGGGTTTCGATGACAAGGCAGAAAAAAGAGCTATAAATGCTTCTTTAGGTCACTTTAAGAAAGCAAATACAGCTCCCAAGAAGAAGCTAGTTGAATTCCAAAATTTTGATGAAGATTTTAAATTAGGAGATACCATATCGGTAGATCATTTTAGAGAAGGTGAGTTTGTTGATGTATCAGGAACTTCCAAAGGAAAAGGTTTCCAAGGGGTTGTCAAGCGTCATGGATTTGCCGGAGTAGGCCAGGCTACTCATGGACAGCACAACCGTCTGAGAGCACCAGGATCTATTGGAGCAGCTTCCTATCCTGCACGTGTATTCAAAGGAATGCGAATGGCGGGTCAAATGGGAAATGTCAAAGTTAAGGTTCAAAACTTGAACGTAGTTAAAGTTGTTGCTGAGAAAAATCTTTTGGTTGTCAAAGGATGTGTTCCAGGACACAAGAACGCATATGTAATTGTCCAGAAATAATGGAATTAGTAATAGTAAACAATAAGGGAAAAGAAACCGGTCGAAAATTAAAACTCGATAACTCGGTTTTCGGAATAGAACCTAACAATCACGCTATATATCTTGATGTTAAACAACATTTGGCCAACAAGCGTCAGGGTAAGCACAAGACTAAAGAGCGTGCCGAAATCGTAGGGAGTACTAGGAAGATCAAAAAACAAAAAGGAACTGGTACAGCACGTGCAGGTAGTATCAAGAAACCCACTCTTCCGTGGAGGAGGTCGTGTATTTGGTCCTATCCCAAGAGATTACAGCCAGAAAGTAAACAAGAAAGTTAAGCGTTTGGCTCGTAAATCTGCATTGAGCATCAAGGCCAAAGAAAAGTCGATTGTTATTCTTGAAGATTTTCAAATGAATGCACCTCAAACTTCAGGATATATCAAAGTTTTAGATGCTTTGGGTATATCTGATAAAAATTCGCTACTGGTCTTGGGTGAACCAAATAATAATGTATATTTATCGTCGCGCAATTTGAAACATTCTAAGGTTATAACTAGCTCAGAACTAAATACTTATCAAATAAAAAATGCCACAAGTATCGTCCTATTTGAAAGTTCAGTTTCCGAAATCGAATCAATTTTGAATAAAGACTAAAGCAATGAGTATTATAATTAAGCCTATTATTACGGAAAAAGCAACCACTGCAAGTGAGTTGAATAATTGCTACAGCTTTTTAGTAAATATTAAAGCAAATAAGGTGGAGATTAAGAAAGCAGTTGAAGCGACTTATGGCGTTTCAGTTGAGAAAGTTCGGACCATGAATTACGGTCCAGAACGTAAGACTAAATTCACTAAAACAGGTGTCCAACAAGGAAAAACAAATGCCATCAAGAAGGCAATTGTTAAAGTTTCCGAAGGGGATTCCATCGATTTTTATAATAATATTTAAACGCGTCTAATGTCAGTTAGAAAATTAAAACCAGTAACCCCAGCGCAGCGATTTAGAGTAGTAAATGGATTCGACGCTATTACTACCGATAAGCCGGAAAAGAGTTTGCTCATTCCGAAAAAGCGTTCTGGAGGAAGAAATAATACGGGTAAAATGACTGTCCGTCATCGAGGTGGAGGTCATAAAAAGAAGTATCGTATTATCGATTTTAAACGTAACAAATTTGATGTTACTGCAGAAGTTAAATCAATTGAGTACGATCCAAATCGAACTGCATTTATAGCCTTGTTAGAATATGCCGACAGTGAAAAAAGATACATTATTGCTCAACACGGATTACAAGTAGGTCAAACTATTACTTCAGGAGAAAGTGCTTCTCCAGAATTAGGTAACACTTTACCGATTTCAAACATACCGTTAGGGACAATAATTTCATGTATTGAATTGAGTCCTGGAGCTGGTGCAGTTATGGCACGTAGTGCTGGAGCATTTGCACAGTTAATGGCTCGAGACGGTAAATGGGCTACAATAAAACTACCTTCCGGTGAAACACGTTCAATCATGACAGTATGTAATGCAACAATAGGGGCAGTATCTAATTCAGATCATCAATTATTGGTGTCAGGAAAAGCAGGAAGATCAAGATGGTTAGGTCGTCGTCCAAGAACACGTCCAGTAGCGATGAACCCTGTCGATCATCCAATGGGTGGTGGCGAAGGACGCGCCTCTGGTGGACACCCAAGATCAAGGAATGGAATTCCTGCTAAAGGATTTCGTACCCGTTCTAAGACAAAGTCGAGTAATAAATTTATTATAGAACGTAGAAAAAAATAAACAACTATGGCTCGTTCATTAAAAAAAGGCCCCTTCGTTTTACACAGCCTTGAAAAAAAGGTTTTAAAAAACGTAGAAGAAAATAAAAAAACAGTGATCAAGACTTGGTCACGTGCTTCATTGATAACTCCAGATTTCGTGGGTCAAACCATAGGAGTTCACAACGGACGTCAGTTTGTACCAGTATATGTTACAGAAAACATGGTTGGACATAAGTTAGGTGAATTTTCACCAACTCGTTCTTTCCGTGGACATGCCGGTGCGAAGAATAAAGGAAAAAAATAATTTACGGACATGGGAAAACGTAAACGTGAAACTGCATTAGTAGCAAAAGAAGCTAAAAAGAATTTAGCTTTTGCAAAGCTCAACAATTGTCCTACTTCACCTCGTAAAATGAGATTGGTCGCAGACCAAGTTCGTGGAGAAGGTATTGTAAAGGCATTGGCAATATTGAAATTTAGTCCAAAAGAGCCTTCAAAAAAGCTTGAGAAACTATTGCTTTCTGCCATTGCAAATTGGCAGGCTAAAAACGAATCAGCTGATGTTGAAAAAGCTGAGCTATTTGTAAAGGAAATCAGAGTGGATGGTGGAAACATGTTAAAAAGACTTCGACCAGCTCCTCAAGGACGCGCTCACAGAATCAGAAAACGCTCAAATCATGTCACTTTAGTGCTTGGAGCTAATAATATTGAAAACTAACTATGGGACAGAAAACTAATCCTATCGGGAATCGTTTGGGAATCATCAGAGGATGGGACTCTAACTGGTACGGTGGAAGAGACTATGGAGATAAACTTGCTGAAGACGATAAAATCAGAAAGTATATCCACGCACGTTTGGCAAAAGCTAGTGTGTCGAATGTTATAATAGAACGGACACTCAAGCTGATTACTCTAACGGTTACTTCTGCAAGACCAGGAATCATAATTGGTAAAGGAGGTCAAGAGGTTGATAAGCTTAAAGAAGAATTAAAGAAGATTACAGCAAAAGATATTCAGATCAATATTTTTGAAATCAAAAGGCCTGAATTGGATGCTCATCTAGTAGCGGCGAGTGTTGCACGTCAGATTGAAAGTCGTATCTCTTATCGTCGTGCTATCAAAATGGCAATTGCAGCTTCCATGAGAATGAATTCTGAAGGGATTAAAATTCAAATCTCTGGACGATTGAATGGTGCTGAGATGGCACGTTCTGAGTCTTATAAAGATGGAAGAATTCCATTGTCTACTTTTCGAGCTGATATAGACTATGCATTAGTTGAAGCACACACTACCTATGGTAGGTTGGGTATAAAAGTTTGGATCATGAAAGGTGAAGTATACGGAAAACGTGAACTGTCTCCTTTAATTGGGATGTCTAAGAAGACAGGCGGAGGTCCAAATAATGATGGTAGACAAGGTGGCGGTCGACCTCAACAAAGAAGAAGAAAATAATTCATCTATAATAAATAGATAATAATGTTACAACCGAAAAGAACAAAATTCCGAAAAGCCCAGAAAGGGAGAATGAAAGGAATTTCTCAACGTGGAAATCAATTGTCCAACGGAATGTTTGGTGTAAAATCACTGGATTCGCATTTTATTACCTCAAGGCAAATTGAAGCAGCCCGTATTGCAGCGACACGTTTTATGAAAAGAGAAGGTCAACTTTGGATAAAAATATTTCCAGATAAACCAATCACCAAAAAGCCTCTTGAGGTAAGGATGGGAAAAGGTAAAGGAGCACCTGAGTATTTTGTTGCTGTCGTTAAACCAGGAAGAATCATGTTTGAAATTGCGGGAGTTCCATTAGATGTTGCAAAAGAAGCATTAAGGTTAGCTGCTCAGAAATTACCTGTAAAAACGAAGTTTATTATTGCTAGAGATTTTAAAGCCTAATTAAAAGTATTATGAAATCATCAGAAATCAAATTATTATCCGTTGAAGACTTGCAAGACAAGTTGGTTGAATCAAAGAAACAACTTTCGGACTTAAAATTAAATCATGCTGTTTCTCCTCTAGAAAACCCTATACAAATCAAAAACGTTAGAAGAACAGTATCAAGAATCTTAACCGAAATAGCAGCTAAGCAATAAGAAATCATCGTCTAAGACATGGAAAAAAGAAATTTAAGAAAAGATAGAATTGGTATTGTAACTAGTAATAAAATGGAAAAGTCCATTGTAGTTGCAGAAGTGAAACGTGTAAAACATCCTATGTATGGTAAATTCGTTTTAAAGACTAAGAAATATGTCGCTCACGATGATAAGAACGATTGTAACATCGGCGATACAGTAAAGATTATGGAGACGCGTCCTTTGAGTAAGTCAAAGTGCTGGCGTTTAGTAGAAATCATTGAAAGAGCAAAGTAGAAATGTTACAGCAAGAATCAAGATTAAAAGTAGCCGATAATACTGGCGCAAAAGAAGTTCTAACAATTAGAGTATTGGGGGGAACTAAAAGACGTTATGCGTCTTTGGGTGACAAAATTGTAGTTACCATAAAAGAGGCTTCGCCTTCAGGTACTGTAAAAAAGGGTCAAGTTTCAACTGCTGTAGTTGTTCGTACAACCAAAGAAGTTCGACGCGCAGATGGATCCTACATTCGTTTTGATGACAACGCCTGTGTATTGTTAAATCCAACGGGTGAGATGATAGGAACTCGTGTTTTCGGACCAGTTGCTCGTGAACTACGCGACAAGCAGTTTATGAAGATTGTTTCACTAGCACCTGAGGTGCTATAACTTTTATTATGAAGATTAAAATAAAAAAAGATGATAATATTTTGGTAATTGCTGGAGAGCACAAAGGCTCTGAAGGCAAAGTTGTCAAAATTATAAAAGAAAAAAACAGGGCTATTATTGAGGGTGTTAATATGATTAAAAAACACGAAAAGCCTAGTGCTCAAAACCCGCAAGGAGGTATCATCGAAAAAGAAGCTGCCATCCACATTTCAAACCTTTCACTAGTTTCATCAGAAGGTAATGCTACGCGAGTAGGATTCCGTTTTGAAGAAGACGGGAAGAAGGTTCGTTTCGCTAAAAAAAATAACGAAGTAGTATAATGAGCTATCAATCTAGACTTAAGAAAGAATATAACGAGCGCATCGTTTCCTCACTAAAAGAAGAGTTCGCTTATAAAAATGTAATGCAAGTTCCTCGATTGGAGAAAATCGTGTTGAGCCGTGGAGTAGGTGATGCTGTTGCGGATAAGAAACTTATTGAATATGCAGTAGATGAATTAACCACCATTACTGGTCAAAAAGCAATTTCAACCCTTTCAAAAAAAGATGTTGCTGCTTTTAAACTTCGTAAAGGAATGCCCATCGGTGCAAAAGTCACCCTAAGAGGGGAGCGCATGTATGAGTTCCTGGATCGTTTGGTTACAGCTGCTTTGCCACGTGTTCGTGATTTTCAAGGTGTAAAGGCCACAGGTTTTGACGGAAGAGGAAATTATAACCTCGGGATTACAGAGCAAATTATTTTTCCTGAAATTGACATTGATAAAGTTAATAAAATATCAGGAATGGACATTTCATTTGTAACCTCTGCGAAAACAGACAAGGAAGCAAAGTCATTGTTAAAAGAACTAGGTTTACCATTTAAAAAGAATTAGACATGGCTAAAGAATCAATGAAAGCTCGCGAAGTAAAACGAGCAAAAACAGTTGCCAAATATGCTGCAAAAAGAAAAGCCCTCAAAGAAGCTGGGGATTATAAAGGATTGCAGAAGTTGCCTAAAAATGCGTCTCCAGTTAGATTACACAATCGTTGTAAATTAACTGGCCGTCCAAAAGGGTATATACGACAGTTTGGAGTCTCAAGGGTAACCTTTCGTGAGATGGCTAATAAAGGTTTAATCCCAGGTGTAACAAAAGCCAGTTGGTAATAAAAAATTAAGTTAAATTATGTTTACAGATCCTATTGCAGATTTTTTAACCCGAGTTCGAAATGCCAGTATGGCCGGCCATATGGTTGTCGATATACCAGCTTCTAACCTTAAGAAGGAGATTACAAAAATATTATTTGATCAAGGTTATGTTTTGAGTTATAAATTTGAAGACACTTCCAATCATCAAGGGAATATCAAAATTGCCCTTAAGTATGATAAGATGACTAAAGAACCCGTTATTAAAAAAATACAAAGAATCAGTACGCCTGGTTTGAGAAAGTATTCCTCTTCCGATGAATTTCCACGCGTTCTCAATGGATTAGGAATTTCTATTGTTTCTACTTCTAAAGGAGTAATGACAGGAAAGCAGGCTAACCAACATAATGTTGGTGGAGAATTACTTTGTTACGTTTATTAAAAAATAAAGTTAAAAATTAACTAGAATGTCAAGAATAGGTAAAAATCCCATAAGTATCCCTGAAGATGTCAATGTTGATATCCAAAGCGATAAGATTATTGTAAAAGGGAAATTGGGTGAATTAACTCAAGACTATAGTGAAGTTTCTTTTGTTGTTGAAGACAATGTTATTACAGTAACACGTCCTTCTGAAAGTAAAAGTCATAAAGCAAAGCATGGTCTTTATCGTTCACTCGTATTTAATATGATCGAAGGAGTATCAAAAGGATATACTAAAGAGCTGGAATTAGTAGGTGTTGGATACAGAGCCAGCAACCAAGGACAAATTTTAGACCTTGCTCTAGGTTTTTCACATAACATACTTTTTGACATTGCTCCGGAAGTAAAAATTGAAACTGTTTCAGATAAAGGTAAGAATCCTATCATCAAACTGGCTTCACATGATAAGCAACTCTTGGGTTATATCGCAGCGAAGATAAGATCGTTTAGAAAACCTGAGCCTTATAAAGGAAAAGGAGTTAGATTCGTAGGAGAACAAGTAAGAAGAAAAGCAGGTAAATCAGCTTAAAATACAACTATGGCATTAACAAAAACAGCAAGAAGATATCGGATTCGTTCAAGAATCAGAAAAACAGTTACAGGAACTGCAGCGAACCCACGTTTGTCTGTCTATCGAAGTAATAAAGAAATATACGCTCAAGTAATTGATGACGTTAGCGGAAAAACTATGGTTGCCGCTTCTTCCCGTGACAAGGAAGTAGTTGAAGCTAAGCTCCAAAATAAGTCTTTAGTTGCTGAGTTGGTTGGAAAGCTTATCGGAAAACGTTCAGTCAAAGCTGGTTTGACAACCATCCGTTTTGACAGAGGAGGCTATTTGTATCATGGGAGAGTAAAATCCCTTGCAGATGGTGCTAGAGAAGCAGGTTTAAAATTTTAAAAAATAACTATGTATCAAGATTATAAAAACGTTGAATTAGTAAAACCTGCAGGGCTTGATTTAAAAGACCGTTTGGTAGGCGTTCAACGTGTAACTAAAGTAACAAAAGGTGGACGTGCTTTTGGATTCTCAGCGATCGTCATTGTAGGAGATGAAAATGGGGTAGTAGGTCAGGGATTAGGTAAATCTAAGGAAGTTTCAGAAGCAATTGCTAAGGCAGTTGAAGATGCAAAGAAAAACTTGGTTCGTATTCCACTAGATCGCGGGACTATTCCTCACGAACAAAAAGGAAAATATGGTGGAGCAAGAGTTTTCTTAAAGCCGGCATCAGAAGGTACTGGAGTTATTGCCGGTGGAGCTGTTAGGGCTGTACTTGAGGCCGTTGGAGTGCATAATGTACTTTCAAAATCTCAAGGTTCCTCTAACCCTCACAATGTTGTCAAAGCAACTTTCGACGCTTTGTTACAATTGAGAAGCCCTCAAACCATAGCCAAGCAAAGAGGAGTTAGCTTGGATAAAGTATTTAACGGATAAGCATTTTTATCATGGCCAAAATAATAGTAACACAAATAAAAAGTAGTATCAAAAGAATGTATTCTCAAAAAAGAACACTTGAAGCTTTAGGCTTAAGGGGTATCGGAAAAGAGGTCATTCATGAAACTTCTCCAAGTATTCTTGGAATGATCGATAAAGTAAAACATTTAGTTAAAACTACAGAAGTATAAGTATGAGTTTGAATAATCTAACACCAGCAAGCGGATCGACGCAAAAATTAGGTAAGCGTGTGGGACGTGGAGAAGGTTCCGGAAAAGGAGGAACTGCTAGACGTGGTCACAAAGGAGCTAAGTCGAGATCTGGATATTCTAGAAAAATCGGTTTTGAAGGAGGTCAAATGCCATTGCAGCGTCGTGTCCCTAAATTCGGGTTTAAAAACATTAATCGTGTTGATTATAAAGGAGTCAACCTAGACACCCTTCAAGAATTATCTACTGATAAAAAAGTTAAAAATGAAGTTTCTTTTGAAAACTTTGTTGAGCTTCGATTGGTTGGCAAAACTGAATTATTGAAAATTTTAGGGAGAGGGAAGCTCGAGACGGCCTTAAAAATTCATGCACATAAATTTTCTGCAACTGCAAAAGCAGCTATTGAAGCTGCTGGAGGAGAAGCTATTACCCTTTAATCTCATTTGATGAAGAAGTTTATTGAGACCATTTTAAATATTTACAACATTCAGGAATTACGTGGTAGAATTATTACCACACTCTCATTGTTGTTGGTTTATCGTTTGGGTGCTCAAATTGTACTTCCCGGAATTGATTCAGTTCAACTCGCTGCATTATCAAGTCGTGCAGATGGCGGTGGGCTTCTCGGTATTTTAAATGCCTTCACTGGAGGTGCTTTTGCTAACGCATCTGTTTTTGCACTTGGAATTATGCCTTACATTTCTGCATCGATTGTTGTTCAATTGATGGGAATTGCGGTTCCATATTTACAAAAACTTCAGAAAGAAGGTGAAAGTGGTAATAAAAAAAGAAATCAAATCACACGTTGGCTGACAATATTAATTTGTATTGTTCAAGCACCAGCCTATCTTTATGGACTTTCTGCATTAGGAGTTCCAGACAGTGCTTTTGTTCTTGGTCGCGGGCCATTATTTATGATTTCGTCGGTTATTATTTTGGTGACAGGGACAATATTCGCTATGTGGTTAGGAGAAAAGATTACAGATAAAGGAATCGGAAACGGTATTTCTATTTTAATTATGGTTGGTATTATTGCCAATCTTCCTCTTTCATTCACACAGGAATTCGTTTCTCGTGTTTCTGAAAACAATGGAGGTCTGATGATGATATTAATCGAGTTGGTTATATGGGTTGTAATAATACTGCTAAGTATACTTCTGGTAATGGCAGTTCGACAGATACCGGTTCAATATGCAAGAAGGACAGCTGTTGGTACTGACGAGAAGAACGCTTTCGGTAGTCGTCAATACATTCCATTAAAATTGAATGCCTCTGGTGTAATGCCAATTATATTTGCACAAGCATTAATGTTCGTTCCAGCATATATTGGAGGGGCAATGGGAAAAACAACAGCAGGACAGTGGATGCAAACTAATTTTTCAGATATCTTTGGACTTTGGTACAATATTTTATTTGCATTATTGATTATCATTTTTACTTATTTTTATACTGCTATCACAGTTCCTACCAACAAAATGTCAGACGACTTAAAGCGAAGTGGTGGATTTGTTCCTGGAATACGTCCTGGAAATGACACCTCAGAGTTTTTAGATACTGTCATGTCTCATATTACATTCCCTGGTTCCTTGTTTTTAGCTGCCGTTGCTGTTTTTCCAGCAGTAGTAGTTAAGTTATTTGGGATGCAACAAGGATGGGCTTTATTTTATGGCGGAACCTCACTTCTAATTATGGTGGGTGTTGCAATTGATACTATACAACAGGTTAATTCTTATTTGTTAAACAGACACTATGACGGACTGATGTCCAAGTCAGGTAAAAACAGAAGAACTTCATAAGAATATGGCTAAACAAGCAGCAATTGAACAAGAAGGTACCATCATCGAAGCATTGTCTAACGCCATGTTTAGAGTGGAGTTAGAAAATGGTCATGTAGTTACCGCGCATATTTCTGGTAAGATGCGTTTACATTATATAAAATTATTGCCAGGAGATAAAGTTAAATTAGAAATGAGTCCTTACGATTTAAGCAAAGCAAGGATTACTTATAGATTTTAAAAGTAAAAAACAATGAAAGTAAGAGCTTCAATAAAGAAAAGAAGTGCTGAGTGCAAAATCGTTCGTCGAAAAGGACGTTTGTACGTAATTAACAAAAAGAATCCTCGATTCAAACAAAGACAAGGTTAAATTATGGCTAGAATATCAGGAGTAGACATTCCCAAGCAAAAAAGAGGTGTAATCTCCCTTACTTATATATATGGTATTGGGGATAGCCGAGCAAAAAATATTTTAGCGGAAGCTAAAGTAAATGAGAACACTAAAGTTTCCGATTGGACAGACGATGAGACCGGAAGAATTCGTGAAGTAGTAGGTGCCTTTAAAATTGAAGGAGAATTACGCTCGGAGTTACAATTAAACATTAAACGTTTAATGGACATTGGTTGTTACCGGGGAATCCGACACAGGTCTGGATTACCCTTAAGAGGTCAACGCACCAAAAACAACTCTCGTACTCGTAAAGGAAAAAGAAAAACAGTTGCTAATAAAAAGAAAGTAACTAAATAATAATTAGCTATGGCAAAAGTTACAAGCAAAAAGCGTAAAGTCATTGTTGAAGCAAACGGTGAAGCTCACATAAACGCCTCCTTTAACAATATCATCATTTCTTTGACCAACAAAAAAGGAGAAGTTATCTCCTGGTCATCTGCTGGAAAGATGGGTTTTAGAGGTTCAAAGAAAAACACACCTTATGCTGCGCAAACAGCCGCTGAAGATTGTTCGAAAGTTGCAATTGAAGCGGGTTTACGTAAAGTAAAAGTTTTCGTAAAGGGTCCAGGTAATGGTCGTGAATCAGCGATAAGAACGCTACACAACTCTGGGATTGAGGTAACAGAAATTGTTGATGTTACACCACTGCCTCACAATGGCTGTCGCCCTCCAAAAAGAAGAAGAGTATAATAATAAATGCTATCGAAGGATTAATTAGACCTTAATTCATAGCTTAAAAATAAATATATAATATGGCAAGATACATCGGTCCAAAATCAAAGATTGCTCGAAAATTTGGCGAAGCCATTTTCGGTGCTGATAAATCTTTTGAAAAGAGAAATTACCCTCCAGGACAACACGGGAATACCCGTAGAAGAGGAAAAAAATCAGAATATGCGGTACAGTTACTGGAGAAGCAGAAAGCTAAATATACGTATGGTATTCTAGAACGACAGTTTAAGAATATTTTTGAGAAAGCAAGCTCAAGCAAAGGTGTTACTGGTGAAGTTTTACTTCAGCTTTGCGAAGCAAGGTTAGACAATGTAGTTTATCGTATGGGAGTTGCTCCTTCACGAAGTGGTGCAAGACAATTGGTGTCTCACCGCCACATAACTGTTAATGGATCAATTGTAAATATTCCTTCCTATTCTCTAAAAGCTGGAGACGTTGTTGGCGTTAGAGAGAAGTCAAAATCTCTTGGATCTATCACTTCCTCTTTGGAAGCAAATTCTTCAGTATACGAATGGATGACATGGAACAGTGAAACCTATGAAGGAAACTTCGTAAACCTTCCACAGCGTTTGCAGATTCCAGAAAACATTAAAGAACAATTGATTGTAGAATTGTACTCAAAATAATCATAAAATTAAGGAAGTAAAACTATGGCTATATTAAATTTCCAAAAACCCGATAAAGTTATTATGATCGACTCTTCCGAGTTCGAAGGCAAGTTTGAATTTCGCCCTCTTGAGCCTGGATATGGTCTAACTGTTGGTAACGCATTGAGACGAGTATTGCTTTCCTCTTTAGAAGGGTTTGCAATTACTACCGTTAAAATAGAAAGTATCGAACATGAGTTTTCAACCATTCCTGGAGTTGTTGAAGATGTTACCGAAATCATTCTTAACTTAAAACAAATTCGTTTTAAAAGACAAATAGAGGATATTGAAGAAGAAACAGTTGCTGTAACTGTTGGAGGTCAAGATCAACTTAAAGCAGCGGATTTACAAAAATTCATTTCTGGATTTCAAGTACTTAATCCTGACATGGTGATCTGTAACCTTGAAAAAGGAGTTCAGTTAAACATGGAAATTAGCATTGAAAAAGGTCGTGGATATGTTCCTGCCGAAGTCAACAAAAAAGCAAATGCACCTTTCGGAGCTATTGCAATAGATTCTATTTTCACACCGGTTAAAAATGTAAAATACAGTATCGAAAACTATCGTGTAGAACAAAAAACTGATTACGAAAAACTCGTTTTTGAAATTATTACTGACGGTTCCATACATCCAAAAGATGCGTTAACTGAGGCAGCTAAAACTTTGATTCACCATTTCCTTTTATTCTCGGATGAAAGAATCACATTAGAAGCTGACGAAATCGCTCAAACAGAGACTTATGATGAGGAGTCACTTCACATGCGTCAATTACTTAAAACAAAATTAATAGACATGGATCTTTCCGTTCGTGCGCTAAACTGTTTGAAAGCAGCAGAGGTTGATACCCTTGGTGACCTTGTATCTTACAACAAAAACGATCTAATGAAATTTAGAAACTTTGGAAAGAAATCCTTGACAGAGTTAGAAGAATTGGTGGTTCTTAAAGGTCTTTCCTTTGGTATGGACTTGGCCAAGTATAAATTAGATAAGGACTAACAAACAGTATATTTAGATAAAATGAGACACGGTAAAAAAGTTATTCATTTAGGAAGAAAAGTAGCACATAGAAAGTCGATGTTGGCTAATATGGCTTGCTCTTTAATTGAACACAAAAGAATAAACACAACATTAACTAAGGCAAAAGCATTAAAGCAATTTATCGAGCCTTTGGTTACAAAATCCAAGAGTGATACAACTCACAACAGACGAAATGCTTTTAGCGCGCTTAGAGATAAGTATGCAGTATCAGAGCTTTTTAATGATATCGCTCAGAAAGTAGGGAATAGACCTGGTGGTTACACACGTGTCGTCAGAATGGGAAATCGTCTGGGAGATAATGCTTCTATGGCAATGATTGAATTGGTTGATTTTAACGAAGTATACAACAATGTTAAAGAAATAGCTAAAAAGTCCACTCGAAGAGGTCGTACGAAAAAGACAACTGATGAAAGCGAAATTGCTGCTGAAGAAACTTCTGAAACTGCTTTAGTATCAACTGAAGAAAAAGCTACAGAAGCTAAGTCTGGAGAAATCACTGAAAAAAAAGTGGACAATTCAAATGACTCTTTGACTGATGAGGCTGATAAAAAATAAAAATATATTACACTTATTTGTTAACAATTAACATTTATATAAAAGGATAAGCTTTTTAGTTTATCCTTTTTTTATATTATTTTGCATTACCGATTATGACTTATAAAACTCGAAAAAAAGCACTTTTAATACTGGCCGATGGAACCCAGTTTTTCGGAAAATCGATAGGTGCAGGCGGCACCAGTTTTGGAGAGATTTGCTTCAACACTGGAATGACAGGATATCAAGAAATTTTTACTGACGCTTCCTACTTTGGACAATTAATGGTAATGACCAATGCTCACATTGGTAATTATGGTGTTAAAAAAGACGAAGCGCAATCCGATTCAATCAAGATCGCTGGTTTGGTTTGTAAAAATTTCAGTTATGATTTTTCAAGATCTAGCGCAGATGATTCATTAGAAAACTATTTAAACGAGAACAACCTTTTTGCTATTTCGGATATAGACACACGAGCTCTTGTTAATTACATTCGCGACAATGGAGCAATGAATGCTGTGATTACTACCGAAGTTGATAATATTGAACATTTAATTAAAGAATTAAATCAATTGCCCTCAATGGAAGGTTTGGAGTTGGCATCTAAGGTTTCAACTCAGTCTCCCTATTTTGTAGGTGATCCTGATTCTAAATACAAAGTTGCTGCACTTGATCTGGGAATCAAAAAGAATATATTAAACCACATGACAAGTAGGGGGCTTTATGTAAAAGTTTTTCCGTACGACACCTCTTTTGAAGAAATGAAAAAGTGGAAACCGGATGGTTTCTTTATCTCTAATGGTCCTGGAGATCCAGATCCATTAGATCATGTTCAGGAAACTGCACGTGAAATTATTAATAGCAATATGCCACTATTTGGAATCTGCTTGGGCCATCAAATCATTGCCATTGCTAATGGAATTACTACCTATAAAATGTTTAACGGTCATAGGGGTATTAATCATCCAGTTTTAAATGTTTTGACTGGAAAAGGAGAGATTACCTCACAAAACCACGGATTCGCAGTGGATAAAGAGGCTGCAGAAGCCCATGAAGATGTCATCATTAGTCATTACCATTTAAATGACAATACCGTTGCAGGCTTAAAAATGAAAAATAAAAATTGTTTTTCAGTGCAATACCATCCTGAAGCGGGTCCTGGTCCAAACGATACTGTGTATCTGTTTGATCAGTTTTACGAAAACATTAAAAACACGAATACCTAATCTAATCACCAAGCTAATTTAAACAACATGAGTATAATTATCAGTGTACATGCACGCCAAATCTTTGATTCAAGAGGAAATCCAACAGTTGAAGTTGATGTGATTACAGAAAATGGTATTTTAGGACGCGCTGCTGTTCCCTCAGGAGCTTCTACAGGAGAACACGAAGCAGTTGAATTGCGTGACGGTGGTAAAGATTATATGGGGAAAGCTGTTTTTAAGGCAGTTGATAATGTAAATGAAATTCTTGCCGAAAAATTAATCGGAGAATCTGTATTTGAGCAAAACAATATTGATCAAATGATGATTGATTTGGACGGAACACCTAACAAATCAAAACTTGGGGCAAATGCTATTTTGGGGATTTCACTTGCAATCGCAAAGGCGGCTGCAAATGAATTGGGACTTCCTTTATACCGATACATTGGTGGAGTCAGTGCGCATACATTACCGGTTCCAATGATGAATATTATTAACGGTGGATCACATTCCGATGCGCCCATCGCTTTTCAAGAGTTTATGGTTATGCCAGTGGGAGCGAAGAGCTTTACACATGCGATGCAAATGGGTTCTGAGATTTTCCATCACCTTAAAAAAGTATTACACGACCGAGGTCTTAGTACTGCAGTTGGAGATGAAGGTGGTTTTGCACCAACTCTCGGTGGAACTGAGGATGCATTAGAAACGATTTTAATTGCAATTGATAATGCAGGATACAAAGCTGGAGACGAAGTTAAAATCGCACTGGATTGTGCTGCAGCAGAATTTTACGAAAATGGAGTTTACGATTATACGCTATTTGAAGGCGATAAGGGTGTAAAAAGAACCTCAGAAGAACAAGCTCAATATTTAGCAGATTTAAGTGCCAAATATCCGATTATTTCAATTGAAGATGGAATGGATGAAAACGATTGGGACGGGTGGAAACTTCTTACTGAAAAAGCAGGACACAGAGTTCAATTGGTTGGAGATGACCTTTTTGTAACCAATGTAGAGCGTTTAGGGAAAGGAATTGATTTAGGTATAGCCAATTCGATTTTGATAAAAGTAAATCAAATTGGAACCCTTTCTGAAACCATTGCGGCCGTCGAAATGGCACATCGTGCAGGTTATACCTCTGTAATGTCACACCGATCTGGAGAAACAGAAGATAATACTATTTCTGACTTGGCAGTTGCACTTAATACAGGACAAATTAAAACAGGATCTGCTTCTCGAAGTGATCGTATGGCTAAGTACAACCAATTACTCAGAATCGAGGAGGAATTAGAGAGCATGGCTTATTATCCTCAAGAAAATGCTTTTAAAATCAAGTAAAAGCACTTTTTTTTAATTTATCCGTTTATTACATCGGGCTACAGTTGTTTTTTGGCGTCTATTTTTTTAAATTTGCAATTCTCAAAATTCAATATTATGGAAGATAAAGTTCAATTAATTTACGGCAATAAAACGCATGAATTCCCATTAGTTAAAGGAACTGAGAATGAAATTGCGATTGATATTAATAGTTTAAGATCTGAAACAGGTTTGATTACTCTTGATCCTGGATATAAGAATTCCGGATCCTGTAAGAGCGAGATAACATTTTTGGATGGAGAAAAGGGAATACTTCGATACAGAGGCTATTCAATTGAAGACTTAGCAAATAAATCTAGCTTTTTAGAAGTTGTTTATTTGCTAATCTTTGGTGAACTTCCAACTCCAGAGCAACTTTCGAAAGTTGAGAATGAAATTCGTGAAGAGTCGTTGGTAGACGAAGACCTAAAGGCGATTCTTAAAAGTTTTCCAAAAGGAGCACATCCAATGGGAATATTATCTTCGTTAACCTCAGCATTAATTGCTTTTAACCCTAGTTCAGTAGATATTAATTCTGAAGCTGAGTTCCACGAAGCAATTATTATGATTCTCGCCAAGCTACCGGTCTTGGTTTCTTGGACACAAAGAAGGGTAAAAGGTTTGCCACTTGTTTATTCGGACGATTCACTTTCTTATACGGAAAATATTGCCCAAATGATGTTTAAAAAACCCAATAAGGAATATATATCTAATCCAACGATAGTCAATGCGTTGAATAAGTTACTAATTCTCCATGCAGATCACGAGCAGAATTGTTCTACTTCTACAGTACGTATTGTAGGTTCTTCTCACGCTGGATTATTTGCTTCAATTTCGGCAGGGATTTCTGCCCTTTGGGGACCATTACATGGGGGGGCCAACCAAGCGGTAATTGAAATGCTTGAGCAAATAAAAAAGGATGGTGGTGACACAAAAAAGTTCATGGCCAAAGCAAAAGACAAAAATGACCCTTTTCGTTTGATGGGCTTTGGACACCGTGTCTATAAAAATTTCGACCCGCGTGCAAAAATCATTAAAGTTGCTGCGGACGAAGTCTTAAAAGAATTAGGCGTCAACGATCCTATTTTGGATATTGCTAAAGCTTTAGAACAAGAAGCATTGAATGATGCTTATTTCATTGAACGTAAATTATATCCAAATGTCGATTTTTATTCAGGTATTATCTACAGGGCTTTGGGGATTCCAACCGAAATGTTTACTGTGATGTTTGCAATGGGAAGACTTCCAGGCTGGATTGCACAATGGAAAGAAATGCGTTTGAACAAAGAACCGATCGGTCGCCCAAGACAAGTTTATATTGGGCAAACTTCTAGAAAACTATAGTTCGTCTACTGAAGGAGGCCTACTTCCCGCTTTTAGGGTATTTATTTTACTAAAAAACTTGTGTATGGTTTTGGTGTCTGCCAATATCTTTATCATGGATTCATCCCTATAAATTGAATATTCTTCTGCCTTTCCTTTATAAATTTTTAGTTTATAAAAAGGGATAACTAACCCATAGGTTTCTAACAAGCTTCTAAATCTAACAATGATACCTTGAGGACGCAATTCAATATTACAAGTATTTAGATTTTGGTCAAGAACCAAAAGATTGTGAATGTTGAGAGAAGTTTGAGTGATAAATAGTTTTGAAGACCCGATACCCCCCATAGACCATCGTTCTTTGAGGGAAAATGGCTTTCCTACTTCAGCATCAATTTTTTCTCTTATTGCGTTATCGTTATAAGAAACATTTAAAAGCATTTTTTATTTAAAGATAAGTCATTAGAAGATCACCCCATAGTTTCGACATTATATTTATATTTGCGCCAAGAAAATGGATAAGCTAGAACACACACTCTCAAAGTCAATTTTAACTTTTTTAAAATCGGATTTTGATTTATCAGTAGATCACTTCGAATTTCAGTTGACACGCAAGGATTTTGAAGGCGACCTTACATTGGTGCTTTTTCCTTTGTTAAAACAAACAAGGACAAGTCCACAGGTGTTGGGCGAAAAATTAGGTGCTTTTTTAATTGAACATTCTGATGTTGTAGAAAATTTCAATGTCGTCAGTGGTTTTTTAAACCTTAGTATTTCCGATGCTTATTATTTAGCGTTTTTAAAGCAGATGCTATCAGAAGACGAATACGGTCATAAAAAAGCAAATTCAGACGCTCCTACGCTCATGGTGGAGTATTCTTCACCCAACACAAACAAACCCCTTCACCTTGGGCATGTTAGAAATAATTTGTTGGGTTATTCTGTTGCTAAAATTTTAAAAGCAAATGGTAATAATGTAATTAAAACTCAGATCATTAATGATCGGGGGATTCATATTTGTAAGTCCATGTTGGCATGGCAACATTATGGTAGTGGGGAGACACCTGATTCCTCAAATCTTAAAGGGGATCAATTGGTTGGTAAATACTATGTCCTGTTTGAAACAAAATACAGAGCACAGTTAGCCACAATGGTTTCAGACGGAACAGCACAAGCTGTTGCTGAAAAGCAAGCGCCCCTTCTTCTAGAAGCGCAACAAATGCTTGTAAAATGGGAGGCCAATGATCCAGAGGTTAGAGCTTTATGGGAGAAAATGAATGGCTGGGTATACAAAGGTTTTGATATTACTTACAAAAAACTAGGAATTGATTTTGATTCCTATTATTATGAAAGTAATACCTATTTATTGGGTAAGACAATTATCAATGAAGGACTTTCGAAAGGAATTTTCTTCACCAAAGAAGATGGATCCATTTGGATTGACCTTACTGAGGATGGTTTGGATGAAAAGCTTTTACTTCGATCAGATGGCACAGCAGTTTATATCACGCAGGACATCGGGACTGCTCAGCAAAGAGTTCAAGACCATCCAGAGATTAAAGGAATGGTCTATACCGTCGGGAATGAGCAAGACTATCATTTTAAGGTACTTTTCTTAGTTCTTAAAAAATTAGGATACAGTTGGTCAGATTCTCTTAATCACCTGAGTTATGGAATGGTGGACTTGCCAAGCGGTAAAATGAAGAGTAGGGAAGGAACGGTTGTAGATGCAGATGTCCTAATTGATCAAATGAAAAATACAGCCGCTGAAATCGCTTCTAAGCATAACAAACTAGACGGATTGAGTGAAGAATACCGAGAGGCATTGTACACAAAGATCGGATTAGGTGCATTAAAGTATTATATTTTAAAAGTAGATCCAAAAAAGAGAATTTTGTTTGATCCTGAAGCTTCTGTTGATTTCAACGGAAACACTGGTCCTTTCATTCAATATGCACATGCACGTATTAAATCATTATTAAGAAAACAGCAGCTAGAATTACTACAGCTTAATGTTTCTTTGCAGTTGGACGTAAAAGAGAAGGAGATTCTCAAACACTTGATGACTTATTCTGAGGTGATTAATCAAGCAGCAGATCAGTTTAGTCCTGCGCTAATTGCTAATTATCTTTACGAATTGGTTCGTCTGTTTAATTCTTTCTATCAAAACATAAGTGTACTAGGAGAACCTGTCGAAGAATTAAAGTCCTTGCGCTTGCTGCTTTGTAAGGCAGTAGCTAACAACGTTGCCTTGGCTTCCTCACTTCTTGGAATCTCAGTGCCCGATAGGATGTAAAAAAAATCGCTCCGAAGAGCGATTTTAATATTTACAGTAAATTTATTTTATTGATAATTATTTAGAATTTACAGCTAAATTATATACCACTAAACCAAATCCAATTTTGTTGATAGCATCCCCAACGTTATAAATAACGTCCATTGGAAGACCACCAAAGATACCGCTATACCACCCTTCAGTACCTGCCATGTATCCGATTGGGTAAATTGCCCATCCAATAACAACAAATTTCAGAAGCGTTGTGTGTGCAGCTTGAACAGCTCCACCAGCAGACGCTGCTAGTTTTGCAGCACCACCTTTCCAGAGTTCAGCAACAATCGCGAAATAAGCGAGTCCAGAAACTAGTCCCCAAAGTGCAGGTCCATTTCCTGTATTGTAAACTGCTTCTCCAAAGTAACCAGTAACAAGCATTATTACTGAAAGGAAAATTAATTTCCACATCAATTGCTTTGTTGCACCAGCAACTTTAAGGATAAGATAGAATTCAACACACATTAATGGTACAGTCAATACCCAGTCAACATATCTAAAGAATGTTGGTGAAGTTGCATTGGTTGCCCAATAGTCTCTCATGTACCAATAGTGAACTGCTGCAATAAATGTAATCAAACCTGATACAAGGATTGATGTTCTCCATTTACTGTCAAAAGAACTCATTGAAAGAAAGAAAAATGCAGAGGCTGCCATCATCGCCATACAACCCACGAAGAATGTGAACCCTACATAATCATCAGTGGCCATCGCTGGCACAACTGTCATTAAACTAAAAATTTTTTCCATGATAAATTAATTATTTGTTTTTGTTGAACTAAATTTAATTAAAAATAAATATACTCACCATAAATATTGATTTTTTTTAACATTAAATTGTGTAAATTGATAAAAAAACCCTTGAAATATTATCATATTGGCATCATAACAACTCTTGTTTCAATCCTATTTGCTATTGTTATTCCTTTCGCATACGTTGATTTAATTGGTTCGTTGCTGATAATCACCCTTGGGGTAACTTCATGGTGCAAACGATTTAGAAATTATTTCAAAGAACCGACTGATTAAACTCCAAAAACTTCTTCGTAAAATCCCTGATTATGTATGTTGGAGTTGTTTTATTAGGAGGATTGTTCTTTTTCTTCCTTCCATCAATAGCCTTATTTACCTTTATTCTCTTCAGTAGCTATCATTTTGGTGAGCAACATTGGGAGGACCGGTTAAAGCTTTCAACCTCCCATTCATTTCTTTTTCACGCTTTATGGCGCTTTTATTTTCTTTTTAATTTTTACAACTCAGTATAAAGATGTCGCATTGGTAATAGAAAAAA
>CASIAE010000020.1 GCA_949372605.1 uncultured Flavobacteriaceae bacterium
ACAAATATCGACCTTGGAAGCCGAGAAAAACTTTATCAGGGAAAGTTTCTTCATTACCAACAAGGGGAAGTTGACACCTCCATTCGTGAAGGTTGGTTTTATAGGAATGATGACGAGCAAAAGGTTAGAAATGCAGATGATGTTTTTGATATTTACGAAAGATCGGTTGGTGGCAATGCCACTTTAATCATGAATATTCCCCCAAATCGAGAAGGACGTTTTTCACCACGTGATGTGGAAGCTTTAGTAGAATCCGGAAGAAGAATAAAATCAACTTACACCGTAAATTTACTTGAAGGAGCAACTGGGCCAAATGAAATTTTGGATGAAAATGAAAATAGTTTTTTATTAATTGATGGCACTAAAGAGGTAATAATAACAACAAAAAAAACCAATTGTGACCAACAGGTTTGTCATTCAAGAGGCCATCACCACGCACAGTGAAAGGATAGAGAAACATGCCCTAGATGCATGGGTAGGTAACGAATGGAAAGAAATCGCTTCGGCAACGAATATTGGGTATAAAAGAATCCTTCGTTTTCCAGAAATTGAAACCAATACATTCAGATTTCGAGTTTTAGAATCAAGAAATACCCCCGCAATATCAATAGTTAAAGCGCACTATTACCAACCGATTCCTCCAGAAATCGCTATCGAAATAGATTCAATAGGGCAGGTAATAATTGCTCCAAAAAAACATGAGTTCAAATGGAAACCCCATGGAGAAAACACAATTCTAAATATTAATGGAGACATCGAAATTCATTACACAATCGACGGAAGCACTCCCTCTAAAAACTCAAAGCGGTATACAGCTCCATTTAGTATAAAAACAGGGGAGGTAAAGGCTACGGCTTTCGTTAAAGGAAAATCAGGTAACGAAGCTTTTTTAAGTCTCAAATAAAATGTAAAATGAAAATAGGCTACCTTCAAAACGAACCCATATTCGGCGAAAAAAAAAAGAATTTTGAAGACGTACGTCAACTAATTAAATCCATTAAGACTGACCTTTTGGTGCTCCCTGAATTATTTGCCACGGGCTATACCTTCACTTCTGCAGAAGAAGCGAGAAACCTTGCCGAAAAAAAAGATGGAGCAACTGCAACTTATTTAAAAGAAATCTCGTTACAGATTGAAGGCACAGTAATTGGAGGGTTTATAGAGTTAGAAGATGACAAAGTATATAATGCTCTTCTAATTGTTTCAAAGGGAAAAGTGATTGATACTTATAAAAAAATTCATCTTTTTAATCGTGAGAATTTATGGTTTACTCCTGGTGATGAAGCGCCTAAAGTCTATAAAATTGATGGTGTGAAAATCGGTGTTATGATCTGTTTCGATTGGATTTTTCCTGAAACATGTCGATCGCTTGCGCTTCAGGGAATGCAAGTGCTAGCCCACCCTTCAAATCTAGTCCTTCCCCATTGTCAAAGTGCCATGATTACGCGCTGTTTAGAAAATAGAATCTTTGCAGTAACCGCCAATAGAATCGGAAATGAACTTAGAGGAGGTGATGAATTTAGTTTTACGGGGAAGAGTCAAATTACTTCTTGGAATGGAAAAACTCTTACCACTGCAACTGAAGACAAAGTCGGGGTAGGAATTATAGAAATCGATGAAAAAGAGGCCAACAACAAGCAAATCAATGCTTTTAATGATTTAATTAAAAACAGAAGGTCAAACTTATACGATCTTTAAGGACATTTCAATCAAAAACCAATGATACAGTCTTATAAAAGAAAACATGAATTAGAAGAAAAGTATGATACCATCGTCATTGGATCTGGTATTGGAGGACTCACAGTAGCTGCTTTGCTGGCAAAAGAAGGTGAAAAGGTTCTTGTATTAGAAAGACATTATACTGCGGGTGGATTTACGCATGTATTCACTAGAAAAGGGTATGAATGGGATGTTGGAATTCATTACATCGGAGAAGTGCAAAGACCGAACAGCGCCATTAAAAAACTCTTTGATTATGTCACCAATAGAAAATTAGAATGGGCGGACATGGGCGAAGTTTATGATCGCATTATTATTGGAAACAAAACCTATGATTTAGTCAAAGGAGTTGATAGTTTTCAAAAACAATTATTTGAATATTTTCCGGTAGAAAAAGAAGCGATTAAAAAATATGTAGAACTTATTTTTCTTTCTAACAAATACATGGGGAAGTTTTATAGCGCCAAAGCGCTTCCAGCCATTGTAAATTTTTTTATGGGGAGGCGAATGCGAAAAGACTACTTAAAATATGCCGATCAGACAACTCAAGAAGTTTTAGAATCCATCACTGATAATCAAGAATTAATAAAGGTCTTGACCGGTCAATATGGGGACTATGGTTTGCCCCCGAGACAAAGTAGTTTTGCGATGCATGCATCGGTAGTGAAACACTATTTTAGTGGAGGAAGTTTTCCAGTGGGAGGATCCTCTCAAATATTAAAAACCATTGACCCTGTCATTGAAGCTGCTTCAGGAACAATTTTGACTAATGCCGAGGTGCAAGAAGTCATCATTGAAAACAATAAAGCAATAGGAGTGAAAATGAAAGATGGAAAAAGTTTTTATGCTGAAAAAATAGTCAGTGGGACAGGTATTTTTAACACCTATGAAAAACTAATTCCAGAGCATATTGTAGAAAAACATCAGCTCAGAAAACAGCTTAAAAAGATCAATCCTTCTGTAGCTCATGTCAGTCTTTATATTGGTTTAAGCGGAAGTCCCAAAGAATTAAAACTACCAAAAACTAACTTTTGGATTTATCCAGAAAAAGGAGACCATGATCAATGTGTGGCCAACTATCTAAAAGACAATCAAGCCGCTTTTCCAGTAGTATATATTTCCTTTCCTTCAGCTAAAGACCCCACTTGGTCTGAGCGGTATCCAAACAAGAGTACTATAGACATCATTACACTGCTGCCCTACGAATTGGTTGCAGAATGGCAAGGTTCTAAATGGATGAAACGCGGGGCTGAATATGAAGCTTTTAAAGAACAAATAAGCAAACGTTTACTTGAAGCACTATTCATTCAACTTCCCCACCTGGAAAACAATATCGATGTCTACGAACTTTCTACTCCTTTAACAACGCAAAATTTTGTGAATTATAAGAAAGGTGAAATCTATGGCATTGATCATACACCTCAGCGTTTTAGACAGAAATTCTTAAAACCTCGAACTTCAATCAAAAACTTCTACCTGACAGGCCAAGATATCGTAACTGCAGGAGTTGGAGGCGCACTATTTTCGGGCGTAATAACTGCCTCCCTGATGAAGGGAAAAAACTTTATGCAAAAAGTTTACAATTCAAAACAAACTTGATGTTACAACAAATAATCTGTTGAAACAAAATTGGATTCCTTTGAATTTAATAGGTTTTCCAAA
This sequence comes from uncultured Flavobacteriaceae bacterium, assembly GCA_949372605.1. Classification (GTDB taxonomy): domain Bacteria; phylum Bacteroidota; class Bacteroidia; order Flavobacteriales; family Flavobacteriaceae; genus UBA8316. Next base: position 3,382 of record CASIAE010000020.1, read on the forward strand.
ATCTCATTGTTGTAAGGGTTGTCCTTAGAAGCAACAAAGGTTCTTATGGAAAAAGAACGCAGTGCATCAAAAACGCTTAAGGTTCCAACAGCCGAGTTCTTTCTTCCTGCAAATGGATAAACATCAGGGCCGCGTTGACAAGCACTGTTTAGATTCACACGACAAACTAAGTTCGATAAAATATCGATCAGTGGTCCGATTTTTCTTACATCTCTTCCGAAAAGACTCACTTGCTGACCGTAGTCTGAAGCTGCCATCGCATCCAAAGGCTCGTTAATATCTTTATAAGCAATGATCGGTATTACAGGACCAAATTGTTCTTCTTCATATACATTCATGCTCTCGTCAACAGGATAAAGTACTGCAGGATAAGAGTAATTTACGGACTGTTGCCCGCCCTTTTTGTTCATGACTTTGGCGCCTTTTGAAACCGCATCATCAATAAGTCCTTTTATATAGGCTGGTTTTGAAGGTTCAGGAAGTGGGGTTAAAAAAGAACCTTCTTCCCATGGCAAACCATATTTCAAAGCGTCAACAGCAGCAGAAAACTTAGTGTTAAATTCATCTACCAAAGATTCGTGTACATAGAGCACTTTCAGTGCAGTACACCGTTGTCCGTTAAATGATAATGTTCCTGAAATACATTCTTTGATGGTGTGATCTAAATCAGCATCAGGAAGAATAATTCCCGGGTTCTTAGCCTCCAAGCCTAAAACCAATCTCAATTTATTTTTTCTAGGATGCTCATCTTGTAAAGCAACTGCTGAAGTACTATGTCCAATTAGAGCCAAAACGTCTATAACTCCAGTTTTCATAATCGGCTGAGCTATTTTTCTACCTCTACCAAAAACAATATTTACAACTCCGGCTGGAAAACTTTCTTGGAAAGCTTTCAATAATGGAGTAATTAGTAATACACCGTGTTTTGCAGGTTTAAATATGGCTGTATTCCCCATAACAATGGCAGGAATTAATAGACAAAAAGTCTCATTCAGTGGATAGTTATAAGGACCCAAACATAACACTACTCCTAATGGACCACGACGAATATGTGCATGGATTCCTCCTTCTTTTTCAAACTTTGCACTGCGATGATCAAGTTTTTTATAAGCCTCTACGGTATCATAGATGTAATCAATGGTACGATCAAATTCCTTTTGTGAGTCCCCTAAGGATTTCCCGATTTCCCACATTAAAAGTTTTACGACCTCTTCGCGATGCTCTTTCATTTTACCTGCAAATTTTTCTAAACAGGTCAAACGTTCTTTAACTTTCATGGTCGGCCAAAGTCCTTTACCACGATCAAATGCTTTATTTGCAGCATCTAATGCTTCCAAAGCAGTTTCGGACTCCATGTCAGGAATTGTTCCCAGAAATGTAGGAACCATTTCTCCCGACTCGTTTTCTGTCTGAATAGTTGAAAAAACTTCAGAAGAAGGTCCTTTCCATGATTTGATTTCTCCGTTAACCAAGTAATCCTTTGAATGGATAGGAGTAACTTGAAATTGTTTAGGAACTTGATTCATTTTCATTGTCATAAGCTTATAAATAAAAAAGAAAACAGAAGTTAAGGACTGTTTTCTCTATTCAAAATTTGATTTTACGATTTTAATATAATTAAAATATAATTATTAGTCATGGGGTTATATTATTTTTTTCATGTCAGTCATCGACTCTCTCAATTCATAGCCAATCATCTCAACTGGATGGTAACGAATAATTTCGTTAACATCAATTAAGTCACGATTATCAGCACCATTTCCTTTTCCTTCAGCAAAAGCAGTACCAATAACGTCAGTATCAATGCCCTTCATAAAGTCTTCTAAAAGCGGCTTTGCAGCATGATCGAAAAGATAACAGCCATATTCGGCAGTATCAGAAATGACTCTGTTCATTTCAAAAAGTTTTTTTCTTGCAATTGTATTCGCTATTAATGGTGTTTCATGTAAAGACTCATAATAGGCTGACTCTCCTTTAATCCCAGCAGCTACCATCGTGTCAAAAGCCAATTCAACTCCAGCGCGAACAAAAGCAACCATCAATACTCCGTGATCAAAATATTCCTGATCTGATATTTCTTTTTCTGTAACTACTGTCTTTTCGAAAGCAGTTTGGCCAGTAGCGGCTCTCCAAGTCAATAGGTTTTTATCATCATTGGCCCAATCTTCCATCATGGTTTTAGAAAAGTGTCCTGACATAATATCATCCATGTGCTTCTGAAATAACGGAGTAAGTATTTGTTTTAACTCTTCTGAAAGTTCAAAGGCTTTGATTTTTGCAGGATTAGAAAGGCGATCCATCATGTTTGTAATACCACCGTGTTTTAATGCTTCGGTGATGGTTTCCCAACCATATTGAATTAATTTAGCAGCATAAGTAGGATCTATTCCTTTTTCAATCATTTTGTCAAAAGAAAGAATTGAGCCTGTTTGAAGAACACCACAAAGAATGGTTTGTTCTCCCATTAAATCTGACTTAACTTCAGCTACAAAAGAAGATTCTAAAACACCTGCACGATGACCTCCCGTTGCTACAGCATAAGCTTTTGCATATTCGAACCCTTTATCCTGAGGATCATTCTCTGGATGAACAGCGATCAATGTGGGAACTCCAAAACCTCTTAAATATTCTTCTCTTACTTCAGAACCAGGACACTTTGGAGCAACCATGATTACGGTCAAATCCTCTCTAACAGTCATTCCTTCCTCAACGATATTGAATCCGTGAGAATAAGAAAGTGTAGCACCTTTCTTCATTAAAGGAACAATTGCTTTTACCACTGGAGTATGATTTTTATCTGGCGTTAAATTGATCACAAGATCTGCACTAGGAATCATTTCCTCATAGGTTCCAACAGAGAACTTGTTGTCTACTGCATTTTGGTAAGAAGCTCTTTTTTGATCAATTGCCCCTTGACGAAGGGAATAATTGATGTCAAGACCTGAGTCACGCATGTTTAAACCCTGGTTTAATCCCTGAGCACCGCATCCAACTATTACAATTTTTTTACCTTTTAAAGCTTCGATACCGTTCTTGAATTCAGAAGAATCCATGAAACGACATTGAGCCAATTGATGTAGTTGTTCTCTTAGTGAAAGTTGATTGAAATAATTCGTCATTATTTTATTGATTTAATCGTTAATTATCTTTTTTAAAAGTATTCAAAATATCTGAGATTCCCATTTTAGATTTGGTTACCGAAATTCTTCCCGAACGAACAAACTGAAGCAATCCAAAAGGAGCTAAATCTTTACGTAATTTTTCTGTTTCTTCACGAAAGCCTGTTTTTTCAATGACAAAAAACTCGGGAGTAACCACAACAATATTTGCATGGCTATCTTTAATTACGTTTTGGATGTGTCGTTCTTCAAAAAGTGATCTGGATTGAACTTTAAACAATGCTGATTCCTGAAAAATCGTTTCCTCATCAGTATGGTAATAAGCCTTTATAACATCAACCTGTTTTTCAATTTGCTGGATGAGTTTTTTTACCTTCTCCTCCTCTAATTCAACGATAATAACAAAGCGAAAAACGTTCTTAATCTCTGAAGGAGAAGTTGAAAAGCTTTCTATATTAATGTGTCGTTTTAAGAATATAGCTGAAATTCGGTTTAACAACCCAACATTGTTTTCAGAGTATATTGATATGGTATAAGTGTTGTTGTTTTTCACAATATAAAATTAAGTAAGTCGTATTTCTGAAACTGATGCACCAGTCGGAATCATGGGGAAAACATTGGCTTCTTTCTCAACACATATTTCTAAAAAATAAGGTTTATCTGAAGCGATCATCTCTGCAACAGCAGCATCAAGATCTTCTCTTTTATCCACTTTTTTAGCATCCAAATAGTAGCCCTTTGCGATGGCCACAAAATCAGGGTTTACCATTTCAGTGGAAGCGTATCTTTTTTCAAAAAAAAGCTGTTGCCATTGTCTTACCATCCCTAGAAAATCATTATTTAAAACAACAATTTTTACTGCAGTTTGGGTTTGAAAAATAGTGCCCAATTCTTGAATCGTCATCTGATAACCTCCATCACCAATCACGGCAACGACTTCTCTATCTGGTGCTCCCATTTTAGCTCCAATTGCTGCTGGAAGGGCAAAACCCATTGTACCAAGACCTCCAGAAGTAACGTTACTCTTAGAACGAACAAATTCTGCATATCGACAGGTAACCATTTGATGTTGCCCTACATCAGTGACGATCACAGCATCCCCTTTGGTGTATTTGTTTATTGCCATGATAGCCTCTCCCATAGTCAACCCTTCTTTTGTTGGATTAAGGTCTTTATCAATAACCTTTTCCACTTCAATTTTCATGTATTCATCAAAGCGATTGATCCATTTTTCATGGTTTTTATTTTTTATCAAAGATAAAATTGCAGCCAAGCTGTCTTTACAACTTCCCATTACTGGAATGTCTGCTTCTACATTTTTATTTAACTCGGCAGAGTCTATTTCAAAATGAATGACTTTGGCTTGCTTTGCGTAAGTATTAAGATCTCCAGTTACTCGGTCATCAAAACGCATCCCAATGGCGATTAACAAATCACATTCGTTGGTGAGCATATTTGGTCCATAGTTCCCATGCATTCCGACCATTCCTACGTTGAGTGGATGCGCTGTTGGCAAAGCAGAAAGTCCAAGAATGGTCCAAGCAGCAGGAATACCAGATTTCTCAACAAAATCTTTAAACTCTTGTTCCGCATTTCCAAGAATAACCCCTTGTCCCCATATAATAAATGGTTTTTTAGCATTATTGATTGCTTCCGCAGCTTCAATAATAGAAGTCGGTTCAATTTCTGGAACAGGTTTATAACTTCTTATTCCAGTACATTTCTCATAAGAAAAATAAAAAGTATCAAACTGGGCATCTTTTGTAATGTCAATTAAAACAGGTCCCGGACGACCTGAACGCGCAATGTAAAATGCCTTTGCCATAACCGATGGAATTTCACTTGCTTTTGTTATTTGGCAATTCCATTTTGTAACTGGCGTTGAAATACCAATAATGTCAGTTTCTTGAAAAGCATCAGATCCCAATAAGTGAGATGCTACTTGTCCTGTGATACAAACCATAGGGGTAGAATCTATTTGAGCATCAGCAATCCCAGTAACTAAGTTTGTTGCACCAGGACCAGAAGTTGCCATCGCAACCCCTACTTTACCTGATGTCCTAGCAAAACCTTGTGCTGCATGAGTTGCTCCTTGTTCGTGTCTTGTTAAAACATGTTGAAGTTCGTCTTGAAATTTATATAATTCATCGTAGATGGGCATGATTGCTCCCCCAGGATAGCCGTAAATCAAGTCAACCCCTTCTGCCAAAAGACAGCGAATTACTGCTTCGGCTCCGCTTATTTTGATTCCCTCCGTTGGGTTATCAGAAATTTTATTCTTCGTTGTTTTCATTTTTATTCCATATCAGTTACACAACCTTCTGAAGCTGTAGCAACACTTTTAATGTATTTAAATAATACTCCCTTAGTAAATTTATATGCTGGTTGTATCCATTTATTTTTCCTAGTTTCAATTTCAGAATCAGACAAATCAACACTCAAAGTATTAGTTTCGGCATCAATCGTGATAATATCCCCATCTTTCAAAAGTCCAATCGAACCTCCTTCTTGGGCTTCGGGAACAATGTGTCCTACGACAAAGCCATGTGTTCCTCCTGAAAATCTACCATCCGTAATAAGGGCGACATCTTTTCCAAGACCAGCACCCATAATTGCAGCAGTAGGTTTCAACATTTCTGGCATCCCTGGACCTCCTTTTGGACCTTCATAACGAATGACCACCACATCTCCTTTCTTTACTTTTCCTGCACGAATTCCGTCATTGGCGTCATATTCTCCATTGAAAACTCTGGCAGGACCAACAAAACGTAAACCTTCCTTACCTGTTATTTTAGCAACCGAGCCTCCGGTAGCTAAATTTCCTTTTAAAATCCTTATGTGCCCCGTCGCTTTGATTGGATTATAAAGAGGTCTAAACAAATCTTGATTATCTTTTAAGCTCGGTACCGATGCCAAATTCTCAGCAAGGGTATTACCCGTAACCGTTAAACAATCGCCATGAAGCATGTTGTTTTCGAGCATAAACTTCAAAACCGCAGGAACTCCTCCAATATTATGAAGGTCTTTCATCAGGTATTTTCCACTTGGCTTTAAGTCAGCTAAGAATGGCGTAGAATCGCTTATTCTTTGAAAATCATCAATGGTTAAATCAATGTCAGCTGCTTTGGCTATGGCCAGAAAATGCAATACTGCATTTGTAGACCCTCCCAATACTGTGATCAAACGCAATGCGTTTTCCAATGATTTTTTTGTAACTATATCAAGGGGTTTAATGTCCTTTTCCAAGAGGTTTTTCATCGCAGGCCCCAAAGCCTTACATTCTTCTATTTTCTGGTCACTTACAGCAGGGTTTGACGAGTTGTACGGCAAAGCCATCCCAAGTACTTCTATTGCAGAAGCCATCGTGTTTGCTGTGTACATTCCACCGCAAGCGCCTGCTCCAGGACATGCGTTACGAATAACCTCTTTGTATTCTTTTTCGTCAATAACACCCGCTACTTTTTCTCCCCAAGCTTCAAAGGCAGATACAATATCAAGCTCTTTGTCTTTGTGACAACCAGCAGCAATAGTACCTCCATAAACCAGTATGGAAGGACGGTTCAGACGAAGCATCGCCATCAGTGCGCCCGGCATATTTTTATCACAGCCTACTACCGTTACAACCCCATCATAAGACATGGCCTGAACCACAGTTTCAATCGAATCCGCAATAATATCTCTTGAGGGCAGTGAAAATCTCATTCCAGGAGTTCCCATAGAAATCCCATCACTTACACCAATAGTATTAAAAATCAAACCCAACATATCATGGGGAGCAATTCCCTCTTTCACGTGAACTGAAAGATCATTCAGGTGCATGTTACATGGATTCCCCTCATAGCCTGTACTTGCAATTCCAATCAGAGGTTTTTTGAAGTCCTGATCGGTCATTCCGATTGCATGTAACATCGCTTGCGCAGCAGGCTGTGTGGTATCTTGCGTAACTCTTTTACTGAATTTATTAAGCTCCATTCTGTTAATTTAGTACGAATTTAATTTGAGTCAATAAATAAGTGTTTATTAATATGTTATTATACATTATGTTCAAAACAAAACAAGCTTATTCAATCAATTGATTTATAACGTTTTAATTGGTTTTTAACCACACATTCAAAGAATAAAATTTTCTAAGAAATTCGATTAGATTATCTTTGATTTAAAAACAAACCCTAAATTAGAAAATAATGGAAGAAATCAACATAGAAAATACCGTCGATTTGATACATAAGAAACAAACTGCGTTTTTTTCTTCCCAATTAACTTTGTCCAGTGCTTTCCGGGTTGGAAAACTTAAAAAGTTACTCAAAACAATTATTCAAAAGGAAAAAGAGATTCACCAAGCCCTTTTTAAAGACCTTAGAAAATCTAGCTTCGAGTCCATGACTTCTGAGACAATTTTTGTAGAAAATGAAATAAGAAAAATGATCCGACTATTGCCCAGTTGGAACCGGCCGCAACGTGTCCAAAGTAGTTTATTAAACTTTCCTTCTCGTGATTATATTATTCCTGAGCCTTTTGGTAAAACGTTACTTATCAGTCCATGGAATTATCCTTTTCAACTGGCCATCACCCCATTGGTAGGTGCTGTTGCTGCAGGAAATACTGTGGTTGTAAAACCTTCTGAATTTGCACCAAACACCGCCAAAATAATCAGTGAAATCATCGCTGAAGTTTTTGAACCAGAACATGTAACCGTACTTGAAGGTGATGTTTCAATGGCAACGGCCTTATTGAAAAAACGTTGGGATTATATTTTTTTTACTGGAAGCACTCATATCGGAAAAATTGTTGCAAAAGCAGCGGCTGAGCACTTAACGCCCACTACTTTGGAGTTGGGAGGCAAAAGCCCTTGTGTTGTCGACGCGAGTGCCCCGATTAATATGACCGCAAAAAGAATTGTTTGGGGAAAATTCCTCAATTGTGGGCAGACTTGTATTGCGCCTGACTTCCTTTTGGTTGATAAAAAAATTAAAGTCGAGCTTACCCAACAAATCATAAAAGAAATCCAAAAAGCCTATGGGGAAGATCAATCCCTATCTGCGGATTACGGTAGGATCATTCATGAAAAACATTTGAACCGTTTGAAAGATTATCTTCATAGCCAAAACATTGTTTTCGGTGGTAATGTAGAAGAAGACAACCTTTACTTTGGCCCAACAATTGTTGATGAACCGGAGCTAGACAGTCCTCTTATGAAAGAGGAAGTTTTTGGACCTATCCTTCCCATAGTGAGCTATGAATCAGAACAGCATTTGCATGAAATCCTTCAAAATCGCGAGCGGCCTTTGGCGTTTTATGTGTTTTCAAAAAAGAATAAATTCATCAACAGCTTGTTTAGCAAGTATTCGTTTGGCGGCGGAGTCGCCAATGATTCTATCATCCATTTTGCCAATGATAACCTCCCTTTTGGTGGGATTGGCAACAGCGGAATGGGCGCTTATCACGGAAAACACAGCTTAGCGTTATTTACACATAAAAAGCCTGTGGTAAAACGCAGCTTTTGGTTTGATATCCCTGGCCGATATGCCCCCTACCCCAAGTCATTATCTTTTCTAAAATTTTTAATTAAAAATCTTTAATGTCAGAAAAAAAAGTAAGTGAAGCCATTGTATACAGAAGATCCGTTAGGATTTTCGATGACAAGGAAAAAGTAATTACAGGAACTGTCAAGAATTGTCTTGAGCAAGCCCACCTGGCTCCTTCCAGTAGCAACCTGCAATTATGGGAATTTCAACACATCACCTCCGAAGAAAAATGTAAACTTGCTGCAAAAACCTGCTTCAACCAACCCGCTGCAAGAACTGCGCAACAATTGGTTATAGTTGTGGTAAGAAGAGATCTTTGGCAACAAAGGGTAGCAGCCAACATTGAGTACATAAAAAAAGGATTCCTCAAAAAGAACATTGTCGATCCCGATACTCAAAAGAAAGCGTTGGGTTACTATCAAGAGATTATCCCCCAATTGTACAAAGGAGGAAATCCATTTCGTGGATTTTTGAACAAATTAGTAATGGGAATTAAAGGGCTATCCAAAACAACCTACCGGGAAGTGAACGCAAGCGACTTACGAGTTGTAGGTCACAAAAGTGCCGCACTCGCTGCTCAAAATTTTATGGTCAGTATGGCCGGCCATGGTTATGACACCTGCCCCATGGAGGGATTTGATTCCAAACAGGTGAAAAAACTACTTAAACTTCCAGCTGGTTCAGAAATCAGCATGATCATTGGTTGTGGCATCAGAAAACCTGAAGGGGTTTATGGCGAGCGTTTTCGCGTTCCTTTTGAAGAAGTTTACAAAGAATTGTAATCATTGATCTACTAGAATAAGGTCATTTTTTATCTAGTGATTCCTCAGCCT
>CASIAE010000021.1 GCA_949372605.1 uncultured Flavobacteriaceae bacterium
CCTTTATAGCAGATTTTACCCTGAAATTCCCATTACTCCTGACCACATTACCCTTGACCATGATTCCATCCATTATTGGAGTTGTCACTTGCTTTATTTGGTATAGAAAAACCAAAGCTAGCAAATCATGGAGGATTGCTCTTTACGGAGTAATTGCAGGATTTCTAATCTCAGCCATTTACCATATCCCAACAAACTTCGGCTTTTTAGGAGGGGAATTTACGCAAGAAGCAACTGCCATAAGACTTCAATGGTGGGTCAACTTACATTGGGTTAGAACTGCGTTTGCCTTGCTAACTGCTGTTTACTCTGTGCTCGGTTTCAAAACAACCATTGAAGTTGGGCCTATGGGGTTGAGAAATAATTAGTCTCTGCTATAGGTATCAATTCTCATACCACTTATAGGCTGACCCGTCTCATAGGAGTTAATACTACCTTCATATGACGTTGTTAGTTTATTACCAGAAACTTCAAATTCAAGTTCTTCAGGTTCCTCTTCTGTTCTAGAAGCTGAAGCCGTAATAATATAATGGTTTGGACGATCTGGAATAGCCGAATAACTAAATGTAATCACTTCACTCTGATAACAAGGGACAGTTGTCCATACTCCATCCCCATTAGTATCCATTTCATCTTGGTACACATAAACGTCTCCTTTCCCGTTATTAAAAATATAATGAAGCTTTAAATGACATGGGCTAATTTCAAAATTTTTTCCGTCAATTGTAATTGATGAAATATTCCACCTTCCCTCAATTGAATTAGAATCAGATGAATCATCCTTCGAACAAGCATAAATAAATAACATAAGACTTAAAACGAGTAGTAGCTTTTTCATAGTGTTGGTTTTAATTTCCTAATTCTTATTTTTCTTTAAATATTTTTTATACTTTTTAAATGTTTTATGTTCAGTAATAATCAGTTTATGTTCTTGTGAAATTTCACCCCACTTATCTTTGATACTTGTAGCTCCTTTGAAGTTAGATTTAAAGTTTTTATCATTACTTGAAGAGTTAATTAATTTGGCAGTATTTTCGGTTAGATATATTGCTTTCCTTCCTGCTTTTTCAATTTCGAATGCATTTTCTAAAGACGGGTCTTTCTTATATTCTTTGAGATATTTAAAGTGTTTTTTTTCTGCTTTTTTAATAAGGATTTTAGCTGCTAGTTGACCAACTGCATCTCCCAACTCATCATATGAATCATCACTAACACCACCCAATATATTTTGGTTAGAATAAGCATTTTTTGAAGCTTCAAATAAGTCTACATTACTCTTAATTCCACCTCCACAGCCTTCTCCAACTGTTACCCTTTTAACTTTAAAATCTTCACCTACAGTTACAACTTTAACCTTAAAATCAGCTCCTACTGACGTTTCTCTCCACTGACCTTCTTTAAAGTTGTTGCCACTTACAAATTTAACTTCAAGGTCTTCTCCCACGCTTACATACTTGATTTTATAATCTTCGCCTATGCTTACAAAACTAATTTTACCGAAAACATTACAGTAATTTTGCCCAAAAGAAATCATTGGAGCTATCAATAAAACAAGAAACAGCTTTTTCATAGTGTTGGTTATTAAGTGTTTAAATAAATAAAAAGATAACTAAAATATAATTAAGCATAAAAAACCCCCTGTGGAGTCAGGGGGCTTAATTCTAGAAAAGGTGGAAAGCACACCACCTAATCCAGAGAATGAGTATTAAAATTAAAAGTGCAGTCGAAGAAGTGTCGGTTGAGTGATTTAAATTAAGAGTGTCACCAACAGTTGCGGATATTTCAGAAAACACCTAGTCTTTCCATTTAAAGAACTCATCTAAACTCATTTTAGGCTCGTCTTCGTTTACTGGATTCGGATCAATTTCTACAGATTTCATCGTAGGGTGTACGTACTTTCGTAGCTCATTTTTTAACCTCTGCCGTTCATAGGGAGACATCGTATCAAGATCTGAAAAATCTCGCTCAGTCTTATAGGCAAGTAAATCTGCAATGTGTTTTTTTAGATCTTCAGATACATTGAATTTATTCTTACTACCCTTGGGGCGACCTGTAGGTTTATGTCCTGGTGGAAACGGCATCTTTAACGTAATTTATATTTGGAATCAGTGTGTTATTTTCACCGCGAGTGATGGCTTGGTTGGTTGCAAAAAACAGTTGTTTTAACTGGTTACCCGTCACTAGCCCTGGAACAAATGTCTTGTAAGCTTTAATGAAAGATTGACAGGCTTCTAACTTTTCCAGTTCTGAATCTGTTTCAGCATACGTTGAAAAATCCTTTTTATCTGGCTTAGTAATATGAAGACGCTTTCCATAATCAAAGATTTCATTGTTAAGTAGATTAGAGAGTCTGATCTCTTTGAGTTCGGCTAGCTTAAAGCCTGAGAGGTTCATTGGATTCTCGTTTTTAAATCGTTTCTCAATTAGTTTAAAAAGCTTTAACTCAGGATTAGGGAAAAGATCTTGAGCTTTAAAATCAATTCCAATCTTTGCTTTTAATTCTCTGGCAATAACGCCCTCGAGCTCTAGCTTTTTTTCGTAGGCTTGTAATTGTACGTTGTATCCTTGTGATTCAAATCTTATTATTTTTTTCATTGTAATATGCTCTTAAAAGTTGCTTAATTATTTTTATCCGCCGTACATTTTTATTTGTAGCAGGCTTGAATTTTAATCTCTTATACTGCATTATCGGTATATTAAATAGCCATTAAAACAGATTGTCTTCTGATCTAAGTTCCGTTCTATCGAATAGGCGAGATCTAACAAACCCACTCATAGTTTGACGATTTTGATTGGCTTTTTCTTTGATGTACTTTTTATCTTCTGGAGATAATGGAATTGAAATTTTGTCTTGGAAATTCATAATTTTTAATTTTTAGATTTATTAATAAAAAGATTGTAGTAAGTATTGATATAACGATCGTTTTTTCGAATGTGTTTGCTAATGTATCTGAGGGTTTCTTCTTTGCCCCTTATTGGCTCTATATTCCCGATGTGTTTTTTCTTGAGGTTGATCGCTTTTGTAATTTTATCTGATAACTGATCTGGTTCTATTGGCTTGGAAGTGGCTATTGCAAGATGCACATGATTTGTTGGTGGTTGCTTATAGTCATCTTTTTCAATAGTTAAAAAAACTGCTTTGACTGATCGGCGATTAGCAATCATTTGACCCCAGAGAGCCGCCCATGTATCAGTTATAAGTGAGTAGTTCCTTATGAATGTGGTGTAATTCCAGTTGAACATATTTGCATATTCATTTGAAACTCGAAGTCTATTTTGATCTATAACTCCATCTCTAGATACTTTATTTGTGTTTTTCATTACTTAGAAGTTTTGTTGCTTAAATAAATTGTAGCATTAACGATAGGTCTCCAGGATTACTAGAAACTTGATTTTCAGATACTTACAATTTAAATTGGGTGTTAATTTCCCTACTATCGTTCGGGAATTGCGAGTACCTGTTTTTACACTTTCTCTATATATACTATATGATTTTAGAAAATTTATTGGGTCAAGAAATTCTGACATGTTATTAACAAATAGCATTAATTGGAAAAGGCTACCCTTTTTTTGGGTTATGTCTGGGTTTCTAAGAGTCAGTTTTTGCTGTTTAGATTTCCAGAAAAGAGAAAATATGGGTGTACCTCGAGGAAGAATAGAGGGAATAAAATCAATAAATTAGAAAATGAAATAGATAATAAAAGAAGGAATGCTAATCAAGCGATAGGCTGCGGTGTTGTTTTAGGTGGACATACTGCTATCAACTGCCTTATGGACTTGTAAAAACTAGCTAACTTTTAGCTGAACCGACACCAAAACCGACACCTAAAAAAGAAAGCCCTACTGTTAATAGGGCTTTACAAGCTTTTGTGCGGTCTGGACGGGACTCGAACCCGCGACCCCCTGCGTGACAGGCAGGTATTCTAACCAACTGAACTACCAGACCTAATTGTTAGCGGGTGCAAATATACACCCCATTTTGGTATTGCCAAATTTAAAGGAAATAAAAAAGGAGAAATACAAATTTCTATAATACTGCATCGAGTGAGTCAGAATAAGCTTTCTTTGGAGCAACTCCTACTTGCCTTCCAACGACCTCTCCTGCTTTGAAAACTAAAACCGTAGGAATGTTTCTAACACCATATTTTGCTGCAAACTCTTGGTGCGCATCTACATCAAGTTTTCCGACGACAGCCTTACCGTCATAATCTTTACTTATGTCTTCGATAATTGGGCCTACCATGCGACAGGGACCACACCAAGCTGCCCAAAAATCTACCATTACGGGTAGTTTTGATTTCAAAACTATCTTATCAAAATTTGCATCAGTTATTTCTAGTGCCATTTTATTCTATTTTTTATTTATTACAAAATTAGTCAATTTTATATTATTTTTTTTAATCTAAATCAAATTTACTTATGCAATGATTAGAAAACTAAATCCCTATTAGTTGAGTTTGTAATGCCAGGATTTGCTTTCCAAATGATTTAATAATTCTGTTGAAATATTAACTTTTTGCTTTCGGCTCGAAAGGGTTAATTTAACTGACTTTTCAGGATCTATTACATCAAAAAATAAAGGTTTATCACCCCGGAATTCTTTTAATTCTTTTTTTAGCTTTTGAATTTCAGTAGGTTCTAGTGTTCGTATATCGAATTGAAGGGTTAGCTTTTTTGAATTATTATTGACCGCATCCTGAAGCATTTCAAAATTTAAAAACTGCACCCTAGGTTCTCCTAACCTAGCTGTTTCCCTATTTGTCCAACCCGCTCGAACATTTATTTTAAGTCGAATAAATAGATTCATCCCAATAAAGTGTTTGAATTTAAGATACTCCTCGCCAAAAATCTTAAACTCATATTGGTCTTTAAAGTCTTCCAATACAAACTTCCCCCAACCTTTGTTGTTTTTTGATTCGAGGTGATCAATACTGTTTATAATCCCCCCAAAAAAAAGCGTTTTATTTACCAAAGGTCTTAAATCCTTTAAGACGCTTAAACGATTGGTAGTGAAAAAATCCATTTCCTTTTTATAATCATCCAGCGGATGACCCGAAATATAGATTCCAACGACCTCTTTTTCTCGTTTTAATTTTTCTAAATTTTCCCATGGGTCGCAGTAAGGAATTTTCAACTCTTGATAAACCTCATCTGATTGACTTCCAAAAAGATTGGTCTGTGAAGAATTTTTTGATTCTTGATATTTTGATCCAAATCGCATGAGCTTTTTCTAAAAAAGTAATTCCCTCACCATCAGGATTAAAATATTGCGAACGGTGGGTTGGTGAAAAAGAATCGAATCCGCCCGCTAAAGCTAAATTTTCAAATGCTTTTTTGTTTGCTGCCCGCAGGTCAATCCGCTTGACGAGATCAAAAATAGAATTGTATTTTTCATCTTTTCTGTGTTCAATAATGGTATCTACCGCACCTTTCCCTACACCTTTAATTGCTCCCATTCCAAACCGTATGGCATTCTCATCATTGACCGTGAACTTATAGAAAGACTCGTTGACATCAGGCCCTAAGACGTTTAGGCCCATTCTGCGGCATTCCTCCATGAAAAATGTCACCTGCTTAATGTCGTTCATGTTGTTTGATAAAACAGCAGCCATATACTCCGCAGGGTAATGCGCTTTTAAATAGGCTGTTTGGTAACCTATCCAAGCATAACAAGTAGAGTGTGATTTATTAAAGGCATAAGAAGCAAAGGCTTCCCAGTCCTTCCAAATTTTCCCTAAAACTTCTCGCGGGTGATTATTCGCCACGCCACCCTCAATAAATTTAGGTTTTAATTTCTCCAATAGGGCGAAAATCTTTTTCCCCATCGCCTTTCTCAATAAATCCGCATCACCCTTGCTGAATCCAGCTAATTTTTGAGACAACAACATCACCTGTTCTTGATAGACTGTAATTCCGTATGTTTCCTTCAAATGCTCTTCCATTTCAGGTAGGTCATAAGTGATTGGTTCCTCTCCACTTTTTCGGCTTACAAAACTAGGAATATATTCCAAGGGTCCCGGTCTATAAAGTGCATTCATGGCTATCAGGTCAGCAAAAATATTAGGTTTTAAATCCTTGAGATACTTTTGCATTCCCACAGATTCATATTGGAAAATTCCAACCGTTTCTCCTTTCTGAAACAACTCGTAAGTCGCTTCGTCGTCCAAAGGAAAATGATCAGGGTTCAGATCAATATTGTATTTATATTTAACAAGCTTAACCGTATCCTTTATCAATGTCAAAGTCTTTAAGCCCAAGAAGTCCATTTTCAACAAACCGGCTTCTTCAACCACGGAATTGTCAAACTGAGTAACATAAAGATCCGAGTCTTTGGCTGTTGCAATGGGAACAAATTGGGTGATGTCATCAGGAGTAATGATTACTCCACAAGCGTGCGTCCCAATGTTTCTAATCGACCCTTCCAGTACTTTTGCCTGTTGAAGGGTTTGTCCCGCAAGGTCCTCTCCTTTGAAAATTTCTTGAAGTTCTTTTACCTGTCCAAACTCGTCAGACCTTACCTTTTCTTTTAACGCATTATCGTCAAGTCCAAAAACTGCAGCCAATTTGATGTTGGGAACCAGTTTTGCAATTCGGTCTGCATCGCCTAAAGAAAGATCCAATACCCTTGCAGTATCTCTTATGGAGGATTTGGCGGCCATCGTTCCATAAGTGATGATTTGTGCCACTTGATTAGAACCGTATTTTTTAATAACATAATCCATTACACGACCCCGGCCTTCGTCGTCAAAATCAATATCAATGTCAGGCATGCTAACACGATCGGGATTTAAGAAACGCTCAAAAAGCAGATCGTAAGCAATCGGGTCCAAATTGGTTATTTTTAAACAATAGGCAACTACTGAGCCCGCTGCCGACCCACGTCCCGGCCCAACAGAAACATCCATTGCCCTTGCAGCAGCAATCAAATCCTGAACAATTAAGAAATATCCTGGATAACCTGTATTTGCAATAACCTTTAACTCAAAATCAATTCTCTCTTGAATTTCTGGAGTTATGATTTTGTAACGTTTTTCTGCTCCAATTTGAGTTAAGTGACCCAAATAATCATTTTCAATTTTAATGGGATCTAGCTCATTGGCGGTGTCAAATTTGGATGGAATATCAAATTTCGGGAGTAATACTTCACGTGCTAATTCATAAGATTCAACTTTATTTATCACCTCTTCAACATTGGCAATCGCCTCTGGTAAATCTGAAAAAAGAGATTTCATCTCTTGTTGCGACTTAAAATAATACTCTTGATTGGGGAGTCCGAATCGATAGCCCCTACCTCTTCCGATGGGAGTGGCTTGCTTTTCTCCTTCTTTTACGCACAATAAAATATCATGTGCATTGGCTTCATCTTTTGTTGTATAATAAGAATTGTTTGATGCAATTATCTTTACGTTGTGCTTTTTAGACAACTCTAAAAGGACCTTATTTGCTCGCTTTTCATCCTCCTGATTGTGACGCATCAGCTCGATGTATAAATCTTCTCCAAACTTTTTTTGCCACCAAACAAGGGCCTCTTCTGCCTGACGGTCGCCTACATTTAGAATTTTAGAAGCGATTTCACCATATAAATTTCCTGTTAAAACAATCAGATTAGATTTATATTTTTCTACGATCGCCCTGTCAATCCTTGGAACATAATAAAAACCATCGGTGTAAGCGATGGAACTCATTTTAGATATATTCTGATAGCCGTTTTTGTTTTTGGCAATCAGCACCATCTGATAGCCATCATCCCTCCTAGATTTGTCCCGATGATTTTCGCAAACAAAAAACTCGCATCCCAAAATGGGTTTTAGTTTTTCTTTTCCTTCCTCTAACTCTGCATTGTTTTTTTTAACTGCCTTGATGAAATGAAAAGCACCCATCATATTCGCATGGTCGGTCAAAGCTAAAGCGGGCATATTATCAGTAGCAGCAGCTTTTACAAGATCGGTAATTCTCGAGGTAGACTGTAAAACGGAAAACTGTGAATGGGTGTGCAAATGTGCAAAGGGTACTTCTTCCAAAGCACCAATGTTTCCCACTGCCTGAGGCGAAACTTCTTCCTCCAGTTCAGCTTCTTTTGACAAAAGTGCTGAAGCTTCTTTAAGGTTTACGTGGCGAAGACCAATGCCCTTCACAGACTCTGTTAAAACCTCTTTAAAATTTTCTAAAACATCAAACCTTTCTCTCAACGCCTTGGGCTGGACTTTACCCTTCCGAAATAATTCAAAAAAGCATCGTGCAGTTGCCTCTACATCAGCAGTAGCATTATGGGCTTCATCAAATCCTTTTTCAAAAAGATGTGCGTGTAATTCGCTAAGGGTGGGTAATTTAAATTTTCCGCCTCTTCCTCCTTTCAACTGACACAAAGTTGCAGTTTGCTCCGAACAAGTATCAATGATTTGAAAATCTTCGAGGGGGTTTTTGGCAGTTTGTCTGTAAAACTCAGCCCCCATAATATTGAGGTCAAACTTGACATTGTGTCCTCCTACAAATTCACATTTTGAAAGTGCAATTTCAAATTTTTCTAAAACAATATTAAGATTCAATCCTTCTTTAACAGCCAAAGCAGTTGAAATTCCATGAATTTTTTCAGCATCATAAGGAATGGTATAACCCTCTGGGTGAATTAGATAGTCCTCATGAGAAATACAGTTACCGTCTTTGTCATGCAATTGCCAGGCAATCTGAATACAGCGGGGCCAGTTTTCTCCATCTGTTAAAGGAGCTTTCCATTTTTTAGGCAAACCTGTGGTTTCAGTGTCAAAAATTAAAAACATAAAGTATTTTATGAATACTAATATAGTTTTAAAAACAGGCTTCTCCGAAAGATTTTCCTAGGAGTTATCAACGGATGTTATAAAAAAACATATCTCAAAAAACTATATAAATCAACTAAAACTACCCCTCTGCTATCTATTTGATTTGATCGAGCATTGCTTTTAAACTATTTTCCAAATGACACTTTTCGGCTTCATTAGCAAATTCTTCTTGCTGCCATTTAAAGACAATCTGACCATTGTTCTTTTACTCTAGCTTATTACGTTACCACAAAATGATTCTGACGATAATCCTTATAATCTAGAAAAACCAATTCAAATAGATGTACTTTATAATTATATTTTTTGCAACCTTCAAAACATTTTCTTTATAATGATGGGTTTGTCCTTCATGATTTACTTGAAATGAAATTTGGCTACCCACATTACAATCGGTAATTGTTTATCTACCAAAAAAGATAGTTTTATATTTTATCGGGGTAGGTATACAATTCCCACAAGTTTTCGAGACTTGCGTTCACTCTGACAAAATGAGAAACGACGAGGTTCATTTGAAGCATAGGTTGATGAGATTTAATGTTGTAATGAATTAAAAAAACACCCTTTAACAAAGAAATCATTTTTGGTTTCCTTGTTATTAAAGAAGCACTTATATTTGAAAAAAAATACGATCGAACAACTGTTTGGTATTTTAAGTCAAAGCAAAAATCAAGAAGCGTTTGAAGAGGCACTTCTTGGAGACGCATGCACTTATGTAAAAGGTTTGGTCGGTTCAGGGTTTAGTTTTCGTCTCGCAACTGCATTTAAAAAGTTAAAAAAAACCACTCTTGTAATTCTTGAGAATCCTGAACAGGCGGCCTATTACTTAAACGACATGGAAGGGCTCTTAAGGAGCGTTGAGGTGCTTTATTTCCCCGCTAGTTACCGTCAAGTTTACAGTCCAGAGGCTACGGATAATGCGAATGTTTTGTTGCGTTCTGAGGTTTTAAAAAAAATTAGTGATTCAAAAAACCCACAACTAATCATTAGTTATCCTGATGCGATTTTTGAAAAAGTGATTTCTCAACAAACCCTGAAAAGGAAAACCCTTCAAGTGAATAAGGGTGATCTTTTAAATTTGGATTTCATCAACGAGACGCTCTTTGAATATGGTTTTGATCGGGTCAACTTCGTCACCCAACCTGGAGAGTTTTCGGTTAGAGGAGGAATCATCGATGTATTTTCTTTTTCTCATCAGCACCCCTACCGAATTGAGTTTTTCGGCGACGAGGTAGAGAGTTTAAGAAGCTTTGATGTCAACACACAGCTCTCCATTGGGATTCTTGACAAATTAGACTTATTGCCCAACACATCGTTGATTTCCTTTACTGAAAAAAGAAAAACATTAATAGAGTCCTTACCCAAGCAAAGCTCATTGATTATAGACCAATTAGACCTTTGTTTGGATCGTATGGATTTATTGTTTAAAAAATCCATAAAAGAATTTGAAAAAATTGAATCGGAAGTTCAATTCCCACCTGTAACTCTATTTACCCCAAAAGCTGTAATGTCGGAATTGCTTAAAAATAGGGGGGTCATTATTCTTAGTAATTCAGAATATATAAAACCTAGGAGTACATTATTAATCAAACAAAGCCCTCAACCTTCAATCAATAAGCAGTTTGCCCGCTTGATTGAAATTTTAAATGAAAATCATGAGCAGGGTTATTCAAATTGGATTTTTTGCACCAGTGAGGCACAACGCAATCGCTTGAACGACATCTTTCAGGATATGCAAATTACAGTGCATTACAAAACCGAGGTTTGTCCACTTTATGTTGGTTTTGAAGACTTAGATGCTAAATTGGCCTGTTTTACGGACCATCAAATTTTTGAGCGCTACCACAAATACAATCTTAAGTCAGCTGCTGCAAAAAAAGAAACTTTAACACTTAAAGAACTTACCCACCTTAATATTGGAGACTTTGTCACTCATATCGATCATGGTATCGGAAAATTTGGAGGTCTTAAAAAAATTGATGTTGAAGGGGTGCAACAAGAAGCCATTAAGTTGATCTATGGTGAAGGAGATATTCTGTATTTGAGTATTCATTCTTTACACAAAATCGCAAAGTTTAATGGTAAAGATGGACATGCCCCCAAACTTTATAAACTGGGTTCGAAAGCTTGGAAAATTATAAAGCAAAAAACAAAAAGTAAGGTTAAGGAAATTGCTTTCAATTTAATCGAACTCTATGCAAAACGTCGCAAAAAGATTGGACATGCCTATCCTCCAGACAGCTATTTACAGCTAGAACTGGAAGCTTCTTTTCTGTTTGAAGACACTCCCGACCAAAGCAAATCTACAGCTGATATAAAAAGCGATATGGAAAGCCAACGACCCATGGATCGACTGATCTGTGGTGATGTTGGGTTTGGGAAAACTGAAGTTGCCATTCGGGCAGCTTTTAAATCAGCCGATGATAGCAAGCAAGTTGCCGTTTTGGTCCCTACTACTATACTTGCTTTTCAACATTTTAATACTTTTTCAAAGCGTTTAAAAGAGCTGCCTGTTAAAGTAGATTACATCAATCGATTCCGTTCTGCTAAGGATCGAAAAAGAATTCTCTGTGAACTGGAGGAAGGCAAAATTGATATTATTATTGGCACCCATCAGTTAGTCAATAAATCTGTTAAATTTAAAGATTTAGGACTTTTGATTGTGGATGAAGAACAAAAGTTCGGTGTCGCTGTTAAAGAAAAACTAAGAGATATAAAAACTAATGTTGATGTCTTGACATTGACAGCAACCCCTATTCCACGGACGCTTCAATTTAGTTTAATGGCCGCCAGAGACCTGTCCGTAATCGCTACTCCTCCACCCAATCGCTACCCTATTCAAAGTGAAATTGTTAGGTTCAGTGAAACCTTGATAAGAGATGGTGTCATCTATGAAATGCAAAGAGGCGGGCAAGTATTTTTCATTCACAATCGCGTGGAAAACATTTTGGAAGTGGCGGGATTGGTTCAGCGGTTAATTCCTGATGCGAGAATTGCAGTGGGTCATGGACAGATGGACGGAAGTAAATTAGAAAAAACTTTGGTGGGTTTCATGGAAGAAAAATATGATATATTAATTGCAACCACAATCATTGAAAATGGGTTAGATGTTCCTAATGCCAATACAATTTTCATCAATAATGCTCAAAGTTTTGGGTTGAGTGACCTCCACCAAATGCGGGGAAGAGTCGGGAGAAGTAATAAAAAAGCCTTCTGTTATTTCATCACCCCTACGCTCAGTACAATGGCGACAGATGCGCAAAAAAGAATGAAAGCCATTGAACAGTTTTCTGAATTGGGCTCAGGAATTCAAATCGCAATGAAGGATCTTGAAATAAGAGGAGCAGGAGACATCCTAGGGGGAGAACAGAGTGGTTTTATCAACGAAATTGGCTTTGATACTTATCAAAAAATACTTGAAGAAGCCATTGAAGAACTCAAGAGAAATGAATTTAAAGAACTGTTTCCTGCAGATTTAGACAGTAAGGAAAAAATCTACGTAAGAGAAGTTCAAATCGATACAGATATTGAAATTTTATTTCCCGATGAATACATTAATATTGTTAGTGAAAGGCTAACGCTCTACAATGAACTGAGTAAGATTAAAGAAGAGCAAAAGTTAAAGGAGTTCGAAAAAAACTTGGAGGATCGTTTTGGAAAAATTCCACAACAAGGGATTGAATTATTGAATACTTTGAGATTGAAATGGTTGGCCACTAAATTCGGTTTGGAACGTGTAATTATTAAACAAAAAAAATGCATTGGATATTTTATATCAGATCAACAAAGTGATTTTTTCCAAACCCCTATTTTTAGTCAAATATTAAATGCTGTTCAATCTGATACTCAATCGATGAGCATCAAAGAAAAACAGACCCGAAAGGGATTAAGATTATTGTTTATTGTAGAAAATGTTTATTCAATTGAAAAACTGTACCAAAAACTGGAGGCTATTCTTGATTCCCTAGAGTGACTTTAAGTTTTTAATTACCTCAAAAGCAATGTTGACCGATCCTTCATTCATCAAGATCGTAAACTCGTTTGAGGTAGAAATAACTTCACTTATATTGACACCCTCCCATGACAAACGTTGAAAAATAAAATAATATATGCCCGGAATCTTGACGTTTTCCGTTGGAAGCTTTACTGTAATTGCAGATAGATTTTTAAGCTTATCAATACATACCTCTTCCTTAAAAACCTCTTCCACCAAATAAGAAATATTACTACTGACCACAATATTAGATTCGCCAACCCCTCTTGAAGAAGTATAAAAAACATCATTTCTATCCTTAATCTTTGTAAGAAATTTGGCTTGAGCAAACAACAAAGTATCCGTTAACTTAAAACAATAATCTGTTAGAGCAGAGCGAACGGTGATGTCTCCAAGATTTTTTAATACGTTAACAATTCGATGCGTTGAAAGAAACTCTTCGTTGTCAGAAATCCTTTTTAAAGCCATCACTATCGCACCGCTTCTGGCTGGTTTCTTTAATGATTTCTCGATGTCTGGCTGGATTTGTCTAGCCAATGAAGTAAGGTTAATAATACCCTGAGAGAGCGCTGAAGACAGATAAGGTTTTGTCTTAACATATTCCGAAACTTGAGAAGCAATTGTTTTCAAGGTGATAAAATGTATTGTGATGAGAATACAAAATTAATAAAATAAAACAAATTGTTTAATCTATAACATTTTACATGTGATTTCGGGTCCACTTTTGTTTTGAGACTACATAAGTTATAACATCAAAAATTACTTCTTAATTAAGTTCTCTGGTTTGTATGAAATGATCCGTAGCCAAAACTAGGAGTTTTATTTTTTTTGAAGAAACAGTATCTTCTGGATTTGTAAAAACACTGCCTGATCTGACTTGTACCTCCACTATTACCAGAATATTTTTATTTAAAGCAATGATATCGATCACTGCTTTTAGTTAGCGGTAGTTCCTTACTAGGTTTTTTTATTCACTTTTCACAAGATATTTAACGGCGTGGTTTTCAGATTCTATTGCAAAATCATATGATTTACTCATGGGGCTAGTATTTGCTATATGATAAAATTAAATTCTCTTTAGGAGAATAAAATCATTATTTTTGCAAAAAAAATAGCATGTCACTAGCGCCTAAAAGATATACGATAACTGCAGCTTTGCCTTACACCAATGGCCCGGTTCACATCGGTCACCTTGCAGGAGTTTATGTGCCTGCAGATATTTATGCCCGTTACCTAAGACTCAAAGGGAGAGACGTGGCTTTTATTTGTGGGAGTGACGAGCATGGTGTCGCGATTTCAATAAAAGCAAAAAAAGAAGGTAAAACGCCTCAAGAAATAATTGATAAATATGACAAAATTATACGAAATACGTTTGGTGAATTCGGAATAACTTTTGATAATTATTCTAGAACTTCAAGGACCATTCATCATGAAACTGCAACTGAAATTTTTAAGACCCTTAACGACAAAAACGAATTTATAGTTCAAGAAACGGAACAGCTTTTTGATCCAGAAGCAAAACAATTTCTTGCGGATCGTTTTGTGACTGGAACCTGTCCTATCTGTCAAAATACAGAAGCTTATGGAGATCAATGTGAGTCGTGCGGAAGTTCTCTAAGTACAACTGATTTAATCAATCCCAAATCGACTTTGTCTGGAAGTGTTCCTGAATTTAAAAAAACAAAACACTGGTTTTTACCCCTAGACAAACATGAAGATTTTATAAAAGAATGGATTCTCAAAGGACACAAAGCAGATTGGAAACCCAATGTTTATGGCCAAGTAAAGTCATGGGTTGACAATGGTCTTCAGCCCAGAGCCGTGACTCGTGACTTGGACTGGGGAATTCCTGTTCCTGATAAAGATGCAATGGGAAAAGTGCTTTATGTTTGGTTTGACGCTCCCATTGGTTATATTTCTTCAACCAAAGAATGGGCAAAAAGTAAAAACATTGACTGGGAGCCTTATTGGAAATCTAAGGATACCCAATTGGTGCATTTCATAGGAAAAGACAATATTGTTTTTCATTGTATTATTTTCCCAATAATATTGAAAATAGCTGGAGAATTCATCTTACCAGAAAATGTTCCTGCCAATGAGTTTTTAAATTTAGAAGGAAATAAAATCTCCACTTCAAAAAACTGGGCGGTATGGTTGCATAAATACCTTCAGGATTTTCCTAACAAACAAGATGTGTTGAGGTATGTACTTACCGCAAATGCTCCTGAAACAAAAGACAACGATTTTACTTGGAAGGAGTTTCAAACAAGAAATAACAGCGAATTAGTTGCCATTTTTGGGAACTTCATAAATCGCGTTATGGTTTTGACTCACAAGTATTATGAGGGGAAAGTTCCTGCCGCTGGAAATCTGAATGAGATAGATCAGGCTACATTAAAAACTATGATTGCTTTTCCTGAAAAGTTGGAAACCGCCATTGAAAAATATCATTTTAGAGAGTACAGTCAGCAGTTAATGAATCTTGCCCGTCTGGGAAATAAATATTTAGCTGAACAAGAACCCTGGAAACTTATAAAAGAAGATTCTGAAAGAGTAAAAACCATTATGAATACTGCATTGCAAATTGCAGCAAGTTTGGTAATATTATCTGAACCACTACTTCCGTTCACATCAGATAAAATGAAAAAAATGTTTAATTTCAATATATCGTGGAATGAAGTCAACGGTAATATCCTTCCTGAAAGCCATCAACTCAACAGTGCCGAACTCCTATTCGATAAAATTGAGGATGCTGAAATTGAAAAACAATTAGAAAAATTAAAAGCAAATAAATTGGAAGAATCAAATAAAAATGCTGAAGAAATAATAGCAAAAAAAAATATTAGTTTTGATGATTTTTCTAAATTAGATTTAAGAACAGGAACCATTATCGCTGCAGAAAAAATGTCCAAAACAAAAAAACTTTTAGTTCTGAAAGTTGCCTTAGAAAATGATGAAAGAACCATTGTTTCAGGAATTGCTGAAAGCTACAACGCCGGTGATTTAATCGGTAAAAAAGTTACTGTGTTGACCAATCTTGAACCAAGAGAAATCAGAGGTGTTAAAAGCCAAGGAATGTTGCTTATGGGAGAGGATAAAGACGGTCGTTTGATGTTTGTTTCACCTGAAGATCCAGATGCAGCAAACGGATTGCCAATTAGCTAAGACTTCATTTTGATTCCCATTGCATTCGATCCAATTTATGTTTTACCATTGCCTGAGCGGCATCGGTTTCCAATGGAAAAGTATGACCTTTTACCAAAGCAACTTACACATGAAGGAACTTGCGACTGGAGTGATTTCTTCTCACCATCGCCTGCAGTCGACCTAGTGGTCAAAGCAATTCACGGTGCAGAATATGTAGATCGACTCATAGCCATGGATTTAAGTACTTCGGAAATAAGAAAAATCGGGTTTCCCATTTCAAGTCAACTCGTAGAAAGAGAGTTTATCATTGCGGGTGGTACCATTGAAGGTTGTTTAAAAGCCTACGATACTGAAATTGCGTTCAACATTGCCGGTGGCACACATCACGCTTATCGTGATCATGGTGAAGCCTTTTGTTTACTCAATGATCAAGCGATTGCAGCTCAATTTTTATTGGATCAAAAATTAGCCAAAAAAATACTCATCATTGATCTTGATGTTCATCAAGGGAATGGAACTGCAAAAATTTTCGAAGCGGAAGATCGCGTTTTTACTTTCTCAATGCATGGTGGGAAAAACTATCCTTTTAAGAAAGAAAAAGGTGATTTGGATATTGCACTTGAAGATCAAGCATCAGACGATACTTTTTTGAAAATATTAGAAGAAACATTGCCTGATCTTATTCTAAAAACAAGACCTGATTTTATCTTTTATCTCTCTGGTGTAGATGTTTTGGCTACCGATCGACTAGGACGTTTAGGGATGACCCTCGAGGGGTGCAAAAAAAGAGACCAAATCGTTTTAACATTGTGTAAAGAAAATGAAATCCCTTTACAATGCAGCATGGGTGGCGGCTATTCAAAAGAAATTAAAATCATCATTGAAGCCCACGCCAATACTTATCGAGTTGCGCAAGGTGTTTTTCGTTAATGCCAAGTCTGGCTTTTCATGTTAATTACAGCAATCACAATGTCTTTTCTGCTAAGTTGTCCAACCAATCTGTTCTTGTCTATTACAGGATAACGCCTTCTAGTGGATTTAGAAAACATTGATGCTGCCTCAAAAATACTCAAAGAAGCATCGATAGTATCTACCGGTGAAGTCATAAAATGATTAACTGATTTGTCTAAAATAGGCATATTAAAGTAACGGCTTTCTGAAATCTCTTTCATACAATCTGCTTCTGAAATAATCCCAATAAGGTTTCCTGCTTTGTCCACTACAGGGCCCCCTGATATTCGATGTTTAATAAACAATCTCATCACATCATGAATACTTTGGTCTGGATTAAACAAAATCAAGTTTCGACACATGATATCGGACACTAAAATATTTTTACTTTGGACTTTAGAAGCCTTAGCACGCTCCCCTTGAAAACTCTTGATTGGCATACCTTTTGGTTTTTGTGTCTTCTAAATATAGTAATTTTTATATTTCTATTAGATTTTGTGGTAAATATTTGATAATGTTGCCTCATAATCAGGAATTAAACTTAATGGAAAAAATAGGAGTTTTGGGATGTGGTTGGTTAGGACTAGCCCTCGCTAAAAAAGCGATTGAAAAAGGATATGGTGTCAACGCCACTTCAACGACACCTTCTAAGACGCTAAGGTTGGAACCAACTCAAATAAAACCTTTCTTGCTTGAGGTTAACGAAAATGAAATAAAAGGGGAAGACCTTTTTTTTAATGATATTTCTACACTTATCATTGCAATACCACCAGGGTTAAGGAGAAATACCAATCGAAATTTTGATAAAATCATTGGTCAGGTTATTACCAAAATCAAAGATTTTAAAATCAAAAAAGTTCTCTTTTTAAGCAGTACCTCTGTTTATGGTTTTCAGGAGGAGGAAATTAACGAGGAAAGTCCAACCCTCGGAACGACAACTTCAGCTATTCAATTATTGATTAGCGAGAAAATGCTCTTGGAAGAAGAAAAATTTGAAACTTGTGTGATCAGGTTGGGAGGACTCATAGGACCCAAAAGACACCCAATTTATTCTTTAAGCCTTAAAAAAAACATCCCCAATCCAAATTCTCCTATCAATTTAATTCACCAGAAGGATGCAGTTCAAATTATACTTAAACTTATAGAAGCTTGGCAACCAAATGAAGTTTATAGTGCAGTGACCCCTTTCCACCCTTCAAGAAAAAATTATTATACTAAAATGGCAAACCTTGCAAACATAAGTCCACCCGATTTCCAACCCGAAGGGGCTGTCAGAGGGGAAGTCAGTTCCCAAAAAATAAGGGATAAAATAAATTTTACTTTTTTAGTGGATAACTTGTTAATATTAAATTAACAACTCGTTAATTTTAAAGGAGCTTAATCTCTACTTTAGAAAAAAAAATAATTGTCTAGTAATACACTTTTTATTGCAATGCTTGAACAAATTCTTACCAACCTTAAGAATTCTAAGTTGGAGTATTTGAAGGCTTCTGACCGGCACAATGATTTAAATCACAAACGATTTTTTAATCTTCAATCCACACTTAGAAACCGTTATTTTCAAGACATTATTATGGTTTTAAGATCAAAAAAAGTAGAAATTAATGATCTAGTAATCAATCGACTGAACTTTGAACAAAGGTTAACCTCCTCTCTAGGGAAACAAAAGCTGAATGTTTTTGATAATTGTTTTCAATTAGACAAAAAACTACTCGAATTGTATGAAAAAGCTTTCGACTTAGACGATTCTTTTGAGATTATTGAAACTCATAAATTTAAAATTGAAGATATGATCATTCAAAACAATCAATTTTACGAGAACAAAGAGTTTAAGCTAAATTCTTAATTCTTATCTATTTCTAAATCCTCGGTTTCCAACTTAATTTCTTTCTCATCAACGATACTTATCATTCTTCTTAAAAGAATGTTGTAATCTTTGTAGAGTAATTTCAACGCTTCATTAAGCTTCTCATTTTGGTTGCTTGAAGCGTAGAAATAACATTTATTAATTTGGGTCTGCACAACTCTGATGCGGCTGGATATCGGCAAACTATTAAAAGGTTCTGGATGTGGTGAATTTAGCAGCAAAAAGGTTAGTTTTTGTAAGTCCTTAAGAAAAATAACAATGCCCTCGGGGTTGAGTTTTGATATGTCTTCAATTGCATCTTTAAACACAATAAAATCTGGCCATTTTTCAATTTCATTCTCAACTATAAACTCAGGTGTGAACTCAATAAACTTGACTTCAATTTCAGGAGTATCAATCTTTAATGAATCTTGATTAACAATTTCATAAACTTCAACTTTAGGCTGAATCTGCTTGCAAGACCCAAGGCTAAGGACAACAATAAAGAGAAGTAAATATCGCATTGTTTATCAATAATAATGAATTACAATCCTATTGTGGTTTGTTTGATTAATAATACGGTGAAAAATATGATCTGAAGCAAATATAAGTGATTTGGAAACCCACTTTCGACCTTAATTTTCAAAAAATGATATCCAAATTGGAGGCATAATGCTACTAATCCCCAACCGACGTAGTTTTGCAATGGAGCTTCTCCTCCGTCAAAGATCCAAAAATCGAGACGTGGCGCCACTGGCTCTATCAAAAGATCTAAAAGAAGCATTAGAGTAACTCCTATAATACTTCGCATGAATGTATTTTCGTAAAACTGGTGGGCTATCGCTCCCGTTATGATTGTAAGCATTGCCCAATTGACTCCAATCATCAATGGAACTCCCAACACCTTATAACCCAATTGTTCTCCATATTGATAATTTCCAAAAATCCATCCAAATTGAACCCCCAGGATTTCAGAAATCATACCGACTAAGAAAGCGATAACTGTCATTGGAAAAAACCATTTATGTCCTTTCGAATTAAGAAGTAATAAAACAAAACTTATTAAAAGGTTTAATGGAGTCGCGGAGATGAACCAGTCAGAATTCCCATAAAGCATTCCAAGAATTCCACTGACATGAAACAACCAAATAGTTGCAATGGAGAGGTTTTCCTTAGTTAATTTAATCGGTATCATCAGTTCCTTTTGGGATTAAGTCAGTTGTGATTTTTGCGGATAATAAACAAAGTGGAATTCCTCCACCTGGATGAACACTGCCTCCACAGAAATATAAATTTTTGATTTTGGAAGTGAAATTTGGATGCCTTAAAAAGGCAGCCATTTTATTATTACTTGAACTTCCGTACAATGCCCCTCCATAGGAAGCTGTTTTTTCTTCAATCAAAGGCGGTGTCAATACCTGTTCCACCTCAATAAATTTTTCCAAATCAGTTTTTAATATTTTATTCAATTTATGAATAACTCTTTTTCTTAATCCGGTGGTTATTAAATCCCAATCCTGACCTTTGTCGGATGGGGTGTTGATCATCACAAACCAGTTTTCACAACCGTCAGGTGCAACTTTTGGAATATCTTTTGAGGAAATATTAATGTAAATCGTAAAGTCGTCAGAAAGCTCATTTTTATTAAAAATAAAATCAAATTCATTTTTATAATCATTGGAAAAAAAGATATTATGTAAGTCCAGATCTGGAAAAGAATGCTTAATCCCCCAATAAAAAATAACTGCTGAACTGGATCGTTCTTGTGCCAGAACGCGCTCGGGGGCTGGCTTGTTTTTAAGCAATTTTCGATAGGTTGGATAAATATCCATATTGGAAATAATGACATCGTAATTGATCTTAACATTATTCACCACAACCCCTGTTGTTCTTCCCTTATCGGTAATAATTTCCTCCACCTGTTCCCTGAAGTGAAATTTGACTCCCTGTCGTTTTGCCAGTTCATAAAGCGAGTGCGAAATTTGTTCCATTCCGCCTTCAGGAATAAAAGTTCCAAATTCCTGTTCGAGGTGTTGAACAAGGGTCATTATTCCAGGAGTTTTAAATGGACTAGAGCCATTATAAGTAGCATAGCGATCATACATCTGAATCAAATGTGGTTCTTTCAATTGCTTTGAATTGACGCTGTGCAGAGTTTGATTGATTTCATAAAGGCTTAATCTTGATAAGGCCTTTAGAGTATCTAAGTTTAAAAAAGTCTTGAGCTGATGCAGTGATTTCTCAAGAAAAAGTGGTGCTGTTAAATCAAATTTCTTTTTGGCTCGCGTTAAATATTTTTTTAATGGTTTAGTATCAATGTTTAATTTTTCCTGAATTTCTTTAAAAAAAAGCTCTTGATTGTCATAAGCGGTAATTTGAGTCTGATCCTCCCAAAAATACTTGCATGCAATTTCTTTCTTTTTAAAATTAAAAGAATCCCGATGGTCTTCTTCAAACAGATCAAAAAGTTCGGTTACATAGTCGGGCATCGTAAACAAAGAGGGGCCAGCGTCAAATCGATACTTTCCCAACGTAAATGCACTGAGCTTTCCTCCGGGATAATCGTTTGTTTCATAAACATCAACTTGATATCCTTTTTTTGCCATTCTTATACTGGCGGCAATTCCTGCAATTCCTGCACCGATCACAACTGCTGTCTTCATTTAATATCTTCTGTTTTTTTAAATCCTGTGTCTGAGATTAAATGAAATCTTGCGAAAAGATCTTCACTATACCAGCCTTGAGATTTTGTTTTTTTTATAATCTCTGCATGTGCTTTCCCTTTATAAGCAAAGGTCTTTACCGCTTCCATATTTTCCCAAAGACTCAAAGTCGCTTGCTGAACAAAAGGCCATTCGCCAATTCCCTTAAAAAAGGAGACTCCTTTTGCATTTTCTATGGCAGCACTTGCAGCGGGTACTGATTTCCAAAATGGCAACAAGCGGTTCCATTTCAAAGTTGCGCGGGTAATTACTGCTACAGGAGCCGTGGTATCAATATTTTGTTTTATTTTCTTCTTCAATTGAAAAGGATTTTGACCACTCCAAAGTCCATGACTGTGAATCGGATTAAGTTTTATTGTCCTGAAAACATTTACTTTTTTCATGTACTTTTTAATCATAGTACTTTTTGAGTAAAAATCATTGGCTTCTTTTTCAGAATTCCACACACCCAATAAAGCATAAGTACCAAAGTCTGGCCAAAGACTAAAACCATTACCTCCACCGGTTCCCATTAGCTTAAAAAACAAAAGGCCCTTAACTTTTGACAAGTGCATCGGCATCAGTCCCATTTGTTTAAATGCCCAAAATTTGTGGGAAGTAAATTTAAAAAAAGTGACAGTGGTAAAACTGACCATATGAATAGTTTTAGAATTAAAACTAAGGTAGAAAGAATTGAAGAATATGAATTAATTAAATTGATCATGTTTTAAAAAAACGCTATTAAAAAATTATTTCCTTGAAATATCTCTCCATTTTGCATAAATAAACTTGATGCACAATCTGAAATAATCAAAATTCCATATATTTGATGTATAACTATATTATTATGTCCATATTTTCCGTAGCAGTCTCAGTCATAATAACTACCGTGATTGTACTCATAGTGATTTTCATTGATATGTCTAAAAATTAAATTAGGTGAAGTCTCCAGTTTTATTTGATAAGTTTATCTATGTGTTGATTATCCTGAACATCGTTGCGATGATTATGGAATCGCACGTCAGCCTTAGCTTGGCTTATGGAAATGCATTTGGAATTTTTGAAAGGACTTCTATTTTTATTTTCTCTTTTGAATATCTCTACAGAGTTTTCATTGCTTTTAAAGATGACAAACTAAAAGGAGTCTCTAAGTATGTTTTTAGTGTTTTTGGAATAATTGATTTGATTTCAATTTTGCCATTTTACTTAAACACGTTTATAAAAGTAGATGGACGTTTTCTCAGAATATTAAGGCTTTTCCGTTTGACTCGAATTTTCAAATTAGGAAGGGACAGCTCTTCATTAAAGCTTTTTACCAAAGCGCTGTCTTCAGTAAAAAACGAGCTGAGGTTTACCCTTTTTCTTTCTGCTTTAATGATTTTGTTTTCTGCATCTGCGATTTACTACTTAGAAAATGAAACACAACCTGAAAAGTTCTCAAGTATCTCGGAATCAATTTGGTGGGCAACCGTCTCTCTGGCAACGGTTGGTTACGGGGATGTCTACCCAGTAACTATTGGTGGTAAAATATTCGCTTCCCTAATTTCTTTAATTGGAATTGGAGTCGTAGCCATCCCAACAGGAATTATTAGTGCATCGTTCGTTGAAGAAATTCGATTGGTGCGAGAAGAAAAAGCATCACCAATTAAGTATCCTAAAAAGTAATTAATTATTTTCATCTAAAATAAAGATATCTTTATTATGCTCATGAAAAGAAAAATCACCATTATTGGATCAGGAATTTCCTCCCTATCTGCAGCTTGTTATCTTGCAAAAGCTGGGAATCAAGTTATAATCTTCGAAAAAAAATAGTCCTGGTGGACGCGCAAAACAAATACACCAAGACGGTTTTGTTTTCGACATTGGTCCCCCATGGTATTGGATGCCAGATGTTTTTGAAAAGTTTTTCTCTGACTTTGGAAAAAAACCAAGTGATTATTATCAGTTGATCGTCTTGATCCTGGCTACCAAGTATATTTTGGAAAAGATGATTATATGATGATTGGCGATTCCTTGGAAAAATATATACAGAATTTGAAAAGGTTGAAGCTGGAAGTGCTAAGAAATTAAAACTTTTTATAGGAAAGGCCCCTCATAACTATAAAATCGCAATTGATGAGTTGGTTTATCGTCCCGGAATATCACTTCTAGAGCTAGTAACTCCTAATACCATTAAAAACTAGGCTATTTTTTTACTACTGTAAAACGAGAAGTTGTTAAGGAATTTAAAGACTCGAAACTGGCTCAAATACTTCAGTTTCCTGTTTTGTTTCTAGGAACAAAGCCATCCAACACTCCTGCCTTTTATAATTTTATGAATTATGCAGATTTTGGATTAGGCACCTGGCATCGAAAAGAAGGGATGTACAGCATTGTAAAGGGAATGGTTGTACTTGCCGAAAGCCTTGGAGTTAAAATTGAACTCAACAGTCCTATTGAGTCTATTTTGGTAAAAAACAAGAAAGCCTTTGGTGTTATAATTAAAGGGGAAGAAACCTTATCCGATGTGGTTTTAAGTGGCGCCGACTATCCACCATACCGAAACACTCCTTGAGCCTGAGCACAGGGCTTACAGTGAGGCCTATTGGTCTAAGAAGGTGTTTGCTCCATCTTCACTGTTGTTCTTTATTGGCTTGGATAAAAAAGTTAAAAATGTATCCCATCACACCTTGTTTTTGATGTGGATTTTGATGTACACGCCGAAAATATTTATGATGATCCAAAATGGCCAAAAGAGCCTATTTTTTATGCGAATTTCCCTTCCAAAAGTGATGCTTCAATGGCGCCAAAAGGAAAAGAAGGGTGTTTTTTATTGGTTCCCATTGCTCCAGGATTAGAAGATACAGAGTCTTTAAGAGAGAAGTATTTCGAGATTGTATTTCAACGCTTGGAAGAACTGACTGGTCAAAGTTTAAGAAACGATATTTTGTTTAGAAAATCCTTCTGTGTTAATGATTTCAAATCTGAATATAACTCTTACAAGGGGAATGCCTATGGAATGGCAAACACACTGTTGCAGACCGCTTTTTTAAGACCAAAACTTAAAAGTAAAAAAGTAGAGAATTTATTTTTCTCGGGTCAACTTACCGTTCCTGGACCAGGAGTGCCACCGGCATTAATGTCTGGTAAATTGGTTGCGGGCTTAATAGAAAAAGCTACCACCACCAATAGATAAAAGTAAATTGATCACTCTTCTGTTTAATCACGGAGTCTAGTTTTTTAATATTATTCCCTAGCGTTTGATCGTATTCAACAAGCTGTTCTGAAATTTGATCCCATAGCCCCAATCTTTTGAACAAGTTGTATTTTAAAAACCTGTCATCCTGTATATAATTTCTGTTTTTAATCCAGAAATCAACTTCATAAAGATCGATCTGATCTAATTCATAAATCCATTTATTGGCAACACGTGCTTCAAATTGATCCACGTAAACTTTTTCTTCCCTATCGGTATTTAAGATCAAATACTTTAAGTCAGTTCCGTCATAGGTGTCGTTGACAAACCTTCCTACTTCTGAACCTAAAAATCGGAATGTTCCATCCAGTTTAATCGACTCGTAAACCACACGAGGAGGGTTAAAAGGATTATAATTAGTATAAAAAGAAAACGGAGAATAAGGCTCTTCATCTTCTTGATCTAGAAAAATAAAAACATTCTCATTGTTATCCTCCCACTGATCATAAAGCGCTTTGTAGAGTGCTTTAATCCATTGGTTTTCGTGTATATAATCTTGAGTATAGGTTTGGATATCTTGCATTTCATCCCTTAAACCAATCAAATTATCAATGTTCGACTCTCGATCTCCATAGTCTTCTCCCTGACTTTCTACACCAAAAGAGACCAATACACCAAAAAATACAATCAAAAACTCAACAAATCCTTTTTTGATTCGATCATAGAAGTCCTGAATTGAAAATCGATCTCCAAGAGTGATGATTCGCATGAACCAACTCAACTGTTTCTTATCTATTCCTTCTTCTTCTTTCTTCATAGAAGTTAATTAAATTTTAGTCGAACTAAAGTTAACATAAAATCTACTGTGTTAATTTTTATGAATGAAATTTATTTTTTGGTTAAATATTTCAAGAATAATCTCAAATAAAATTTCTTCAAACTTTGACAGGTTCGCCGCACAAATACCTTGAGAAACATGGGGATCGCTTTTAATAAATTTAGTAGAGAATTTGATAAAATAGCTGGGTAAATTTCTAAATGAAATGATTCCTGCTTCGACAGCTTTATAACTGCTCATAAATTCTGAATGTACATAAGAATATAGCAATATTTGAAATAAATAAGCATAGTCTCTGTTGGTTGAAAGTAACTCCCATTCAGAAATTTTTAGTTGATTTGGATTTACTAGACCCGTCTTATAATCTATAATCCTCAAGGTCCCATTTAACTCGTCAATGCGATCCACCACACCAATGAGCTTGACAGATTGTGAAATCCCTGGAATAGAGATTTCCTTTTTGAATTTTTTTTCTAAATGGAGAACCTTTAACTGGTGGCCTTCTTTTACTATCTTTTTCTCCGCGTTTAAAAGATCAATCACAGATTTTTGAAGTACTTCGAAAATGATATAATTACGACCCGTTCGTTCATTATTTCCGTGATAAATACTCTTGTATCTCTCTTCCATTAAAGACGGCAACCGATCAAACATAGAATCAAAATCTTCGGTCATTAGTGCTTTTCCGATATAAGGTTTATACAATTTCTCTAACACCTCATGTACCAAAGTTCCTTTATCCATATTATTAATGGAGTTTTCCATTTTTTGAGCTTCGGAAATCCCTAAAACCCTCTGATAATAGAACGCTAGAGGGTCTCTCAAGTACAACGAAAGAGAGGAGGGCGAAAAACCCCTGGCTGCTATGGCATTAAGTTTATTCATTATTTCATCAGTCTTCACAACTGTCGAAATAGGGATGGCTGGTGGCTGATAGTTTAATGTCAACTGTTGCTCAACAAGCTTATGAGCAGATTGCCTTTCAAAAATAAGCTGATGTAAAAATCGACTCTTTTCGCCGGCATTAAGACCATCGCTTTCCGTATTGTATAGCAAATAAACATTTTTTGCTCTTTGGAGTAATCGATAGAAATGATAGGTGTAAATGGCATCATTTTCGACGAAAGTTGGAATTTCAAATTTTTTCTTTAAGTCAAAAGGTAAAAAAGAAACTGACTTTTTTCCAGCTGGAAGTATTCCCTCATTCAAGTTGGTAATGATGATGTTATCAAAATCCAAAAGGCGGGTTTCAAGTAAACCCATAAACTGGATTCCCATAAGTGGTTCTCCCACGAAATCAATTTTTTCGGACTTGGTCAACTCTTTGAAAATTAACACCAATAATGAAATACTTTTTACAAACGGATGCTTCTGATTGATCAAAATCAATTGATTAAATTTTTGTCTAAATCGCTGAAAATAAGCAAGGTGTAATAATGCCTCTTCTCCTTTTTGACTTTCTAAAAAAACGATGAACTGTTCAGAGACTTGCACCAGCCGCTCAAGCATATTGGCCACTGTTGTGAAAGGCTTAAAACAAATAGCACTTAAGGAAACTGAATCTTCTTTGTCTAAGAAAAAAGATGGAGAAACATAACTTAAATTCTTTTTTTGCAACTCAGAAATCGTTTCTTGTATGTTGATTTTTTTAGATTCAAAAAGCGCATCGCACCATGCGGTATTGAAAAAAGATTGTAGATTTTTAAAATAAAAACTGCCCTTTGAAATATTGGAATGTAATTTTAAAAAGGTGTCGAAAAAAGTTGCAGCAGTTGTTTCTTCCAATGGATAACCCATCGTTACATTCCATTTTTTCTGGGCAACTGAAAGCGAAGAAAGTGCAGGAATCAAAAGGGATTCATTCCCCAGCACAACAGCAGTTTTCTCGTCACTCCCTTTAGCTTGAATGCGCTCCGCTAATTGAGCGGCATACTTTGCTTGTGCAATGTTTTTTGTTACTCCAATCAAGTTGATGTTTTTAACCTGGCAAAAATTGTCTTTAAAAACAGGTTTTTTTTCACTTCTTAGCAAACTCCATTCCTCATAATACTTCCGAATGAATTTTCCTGCAGAATGAATGCCATCTTCAAAAAAACAACGGTCAATATCCCAAATCACTCTGCCTGCATCTTGAGAAATAAACTCTTGAATTATTTGAGATTCAGATTTATTTAAAGCATTAAACCCTACAAAAAAATGTTGCTTTTTGTTTCCTTGAGTATAGTGCTCTAAATTAGCAACAGCCTCTCTAAACAACATTCCCAACATTCCTTTTTGTTGATTGTAAAGCTGATCATTCAGACGTTCGTATAATAGAGGCAATCGTTTCCAAAAATTGAGATGATTATTAATTAATGGAGTAGATGATTCTTCTTGTGCCCATTCTTGTATTTCATATAGTGAAGTTTGATATTCAAAAAATACTTTGGTATCAACAAGATGTGCATCCATTTCATTGAAATCACCAAGCACGGTTGATGCCCAACCCAAAAATTCGTCGAAATCATCCTGTTCCTTGTCCGGAGTATACTTTTGATAGACCTCATAAAACTCGTATAACGAGTAAATGTGCTCAACTTTCTTTAATCCTGAAAGTTCCTCAACAAAACTTTCAATACTAATAATTTCAGGAGCAAATTGAGGTTGATCAATTTGAGCCGCCAAGGCATTTTTTAAAAAAAGAGTTGCTCTTCGACTGGGTACAATGATTTTTATTTGCTCAAAAGGGTACTTTGAGGAAATGATTTCTTGAGCAACTTCATCTAAAAAACTCTTCATCCTTTTAAATATTTTTCACCTCTATTTCATCATCTATATAAACTAAATATTTCTTAAAAACTTTGGTTTCAAAACGATTTAAAACTTCTTCATAATGACGTAATTGATCTTCATGCTTTGGACGGTATTTACCTGTTTTGTAATCGATAATAACCCAACCCTCACTTGATTTAACAATCCGGTCTGGCCTAACAAAAGAAGCGTTTGGTACTAAAATATTTTGCTCATTAAAGATAATTGCACCCTTTTTATAATAGGGCTTAAGCACTTCATGCGAAGTGACCATATATAATAAATCATTATAATATTCTATCTCATCAATTCTAAACAAACCTTTTTCTACAGCATTTAAAACCAAAGGAACTATATCCTCTTCATTAACTATTTCTCCTAACAGATCGTGAATCAAAAGCCCCCTACTCCTTGCCTGATCGTTCTCTTCATTTTCCCCAGAATAGATCTGAAACCAGAGGTGTTTTTGCCAATGGGTAGAGATTTTAAATTCTGGTAATAAGGGTGAAGTTTTCACTTCTTTCTTTTCTCGCGCCTGTGTGATTTCTCCCCAGTAAAAAGGGTTTTCTAAGGTTGGATTATACCCTTGATTTTTTACAAAGTGATTGATTAAAGCGGAATAACTTTTAGTAACTTCTATGTTGTCTTTCTCAAGTGGGCAGATAAGGTACAACTGAGAAATAGCTCGGGTTAAAGCCACATATAATGTGTTTAACGAGTCCATGTGATCTTGCCTCATCTTATCTTCATAAAACACCTGCCCTTGTTGGCCTAGCAGTTTCAGTTTAGATGAAAAATTAATCCTTCCCCACTCAAAATCATTTCCGTATTCCTCATCGATAGGGTACCACATTTTATCATTTAAAGAAACGGATAATTCTTCTTCAGCAAAAGGAATCACAACCACTGGAAATTCGAGGCCTTTTGCTTTATGAATCGTTAGTATCTTTACAGCATTGATTCCTTCCGGGGTAGAAATATTTACAGCGTTTGCTTTCTGTTCCCAGTAACTGAGGTAACTCACAAAATCAGATTCATTTTTTAATGCAAACTCAAAAATATTGTCTAAAAAAGCATTGAGATGGGCATCAATAGTTTCTGAAATCTCAAAAGTCTCAATTGCATACTCGATGGCATCGTAAAGTGAGTTTCTTGAAAAAACATCGAGATTAAACGAGGATTCAAAATCACTATTGATCAAGTTGAAAAATTTATTTTTATCTCCGAAAAGATACTGTTGAAGTAGGTCGTGATAATCCATTGGAGATTCCTTTTTACTCCATAAAAATTCTAAAACTTCCTTGCGCTGTTCTAAATCATCAGGGGCTATGGACAGCCGCAAAAGTGCAATTAAAAAAGTTACTTTTTTAGACTGAGATAAGGATAAGGATTCTGACGAAACAAAAGGGATTCCATGCTCTTGAACAATCTCGGCAATCATACTTGCTTGATTCTTTTTCCGAACCAAAACTGCCATTTCTTCCCATAAAAAACCATTTTTTTGTGCTTGCTTTAAACACCTGATGGTTTGTTGCTGATAAATCGGAATTGTGTCCTCCTTTTTTCTTGTGTTTTCAATAAAGATTATCTCAACATATCCACCGTCTTTATTGTTTAACTTTTGTTGGGTTTGCTCAGAATACATTGATTTTTGTTGCGCATCTAAAACTTCACCTCCCACAAAAGAGAAAAAATTATTATTAAACGTAACTACTGAATCACAACTCCTGTAGTTGGTATCTAAGTTTTTAGTTTCAGAAGGGATTTGAAAAGGGGACTGATGATCGAGTAAGTTTAAAAACTGCTGATTGTCTCCCCCTCGCCAGCGATAGATCGCCTGTTTTGGATCTCCAACTAAAAGTAAAGATCCCAGCTTTTGTTGATCGTCAAGACTTTCCAGCGAATTTGCTATTAATGGGATTAAATTTTGCCATTGTAATCTAGAAGTGTCCTGAAACTCATCAATAAAATAATATCTGTATTTTTCTCCCAAGCGTTCATAAATATAAGGTACGGGTTGGTTGGCTATTGTTCTGGCAATGATTTCATTAAATCGACCCAAAAGCATTTGTTGTTCAGAATTTTGAAAATCTTCTAAGCCTTTTTCCAACTCATTGATCAATGATACGGGAACCCAATACTTTATTAAGTCTTTTAAAATCAATACCTTGCCAACCTTCGATTTGGCCTCAAAATACTTCTCGGTAAGTTGCGGCTGAATGCGATCTATGATTTCTTTTTTATAATCGTCCAAACCTTTCGCATACAATACTTTTTCCACGAGTAAATCAGCGCTCAGCTTGTTACTATAGATACCCTCATAAAAGCCATCGGAATGTTTTTTGAAATGATTGTAAATGATTCCTTTTCCTAAAAAATCTTCCTTTTCAATTCCATTAGATTTGATGATTTCAAGGGCTTCATTTCCTATTAAGATCAAGTCTTTTTGCTTTGTTTTTAACGCTACTTCAAACCGTTTTTTTTGCTCTAAAAAATCCTCTAAACTTTTTTCTTTAAGGCCTCTAAGGGGAAGACGATCGTTTTCGTTAAGCAATAATTTTGAAAAATCATAAAGATCTTTTCCAATATCCCAACTGCGTAATTCTTCTGTTTTTGAAAGACTGAAGGCAACCAAGATTTTTGTTAAATCTTTATCAACTCCTGCTTTTTCAAGAATACTTTCTGTTAATTGTTCTAATATTTGATCACTTTCAATCACAACTTCAAAACTTAAAGGAATTTTCAAATCTCGAGCGAAAGTTCTAATTATTTTATGGGTAAAACTATCGAGAGTAATGACTTCAAAAGCTGCATATTCATGTAAGATTATTTTTAAAACACGTTTAGATTTGTCCTGTAAAATCTTTTCACTTAAATCAAGGTCTTTGATCAACATTTGATGAATCGTAATAATTTTTTCATTATTTGGATCGCTCGAAAGGAAGAATAAGAAATTTAAAATTCTAACTTTCATTTCATTTACTGCCTTATTGGTAAACGTTAAGGCAAGCATTGACCTAAAGGTATAATCAGTTTCGGCCGAAAGTAACTTTTTTAAATACAGATAAACCAAAGAAAACGTTTTCCCTGATCCTGCTGCTGCATTTATTATTTGAAATGAACCCTGATTCACACTATTTATAAATTTATTAAATTTAAGAGATTTCATTCGCATGCTTTACGATTTGAGGAAAATAAATTTTATTTTTGTAACTAACTAAAAACTTAATTATGGCTTTTGAATTACCAAAATTACCTTATGCATACGATGCGCTTGAGCCGCATGTTGACGCAAGAACAATGGAAATACACCATGGCAAACACCACAATGGATATACCACTAACCTAAACAACGCACTTGAAGGGTCTGGTATGGAAGGAGAAAGTATAGAAAATGTACTTAAAAACATGGACATGAACAATGGTGCCTTGAGAAACAATGCTGGTGGTTTTTACAACCATTCGTTGTTTTGGGAGGTAATGAGTCCGAATGGAGGGGGAAAACCCTCAGGAGCGCTTGCTGACGCAATTGAGTCGACCTTTGGTTCTTTTGATGCTTTTAAAGATACTTTTTCTAAATCGGCTGCAACAAGATTCGGTTCTGGATGGGCATGGCTATGTGTTCACGAAGGCGGAAAGGTTGAAGTGTGCTCTTCTGCAAATCAAGACAATCCTATCATGTCGGGTATTGGTTGTGGCGGCAAACCTATTCTTGGAATTGATGTATGGGAACATGCTTATTATTTAAATTACCAAAATAGAAGACCTGATTACATTTCTGCATTTTTTAATGTTGTAAATTGGGATAAAGTGAGTGAGTTGTTTGAACAAACAAAATAAGCCTCATTTTGAATATTTGGGTTTATTGCAAATAAAAAGGGAGAATAAATCCTCCCTTTTTGCCCCAAATCTTACCATGAACTTAACCTACTTATGTTCTGGTTTTATAAAATTAGATTTTTACATTAGTTCGTTGTTAAAAAACCGATTAAATCCTTTTAATTCGGATAAAAGACTCGTTTAGAACTTTACATATATAGTTGAGTAATTTTTTGACTTTTAAATAATCTTTTTCAAAAAGTTATTTTAATATGCTCTTCCAGACTTACCTTCATAAAAATTCATGAAAGCACGATTCACTACTCGATTCCCTCCCGGGGTTGGATAGTCTCCAGAAAAATACCAATCCCCCAGATTGTGAGGGCATGCCTTGTGAAGATCGTCGATGGTTTGATAGATTACTTCAACTTCCGCTTTAATGATGTCTCCTTTTAAAATAACTGCAATTTTATCAGAAACTTCCTGATCGTTAAAAGGAGCATAAAGTGCTTTAACGTGATTCTTAACTTCTGTTATTGGCAAGCCAATCGATTGTTGACAATCTTTATATATTGAATCGAGCGTTTGAGTCAATATTCCTCGGTCCTTGTGCAACGCTAATGCTGCCTTAAAGGCAATGAAGTTATTGAGTTTTGCCATATCAATTCCGTAACAGTCCGGATACCTAATTTGAGGTGCACTCGATACTACAACAATTTTCTGAGGATTTAATCGATCCAGCATTTTAAGAATACTTTTTTCCAAAGTAGTTCCCCTCACAATACTGTCATCTATAATAACCAAATTGTCTGTTGGTTTTATAACACCATAAGTAACATCATAAACATGAGCGACCAAATCATCGCGACTTGCGTCTTCAGTAATAAAAGTCCTTAGCTTCACATCTTTGTTTGCGATTTTCTCTATTCGTGGTCTAAGCGATAATATTTTATTTAATTCTGACTCTTTTAGCGATTCTTTATTTTTAATCGCTTCGGTAAGGGATTGAACAATGTTGTCCTGAACTGCACCTAAAAGTCCATAGAAGGAAGTTTCAGCAGTGTTTGGAATAAATGAGAAAACGGTATTTTCAAGATCATTATCAATTGATTTTTTTATTTGGGGGAACAATAGTCTTCCCAAATGTTTTCTCTCTTTATATATAGAGGCATCACTTCCTCTTGAAAAATAAATTCTTTCGAAAGAACAGGCCTTATAAGGAAGCGGTTCTAGTATTTTACTGACAGAGGTAACTCCTGACTTCTTAGTTAGCAATGCATGTCCAGGCGGAAGCTCAATGATGGACTTAAATGGAATATCAAAAACGGTCTGAATAACCGGGCGCTCTGAGGCAACAACTACCATTTCTTCATCTTCGTAATAGTAGGCAGGTCTGATTCCAGCAGGATCTCTAATCACAAAAGAATCACCATGTCCCAATAGGCCAGCAATTACATAGCCACCATCCCAGCTTTTAGATGCCTTTCGAAGGACTTTTTTCATATTAAGTCTTTCCGCTATTTGAGGCGAAGCGTCTGCTTTTGTATAGCCTTCTTTTTTTAGACTTTTATATATCTTAGCAACCGCATCATCTAGAAAATGTCCTATTTTTTCCATCACAGTAACCGTATCGGCTTTCTCCTTAGGGTGCTGACCCAAATCAACTAGTGTTTCAAATAATTCGTTTACATTAGTAAGGTTAAAGTTTCCTGCTAAAATAAGATTCCGATGCATCCAATTGTTTTGACGTAAAAATGGATGAACACTTTCAATACTGTTTTTCCCGAAAGTTCCATACCGAACATGACCGAGAAGCAATTCTCCTGCATAAGGCACTTTTTTTTTAAAAAGTGTAGTGTCTTCTAACAAGTCAGGAAATTCTTTTTGTGATTGGGAGATTCTTTTGTTTATTTTTTTAAAAATATCCTGAATCGGTTGTTGGTTATTTGAACGCACCCTACTGATGTATCGCTCTCCAGGACTCACGTCGCGTTTTATACAAGCAAAGCCAGCACCATCTTGTCCACGATTGTGCTGCTTCTCCATCATCAAATACATTTTATTGATGCCATATAAGGCAGTTCCGTACTTTTCTTTATAGTAATTAAGCGGTTTTTTTAAGTGGAGTAAGGCTATTCCACATTCGTGCTTTATGGCATCACTCATTTTTTGTTTATGGTTTTGGTATTATTCAAGTTCAATTTCAAAGGTAGTTAATTCTTTAAAAGCTTTTAATCGGTCGCTCATCGCTTGATGAGAAACATTAACAAGATTTTCGGTTCCAAATTTTTCTACGGTAAAAGAAGCCATTGCAGACCCATATATGATCGCGGATTTCATGTTTGAAAAAGAAATATCATCTGTTTGGGTCAAGTAGCCTGTAAATCCTCCAGCGAAACTATCTCCAGCTCCGGTCGGATCAAAGACTTCTTCAAGAGGAAGTGCTGGAGCGCAAAAAATCTCATTATTATGAAAAAGTAAAGCGCCGTGTTCTCCTTTTTTAATGATCACGTATTTAGGACCCATTTCATGGATCATTTGTGCTGCCTTAACCAAGGAATACTGATTAGTCAATTGACGTGCTTCTTCGTCATTTATTGATATAACGTCAACCTTTTCGATCACTTTGTCTAGTGATTCTCTGGCATGATCCATCCAGAAATTCATGGTGTCCAAAACCACCAACTTAGGTTTATTTTTTATTTGTGCTAATGCTGCTAATTGTACATCCGGAGAAAGGTTCCCTAACATGACAATGTCAGGAGTGAAAAGATGATCAGGTATCTTAGGATCGAAATTTTCTAACACATTCAAACGCGTATCTAAGGTCGTCCTGGTGTTTAAATCGTTGTGGTATCTTCCACTCCAAAAGAAAGTTTCTCCTCCCGGAACGATTTCTACTCCAGAAACATCAATTCCTTTGTCTTTTAACAGTGCTAAGTGTTCTTTTTCAAAATCTTCTCCTACGACCGAAACAACGGCACAATCTAAAGAAAAACGAGAAGCTGCAAGACAAATATAAGTAGCTGCCCCCCCTAAAATTTTATCTACCCTCCCATAAGGCGTTTGAATAGCATCATAGGCTATGGTGCCAATTACCAATAATTTATACTTCATAAAACAAAAATAATAAACTTATTAAGTGATGTCTATTTTTTAGTCAAAGATTTATATAAGGGTTTTCAATAGTATTTTTATTGCTCCTTGGTTTTTAAGTTTTGCTCAAAAGTGCTATCAACAAGAAGAGTTTTTTGTTTTGCTGCATTTACGGCCAACCGA
Source organism: uncultured Flavobacteriaceae bacterium (assembly GCA_949372605.1). Taxonomy (GTDB): domain Bacteria; phylum Bacteroidota; class Bacteroidia; order Flavobacteriales; family Flavobacteriaceae; genus UBA8316. The sequence continues at coordinate 35,358 of CASIAE010000021.1, forward strand.
TCACAGCGTTCATTTTGAGGATGGTCATTATGACCCTTAACCCAATGGAAATCAACCTTGTGTTTTCGATGAATTTTTAAATAGCGTTTCCATAAATCAGAGTTTTTCTTTCCCTTAAAACCTTTTTTTTCCCATCCGAAAACCCATTTTTTTTGAACAGAATCAATTACATATTTCGAATCGGAACAAACCAAAACTTCCATCGGTTGTATTTTTAAAGTCTCAAGTCCAACGATGACAGCCAAAAGCTCCATCCTATTGTTGGTCGTCATGCGATAACCTTCCGAAATTTCTTTTTTGTGATTTTTACCCACCCACTCAATGATGGCTCCATAACCTCCTGGACCAGGGTTTCCCAAAGAAGAACCATCACTATATAGGTGAATTTTATTAAACATCATTGATCTTTTAATAGTTGGTGAAGTACCTCTGGATAATGCTTGTATTCTAACTGGTGTACCTTATTAGCAATGCTTTCAGCCGTATCGGCTTTTGAGACTTCAACTGCACTTTGAAAAATAATAGAACCCTCGTCATAATTCTCATTAACATAGTGTATCGTTATTCCTGTTTGACTGTCTCCAGAGTCTAAAACACTTTGGTGAACACGATCGCCATACATTCCTTTCCCACCATGTTTGGGAAGAAGCGCTGGATGAATATTTATTATTTTATCTGGATATGCGGCCACAATAGATTTTGGGATTTTTAATAAAAACCCAGCCAAAACAATTAAATCAGGTTTAATAGTTTGAAGTTTATTTAATAGTGAATCGTCTAAATACTCCTCTTTTTTAAACAAGTAAAAAGGAACATTAAGCGACTTTGCTCGATCCAAAACTCCTGCCTTTTGGTTGTTCGTTAGGACAAGATCTGTCGTGATTTGATCAAAAGCACTGAAATGTTCGATGATATTCTGGACATTTGAGCCCGATCCCGATGCAAAAAAGATAATTTTTTTAATAGTTTTGTTTCTCATTTGACTTCTAAGTGCCTTTAAATAATAACTTTAAGAATTAATTAAACATTTATTTCACAAAGAAAAGTTATATTTATTTCCCTTAATAGTGTTTTCATACAAAGTTTTTTATTTTTGTTCACAGTAATTTTAAACCAATTAATTATGTCTGATATTTCATCAAGAGTAAAAGCAATCATCGTTGACAAACTAGGTGTCGATGAGAATGAAGTTGTTACAGAAGCTAACTTCACAAACGATTTGGGTGCCGATTCGCTGGATACAGTTGAACTCATAATGGAATTCGAAAAAGAATTTGACATTCAAATTCCAGATGACCAAGCTGAGAACATTGCCACTGTTGGGCAAGCGATTCAGTACATCGAGCAAGCAAAATAAAAATTGCTTAAATGGAACCAAGACGTGTAGTTGTTACCGGATTGGGAGCATTAACTCCTATTGGAAATACCCTTCCAGAATATTGGGAGGGTTTGATCTCTGGTAAAAGCGGAGCTGCCCCGATTACCTATTTCGATGCCTCAAAATTCAAAACGCAATTTGCGTGTGAATTAAAAGGCTTTGATCCATTAAATTTCATGGATCAAAAAGAAGCGCGGAAAAATGATCGCTTCGCTCAATATGCATTGGTATCTAGCCAAGAAGCAATTGAAGATTCAGGCCTAGAGCTAGATAATATTGATAAAGATCGTGTAGGAGTTATCTGGGGAGCCGGAATTGGAGGATTGGAGACTTTTCAAAACGAAGTCCTCAATTTTGCTAGTGGTGACGGAACTCCAAGATTTAACCCCTTCTTTATTCCCAAGATGATTGCGGATATTGCTCCGGGGTTGATATCAATAAAATACGGATTTTGTGGTCCGAACTTTACAACGGTATCTGCATGTGCTTCCTCGGCAAACGCAATGATTGATTCCCTTAATTACATTCGAATGGGCTATGCAGATATTATTGTCTCTGGTGGTTCGGAAGCTGGTGTGACCATGGCAGGTATCGGAGGTTTTAACGCCATGCGTGCTTTGTCAACAAGGAATGATGACCCCAAAACGGCCTCTCGCCCTTTTGATAAAAATCGTGATGGTTTTGTGTTAGGTGAAGGATCTGGAACATTGATCCTTGAAGAGTATGAACACGCCAAAGCTAGAGGTGCAAAAATATATGCTGAGCTTGCTGGTGGTGGACTTTCTGCCGACGCGTATCATATGACGGCCCCTCATCCTGAGGGTACTGGAGCTAAAAAAGTGATGGTCAATTGTCTCAGAGATGCCAACCTAAAGCCAGAAGATGTTGATGCAATCAACATGCATGGAACGTCAACTTCCTTGGGAGATTTAGCAGAAACCAGTGCAGTTATTTCTGTGTTTGGAAAACATGCTTATAATTTAAACATCAATTCGACAAAATCAATGACGGGACACTTATTGGGTGCTGCTGGTGCCGTTGAAGCCATTGCGTCAATTATGGCAATAAATCATGGAATAGTACCTCCTACAATAAACCACAGTACTGTTGATGACGATTTAGATCCTAAAATTAACTATACGTTAGGTAAAGCTCAAAAAAGAACGGTAAATGTTGCTCTTTCGAATACTTTCGGATTTGGAGGTCACAATGCTTGTGTCATATTCAAAAAAATTATCTAAATTAGAATGTGAAGATTTTGAACCACATATTTAAATCCCGAACTGCTGATGAAGGGATTTTTTTCAATAATTTAAAAAAAATAACATCGCTACGCCCAGTTAATTTGAAAATTTATCAAAAAGCATTTACGCATCGTTCGCTGAATATTAAAGACATACATGGCAATTATGTCAATTATGAACGTCTGGAGTTTTTAGGCGATTCGATATTAAATGTTATTGTTTCAAAATTTTTATTTAATAAATTTCCTTCAGCTAAGGAAGGAGGGCTTTCGAAGTACAGGGCCAAAATTGTAAGTAGAGAAAATATGAATCAGATCGGCTTAAAGCTTAACCTTATAGATCTTTTAAAGCTAGATCAGAAAATAAATTTTGGCGAAAATATTCACGGAAATTTATTAGAAGCGCTCATAGGTGCTGTGTTTATAGACAGGGGCTATTTAAAATGTCAAAAATTTATTTTAGATACGATTATAGCAGATCATGTGAATGTAGAACAACTTGAGCACAGTGTGCTGAGCTACAAAGGGTTGCTGATTGAATGGGGACAAAAAAAAAAGAAGAAGGTCAGGTTTACTACCACAAGCGATGGGGGGCTAGATCCTGAAATAAACTACTCTACTAGTGTTTTAATAAATGAAGTGATTATTGTTAAGGCAAGGGGGGGGTCAAAAAAGAAAGCCGAAGAAAAGTCCGCCAAAAGAGCCTATTATGCTTTAAACTTAAAGTATTAAGCGGGATGAGTAAAAAAAAGCTTTACCTATTGGATGAGTTTGAAGAAGATGAATTTAAGCTGCTGGCGATTCATAGTTCTATGGAAAATTATAAAATTGCTTTTTTATTAAACACCTACTGCGGTAGTAAATTTGTAATGTGTAAAGAGGACATTGAGTTGCCACTAAAAAATGCATTTTTTCAAAACTTTGAATGGGATAATCCTAAAAAAGGTATTCATTGTAACCTGTTTTCTAATAAATTTATAAAATTGAGTGTTAACAAATCAAAGGGTACCGGCTTATTTGACATTCCTGAAACAAAAAAGGTATATTTGCTCCCGGAACTTAAAAAAGCTGACTATTTCATTAAAATAAATACAGGCATATCGGTTAAGGTGCTAAGTGAAAAAATTGAGTTAATTAGTGAGATTTCAATGTGTTATCTCCCGAAGATAAATAAAATAAATTTTCATCATACGCTAAATTTCGATTAATGAGCCAAAGAAAAAAAACTAAAATAGTTGCGACATTGGGTCCTGCTTCAGATTCTATAGAAGTACTTGAACAAATGATCCTTAATGGGGTCGATGTCTTTAGGATTAATTTTTCTCATGCTGAGTATAGCGATGTAGAAAAAAGAATTAAAAACATTCGTGATCTTAATAAAAAACTCAATACACATACTTCTATTTTAGGAGACCTTCAAGGACCAAAACTTAGAGTGGGCGTAGTTGCCGAAGGAACTAGAGTTGCACCAGGAGACGTTATCACCTTTTCTACGGAAGCCCCGTTTGAGGGGAACAATGAAAAGATCTACATGAATTATAAAAACTTTCCAAAAGACGTAAAAGCCGGTGAGCAGATTTTGTTGGATGATGGAAAACTTATTTTTGAAATCCTGGAAACAGATCTTAAAACTTTAGTTAAGGCTAAAGTGATTCAGGGAGGTGCTTTAAAATCGAAGAAAGGTGTTAACCTGCCCAATACTGAGATTTCTTTACCCGCCCTTACTCCAAAAGATATCCAAGATGCAGCGTTTGCAATTAAGCATAACTTCGATTGGATTGCACTTTCTTTCGTAAGGAATAGTAAAGATCTTTTAGATCTTAAAAAAATAATTGAGAAACATACCGATGAAAAAATTCCAATCATTGCTAAAATCGAAAAGCCTGAAGGAATAAGAAATATCGATAAAATCATTTCACATTGCGATGGGTTGATGGTTGCCAGAGGAGATCTGGGTGTTGAGGTTCCTCCTGCTGAAGTTCCTTTGATACAAAAGGAATTGGTGCGATTAGCTAAAAAAGCAAGGATCCCTGTCATTATCGCTACTCAGATGATGGAAAGTATGATCGACAGTATGACTGCAACTAGAGCAGAAGTAAATGATGTAGCAAATTCCGTAATGGATGGTGCTGATGCCGTAATGCTCTCTGGCGAGACATCTGTAGGAGAATATCCTGTAGAAGTGATTATAACTATAACATCAATCATAAAAAGTGTTGAGCACTCTGATTTAATAATCGTTCCTCAAAAAGCACCTAAGATCAGAACCAATCGATTCATCACTAAATCTGTTTGTTTTCACGCGGCTCAAATTGCAAATGATGTACAAGCTAAAGCCATTTGTACTTTAACGAATAGTGGCTATACAGCCTATCAAATTTCAGCCTGTAGACCAAAGTCACACGTATTGGTTTTTACTTCCAACAGAAGAATCCTGACACAATTAAATTTACTTTGGGGAGTGAAAGCGTTTTTCTACGATAGTTTTGAAACTACCGATAAGACTGTGGAGCACATCAATGCAATTGCTGAGGAAAAAGGATATGTTGACAAGGGAGACCTTTTAATAAACCTTACAGCAATGCCTATTATTGAAAAAGGAATGGTAAATACGTTACGTATTTCGTCAATCTAAAAAGGCAAAGACAATTGAACCTTTAGTTTTTCTTCTTTTTTCTCTGTATTCAGATTGGATAAAGAAAGACCTAGCAGCCTGACAGAGTTTACTAATTTTTCTTGATATAGAAGTTCTTTGGCGTTGCTTAAAATCAGGCTCCTATCAGAAATATAATGCGGTAAGGTTTTACTTCTTGTTTGAACTGAAAAGTCACTAAACTTGATTTTAAGCGTTATTGTCCTCCCCGCAAGTTTTTTAATCTCCAATCTCTTTTCTAGTTTGTTGGCGATGCGCTCCAATTTTTCTTCCAAATAGACCTCACTGGTGAGGTTTTCGGTAAAGGTGTGTTCAGCGCCAAAAGACTTTGGTGTTCGAAAAGGAACCACTGGACTGTCGTGAATTCCTCTTACAACATTGTAAAAATAAGTGCCAGACTTTCCGAAATTATCATTTAGAAATTCTATTGATTTTGTCTTTAAACCAGCTCCATCAAAGATTCCCATTTGATACATCTTCAGTCCAGTTTTCTTTCCCACGCCATAAAACTTTTTGACATCCAGCTTTTCTAAAAAAGGAAGCACTTCTTCTGGGGCTATTGTTTTTTGACCATTGGGTTTGTTCCAATCACTCGCAATTTTAGCTAAAAATTTATTAATCGATATACCTGCGGAAGCATTTAAATCCGTTAACTTTTTTATGTCATATCTAATTTCTCTAGCCATTTGAGTCGCAGAAGTTCTCCCCATTTTGTTCTTGGTTACATCCAAATAAGCTTCATCTAAAGAAAGAGGCTCGACCAGATCCGTGTATTTATTAAAAACAGTTCTTATTTGCGTGGAAACTTCTTTATAGCGTTCAAAGTTCGGAGAGACAAAAATCAAGTCGGGGCACAACTTTCTTGCTAAAGGTCCATTCATTGCGCTTCTAACCCCAAACTTACGTGCTTCATAGCTTGCTGCCGCAACAACACCTCTCTCCTCACCTCCTCCAACCGCAACCGGTTTGTTTTGCAATTCGGGTTGATCTAATTGTTCGACCGCCGCAAAAAATGCATCCATATCGATATGAATAATTTTTCTTTCCATTTAAATTTTAATCAAAACATTTTTGCTTTTTAATCCTTAACGAATCAGAAATCCTCTAAATTTAGTTATAATAAAATTTTCAATACATGAAAAAAGAAATAGAAAGAAAATTTTTAGTCAGAAATGATAAATTTAAAGATCAGTCTGTTCAAAAGCAAAAAATAACACAAGGATATCTCAGTAAAGATCCTAAAAGAACCGTTAGGATCAGAATTACAGAGAAAGAAGCTTGGATCACCATTAAAGGAAAAAGCAATGGAGCTGGAACGGTAAGATTAGAATGGGAAAAATCAATTTCCCTAGCTGATGGAGAAGCACTTATTAAATTATGCGAAGCAGCACCCATCGAAAAGATTCGATATATCATTCCACAAAAAAATCTAAACTTTGAAGTAGATGAGTTTTTTGGACATAAAAGCGGATTAATTCTTGCAGAAATTGAATTGCCTTCGGAAGCTACTCTTTTCGAAAAACCAGATTGGCTGGGAGACGAAGTCACAGGAATAAAAGAATATTATAATGCAATGATGTAACTTTCTATTGAAACAGAATTCCCGATGTATTAACAGATTATTGTATCTTTGTTAAAAATTTAGATCATGTATTCATTGTTTAAAAACTTACACTCTTATTGGGCATTTTTAGTGCTAATTGTAATATTACTTGCAATTGGAAATGCTTTTATAGGTAAAATAAAAGGAAAGGATTTTGAATCTAAGGATTTAAGAATTTCTCTTTTTGGATTAATATTTTCTCACCTTCAGTTATTGATTGGGTTGATTCTTTACTTCGTTTCTCCTTGGTTTGACCAATGGTCAGCTTTAGGAATAGGTGGTGTTATGAAAGATGCACAAACAAGGCTTTATTTGGTTGAACATCCATTTACAAACATTATTGCCATCGTCCTGATTACGATGGGATGGTCACTTCACAAGAGACAAAGTGATAGCGGAAAAAAATTCCTACGCATTGGATTGTTTTATAGCTTTGGTTTGTTGTTACTCCTTAGCAGAATTCCCTGGAATAATTGGTTGTAATTTTTTGAGTTTAAAAAAATGATTGCCACTAAAAAACAAGCTATATTTAAACATTTGCTTTTAAAGAATAAGCTAACTATTGCACTAATCGGTGGGGGAAGCTGGGCGACTGCCTTGGCTAAAATTTTATGTGAAAATAAGAGGAAAATTGGGTGGTACATGCGTAATGAAGACAACATCAGCTTCATTGAAAAACACCATCATAATCCAAATTATCTGAGCTCTGCCAGACTGAGTGTTAAGCGGCTAAACATCAGTTCTGATATAAACAAAATAGTCGACACCGCTGACATTATCATCTTGGCTGTTCCCTCCGCTTTTTTATCTAAAGAATTGAATAAAATAAGGATTTCAATAAAGGATAAAATAATTTTTTCAGCGGTGAAAGGAGTTATTCCAGAAAGCATGTTGATCGTTGGAGAACATCTGAATCAAAAATTTGGCGTCCCGATAGAAAAAATTGGAGTAATTGCAGGCCCCTGTCACGCAGAAGAGGTCGCAATGGAGCGACTGTCTTACCTTACTGTAGCTTGTGTTGATTCAATGATGGCAAAAGTTGTTGCCTCGATGCTAAAGACAAAATACATCCGAACCAAAACATCGAATGATATTATTGGAACGGAATATGCTGCTATGTTAAAAAACATCTATGCAATTGCTGCGGGTATTGCCCACGCATTAAACTATGGAGATAATTTTCAGAGCGTTTTGATGAGTAATTCTATTCGTGAGATGAAACGCTTTATCAAAGATGTTTATAAAATGAAAAGAAATATCAACAATTCTGCTTATTTAGGAGATCTTTTGGTGACCGGATATTCGATCTTTAGTCGCAACAGAACCTTTGGAAGTATGATCGGAAAAGGCTACACTGTTAAGGCAGCTCAATTAGAAATGAAGATGATATCCGAGGGGTATTATGCTGCAAAATCAGCCAAGTTAATTAACTTGAAATATGTGACTAGGGTCCCAATAATCGATGCTGTTTTTAGCATTCTTTATGAAGGAAAAAGTCCTGAAAAGGTTTTTAAAAGACTTGTGAAAAAGTTAGACTAGAAACTAGATTTAAATTGTTCTAGAAAACGAATGTCATTTTCAAAAAACAATCTTATGTCCCCAATTTGGTAAAGCAACATTGCGATTCGCTCAATCCCCATTCCAAAGGCATACCCAGAATATTCTTCAGGATCAATACTACAATTCTTTAAAACATTGGGATCAACCATGCCACAACCCATGATCTCTAACCAACCCGTTCCCTTAGTAATGCGATAGTCAGTTTCCGTTTCTAATCCCCAATAAATATCGACTTCTGAGCTGGGTTCCGTAAAAGGAAAATAAGACGGTCGCAATCGTATTTTAGAGTTGCCAAATAAAGACTCTGTAAAGTAAAGAAGCGTTTGTTTTAAATCAGCAAAAGAAACATTTTTGTCAATATAGAGTCCTTCTACTTGATGAAAAATACAATGAGATCGAGCGGAAATTGCCTCATTCCTAAAAACCCTACCTGGAGATATCGTCCGGATCGGGGGTTTGTTGTTCTCCATATACCTCACTTGTACAGAAGAAGTATGCGTTCGAAGCAAAACATCGGGATCCGTTTGAATAAAAAAAGTATCCTGCATGTCACGCGCCGGATGGTGTTCAGGAAGATTTAAAGCTGTAAAATTATGCCAATCATCTTCTATTTCTGGACCTTCAGATATATTAAACCCAATCTGTGAAAAAATATCTACGATTCTGTTTTTAACCAATGATAAAGGATGCCTTGAGCCCAATTCAACTGGAAAAGGAGATCTTGAAAGATCGCCAATACTTCCCTTTGGTTTTTGGGAAGTCGATTTTGATTGTAGTGCTTTTACTTTTTCAGAAACATCATTTTTTAGGGTGTTCAGCGCTAGACCAAATTCCTTCTTTTCATTGCTAGGAACTTCTTTAAAAGCAGCAAAAAAGTCATTTAACATTCCTTTTTTACCTAGATATTTTATTCTAAAAGCCTCAATTTCCTCCTTAGAATCAGTTTGAAACTGAGCTACTAGATCAAGATTTTCTTTAATTTTTTCAATCATCACACAAAAATAAACATTCTGTTATTTAATTACCTCTCGATTTAAAAAGTATTCTACTATTGCCTCTTTCATCAAAACACTCTGCTCCCCTGCTTTCAAGGGGGGCAACTCCTCTGTTAACTCAAAATGAGGCCATCCTTGCTCATCAAAAAAATCAAATCGGTAGTATCCAAAAGGCTCTAAAGCTGTACAAATTCCAATATGTATTAGATCAACATTATCATCTTTTTTAAACTTCCTATGTATTTGACCCAATTCCTGTAGCCCAATCAGATAGAGCATTCCTTCTACATCTAGGGGCTCACCATCAGAAAATTTATCCGTTAGAACCTCAACCAATTTTTCCCACCGATCTTTTAGTAATTGATCTCTAGTAGTGACTTTTTGCATGTGGTAAAGATAAGTGCTTTGAGTTAATTCTCTTGTCGACTTTATGAAAAATAGAGTACTTTCGTGCTCATGAATGTGGTAGATATTATAATTGCAATAGGAATGGCATTTGGTTTTTTCAAGGGCTTTTCTAAGGGTTTTATTGTAGAAATCGCCTCTTTGCTCGCCTTATTCTTAGGGTTGTTTGGCGCATTAAAATTTTCTCCACTTGTCGTTAATTTGATTGAAGGGTATTTTGACTGGAATCCTGCTGCCATTCGAGCCAGTGCGTACTTTCTTGTTTTCATTATAATTGTTTTTGGTATTTCACTATTGGCAAAAGCTTTGACGAAAGTAATCAGCCTTGCTGCACTGGGTTTATTCAATCGGTTTTTGGGTGCTTTGTTTGGAGTGATCAAATGGGGGATTTTCCTCTGTGGAGCTTTCTTTTTTATTGGAAAATTAAATAATTGGATTACATTAGTTGATCCAAAATATTTTGAGGGTTCACTACTTTATGAACCTATTTTAAAATTAGGCGAATTTTTATTTAATTGGGGAAGTGGAATGTCAGATGAAATTCCTGAAAAATTTATTTAAAATCTTTGAGACTGCGAATATTCCCTCCTTTTATCCAACCTTCAGAACCATTTGCTATTTTAATTTTTTGCCATTCTTGTAGCGCATCTAAAAGCTGAACTTTTGTGCCTTCATGAAGAAGAAACAACACTTCAGAACGGGAGTTTGGCTCGGCCCAAACATCAATTTTTTCACTAAATAAAATACCGTAGATTGTAGATTCTTCTGTTGAGGATTTCATGAAAGATATTGAAATTGAGCTAACCAAAAGTAACGAAGATAATATCGCAAGAATAAAGAAAGTCCTCTTTAAAAAAGGAGCTTTATTCCATAAATAAAGGCCGATAAACAGAGCGAAAAGCCATGCCAAAACAACAGCTAGAATAGCCCATCCTTCTGTAGAAAAAGAATTAAAAAAAGAGTTTTTCATATGGGTCAACTGCGTCTGAGGAAGTAATTCAACTGCATCAATGGCCATGTTTTGGGCGAAAGCAGCGTTCACTTTTGTATCCTGATCATTAGGATTTAAAAGCTGGGCTTTTTCATAATAAAAAACACTCTCTCCAACATTGTTTAGTCGGTAATAGCAGTTTGCCAAGTTGTAATACAATGCCGCACTGTGTTCTCCTTGATCCAAAATTTCTTTATACAAGGAAACTGCTTTTTCATATTTAGCATTATTGTAAGCCGTATTGGCGTTTTCAAAAACTACACTAGGGCTTTGTCCAAATGTATAATTGAAAAAGAAAAGAAAAGAAAACAGTTTCAACTTCATAATTTTCTGTCTATGGTGGCAATTACATTAAGCGCTTGATCAAAATCTTGCTGCATTTTAGCATCCGTTGCAGGAGAATATCGAGCGATCTCACAGTTTTCCAATAAATTTATAAAAGAATCAATATCATCCGAGGAAAGAGGTTTTTCCTTTAACAGTTGACGGATTTTCTCCTTGTTAAAATCAAATGTTTCAATCTTTAATTTGGCTTTTAAATAGTTGTGTAAAGCCCTTTCTAAGGCATCGTAGAAAAGTATTTTGTTTTTCAGGTTTTTCTTGGCTGAGCCTAAGTATTTTTTTGCAAGTTTATTTGCAGTTTTCAACTTTATTCCGTCAACATCACCAGATATTTTTATTTTACGTCGCAGGAGGAAATAAAATATTAGGAGCAATAAAAATGGGGCAACAATCATCAAATAAAACTCTTTACTGCCCCAAAAGGCAAGCTGCTCAATTGGTCTTAGGTTTGGAATTAATTTTATAAAACGAAACGATTCGTTTTCAGTTGAAACCAATTGATTTGAAGTCGAGTTGTTTTTATTAGTGGAGTTGCCCGCAATTGGGCCATCATATACGTCGACAATATGCTCTTGGGATATGAGGGTGAAATATTCTTCTTTCTTTGGGTCGAAATAAGAAAACGAGACGGGGGAGATGGGATATTTACCCTGAAATCTTGGAACAACAGTGTATTTGTCTTCAATGCTTCCTTTCATTCCACCCAGACTTGTTTTAACGTCTTCTGAGTGCTCCGGCTCATAAACCTCAAGAGTATTCGGCAGTGTCAGTTTCGGTAGGGTGAAGAGCTTTAAATTTCCACTGCCACTTACTTTAACTTTTAACTCAAAAGACTCCGAAGCTTTTAAATCATTCTTATTTAGAATTAAATTAAAATCAAACTGTCCAACCGCACCAAAGAAATTGGCAGGCTTCCCTTTTTCAGGTAATGGCTTAACGTTTATAAATCTTTTTTCGGCAGTAATCGCACGGGAAGTTTGCTGAACAATTCTGCCTCCAAAAAAATCACGCCGATTGGAGGGAAGACCAATAACGACATTTAGACTGAGAGGCTCTAGTGTTAATTTTCCTATTTTTTGGGGATATAAAACGGTTTTTCTCCAAACAACCACCTTATAATCTTCTCCCCTGAAAGTTGTATTCTGAACCTGTAGTTGGGGGATTTTTATAATATGACTCCAAAAGTCCTGAAACTTTGGACTTTCTATTTCTCTAGCGTCCGATATTTTAAGTGGGCTTCTAAAGTATAGTTTATAAACAACCGTAATGGCTTCATTTAGGTAAGGCCTAGGATTGGAAACTTCAGCGACCAGGTGAAGGTTATCGTCTATGAGATACTCTGGACTATTAGGATCACGCGGCACAGCTACTGATTCGGAAACCGTAATTTTGACCGGAGTAGTTCGATAAACTTTTCCTTCGATTTTGACTGTCGAAGCTTTAAGCGTCGCGGCACCTTTCTTTTTTGGTGATAAGAAATAAGTAAATGTTTTGGAGAAACTTTTTTTACCATTAACCCACGAATTGCTTATAGATTGATTTGGGCCTCCAACAACTCTGAAGTCAGAGAAATTTGGAGCTGTGAAATTATCTCCATTTTTATTCATAATGAAATCAACCCTCAAACGTTCGTTGAGTCCCATAGATTTCTTGCTCACCCTGGCTTCAAAAGACACCTGTGCAGTGACGTTAAAAACGGTGAATAGCAAAACAATTATATGTAAAATATATTTGTGCATTCTAATTGATTACAAATTTACCAATCTTTCTCCCCTCTAACAGGAACCCCTTGAATTTTTTCGGCATTGACCTTGTCTTGTACTTTTTTCTCTTGATTATTCATTGCTTCTAGCAAACTTTTCACCTGCTCTGGAGAGAGCTGACCCTGCTTGGGCTTCGGTGGAGGCTGCTGTTCCTTCTCATCTTTTCCATCTTTAGACTCTTCAGGTTTTTCCTCTTTTTCTTCCTCACCTTCCTCTTTCTTGTCTTCCGAATCTTCTCCGTCCTTACCTTCTTTATCCTCTTCTTTGTCTTTTTCTTCCTCCCCTTCTTTGTCTTGATCTTGATCTTTTTTGTCCTCTTGATCTTTATCGTCTTGATCCTTTTGATCCTGATTTTGTTCTTGTTCTTGCTGCTCTTTTTCTAAAAGCTCTTTTGCTAGGGCGTAATTATACCGCGTTTGTTCATCTTCAGGATTATTTCTCAATGCGTTTTTATAGGACTCAACTGCCTTAACATAATCTTTTTGTTGCATAAAAACATTTCCCATGTTGTGAAATGCATGATGCTTACTTGATTTATTCTCTGAGAATTTTTGGGTTTGAAAATAACGTTGTTTTGCTTCATCAAAATTCTTATCCTTGTAATGTGTGTTACCAAGGTTATAAAGTGCTTCTGGTTTTTCTGGGGCTTTGGAAAGTGCTTTCCTGTATGACATCTCAGCGGAATCAAACACAGATTCTTTTGCCAATTGATTCCCATCATAAATATGATTGTTCACAACCGCTTCTTGGGCAGCACCCTTAATGAATGAAATTAAAAACAAACAGAAAAAAAATCGAAACATAATTTTTTATTTTTCGTTAAATAAATTTAAATTTTGAACCCATTTAGTTTTCGTTTCAAAAAGAAAAATCTCTATGAGCAGCAAAAGAAATCCCGCCAAAAGAAAAGCTTGAAACTGGTCTTTGTAACTGACAAATTTTTTAGCCTCAAATTCTTTTTTATCCATCGATTTTAATTTATCTGAAACAAAGTCCAAAACTTCCTGAGTTTCATTCCCATCAGTATATTCGCCACCAGATACTTTTGCAATCACCTTCAGAATTTCCTCGTTTCGTTTTGTGATGACAGTCTCTCCCTCTAGATTTTTCTTATAGGATTCAATTATTCCATTTTTTTTAATAGGAATAGGAGCGCCTTGTTCGGTACCTACTCCAAAAGTAAAAATCCTAATTCCTAAAGCAGAAGCCCTTTTGGCTGCTGATTCTCCTTCCTCAGAATGGTCTTCACCATCTGAGATTAAAAAAACAACTCGGTTGGTCTGATCTTCATCATCAAAAAATGTTCCAGAAAGATCGAGAGCAGCATCCAATGCAGTTCCCTGTGAGGAAAGCATGTCAGTATTTAATGCCTGTAAAAACATTCTGCCCGCTCCATAATCCGTGGTAATCGGTAATTGGGGAATGGCTTGAGCTGCATAGGCAATAATCCCAATTCTATCGCTTGCGAGTTGATTCATGATGGCTGACACCAATCGCTTTGATTTTTCCAATCGATTGGGTGCAATGTCTTCGGCGAGCATACTTTTTGAAACGTCAATCGCAAAAACGATGTCTACGCCTTCTCTTTTAACGGTTTCAAGTTGGGTTCCGATTTTTGGATTTACCAATCCTATTACTAAGAAAGAAATTGACAAACTCAGAAGAATTAATTTAAATCCAGGCTTAAATCTTGACCGATAAGGACTCAATTTTTTCATCAAGTTAGCATCGGTAAATTGGAGCTGAGCTTTTCGCTTCCATCGCATCACCAAATAAAAGCCTAGCCAGAGAACCGGCAATACTCCGAAGAAATAAAAATAGAAAGGGGTGTCAAATTGATACATATTAAATAAAGCTTCTAAATAAAGTATTACGTGCCAACCATTCGATTAAAATCATCACCAAAGCGAGAAGGATTAATGGCCTAAATTTTTCTTCATAATTATAATACTTAAACTCCTCAACTTCAGTTTTTTCAAGTTTGTTTATTTCCTGATAAATTTCTTCTAATTTCTTGTTATCGGTAGCTCGAAAGTACAAGCCTCCAGTGCTCTTCGCTATCGTTTTTAGTAATTCTTCATCTATCTCTACTTTTGTTACACCATATTGAAACTTTCCGTTGGGTAATAATCCGATGGGGGCTCTGGCGTTTCCGTTACTCCCCAAGCCAATGGTATAAGTTTTTATTCCATATTCTACAGCCAATTCCGTTGCGATCTTGGGGTCTATAAACCCGGA
>CASIAE010000022.1 GCA_949372605.1 uncultured Flavobacteriaceae bacterium
GATTTTATTAAAAAATCAACTTAACAGCTGCAGCAATAAGCTCAACTTCACTTTTAAGTAGTTGTGTTGATAACAACCAAGTAAAAAAAATAATGGCATTTACATGGGGGCTTTTGCAGCTTCAAAACTCTCCACAGTACGAGCCGCTTTTATTGGCGTAGGGCATCGGGGGAGAGGACATTTAAAGTTTTTCTCTAGCCTTCCAAATACTGAAGTTGTTGCCATTAGCGATCTCTATGAGGAGAACGTTACACAAATGCGACAGTTGGTGAAAGAGGCAGCTGGTGAAAATCGACATACCGCTATTTCGGAATATTGGGGTGATGAAAATAAATGGCGGGTCATGCTTGAAGAAACCAAACCCGATGTTGTGTTTATTGCAACCAATTGGAAAAATCATGCACCGATGGCAATTGGCGCTATGGAAAGTGGTGCGCATGCTTTTGTTGAAGTACCGTTGGCTGTAACAATCGAAGACCTTTGGAAAATAGTAGATACCTCCGAGAGCACTCAGAAACATTGTATGATGATGGAGAATGTTAATTACGGCCGTGATGAGTTACTGTTTTTAAATATGTGTCGAAAAGGTGTCTTGGGAGAGTTGTTACATGCAGAAGCCGCCTATATTCATGAGTTGCGATCTCAAATGAAGGAAGAAGAAAAGGGAACAGGGTCATGGCGAACACCACATTACGCATACGGAAATGGGAATTTATATCCAACTCATGGTTTGGGACCTGTGGCACAGTACATGAACTTAGCGAGACAAGAAGACAACTTTAAAAGTCTTATTTCTTACTCTACTCCGGCGATGGGGAGAAAGTTATACGCAGAAAAAAACTATTCAAAAGATCACAAATGGAATCAATTGGATTATAAAAATGGAGATCTAAATACCTCTATAATTAAAACTAATTTGGGAAGAACCATAATGTTACAATGGGATGAAACCAGTCCTCGCCCATATACAAGACATAACTTAATTCAAGGAACAAAAGGAACTCTTGCTGGTTTTCCAACACGAGTTGCCTTAGAGGGTGGTGTTGAGGGAATAACCGAAAATCATCATAAATGGGTGCAGGGAGATCAACTTGAAGCGGTTTATGAAAAATACGATCACCCTCTATACAAAAGACTCAATGAAAAATCAAAAGGGAGTGGTCATGGTGGAATGGATGGGATTATGATGTATCGCATCGTTGAGTGTCTTCAAAATGGACTTCCTTTAGATCAAAATCTTTATGAAGGTTGTTTTTGGAGTGCTGTTACTGAACTCAGTGGGAAATCGATCGATCAAGAAGGTGCCCCGCAAAAGTTTCCTGATTTTACCAGAGGAAATTGGAAAAATACTACACCTTTAAATATCATTAGTTAATTAAAACACAATATGAATAAAATCAAAATATTTTTAATCAGTTCACTTTTCATAATTGGTTGCAAAGACAATAAAAAACCTTCACAAGAGTGGGTGTCATTATTCGACGGTACTTCAACAACGGGTTGGAGGGCTTACAACGGCGAGGCAATGCCACCGGGCTGGGGGATAGAAGATGAAATATTGACCTTTAGAACAGAAAAGATTCTAGAGCAAGATTATGATTATAAAGGCAGTAGAGACATTATTTATGGTGCTGAAGAATTTGATAATTTTGAATTATATGTTGAATGGAAAATCCCTCCAGGCGGAAATAGTGGTATTTTTTATCATGTAAAAGAAGGTTATCCAGGGCCTTCAGTGGTCGCCCCCGAATACCAACTCATCGATGATGAAAACTACGCTAAAATACATGACCTTACAAGCTACAACACTCAGTTTGGAGTTGCCGAACCCAGTGATCTTCAAGATTGGCAAAAAACGGCAGCCGATTATGCAATGCACACCCCCGATCCTGCTAAGAAGACATTAAACCCTGCTGGGGAATGGAACTCGACAAAAATTGTTTTTACCACTGAAAAAGTGGAGCATTGGCTGAATGGTAAAATGGTACTTTCATTTGTGCCTTGGTCAGAGGACTGGAATCATCAAAAGAAATTCCGGAAAATGGGATGGATCCCCCGATTATGCAAAGTTTAAAACAGGATTTATTGGATTCCAAGATCACGGGAGTGATTTATGGTTTAGAAACATAAAAATTAAAAAATTATAAGCTTATTTAAAATGAAAAAAAGAGACTTTTTAAAAACGACAGTGGCTGCGGCTTCAACAGTATTATTACCATCTTCATTGTTTGCAAATATTCAAGGGGACAAAAGGCTCAGAACAGCTCACATTGGTGTAGGCGGAATGGGTGCAGCGGATTTAAAGTCAATCTCTTCGCATGATAGGGTTGATGTCACCGCACTCTGTGATGTAGATGCAAATAACTTGGCTGCGGCAAAATTGAAACATCCCAATGCCAAAACTTTTTCGGATTACCGCGTAATGCTTGAGGCAATGCAAAACCAAATTGATGCGGTCATCGTTTCTACACCAGATCATACGCATGCCCCTGCTTCGATATTGGCTATGGATTATAACAAACCGGTCTATTGTCAAAAACCATTGGCACATCATGTGTCTGAGGTTAGAGAAATGAGAAGGAAAGCCGAAGAAAAAAACTTGGTTACCCAAATGGGGATTCAAGTACATTCATTTTATGACTACAAATTGGCAACCTTATTGATACAATCAGGAATAATTGGTAAAGTAGAAACCGTAAGGGCATGGTCGCCAAAAAACTGGGGTTATGACGGACCAGTAGCTAAAGGTTCGGATTCCGTACCAGAAAGTTTAGACTGGAATTTATGGTTGGGCACAGCTGCCGAAAGGCCGTTTAAAGAAAAGGTTTACCATCCTGCAAATTGGCGCAAGCTTGTTGATTTTGGGTGTGGTACTTTGGGGGACATGGGGGTCCATATTTTTGATACGCCTTACAATGCTTTAGCCTTGGATGTTCCGACTACGATAAAAAACAATTGTAGAAGACCAAATGGCTTTGGATATCCAGAAAATAATAATGTCACCTATACCTTTAAAGGAACAAAATATACCACTGATGATTTCAAATGGGTTTGGTATGATGGAAAGGGTGCTCCATCGAGTCACAAAGAATTAAAGCTTCCGAACAAGGAGAAACTTCCTTTACAAGGCGCAATGTTTATTGGGGAAAAGGGAAGACTTTTATTACCTCATTTTATGGAGACCCCACGGCTTATTGTTGACGGTAAATATCAAGAAATTGATATCTCTAAATACGATCCAGATGGGAAATTAGGAAACACTGTAAATGACTATGAGCGAGATGCTCCGAAGCACTATCATCAGTTTGTTTCCGCTTGTTTGGGCGAGGATGAAGCATCAGCTCCATTTTCTTATGCTGCCAGATTAACAGAAACAATCCTTTTGGGAGTCATTGCTGGTCGTTTTCCAAACAAGACACTGCAATTGGGACAATAAAACCGCTAAGTTTAAGGAAGCCGCTGCAAATGCCTACTCTAGAAGGTGTAAACAGAAGTTTTTAAATTTAAAAATTAACTTCTCTTATTAAATAGCATTCGGTCTAAACTAAATCTACCTGCGCCGTTTATCAAGATAATTATGGACAGTAAAAGATAAATAAGAGACAGTTCGCTTCCGTCTATGCCTTTTCCTGAAATGTTTTTTGCAGAAGCGACAAGCATAGTAATTGCCAAAAGTAAAGCTGATGGACGGGTAAAGAGACCAACCATGATCAGTAAGGAGGCGATCGATTCGGAAAAACTTGCCATAAAACCTAGTGGGATACTCAAGAAATCAAGACCGATAAAATCTGTCATTGCATTTCCGAGTCTTTCCCAGCGACTTCTGTCCGATGTAATTTTATTCCAACCGTGATAATAGCACATCAGAGCTCCTGTAGAAAAACGTAAAAGAAGAAAATTAAGATTTGATAAAGTAAGTATTCTTGAAAATTTATTACTCATAGGTGTATAATTTTTAGAACATATTTTAAAAGGTGAGTGTTATTGTTTAACTATTCGATCAATATGATCCGATGGGGTTCGATTATGATCCACTTGTCTTTATACAATACTCCCAAAGCTTTTTTAAAGGCTTTTTTGCTCATTTGAAATTCCTCCATAATATCCTCCGGACTACTTTTGTCAGAAAAGTCAAGAGTTCCAGTTCTTCTCAATTTTTTTAGAATTTGAAGACAATGCGTATTAATGACATTTAAAAAACCTTGTGGTTGAAGAGAAACATCAATTTTCCCATCCGATCTGATTTTTTTTATGTATCCAATGATTTTCATATCCCACTCTAGGTTGATGAAAATTTCATTGTGATACAGAAGACCGTCAAACTCGTCATTAATCAGAGCATTATATCCCAAGTTGGTTTCTTCACCAATGATAAGGTCTACTTCGTCTCCTTCTTTCAAGTCCATGAATACTTTCTTAATTAATTTTAAATGTAATAAATTCTCACTATTTAAATGGATTTATAAAAGTATCGAATTATTTAAAAACTCCTTTATTGTTTTTAAAACCTTTTGTTTATTTAAATCAAATTATTTTACTTAAATTAGAAATGATAATAAAATCAAATCATAACTAAATTATTTATATGAAAGAATTTATATTAAAATGGTACCCAATCATATTGGCATTTATATGTCTATTGTACTCTGTTGGATTATCAATTGCGGGAAGGACAGAAGAGGCACAATATTCTGCGCATTGGCCAGGTACTATATTGTTATTCGCAATTGCAATACGACAAAGAAGAAAATCATGAGCATAGAATTTTTAATTGTAGGGGGGGTAATATTTGCAGTTTACGTGTGGTTTACTTTATGGATTATCTTATCACAGAATAAAAAGCAAAGGAAAGAAAATTACCCTAATAATGTTGCTAATAAAGACAACACAAAGACTGATTGAGCTCAGTTGAATTGACAACTATAGATTCTTTCCCGATACACCCAGTATATTTGTTAAACCCAAAGACTGGCCCTACATAAATCGTACAAATACCTATAATAAAGAACCCTTGTATATTGTTTATAAATATATTAGGGTTTTAATTAGTGGAGTCGGCGGGAATCGAACCCGCGTCCAAACAAGACATAGAAAAGCTTTCTACAGATTTAGTTTTCGTTTAATTTTCGAAGATACAGTGACCGAAAACCGCCCAAGAATCTCTTACCATCTTTATTGAAAAACACGATCGATGTTCTCGTATTTCGATGTTGACATTTATGGTGCCTCAATATCGATCGCCGTCAACAAGGGCTATCGAGAGACATCCGGCTTCCCGACCTGGTCGGGACTAGGCATTGACTTACTATAATTCAGTCAATTATGCAGCTAGAGCGTAGTTATTCTCGCCATTTGAAAATGTGAAACATATGATTTACGAGCTGTGTCTCAGCGCTCGACCTGCTTACTTTACCATGAGTACCTGCTGTCAAAACCAGTCGACCCCATGTTTTCAATGAACTTCCTCTTTTTGGAGGAATGTAAATATACGACATCACTTTCGTTTTTCAATTATTCTATGGGTTGGGGAATTAGGACTTCGGAAAGGTTTTTAAAAATGTAATAAGATCCGTAAGAAATTCCTGTTGTTTTGAGATCAAAAGTATTTTGGTATCGATCCGGAATGTTTCTATCAGAAGATATTCAAAATAACTTTCTTAAAAATAAAAGTTAACCATATCTAACTTAGAATAGAACTTCTAATGGAATTGATTTTTTTATTTCCAAAAAATAATTTACAGAATTATAATTAAATAGTTGTAATTTTTATTAATGTTTTTCATTTAATGATTTCCGTAAATAACAAATTATCAATACCTAGACAGTGAAATTTAATCGCAGATCATTTCTTGTAACAATATCTCAATCTTTAGCTGGTCTTTCTATAACAGCCCCTGCTGTTTTTGCTTCACCTTCATACATTCCAAATTTATTTAACTCTAAATCTACTATCAATGGTGTTCAACTCGGTGTAATCAGTTACTCTTTTCGAGAATTGGCAGATCAGTCTGCAGAGGCGATTCTCCAATATATTAAAGAATGTGGAGTCAATGGTGTTGAGCTAATGGGAGAAACTGCAGAATCATTCCTTGGTAGTCCTGAGAATAAAATAGATAATAAAGTTTTTAAAGTCCTTTCAAGAAAAAAAAAGATAACTGAAGAAGAGCGAAAGCATCTCGCCGATCTAATACTTCAAAAAGAATCCTATGATAAGGACTATGAACAGTGGAGGAAAAAGGTTTCAATTGCAGATTATGCTAGACTTCGTAAAATGTATAACGATGCTGGGGTTTCTATCTATGCTTTCAAGCCGAATTATCTTTTAAGTAAAGGAAACTCGGATGCCAATATAAATTATGCCATGCAAGCAGGTAAATTTTTAGGCGCTTCTCATGTAACCATAGAACTTCCCAGAAAACCTGAGCATTCGCTAAAACTGGGTCAATTGGCTGAAAAAAACGGAATCTATATTGCCTATCATGGTCATGAACAACAAAATCCAACTTGGTGGGATACCGCACTAAGTCAGTCTCCATACAATGCAATTAACTTGGATTTAGGGCATTATGTAGCCGCAGGAAATCCTGACCCGATGCGACTAATTAAAGACAAACAGCAACACATTTTGAGCATGCATATAAAAGACCGGAAAAACCCCGCTAACGGTAAAAAGAATATGCCTTTTGGTAGGGGAGACACGCCCGTTAAAGAAGCGCTTCAGCTGATGCGAGATCAAAAATATACTTTTCCAGCTACGATTGAATATGAATATAAAACCCCAGCGGGTTCAAGCATCATTAATGAAATCAAAAAAAGTGTGACATATTGTAAGGATGCTTTGGAGTAATAAAGAGGTTAATAGATAAACAAATTTACTCGCTGTGTTATGAAATCGAAGATTCTATGAAGTCAACACTTAGCATGGTAATTAAAAAATAAATCATAAACAGTCAAAAAACAATACATCATCAATTATTCTTTTTTAATTTATAATAAATAGCTTTATAAAAACTATAATTTTCTAGTTTATTAAATTTTCAGTTACAACTTTACTTTTCAGGTACAGTTCTAAATTAATTTAAATCAATTTTTTAAGAACAATTAATTAAACTGAAACTTTAGAGATTATGGTAAGTTTTCCGATGTATAAATTTATGAGCTCGAAGTCAATTATCATTGAGGTATTCGACTGTTGACCAATTAAAACAACAACAACATCAGCTGTACTTAAACAACAAGTCTAAATGAAGTCTTATTAAGTGTGAGTAATCTCTTACAAAAGTGAATTAACGGCGGTTTTTAGGTTTGATAAATTGATTAATAGTTTTTCGAGGTGTTGTAGGTCTAGCATGTTGGCACCGTCACTTTTAGCTGTTTTTGGATCGTGGTGGGTTTCCAGAAAAAGACCATCGACGCCCACGGCAATCCCTGCACGTGCGATGGTTTCAATACTTTCTGGTCTTCCACCCGTTACACCATTGTTTTGGTTGGGCTGTTGAAGAGAATGGGTGATGTCCAAGATTGTAGGCGCAAAGGACTGCATTGCGGGGATGCCTCTAAAGTCGACCACCAAATCTTGATAGCCAAATTGTGCACCACGATCAGTGACCCAAGCGTTATTGTTTCCGCTGTCTTTTACTTTTTGTACTGCAAATTGCATGCTTTCAGGACTCATAAATTGTCCCTTTTTGAGGTTCACGAACTTTCCGGTTTTTGCAGCAGCCATGACCAAGTCGGTTTGCCTAACCAAAAAAGCAGGAATTTGAAGTATATCGACATATTGTGCAGCTTTTTTGGCATCTTCGAGTTGATGGATGTCAGTCACCGTTGGAACTTCGAATGCTTTACCAACTTTCTCAAGAATTTTCAATGCTTTTTCATCTCCAATTCCTGTAAAGCTATCAATACGACTTCGGTTGGCTTTTTTAAAGCTCCCTTTAAAGACAAAAGGAATGCCCAGTTTATCGGTAATAGATTTTATTTTTTCAGCGATCCGCATTGCCATTTCTTTTCCCTCAATTGCGCAAGGGCCTGCGATGAGTAAAAATTGACCCTTATTGACATTTGAAACTCTTGGAAGTAAGGAAAGATCCATCTTTATTTTTTTGATAAAATTACAAAAAGGAAAGGTTTAAGAAGAAATATAAGGTTACTAAAAAACAAAGTTTAGGTTTTGGCCACCACCTCAAAGACTTTTCCGTTTTCACATTTAAATATTTTCCCTGGGAATTGGACAATCATGTTATAGTCATGAGTTGCCATCAAGAGAGTCATTCCCTTTTCGTGCAAAGATTTAAAAAGCTTCATAATTTCAAGACTTGTCTGAGGATCAAGGTTACCAGTTGGTTCGTCGGCAATGATCAGTTTTGGATTGTTCAATAAGGCCCTCGCGATTGCGATCCTCTGTTGTTCTCCTCCCGAAAGTTCAAAAGGAAATTTATCTGTATTAATTTCTATACCCACCATTTCAAGAACTTCGGAAATACGTTCACTTATTTTTTCTTTATCCTTCCATCCTGTAGCGCGTAAAACAAACTCCAGATTACTTTTTATGCTTCTGTCTGGTAAGAGTTTAAAATCTTGAAAAACCACACCTAAATTTCTTCTTAGTTCTGGAATTTCCTTGTTTTTTAAGCGTGTTAAATCAAAATCTGCAACACTACCCAGGCCATTTTCTAAATTGATGTCGCCATAAATCGTTTTGATTATGCTACTTTTCCCACTTCCGGTACGACCAATCAGAAAGACAAAACCCCCATCAGGTACTTCAATATTTACATTAGATAAAACTTTTTTACCGCCCTGGTATATGGTGGCATCACTAAAAGAAACAATGGCGTTTGACATTTACTTTTATAATTTTTTATTCCTCCAAATGTAAAGGGTTTTGTGTAGCTAATAAAATTTGTTGATAAATTATACGTAAGAAGCAATTAATACGTTCCTAATAATAATACAATCTCATTAAATTTAAGAAATGAAATATTGGAGATCAAATAGCATCTTATTGTTGACTTTACTGCTGTTTGTTTTGAAACAGCAAAGAGTATTCGCTCAGATCTTTGGTACCGAATTATTGGAACAACGCGCAACTGCATTGTATTATCAGGGAGCTTATCTCAATGTAAGTCAAGCTATCGCGACATATAATGATTTCAATACCACTGGAGCCGACTGGGAACGCATCGATTATTTTAATTTGGTAACTGCGTTGCGACTCAACATCCCAGGCGCAGTAGAGGCTATTTCGAGCTTTACCTTGGATTACCCTACAAATCCACTGATTAAGACTGTCTATCTTGATTTGGCAAATTTTTATTTTAACAATGAAAGGTATTCTTATGCTTACAAGTGGTTTTTAAAAGTAAAAGAAGTAGATGTTCCGTTTAAATCTCGACCACAGTTTTATTTTAATAAAGGATATACTCTTTTTTCAAAAAAACAATTCAAGAAAGCCAAACCACTACTTGAAAAAGTGGTTAAAAACTCTAAATTCGAATCAGACGCTCACTATTACTTGGGCCATATTGCCTACCAACTTGAAGATTATGAAGGAGCATCGAGTTCTTTTACTCGTGTTTCCAAACAGAGCCAACAAGACGATTTGGGATATTTTCAGGTGGAAATGAATTTTAAATTAGGTCGATTTAAAAAGGCATTAATACTTGGAAAAGTAGAAATTGAAAAAGCAGAAGGGGAGACTTTGTCACAGCTTTCTAAAATCTTGGGAGAAAGCCATTTTAACTTAGAAGAATACAAAGCCGCCCTAAGATATCTTAAAAACTATAAAGGAAGAAAGGGCAAGTGGAATCATTTGGATTATTTTCAGTTGGGTTATGCTTATTATAAAACAAATGATTACACTAATGCAATCGATCAGTTCAATAAAATCATTGTTAAAAAAGACGATCTTTCACAAAATGCTTATTACTACCTGGCAGAATGTTACCTGATGAACAAAAGTAAATTGGCTGCCTTAAATGCTTACAAGAGTGCCTCAAGCATGAGTTATAACCCCAAAATCAGTCAAGCAGCGTTGTTAAATTATGCACGCCTGAGTTATGAAATTGGGAACCCCTATGAGCAAGTTCCTACCGTAATCATTCGTTTTCTAGAAAGCTATCCCAATGCGGAGGAAAAAGAAGAGATGACCGCTTTATTATTAGACTCCTATACTAATAGCGGAAACTATGACGGCGTTATAAAGCTATTAGAATCGATAGGACGAGATTATAAAGATTACACTTTGCTTCAGCGTGTTTACTTTTTAAAGGGCAGTCAACTATTCCACGCCGGAGATTATCAGGAAGCAAAAAGTCTATTTGATAAATCAATAAAAAAATCAAAAAACAATATCCTCACCGCACAATCTGTTTTTTGGAAAGCGCAATCAAATTATGAGCTAAATCGTTATGAAGAAGCCCTTGATAATTATTTTAAGTTTAAAAGCAACCCTGCTTCAAAATCACTTTTAACCCCTTTACTTTTTCATTATCATTTGGGGTATGCCTATTTTAAATTGGGAGATTATACAGCCGCTATAAAAGCCTTCGAATCATTTGTTGAAGAAGAAGAGTCGATGCTGCCGAGTTTGGTCAGAGACACTTATCTTCGATTGGGAGATTGTAATTTTGCCCAAAGCAGTTATTGGCCTGCCATGGAGTATTACAACAAGAGCATCCGCTTTTCACCTGCCCAATCTGACTATGCGTTTTATCAAAAAGCCATCAGTTATGGTTTTATTGATCGCAATGAAAAGAAAATTGAAACCCTAAAAGAGTTGATTTTAAAACACAAAAAATCTCCTTATTTGGATGATGCTTATTTTGAATTAAGTAATGCTTATGCTGTCGCTGGATCTTTTTACACTGCCATAAAAACATATGATCAGTTGGTGGGACGATTTAGGAAAAGTCCTTATGTTTCTCGCGCAATTCTAAACAAAGGATTAATTCTCTACAATCAAGAAAAATTAAGAAAAGCAGAAGCCGTACTTAAAGCGCTAGTGATAAGATACTCGAATAACTCAGTTTCGCACCAGGCATTGAGAACCTTAAAGGAAATTGCAGTCGATCTTGACGATGTCCCGGCTTTTACTGTTTGGATTAAAGGATTAAGTTTTAAGGCGTTTACGGACAATGAACTAGAGAAAACCGCATTTGATGCTGCCGAAAATCAATTTTTATCTAATAAAAAGAAACAATCCGAAAAATCATTCATTTCCTATCTTGCTTCTTATCCCGAGGGACAAAATGCTTTGAGCACTCGGTTTTATTTGGCTGAAATCTATTTTGAAGAAGAAGACTGGACGAATGCATTAAAATATTATAGTGAAATTATTGATTTTGAACTGAATGAGTTTAGCGAAAAGGCATTGGTTCGAGCCACTCAAATCTATGTAAATCAAGAACAACAAGGAAAAGCGATTCCACTTTGGGAGCAATTGGATAAAGTAGCTTTACATGAAGAAAACAGGCGTTATGCTCAGTTTAACTTGATGAAAACTTATTATGGACAAAGCTCTTACGATCAGGCGATTTTGTTGGCTGAAAATATATTAGCATTTGATAATTTAGATGCAAAGGTTAAATGGGATGCGCAGGATATCATAGCGCATGGAGCGCTTAAAATTGGTGACTCGCTCAAGGCGCAGGTTTCTTTTGCTATTTTGGAAAAGGCTCCAATTGATGCTCTTGCAGCAGAGGCCTATCACTATCGCGCCCAATTGAGTCATCAGATGAAAGCATATGTTGAGTCGAACGAAATTATTGCAGCCCTTTCAAAGAAGTTTAGTGGACAACCCCTCTGGGCTGCCAAAAGTCTTCTCTTGATGGCAAAGAACTTTTATGAGTTAGGGGATGCTTTTCAAGCAACTTTTGTATTAGAATCGATGATTTCGAATTACGCACAGTTTCAAGATATAAATGTCGAAGGCAATCAGCTTTTAAATAAAATTAAACAACAACAGGCTGAAGAAAATGCAAGTCTCACCGACCAAAACACCAAAGATGAAAATCAATAGTATTTCTATAAAATTGTTTTTTGGATTGATGCTTCCTCTTTTGAGTTGGTCACAAGGGCAGGAGAAAGATAATTTGGGCACCCAACAAGTAACGGTTACCAAGTCCTACAGTCCAAGTCTTTCAAATGTTTTTAAGATAAGATCCAAACCAGAGGTCAATGATTCTGAATCAAAGAAAAAGCTGGGGGTGAATTACACCTTTTTATCCGTACCGGTGATTTCCACCTTCGTACCAAATAAAGCTTCACCGCTGAAGCTTCAAAAACAAGAAGCAACATTTTTTTATAACAGTTATGTTTCAGGTGGTCTTGGCAACAAGTCAAGTCTTTT
Source organism: uncultured Flavobacteriaceae bacterium (assembly GCA_949372605.1). Classification (GTDB taxonomy): domain Bacteria; phylum Bacteroidota; class Bacteroidia; order Flavobacteriales; family Flavobacteriaceae; genus UBA8316. The sequence continues at coordinate 12,353 of CASIAE010000022.1, forward strand.
GCTCGATGCAGCGATTATGTTGCCACTAGACAGAAGTCAAGGTTTAGGCTTTGATTTTAGACGTTCTGCAATGTCTGGTGTCCAAGGAACACTTTTGCCAAGTCACCAAAGCAGAACAACCTTGAACTTGCTTCATCAATACAAAACTAAAAGTCTAAATGTGAATTCAGATTTTAGGTTTGACCGTCAAAATCATAATTTGTACGGAATTTCAGAGGGAGATCGAACCAATCTTGATAGTTCAGTATCAGACAACATAGACTCCAAGCAGAACCTCAACTATTTGTCCATTCGCTCAAAATGGCAATGGTATGACAGTCCTTTCAGTAAACTATATTTTAATACCAGTATAACAACAGACTATTTTGACACGACTGAAAACATATTGAAGATCAATACTCAATTGCGATTACCATTATTTGGACAATATCTTGAGGTCACTCCGGGATTTCAGTTGGTGAACACTGATTTTAAAACAGCCTACTATTCTGACAAATCTTTGTCTTTTCAAGAAGGGTTGACAGATTTAGAATTACAGTTTTTAAATATTGGTAAAAAATTTAAATTTAGAGTTGGGGCGCATGCTTTCTATGTCTTTGGTTATGACAGTGAGAAGTCGGCAGTATTTGTCTATCCGAAATTCGAACTTTCCTACATACCTAAGTCCCAAAAAATGATCCCTTTTATAAATTATCAAGGACATTATGACTTAAATAGTTTCACTTCATTTTCTTTGCAAAACCCTTATGTGTCTCCCACGCTTAGGTTGGAGTCAACAGAGGTTTTACACGAAGGAAAAATTGGATTTAATGCAATTCCTGGTTCTGGTTTAAGGTTTTATTTTGCAGCATTATACAGTAAATCAAATAGACACCCTTTGTTCAAAAGATTGCCTTTCGATCTAAAATCTAGCGAAGTGCCCTTTCGTTTGGCAAATACTTATGGAGTCGTCTATGATGAGATTGAAAAAAAAGGATTAGAAACCAGCATTAGCTTAAGGTTTAATGAAAATAATAAGTTGACTTTAGAAACCCGCTATTCTGACTATCAAAGTGCTGAAGAGAAACATGCTTGGAACCTTCCCTCTATAGAGATTGACTTAAAAGGAAATTTTAGTTTTGGGCAAAAGCTTTTTGTACAATTTAATGGAAATTACATTGGGAAAAGAGAGGTCGCGGCCTGGGATGTTTTTTTAAATCAACCACTTGAAGATGCATTGGAAAAGACAGCAACTCTCTCGGGTGTTTTTAGTATTTCTTCAAATGTCACTTATAAGTTGAATTCAAGCTGGGATGTTTTTTATGAAGCTAGAGTAAGGCTAGGAAAAGAAACTGCTAGGTGGGCACATTATGAAAATCACAATCAACTTCATCTTGCAGGGATCCGCTATAAATTTGATCTTAATTTATAAGCCACAGAGTCTTTTTGTAATCTACTAGTGAAAATATTTCGGTAGTACCAGTTTTTGATCTATTTTTGGTACTCATATTAAATTTTTAATGATAAAGATATCCTTAATTCCCTTTGCGTTTTTATTTATTTTAGGTTGTGTAGAAAAAGTTGATTTAATTGTTCACAACGCCAACGTTTATACAATTAATGCTAATTTCGATAAAGTAACAGCCTTTGTTGTTAACGATGGTAAATTTATTGCAGTAGGAGGGGAGGAGTTAATGGATAAATACACTCCACGCAGTGTTGTTAACGCTCAAGGTTTGTCTGTTTTCCCTGGTTTGATAGACGCTCACGCCCATGCTTTTGACTTGGGGCTCGATTTGCTCAAAGCAAATCTTAAAGGAACTAAAAGTTTTGATGAAGTTATCGAAAGGTTAATCAGGCACAGAGATTCTTACAATAGAGAGCTGGTTTTTGGCGCTGGCTGGGATCAAAATAATTGGGAAAACAATAAATACCCAGAGAAAGCAAAACTAGATGTCTTGTTTCCTAATACTCCAGTAATTTTAAAGCGTATTGATGGACATGCCTTTTTTGTCAACCAATTTGCGTTGGATAAGGCAGGGATTTCTGCTGACAGCAAAGTCAATGGCGGAAAAGTTGTCTTGACTGAAGGTAAGCCCTCAGGACTTCTCATAGGTAACGCAATGAAGCTGGTAGAAAAAATAATCCCGAAACCTACTCAAAAAGAAAAAATTAAAGCATTAATTGACGCACAGACTCTGTGTTTTGAAAAAGGGCTCACCACAATCGATGAAGCCGGCATATCAAAAGAAGATGTTTTTTTAATTGATAGTCTTCAAAAATCTGGAGTAATCAAGCTTCGCTTTTATGCAATGATTGAAAACGAAAAACAGACTTTAGACTACTTCTTAAATTCGGGAATTTTAAAAACCGAAAGTCTAAACGTAAGATCTGTTAAGGTTTATGTTGACGGCGCTTTGGGATCAAGGGGAGCTGCGTTAAAAGAAAATTATTCTGACGATTCTAATAATAAAGGAGTAATGCTTATTTCTTCTGATTCGCTTAACCGATTGGCGAAACTGCTTTCAAGAAAATCCTTTCAGCTAAATGCTCATGCAATTGGTGATGCTGCAAATCACGCGGTCTTAACGGCCTATGGAACAGCTTTAATGGACGTTGAGGATCCCCGGTGGAGAATAGAGCATGCTCAGGTGCTTTCAAAAGAAGATTTTTCTAAATTGAATGATAAAATAATTCCTTCCGTACAACCCACCCATGCTACTAGTGATATAGAATGGGCTGATGATCGTCTTGGTTCAAGCCGAATGGAAGGTGCGTATGCATACAAAGACCTTCTTGATTGGTCGGGTAAATTGGCCCTAGGCAGTGATTTTCCTGTTGAAGAAGTAAATCCCTTCTTGACCTTTTATAGCGCCGTAGCAAGGAAGACTCCACAATCAAACGGTAAAGGTTTTCAAGTGGAAAATGCTTTGACACGCTATGAATCAATCAAAGGAATGACCATTTGGGGGGCTTATGCAAACTTTGAGGAAAATGAAAAAGGAAGCATTGAGCCAGGAAAACTTGCCGATTTTATTATTCTTGATAAAGATATTATGACCGTAGATATTGACCAAGTGCTTGAAACCAATATCGTTGCCACCATCCTAAACGGAAACATCGTCTTCAGTAACCGTTTCTAATATTTTCACTTAATTTCATTAAATATACTTTAAGGTTGAAACTTAAAAGGTTAGATCTGTTTTGTTTTTTTAATTTAATTAATAAAAAAGGTATATTTTGTTAATTATTTAAATCAAATTAAACTTTTTACTGTAGTATTTTAAAATAAAAACATAATTTAGCTTTAAATATTAAACAACATGTGTGGAATTGTATGTGCTTTTGATTTAAAGCAAGACTCAGAATATTTGAGACCTCAAATTTTGGAAATGTCCAAAAAAATAAGACATCGTGGTCCAGACTGGAGCGGAATTTACAGTAGTGATAATGCTATAATGGGGCATGAACGATTGGCAATTGTCGACCCTACATCGGGAAAGCAGCCGTTGTTGAACGAAGAGGAGACATTAGTGCTGGCTGCCAATGGCGAAATATATAACCATCTAGAATTGCGCAAGCAGTTCAAAGGCAAATATAACTTCAGAACAGATTCTGACTGTGAGATAATCCTTGCATTATATCAAGAAAAAGGAGTTGATTTTGTAGATGATTTAAATGGAATTTTTGCTTTTGCGATTTATGACAATAAAAAAGACGAATATTTTATTGCCCGTGACCATATGGGAATTATACCACTTTATATGGGTTGGGACATTAATGGAACATTTTATGTGGCTTCTGAATTAAAAGCTCTTGAGGGCATTTGCTCTAAAATTGAATTATTTCCTCCTGGACACTACTGGCACAGTTCAGATTCTGCCCCTGTGAATTGGTATAATAGGGAGTGGAGAGATTTTGAAAATGTAAAAGACAACCCAACTTCTATCGAGGAGCTTCACGATGCGCTTTCAGATGCGGTTCACCGTCAGCTAATGAGCGATGTACCTTATGGTGTTTTGTTATCGGGTGGATTAGATTCTTCCGTTACATCTGCATTGGCCAAAAAATTTGCTTCCAAACGAATAGAGTCTGATGACACCCAATCGGCATGGTGGCCACAATTGCATTCTTTCTCTGTTGGCCTAGAAGGTTCTCCTGATTTAGAAGCAGCAAGAAAAGTTTCTAAACACATCGGTTCCATTCACCATGAAGTGAAATTTACGATTCAAGAAGGTCTAGATGCGATTAGAGATGTGGTTTATCACCTCGAAACTTACGACATAACTACAATTCGCGCCTCCACGCCAATGTTTTTGATGGCCCGAACTATCAAATCCTTAGGGATTAAAATGGTATTATCTGGAGAAGGTGCTGACGAGTTGTTCGGTGGCTATCTCTATTTTCACAAAGCACCCTCTGCTGAGGAATTCCATAAGGAGACTGTTAGAAAGCTTGATAAGCTCCACCAATACGATTGTTTGAGAGCAAACAAATCTTTGGCAGCTTGGGGTATTGAAGGGCGTGTTCCTTTCTTAGACAAAGAATTTATCGATGTCGCCATGCGAATCAATCCAAAAGACAAACTGATCAACTCAAAACGTATGGAAAAATGGGTCGTCAGAAAAGCTTTTGAAGACTATCTACCAGAGAGTGTTGCTTGGCGTCAAAAAGAACAATTTTCTGATGGAGTAGGATACAACTGGATTGACACACTCAAGGAGGTGGTTGAAGCAGCTGTTACTGACGAGCAAATGGAAAATGCATATTTTAGGTTTCCCTTACAAACACCGCAGAATAAAGAAGAATTTCATTACAGAACTATTTTTGAAGAGCACTTCCCGAGTGATGCTGCTGCGATGAGTGTACCTTCGGTTCCATCTGTCGCTTGTAGCACCCCAATTGCACTGGAATGGGATGAAGCTTTTAAGAATCAAAATGATCCAAGTGGAAGGGCGATTGCCAAGGTTCATGATGATGCTTATAAGAAATAATTTTCTTCTTTAATATTGATGTTTTCAGGTTGATTTTTACACATTTTGTGTTAATAACTTCAATTGTTTTTAGGACGCTTAAACATAATAATAATAGCGTCTTTACTTATATTTGTTTAATACCAAATTTCAAAAAAACAACAACCTAAATATATGAGTGAGGAAAGCAATAGTCAGCAATATTCTGCCGATAGTATTCAGGCCCTTGAAGGCATGGAACATGTCAGAAAAAGACCCTCAATGTACATCGGTGATATTGGCCTTAGAGGACTCCACCATCTGGTCTATGAAGTAGTAGATAATTCTATTGACGAGGCCCTTGCAGGTCACTGTGATGAAATCTCAGTAATCATTAATGAAGACAATTCCATAACTACCGAAGATAACGGAAGGGGTATTCCAGTTGGTATACACAAAAAAGAAGGAGTTTCTGCTTTGGAGGTCGTAATGACTAAAATTGGTGCCGGTGGGAAATTTGATAAAGATTCCTACAAAGTTTCCGGAGGACTTCACGGGGTTGGAGTATCATGTGTTAACGCACTTTCTGAACAACTTACCGCTACTGTTTTTAGGGAGGGTAAAGCTTGGGAACAAGTCTACAAAAGAGGAAAGCCTGTTTCACCTGTCAAGTCGATCGGAGAATCTGATAAAAACGGAACGATAGTTACCTTTAAACCTGATCCTGAAATTTTCAAGCAGGTATTAGAATATAACTATGATACCCTTGCACAGAGAATGCGAGAATTGTCATTTCTAAACAAAGGAATTACAATTTATATTACTGATAAACGAAGAAAAAACGATCAAGGCGAATTTGTAAGTGAAAAGTTTTATTCAGATTTAGGACTTAAAGAATACATCCGTTTTCTAGACAGTAATAGAGAGGCTATCATTGAAGATGTAATTTCAATGGAATCAGAAAAGAATGGTATTCCTGTTGAGGTTGCGATGATTTATAATACTTCCTACACTGAAAACCTTCATTCTTATGTAAATAACATCAACACACACGAAGGAGGAACTCACCTTTCAGGTTTCAGAAGGGGGTTAACAACAACCTTAAAGAAATATGCTGATGCTTCGGGTCTATTGGACAAGTTAAAGTTCGAAATCGCAGGAGATGACTTTAGAGAAGGTTTAACAGCAATTGTATCAGTTAAAGTTCAAGAGCCTCAATTTGAGGGGCAAACAAAAACTAAATTAGGAAATAGAGAAGTGAGTGCTGCGGTATCTCAATCTGTTTCTGAAATGTTAGAAAACTATTTAGAAGAACACCCGAATGATGCCAAGATCATTGTTCAAAAAGTTATTCTTGCAGCACAAGCAAGACATGCCGCCAGAAAAGCTAGAGAGATGGTACAGCGTAAAACTGTCATGAGCGGTGGAGGACTGCCGGGAAAACTCTCTGACTGTTCGGAACAGGATCCAAAACTTTGTGAGGTATTCCTCGTCGAGGGAGATTCTGCAGGGGGTACGGCAAAGCAAGGAAGAGATAGAAACTTTCAAGCGATACTTCCTTTGAGAGGTAAAATACTTAATGTTGAAAAAGCAATGCAACACAAAGTATTTGAAAATGAAGAAATTAGAAATATTTATACTGCTTTGGGGGTAACTATTGGTACTGAAGAAGATAGCAAAGCACTGAATTTACTTAAACTACGTTATCATAAAGTAGTCATCATGTGTGATGCGGATGTTGATGGTAGTCATATTTCCACATTAATTCTGACTTTCTTTTTCCGTTACATGCGAGAAATGATTGAGTCTGGATATATCTACATTGCCACACCACCGCTTTATTTGGTTAAGAAAGGTACCAAGAAGAGTTACGCTTGGAATGACGATCAGCGCGATAGATTAATGCAAGATTTTGGACAAGGATCAAGCATCCAGCGCTATAAAGGATTGGGGGAGATGAACGCCGAGCAACTTTGGGATACTACGATGAATCCTGAGATGAGAACGCTAAGAAAAGTAATCATTGATAATGGAGGAGAGGCAGATCGTGTTTTCTCAATGCTAATGGGAGATGAAGTACCGCCAAGGAGAGAATTCATTGAGCAAAATGCGATTTACGCAAATATTGATGCCTAGTGGTTTTAGTAAATTTATAATGATCTCATTTAATGATTTTTTAAAAATTAAATTAATAATAGAATGAAAGTAACCGTTGTAGGCGCAGGAAATGTAGGCGCATCTTGTGCTGAATATATAGCAATTAAATCTATCGCTAGTGAAGTTGTACTATTGGATATTAAAGAAGGTTTTGCTGAAGGCAAAGCTTTGGACCTAATGCAAACAGCCACTAACCTTGGCTTTGACTCAATAATTAAAGGAGTAACAAATGATTATGCTGCAACTGCTGCAAGTGATGTAGTTGTGATTACCTCTGGGGTTCCTAGAAAACCAGGAATGACACGTGAGGAATTGATTGGAATCAATGCTGGAATTGTTCAGTCGGTTGCGGAAAGTATCTTAAAGCATTCTCCAAATGCAATAATCGTTGTGGTTTCAAACCCAATGGATACAATGACTTATTTGGCGCTTAAGGCCACAGGCTTACCTAAAAATCAAGTCATTGGTATGGGTGGGGCTTTGGATAGTTCGCGTTTTAAAACTTATCTTTCACTTGCACTTGACAAGCCTGCAAATGACATTCAGGGGATGGTAATTGGTGGTCATGGCGATACCACTATGATTCCATTGACAAGATTGGCAAGTTATAATGGTACGCCAGTTTCTCAACATTTGTCACCGGAAGCACTTGACAAAGTATCAGCTGCCACGATGGTTGGTGGGGCAACATTAACAAAACTTCTCGGTACTTCAGCGTGGTATGCACCCGGAGCTTCTGTCTCTTATTTGGTAGACAGTATTGTGAATGATTTGAGTCGTATGATTCCCTGCTCTGTTTTCTTAGATGGAGATTACGGTCAAAAAGATATTTGTATTGGTGTTCCATGTATCATCGGTAAAAATGGATTGGAAAGCATCATTGATGTTAAGCTAAACGACCAAGAACAAGAGAAATTTACTCAAAGTTCTGCTGCAGTAAGAAACATGAATGAAGCACTTAAAGAGATACTTTAAAGCAGCAAATACTTAATCTGCTTTTAACAGCGCGCTTCAAAATTTGTTTAATCACTCATATAAGTTGCTAAATACTCGACTAAACTTTATATTTGCTCGCTTAATTTAGCATAAAAAAATAAAAATGCAGAATAACGGACTCATTAAACTCTTCGCAATCCTCTTTGGATTGGTTAGTATATATCAGCTTTCTTTTACCTTTATTACCAATCAGAAAGAATCACAAGCCAAAGAATATGCGATTCAAAGCATTTCTGGGGATACTCCTGATTTTATTCAATTAAGAGAAAAAACAGAATCAACTTACCTCGATTCAATTGGAAATATTCCGCTTTATGGGATTACTTCCTACAATGATGCTAAAGGAAAAGAGCTTAATAAAGGACTGGACCTTAAAGGAGGAATCAATGTGATTCTTCAAATCTCAGTGAAAGACATTTTAAAAGGCTTAGCAGAAAACTCAAGAAACCCTATTTTTAACAATGCCTTAAACGAGGCAGATGTTCTTCAGAAAAATAGTGATGCGGCATACGTCGATTCTTTTTTCGAAGCTTTTGAATCTGTTAGCGATGGAATCAAATTGGCCGCTCCTGAAATTTTTGCCAATCGTACATTAAGCGATGAGATAAATTTTGAGATGAGCAATCAAGAAGTAAAGCCCATCATTATAAGAAAAGTTGATGAATCTATCATTTCGGCTTTTGAAGTGCTCAGAAAACGTATTGATAAATTTGGAGTAACACAACCAAACATTCAGAGATTGGGGACTTCAGGAAGAATTCTGGTTGAACTTCCAGGCGCTAAAGACGTTGAAAGGGTTAAGAATTTATTGCAAAGTACTGCACAGTTAGAGTTTTGGGAAACCTTCAAGAATGATCAATTGATCAACTTCATGGTTCAAGCCAATGAATATTTAAAAACTCAAGCGGAATTAAAAAATCCTTCTTTAACAAAAAAAGATAAAGAAAAATCAGTAATAGATGATCTTCTAGCAGATGTTAAAGCTCAAGATTCTACGGCTGTTTCAGAAGACCCTTTGTTTGAATTGATCAGAGGTTATGGCGTTCAAGGTGGTCCTGTTGTTGCTAAGTTTAGCTCTAAAGATACAGATCAAGTAATAGAATACTTGAATATTCCTGAAGTTAGAAAGTTATTACCAACCGAATTCAGATATGTTCATTTTGCATTTGGCAAGCCCCAACCCAATAGCGAGGTGGTTGATCTTTATGCTTTAAAGTCCAATCGTGACAACATTGCTCCTCTTAGTGGTGGTGTTGTTGTGGACGCGCTTCAGACTTATGATCCTCTTGGAAATGCTGCAGTTTCAATGCAGATGAATTCACAAGGTGCGAGGACATGGGAAGCAATGACAGGAAAAGCATTCCGTGAGGCAAGCAATATTGCCATCGTATTAGATAATATTGTTTATTCAGCTCCTGGTGTTTCCAGCGGTCCCATTTCAGGGGGTCGTTCTGAGATTACTGGAAACTTTTCACTTAACGAGGCTATTGACCTTGCAAATGTTCTTAGAGCTGGTAAATTACCTGCTGCAGCTGAAATAATTCAATCTGAAATTGTTGGTCCCTCATTAGGAAAAGAAGCTATTGAAAGTGGTATGTATTCTTTTATCATTGCATTGGCATTTGTATTGTTGTGGATGATATTTTACTACGGTTATTCTGGCGTTTTTGCCGACATCGCTCTGGTTTTAAATATTATTCTCATTTTTGGCGTATTGGCTGGATTAGGCGCAGTATTGACATTGCCTGGTATCGCAGGGGTCGTATTGACGATTGGTATTTCGGTCGATGCAAATGTTTTGATATTTGAGCGCATACGAGAAGAGCTTAACAAAGGTAAAGGTGCCAGAAAAGCAGTCGCTGATGGTTTTAGCAATGCTTTGTCTTCTATTTTAGATGCTAACATTACCACTGGACTTACTGCATTAATTCTATTTATTTTTGGAACGGGTCCAATTAAAGGATTTGCAACTACTTTGTTAATTGGTATTGCGACTTCCTTGTTTACAGCTATATTCATCACACGAATGCTTTTAGATGCTCAAAACGAAAAAGGAAAAACTATTTCATTTAGTACAAAACTAACAAGATCACTTTTCACCAATATAAATATCAATTTTCTTCAGAAAAGGAAAGTTGCCTATATTATTTCAGGAGTTTTAATAATGATCAGTCTGGTTTCATTAAGCTTTCAGGGTCTTAACCAAGGAGTTGATTTCGTTGGAGGACGGTCTTATACAGTTCGTTTCGATCAAATAGTTAACCCTACTGAGATTCAAGCCAATCTTTCAAAAGGTTTGGGAAGCGCTCAAGTGAAGACTTTTGGAGAAGAAAATCAATTGAAAATCACAACAAAATATAAAGTTGATGTTGAAGGTTTAGAGGTAGACAACGAAATTCAAAATATTTTATTCACTTCTTTACAGTCTTATTTACCTGATGGACTCACTTACGATCAATTTGTAAATGGATCTGATAATAAGCAAGTAGGAGTTATGTCTTCAATAAAAGTAGGACCAACTATTGCAGATGATATTAAGAAAAATTCTTTCTTAGCCGTCATCGGCTCTTTGATCGTAGTGTTCTTGTATATCTTGCTGAGATTTAGAAAATGGCAATTCTCTCTCGGAGCAGTTAGCGCTGTTTTCCATGATGTATTGATCGTATTGGGAATCTTTTCTCTTACCTATAAATTCATGCCCTTTAGCATGGAAATTGATCAGGCATTCATTGCCGCCATACTGACGGTGATTGGTTATTCCTTGAATGATACGGTAGTTGTATTTGACCGTATTCGAGAATTTGTAGGGGAGCATACAAAATGGGAATTTGACAAGACTGTTGATTCTGCTTTAAATAGTACTTTAAGTAGAACCTTAAATACTTCTCTAACCACGCTCATCGTATTGCTTGCTATATTTATCTTTGGTGGAGAATCAATCAGAGGATTTATGTTTGCATTGATTGTTGGGGTGGTTGTAGGAACCTATTCTTCCGTATTCATCGCAACTCCTGTAATGTTCGATACACAAAAGAAAAAACCAATAGAGGAGCCTAAATAAAACTCAATAAATAATATTTGTAAATTAAGTCGTACACTCGGAGGGTGCGACTTAATTATCGGATATTGTTGATGTGCGCCAAATGATGGTAAGAATGCCATGCGTATAAGGCAACCACGGTATAGAGTGGGTAATGTTTTCCTTTGCCAGGATGATAATAAGATTTCTTAAAATCCTCAGCTCTCATTTGGCCGATCAATGTTGTCCACCGTTGGTGTATACCTTTTAGAATAGCAATACTTGATTTGACATCATTTTGAGTGGCATCAGTAAGTTCCGCCCATTCGGATTCTGTATAATCTTTTATGGAGGGAGTGTCTTCAAGTAACGCATGTTTAAATCGAACGTAACAGTGAATGTGACTGTCTGCAAGGTGGTGAATCACTTGAGCAATGTTCCACCCTCCAGGGCGGTAAGTGCGTTTAAAATCGTCTTCTGAAAAGCTTTGAATTGCCTTCCCCAAGATTTTAGGAAAATCACGCAGTTTTATGGTGTAAGTGTCTAATGTTTCTTTATCAAGTTTCTCCACGCGTTGAAATCTACCAATCGGAAATTTTAATTTTTCGAGTAGGTCAGGACTCATTTTGTTTTCCATAACATCGGAGTATATTGGTTTATGATATTTTATTTTTTTTAGAATAGAACATAATAAAAATTCCTGCTAAAATGAATGGAATACTTAACCATTGTCCCGTAGTGAACATTGGTAATACCTCTTCAAATCCTCCTTGACTTTCCTTAACGTATTCTACTATAAAACGAATGGTGAAAAGACCTGTAAAGAAAAGTCCTAAGAGAAAACCTTTTCTTTCCCCTAAACCATTATCATAGAGTTTTTTTATTGCAAAGAAAAGAATGATATAACCAAAGGCTTCATACAGCTGTGCTGGGTGCCTAGGAAGTACTTCTCCTCTGTTTTGAAAAACCACTCCTACATTTGTATTTGTGTATTTCCCAACAATTTCGGAATTAAAAAAGTTTCCAATTCTAACAAAAACAGCACCGATACTTATTGGAATAACCAGTCGATCTAAAATCCAAATCAGTGGTTTGAACTTGTATTTTCTTTGGTATATATACAAACCAATAAGAATACCAATCGAAGCACCATGACTCGCCAATCCCCTAAAACCAATAAATTCGTAACCAGAGATTAAACCAAAAAACAATTCCTTAGAAGGATTCCCTCTAATGGGAAGTAATATTTCTACCCAATGGTTTTGATAATAATCCCAACTATAAAAAAACACGTCTCCAAGTCTGGCGCCCAATAGTGTAGAAATCACCATATAAATAAAGATGGGTTCGAGATACTTTAGATCAACTTTTTCTTTGATGAAAATTTTCTTATAAATGCGAATTCCAAACACAAAAGCTACAATAAACATTAAGCTATAGATGTGAATACCAAAGCCACCAATCTCAAAGAGAGTTGAGCTGGGAGCCCAATTAAATTTCAATAATATCATTTTTAGTTTTTAATATATTTGTTGGTTAAAAGTAATGTAAATCTTTTGTTTTAATATTGAATCGTCACTATGGAACAGGATCGTGACCTTTTCCTCCCCATGGGTTGCAGATAGAGAGTCTTTTAAATATAAGAAAACTACCCTTAAAAAGACCATGTTTTTCATAGGCTTCTAATGCATATTGAGAGCAGGTAGGGGTGAACCGACAACTTGGTGGAAATAAAGGTGAAATGAGTATTTGATAGGTTTTAATCAAAATTATAAAAGGAAAAATTAAAATTTTTCTCATTTTTAAAAGAAATTAATCAATTGAAAATTTAGTTCCCTCTTTACCGTCCTTTAATTGAATGCCAGATTCCATAAGTTGTTTCCTGATTTGATCCGAAGTTTGAAAGTCCTTATTCTCTCTCGCTTTATTCCTGAGTTCTATTAACAAATCAACAGCGCCAGTAAGTTTAACTGTTGTATCTGAGCTTGTTTTTTGTTCTACTGCAATTCCCAAAACCTCGTGAATAAATTCAGGCATCATATTGCTTAAAGTCTCCCATTGGGAAATTCCAATTGGATGATTTTTATGAATAACAAGATTTATAGAATTTTGAAGCATCAAAAAGCTTAGCGATTAATAGCGGGCTATTAAAAATCAGTCATCCATTGCTGCATAACATTTTTTTAGCCACTCTTTTGTGTCAAATGCTCCGTCCTCATTTGCTGGTTTAAGCTCAGGTAACTTATTTACGGCCTCCATCAAACGATAATAACCTTTTTCGGAAGCATTTAAAAGCATCTTCGCTAATGTCTAAAATGCTTGTGTAGTGCGCTTGAAGCATGAAAAACCGAAAAACTTCAGGAGAATAAGGTTTCTTGAACATTTCGTTCTTACCTGTAAACATGTCCATTGGAAGAATATTATTTCCAGTAGATTTAGCCATTTTTTTCCCATTCAACGTCAGCATGTTGGCATGCAGCCAGTATTTCACAGGAGATTTTTTATTAATTGCCTCTGCTTGGGCAATTTCACATTCATGATGAGGGAATTTTAAGTCCATTCCTCCTCCATGTATATCAAAAGAATCTCCAAGGTATTTGGTGCTCATTGCCGTGCACTCTAAGTGCCAGCCAGGAAAACCATCACTCCAGGGAGAAGGCCATCGCATGATATGTTGTGGTTCTGCTTTTTTCCATAGCGCAAAGTCTTGAGGGTTTTTTTTATCACTTTGCCCGTCAAGTGTTCTGGTATTGTGAATGAGATCCTCAATTTTTCTTCCACTAAGTATTCCGTAACTGTTAGATTCATTGAATTTTAAAACATCAAAATAAACGGAGCCATTAACTTCATATGCATAACCTTGATTGAGAATGTCTTTTACTAATTCGATTTGTTCAATCATGTGACCCGTCGCTGTAGGCTCTATTCCAGGAGGAAGATTGTTAAATTTTTCTAATATTCGGTGAAAGTCTAGAGTATAAAGCTGAACAACTTCCATGGGCTCTATTTTTTCGAGCCTTGCTTTTTTAGAAATTCGATCTTCTCCAACATCCTCATCGTTTTCCAAATGACCTGCATCCGTAATGTTCCTAACATAGCGAACTTTATATCCTAGATGCTTTAAATATCTGTAGATTAAATCGAAGGAAATAAAAGTTCTGCAGTTTCCTAAATGAATATTATTGTAAACTGTTGGACCACAAACATACATCCCAACATGACCATCTACCAATGGGGTAAAAGTTTCTTTTTTACCACTTAAGGAATTGAAAACGACTAGCGAGCTATCAATCAAAATTCAGTATCTAATTTTATGTAATCTAAAAACTCTCTTTTGACATCTTTTCCTTTAAACTTCCCGCTAAATTCAGAAGTTACCGTACTGCTACTGATGTCTCTTATCCCTCTTGAATTAACACACAAATGTTTGGCATCAATGAGGCAAGCTACATCTTCAGTTTTTAATACTTTCTTGAGTTCATTAACAACCTGAAGGGTAAGTCTTTCTTGAACTTGAGGTCGTTTGGCAAAATAATCTACAATTCTATTCATCTTAGACAGGCCAACAACCCTTCCACTTGAGATGTAAGCGATATGAGCTTTTCCAACGATGGGTAATAAATGATGTTCACAAGTAGAGTAAAGGGATATATTTTTTTCAACCAACATCTCACCGTATTTATACTTATTCTCAAAAGTTGATGACTTTGGTTTATTATTCGGATCCAAGCCACTAAAAATCTCATTAACAAACATTTTGGCTACCCTGCGAGGAGTACCGCTCATACTGTCGTCTGTTAGATCCATTCCTAATATTTCAAGTACTTCTTGAATTTTTTCTTCAATTTGTGATGTTTTTTCAACATTACTAAGAGCGAAAGCGTCTTTTCTTAGGGGAGTTTCTGCAGATGTCCCTTGGTGGTTGTCCGCCAAATCGTCTTGATTATCAATTAACATGTTTTCTGTCTTTAGAGTGCATTTACGTAGAACAAATATAGTTATTTATGAATTAATTAAATAAGGTATACAGACTCTTTAGCGATTCTTGCTTAAGAATTTCAATTAAAGTTTTAAGGAATAGGTAACAACTATTTGAACCTGATCATTTTTAAGATCAATAGGATCGTCAAGTCCTTTTTGATAAATGAGCTCTGTTCTTTCTGATTTCTGTTTTAGAAGGGTAGCGCTAAAATTACTTCCGCCAAAATCATACCCAATCCCCAAGGAGTATCCCTTGCTGAAATCAGGTTTTGTTTTATTAAAGTTCTGATCAGAGAAATAACCACCTCTTAAACTTAATTCTTCTATGCGATATTCTCCTCCAATACGAAAAGATCTTGCCTTTTTTAGGGTTGATTTAATTTCTTTGTTTAGGTCAATATAGTCATCATTTCCTTGTTTGGTTTCAAATTCAATATTTTGAAAGTTAACCAGATTGTATTCAAAACTGATTAATCCTTTTCTGCCAAATATGTAGGCTAATCCTGTCGAAAGTTTTGAAGGAGTCTTGATGTTGTATTCATAGATATTAATGATTTCGGGTTCGACCTCGTAAATACCGCTATCTCTATAAGTTTTAACATATTGAATAAGTTCTTCTTGAATACTATACCAAGTAGGACTTTGATAGCTCAAACCGAGGCGAATATTTGGAGAAGGTTTGTATATTGCTCCTAGTTGAATAGAAAATCCATCGGCTAGGGTTGAGAGTTCGTTTTCAAACTCAGTTTCAATGAATTCTGAACCAGTTCCATAATTGTTTTCACCCATGAAGTCAGTTCTTCTAAATTCACTATTGTAACTGTTTATATTCATTCCTAAATACAAATTATCCTTGTATTGTGAACTGATGGTAAAACTGTGCTTTTTATTAGCACCTGACTCAGTCACAAAAAAATTGTGTCTTAAACTATTATTTTGAGGATTACTAGCTGAATTATAGTCTATATTGTTGGCAACCTCACTCAATGGATTTATGATGAAGGATTGATAGCCTAAAAACGCTTGTTGGGCATCAAATCCAATATTCTCTCCTAGGTATTGATAAACATAAGGAACGCTTTCATCAACAGCTACTTCAATGTTAACAAACTTAACTCCTTTTGCATAGGATAAAAAATAATCATCTATGCCTCTAGTTGGATTCATCCCATAAGCATTGAATTTAGAATCAAAACGTTGGTCTGCTTTAAAATTATAAGCAAAACTCAATTTTGAAAAATCACTACTTCCATTGGTCATAACAAAAACAATTCCAAATTGGTCGATATTGGTTGCAACGGAGTTGATATTTCTAAAATTATTAAAATAACCAGCATCAATTTTATTTTTAGTATAATTTAAAGAAATGCCCAATTCTGAGTGTAAAAAGACTGCAGCAGCAGCAGGATTCTCACTTATGGCAGACAAGTCACCTCCTAGGGCATTGAAAGCCCCCCCAAGGGCAACAAACCTTGCCGTTCCTTTCAATTGTGGGCGAGCGTATCGCAATGCGTCTTCTATGTACTGCCCTAAAGTCAGGTTTGTATACAGGAATAGGGTTAAAACAATTAATATGTTTTTAATTTTCATGTTTTGGAGTTTGAGATTAATTAGCGACCTCTTGAGCTTCTTCCGCTGCTTCTACTACTTCCCTGACTACTTGAGCTACTACTGCTGCTGCTGTTTCTCCCAGAGTTGTATGATGTGGAAGAAGAACTTCTTCGGGAATTGTAATTGGTTGATTTATAGTTGCTGGTATTAGAGCTACTTCTGCCAGTGTTGTAGTTTTGATTACTAGTTGAATTTGACTTTTTAGTTGTTGTTGCCGGCCTGCTACTCGGACTGTTTCTTAAAGTATTAGTTGAATAAATTATCTTTTTTGGAGTTGTGGGAGAGGAGCGGACAGTGTTCGGTTGAAGATTATTACTTGCTTGGGAAGTAACATTGGAATTTTTAACGCGATTTTGAGATGATCTCCCTACATTATAATGAACTACTTTGTTAGCACCAGAAACTCTCGTGCTGACACCAGACCCTTGTTTGCTAATTGTTGCACGATTATTTGATTGATTAACTCTAGCAGCAGTCTGAGAAGACCTTCCACCTCTTGAAGTTTTGGATCGCGAATACCTTGAGTATCCTCTAGTCGAATCATAGTTTGAAAAAGGTCGGTTGTAAGCATAATTTCTGTATCCATAATTATTATATCTGTAATATGGAGAATAATGGTTATAACCATATCCAAAGTTTTGGAAAGGAGAGAAGAACCCAATACCCCAGAGAGGTCCTTGGTAGTATCCCCTGTAGAAATTATAAGGACGATAAGGACTCCAATAAGGACTGTGAAACCCTCCGTAAGAGAAACCACCAAAACCAAAACTATTCCCGTAAAAACCATTCCACGGATTGTTATTAACTAAATAAACTTCTGTTTTACCAGTGCTTGCTCCCCAAGGTGCTTGAGAATTTACTTGAACATTGGCATTATTAGTTTTACTAGAATAGTTTTCAGCATCTGCATAAGCAAAATTCTGCTCATCATCAATAGAAGAATAATCATCCGCTATATTGCTAAAATAGTTTTGATATTTATCTCCATTTTCAGGATTTTGAGTTTGTGGGAGCGCTTCAGGTCTTTCAACCGATGAACTGGCATAAATACCATCAGCGGTGTAGTAAGAAGACCCTTGATAGCTTCCACAGGATATAAATGTCATAATAAGAGAAAAAGCAATTAATTTATTAAACGGATTTAAATTTTTTATTGTTCTCATAGTTGACAGATTTTTTAATGAATGACAGAAAAAATAGTAGTTTTGTGCATCGTTAGTATTAATTAATAATTTAAAAACAAAATCTGTGCCAAACTTCTTATGGGGAAAAAATTAACATCACGCAGCGAAGATTATTCTAAATGGTATAACGAACTTGTTGTTATGGCAGGCTTGGCAGAAACCTCTGCTGTCAGAGGTTGTATGGTTATAAAACCTTATGGTTTTGGGATATGGGAGAAAATGCAAGCCGAATTAGATAAAATGTTTAAGGCTACAGGGCATGAAAATGCTTACTTCCCATTATTCGTTCCAAAAAGTTTATTCGAAGCAGAAGAGAAAAATGCAGAAGGCTTTGCAAAAGAATGTGCTGTAGTTACCCATTATCGATTGAAGAACGATCCTGATAATAATGGAAAATTGATTGTTGATCCGGAGGCAAAGTTAGAAGAAGAGCTGGTTGTGCGCCCTACCAGTGAAGCAATTATTTGGAGTACTTATAAAAATTGGATTCAATCCTACAGAGATCTTCCAATACTTATTAATCAATGGGCAAATGTTGTTCGTTGGGAAATGAGAACAAGATTATTTTTAAGAACCGCCGAATTTTTATGGCAGGAGGGACATACTGCTCATGCTACAAAAGAAGAGGCGCTGGAAGAAACCTTGTTAATCAATGGCTTGTATGCTGATTTTTTAAAAAACTTTATGGCAATCCCCGTAATTCAGGGGGTTAAAACTGAGAGTGAACGTTTTGCTGGAGCTGAAGAAACCTATTGCATTGAAGCATTGATGCAAGATGGTAAAGCACTTCAAGCGGGAACTTCACATTTTTTAGGTCAAAACTTTGCAAAAGCATTTGATGTAAAGTTTGCCACGAAAGAAGGAAAACTCGAACATGTATGGGCCTCTTCTTGGGGGGTTTCTACCCGTTTGATGGGAGCGCTGGTGATGACTCACAGTGACGACAAGGGCTTGGTGTTGCC
>CASIAE010000023.1 GCA_949372605.1 uncultured Flavobacteriaceae bacterium
GAGGTTATCAGAATCTTTAGAGCATGTAACAAAGAAAACAACAAGAAGTACTAATATAAACTTTCTAAACATATTATAATTTAATAAAAACAACCGGGATAAAATTTATCCCGATTGTTTTGGAGTGCAAAAATAAACTAAATTAATTCACAGTTAAGTGAACAACATTCAAAAAAAACTAAAAAAACATTTTTTATAAACCTGTAGCGGTTTTTATTTCGGCAGCCATAGCATCTAACTCTGCTTCAGTTCTACTCCAAAAACCATTGTCTTTATCTAATCTTTCTAATAACTTGTTGACCTCTTCATAACTCAGGTAGGGCTTACCATCGGAGTCTTGAGTAAATTGTAGGCTAAAAATAAAACCATAACCTTCTGAAAGTGCATGAAAAGCAGCAGCATTTTCACCTGATGTTTTATAATCACCTGCAGAGGTTAAATATGACATTGCTTTATACCCAACTACTTTTGAAAGTTCTATCTTAATTATTTTAGCCTGCTCATCTCTTAACGTATAATTTTCAGAAACGATAGCAGCTCTACCCAAAATAAAAGCATCATAGATTTTTTTTGCAATGCCAATATCTTCTTTTTCGTTAACTTTTTTCAAGTAATAATTTAGTAAGGATCCTTTTCCTAGTTCAGGCGCGTATTGATTGTCCTGTCCGTACAAATATCCAAAGCCTTCATCCCAGTAATGCTCCATGTTAGTTACGTTAGGTGCAGCGGGAGTAGCGTCAGTACCCGTATATCCGAATACACCATTGGTGTTATCTTCATTTACAGGATCTAATTTCGTTTTAGATAAGTATCCTCCTTCATTTATAATCTGATCAAGATTAAATGCGCCTAGCAAAGATTTACTAAATATTTGATTCATTTCGTGCCCCTTAGCATTAACCTTTACATTTTGCCTTCCTCCTGCATCTGAAACAAGACCAGCCTGACCAGCAGCGGCATCTGTAGAAGATACTACTGAGGGAATAACATTGTCAACAAACTCTTTTATCCAGCCATCAAATTTCGCTTTATTAACAGCCTTATTTGCCGATTTAGCAGCAGTTTTGTTCCCAACCATCTTTGTGCCATTAAGTGAAGTATCAGAAAATCCTGATCCATCATCGAACATACTCAATATTCCTGCCTCAGTTGAAGTGAGGTTGTTCATAGCGCTTTTAAGAGCATCAGCTTGTTTTAGGCGAGTGGTTTGACCAGTATAAAATACAGTTGACAATCCATTTCTAGTAAATTCAAATTCTGGAGGAGGAAAATTAATATTAACAGTATCGGTAACAATTTTCTCGACTTCGACGGAAACAGTATTGGTAACAATTTTCTCAACTTCGACTTCTTTGATGACCTCTTTCTCACACCCTACCATTATTGTAATAGCGAGTGGCAATAGTAATAATTTATTCAATTTCATAATTCGTTATTTATAATTAGTACAAATAAAAATAAAGTTTAATTAAAAAACAAGTTATTTTTAATAAATCTAAATAAGTATTCATTGGCAACTAATTAGATTTATTAAAAAAAGTTATTAAACAGCGTTTATTATATTCTATATTAGTAATGTAGATTTCAAATACTACATAACAGATATATATTTATGGGCATTTTCGAATTTTAATAAAGGTTAATATATCATAAGATATAGAGGAATAAACTATAAAGTAGTTTTAACAAGAAATCAAAAGCTAAAAATCGAAGCCCATTATTTAAGAAGTAGTTGGAACTCAAATACATTAAAAACATTAACCAATGGCAGAAACATGGCAAACCCTATCCGGAAAACTGATTAAATCATTTGTATTTAAAGATTTTAAAGAATCTTTGAGTTTTATAAATGCAGTAGGAAAAATTTCGGAAAACTTGAATCATCATCCAAAAATCATTAATGAATACAATAAAGTAGACATAGAACTTTGGACCCATGATAAAAATGAAATCACAGATTTGGATCATAAACTAGCAGCTAAAATTGATAATCTGATTTGATCAATTTTAAGTGTATTTTGTTGTTTTATAATCCAAAAAATTTAATTGATAACTTTAAACGTCTATATATTTAACTTCTTTATAACAATTAAGACATGAAAAAAACTTTCCTTATAACAGCTTTTCTTTTTTGCTTTAACCTTTTTGCCCAAAAAGAGTTTTATGAATTAAGAACTTATGAGTTGTTTCAATCATCTTCTGTAAACAGTTTCAATCAATATTTCGAAAAAGCATTTATTCCCACATTAAATAAATTGGGGGTAAAAAATATTGGTGTTTTTAAAGAAGTATCAGAAAGCCTTCCCAGTAAATTTTACCTACTAATTCCCTATGAAAGCTTTGATAAATATCAAGCTGTGGTTGCAGAAATAGCTATAGATTCAGAATTGATTTCTGCCTCCAAAACTTATAATTTATATGGAAAACCAATATTTAACAGATATGATACTTCATTATACATAGCGTTTGATGGATTTCCTAAAATTTCAAAACCAGCTGCTGGCAAGGGGTTTTTTGAACTGAGAACTTATGAAAGTTTTTCACAAGACGCTGCCAGAAGAAAAGTAAATATGTTTAATGAAGGCGAAATAAAAATCTTTGATGATGTTGAATTAGGGTCTGTTTTTTTTGGAGAAAAAATCGCCGGAGACCGAATGCCGTGCCTCACCTATTTGTTGTCATTTGATAGTCTTCAAGAAAGAAACAACAACTGGGACGACTTTAGGGTCCATCCAGATTGGATTCGGATGAAAAATGAGGAAGCCTATAAAAACTCATGTTGTACGTCTATTACCAGGGTGTTTTTAAGCTCACTTCCATTTTCACAACTTTAATAGAATGAAAAAAACCTTTATTTTTTTTGCGCTTACTGCCATTATACAATTAGGGTGCACGCAAAAAAAAATAGAGAAACCTAATATTGTTTGGTTGGTTTCTGAAGATAATTCAATTCATTATTTAAATCTTTATAATCCAAAAGGGGCTTCAATGCCAAGCATAGAAAAATTGGCAAAAAATGGCGTGGTTTTTGACCACGCATTTTCAAATGCGCCTGTTTGTTCTGTTGCCCGAAGCACGCTTATTACCGGATGTTATGCCCCAAGAATAGGCACGCAATTCCACCGTAAAACGGAAACAGTTCCGCTTCCAACGGGGGTAATGCCCTTTCCTTTTTACCTAAGAGAAGCGGGCTATTATACAACCAATAACGCCAAGCAAGATTATAATTTTATTCTTCCGGAAGGGGTATGGGATGAGTCTTCAAAGCAAGCGACTTATAAAAATAGAAAAGAAAACCAACCTTTTTTTCATGTTCAAAACTTTCATACAACACACGAGGGTAGGTTACATTTTCCTCAAAAACTAATTGACAATACATCAAATAAAGAATTGGAAAACATAAAGCCTTTTCCATATCATCCAGACACCAAAATATTTCGTTATACCCAGAAGCATTATTTAACGCTTCATGAAAAAATGGATAAAGAAATAGGGAGTTTCATAGAGAATCTCGAAAAAGAAGGCTTGCTAGAAAACACCATTATTTTTTATTATGGTGATCATGGTGGCGTCTTGCCAAGGAGCAAAGGTTACGTCTATGAGAGCGGTTTAAACGTTCCTTTGGTGGTCTATGTGCCAGAAGGTTTAGAATACCTCAATCCATTTAAAAAAGGATCCAGGACGCAAGCATTTGTTGAATTTGTTGATTTTGCGCCTACTGTTTTGAATCTTTCCGGAATTAGCCTTCCTGCCGATATCGATGGGAAACCTTTTTTGGGAGAGAATTTAACGAAGGAGCATCTTGAAAAACAAAACACAACTTTTGGACATGCAGATCGATTCGATGAAAAGTATGATCTGGTTCGGTCATTAAGAGTTGGAAAATATAAATACATCCGCAATTATCAACCTTTTAATATTGACGGTTTGTTTAACTTTTATCGTTATAAAATGCTTGCCTATAAAGAGTGGTATCAACTTTATTTAGAAGGGAAATTAAACCCAATTCAACAGCAATTTTATTCTAAAAAAGCACCGGAGTCCCTGTTCGATATTGAGAATGACCCACATGAAACGAAGAATCTTGCCAATTCTCCAGCACATCAAAAAGAACTTTTAGAAATTCGAAAACAACTTTATGATAAGATCACATCACTTCCAGATTTGAGCTTTTACCCTGAATCTTATTTGCTGGAACACGCTTTTCAAAATCCAGTTGAATTTGGTCAAGCCAATAAAAAAGAATTGCAAGACCTGATTGATATTGCAGATTTAAACCTTCTTGATTTTCAAGGCGCTAAAAATAAAATTAAGACTGCACTCAAACATCAAGATCCTTGGATCCGATATTGGGCACTTATTGTTTGTTCTTCTTTTGGAGAGCAGGCAAAAATTTTCGAGTCTGAAATCAGATTATTGATGCTTGATGACAAGGAAAACCTTGTGCGCATGAGAGCAATAGAATACCTTCTACTAAATCAACTCCCCTTTGAAAACTCAGTATTTATTGAGCTTCTTAAGAATGCGAATTCGGAAACCGAAGCCAACCTGATGCTTAACAGCTTGACGCTTGTTAAGGCAATTAATCCTTCTTTTAAACTGGGAATAACAAAAAAACTATTTCCACCGGAGTGGTATGATAAGCCAAATGATTTGGTCAACCGCCGAATGGATTTTATTATGGATTAACATAAAAAATAAAAGATATGGAGTCAGACGGAACGGATAAAGAAGTCCCTAGAATTTTTAGAAAACCAATGGGACAGATTGTGGTTCAAGGAAAAGTAAATCTTACGGATGAAGAAGGAAATCCAATAAAACACGGCCCAAGAATTACCCTCTGTGGGTGCGCAAAATCTGGGGATCTTCCCTTTTGCGATGGATCGCATAAGTCTTAAATTAAGCAATACTAGAATTCTCTTTTTCCAAATTCACTTTGTATGAATTTAGAGGTGTTCTTTCTGTTATTAAAGTTGTAAGATAAACTCAAGAGAATGACATCGACCTCATAAACGTAGTTTGTAGTCGTGTAAAACTCATTAAGCCTAGAAGTTGTAATCCGCTGTTCATTGGTGTCCATCAGCCCAAGGTCTATGTTTTTCCATTGAATAGAAGCTGATAATTGATCATTCCAAAAACGCTTTGTAAAGGTTAGATTCGGGGAATAAAACCTGGAGTCTTCTCCCTGTGCCGTGACGCGATCTGATAGATAATTAAACGTAAACTGGAGAGAAGTGTTTTTAGAAAAACGATAGGTTGAATTAAGATTTATAGAATAAATAAGGCTTTTAGAGTTGATGGGTTTGTTGTCAAAACTCCCTTTGATTTCGTAGTTATATACATTGACTGAAGCCAAGTTTTTCCATTTTTCTCCCACCGAAAACTCAGATCCAAACTCTCCGCCAAAAGTTGTTCCCTTTCCAACGTTAGAATAAATTCGGTTCAATATTGTGTCATTATAAACCGTATTGACACGATTGATGAGGTGGTCCACTTTTCTGAAGTAGAGGGTCGAGAAAAAAGTATCCCCCTTCGTGTTTTTATGAGACACTCCCAATTCTATTTGATCGACAAGTTCAGGTCTTAAATTAGGGTCTCCTTGCTCGAGGGTTTCCGAGTGTTCCCTTTCGGGGAACGGATTCATTTTAAAGGTCGTAGTTCGTTCAATTCTTTTGCTATAGGCGAGTTTAAGGTTTGAACTTTCATTGATGTTATAAACGATATTTGCTGACGGGAAAAGTTTGGTGAAATCGTATTTATAATCTTGATCAATTGTTCCGGATTTATCTTTTAAAGAAAGGTCGCGTTCCATTTGCTCAACGCGAAGTCCAGCACCAAAGTTCCACTTTTCATAAGAAGCACTAAATTGGGCATATGCAGCATGAATCGCACGCTTTAAGTTTACTTCACTTGAAAAATCAGTAACAAGCTCAAAGAGACCCGTAGTATTGTTTTTTCGCTCATAAACAAAGTCACCTTTATGATCTAGATTCCGATATTGATAGCCAATTTCTAGCCCTCCAATAGAGAAGGGTTTAAACTGGTAATCAAGATTAAACCTTAAACCATTCAGAGGATTATCGTTGGTGTTGTATTCGTCCTGCAAGAGGGTCGTCGTGTTTGGATAGGCTAAATTCCTATTGGTTGTTGGACCTCCAAGCAAAGTGTATTCATAAAGCAGGGAGGTACTTAATTTGGCTTTATTAATAAAAGTGTGATCATAATCGATACTCCCCAATGCAAAATCACTTTTTCGGATCCTTAGGTTTTCATTAAAATATTGATTCTCATATAGAAAAATGCCATTTTCAGTTGCGCGATTATTATAATAAATAATATCAGCTGTTCTGTATTTAGATCTCTTTCCAGCAAAAAATCCAATTGAAAAATGATCGTTATCAGTTGGGATATAATCTACAGTAAAACGACCAGAATAATTGACTTCATCAAAGCTTCTTTCGCCATCTGAGGGGAAACTTGTGCGTTTATCCCCAATGATGGTAAACACATCTCCTTCTCTTCTTCCCAAAAGGTCATTCCTCTGAAAACTAAGTCCTGAGGAAAGATTCCATTTTTCCCGTACCCTGTTGAAAGTAATATCAGCTCCATGACGTTGGGCGACTTCCGCATTGTCATAATCTTCAATTGAAGGTGCACCTAACAAGGTGTTAATTTGAAGATAATCTCCATTAACAGCTGCTTTTGAAGTTAAGATATTGATGATTCCTGCTTTTCCTTCCGCATCGTATTTCGCAGAAGGAGAAGTAATTACTTCTATGTTTTTTATACTATTTGCAGGAAGTTGATTGAGCAAATTTTGAACATCAGACTGCATTGGTTTGTTATTTAAAAGTATAACAAAACCTGAGGTTCCTCTCACACTTATTTCCCCCAATCCATTGATGCTTATAGAAGGAATATTGCGGATAAGGTCAACTGCAGTACCTCCTTTTGCACTTTCAAATTCATTGGCAGCATAAACTTTACGATCAATTTTATTTCGCAAAGCGGATTGATTAGTGCTGAGCACGACTTCGTCGAGAAGGTCTTGAGAAGGTTCTAACGAAACAATTCCTACATCAACTCCCACTTTTTTGATTATTTCAACGGATTCGATGAGTTGTGTTTTAAACCCTAAAAAGGAAATTTCAAGTTGGTAAAACCCTGGGAAAGGATTTTTCATACTAAAGGATCCATCTCCTTTAGAAATAGTTCCACTGATTACTTCATCTCCATTTTTTAATACAATGGTGGCATACTCAATTGGAGTTTTGCTTTGTTGGTCAACAACAACTCCTTTAATTTGCCCGAAAGCGAGCTCACCTAACACAAAAAAAGTTAAAATTAATCTCTGTTTTATTTTAAGTGTTTTTTTAAAACGTTTAATTCTGGAATCATTAATCATTACAATTGAAATATAATAGGTTGTTTTTTTAATTTATTGGATTCAAAATAAGAACAAATGTCTTTCATTTCAAATTAGTCCTAAATCGATTAGGCGCTCGTTGAGAAATTCCCCTGCCGTTGTGTCCTCAAATGCTTTTGGATTTTTTTCATCAATACATTTGTCTATACAGTTAAGCGGCATGAAAGCCAAGGGATGCATAAAAAAGGGGATGGAATATCGAGATTTTCCCAAGTGTTTTTTTACGGGATTTATGACCCTATGAATGGTTGATTTAAGACGATTGTTGGTGTGGCGAGACAACATGTCTCCAATATTAATCATCAATTCGTCTTCCTCTGCAATGGCGTCAATCCATTGTCCACTGTTGTTTTTGACTTGGAGTCCACGACCCTGTGCCCCCATAAGCAGGGTGATTAAATTGATATCACCATGCGCCGCCGCTCTTTCTGTTTCTTTGGGTTCTTCTAGAATAGGGGGATAGTGAATGGGACGTAAAATAGAATTACCATTTTTGATGTATCCGTCAAAGTATTTTTCTTCTAACTCTAAATAAGATGCAATTCCTCGCAGCACCTGTAGCGCGGTTTTTTCTAAAAGTTGGTAGGCTTTTTTTCCAATCTCGTTAAACTTAGGAATTTCACTTATAATTATGTTATCGGGATAAATCAGATTTAAATCATTTTTTTCAAGGTATTGACCAAAGTGCCAAAATTCTTTTAAATCTCCAGCCTTACGACCCTTAGGGTGCTCTTTTCCAAAGGAAGTGTATCCTCGTTGTCCACCTAAATTAGGAATTTCATATTTCTTTTTTACTTCAAGTGGAAGTTTAAAAAAAGCTTCAATTTGAAGGTACAATTCCGCTATAATTTTGGGAGTTAAAAAATGACCTTTTAAGGCAACGAAGCCTATTTTGCTAAATGCATTTCCAAGTTTTTTAACGAATTCGGCTTTTCTTTCGGGATCATTTGAAAGAAAGTCTTCAAGATTTATTCTAGGAATTTGATTCACTCTTTTTATAATATTTATTCAAATTTAATAATAAAAAAGGCGAATCCATCGATTCGCCTTTGTACAATAGATAAGGAATATTTACAACAGATCAAAACGGGGTATCTGCTGTTTTAACTTCCTCAAATTATCTTGGTAAAACATATGACCCTCCTTTCTTTATTAAATTTAACATCACTGTTGTCACAGCGCTAATATTTCATTTCAAATATAAATTAAAATAATTTGAAAAGTCTATTTTACTATCTTTTTCAAGGTAAGCCCTTGTACTAAGATTGTAAACAACACAATTACATATGTAAGGAAAAGAATTAACGCCTTTCCTTCTCCAATTGAATCAGGCAAGTTTAAAGCTAATGCGACACTTAACCCTCCACGAAGCCCACCCCAGGTAATAATTATTGCAGTTTTCTTTTCAAAAGTCTTAAACATAGACAAGAAAAAAATAGGAATACTAACTCCAATCCATCTTGATCCAACTACCAGTACTATTACAATTAAAGAGATTAAAACATAATTTAACCTAAAGGACTCAAAAACGGTTATAATTTCTAATCCAATAAGTATAAATAAAACGGCATTTAACGTTTCATCTAATAGATGCCAGAACTTGTAGACATAATCACCCATGGCTTTTTGAACACCATCTGCTTTTTTGTCTGCGTCAATATTTTGATTTAAAAATAGGCCCATTACAACTATTCCAAGAACGGCTGAAAAATGGAAGTAATGACATATTACTGGTAGCAGAAGAACGAGAGAGATAGTGATCAATACCTCTAACTCCATGTATTCATTTTCTATGTATTTAAGCAACTTTAAGCCGAAGAAGCCCATTGCTGAACCTAATGCAATCCCGCCAATTACTTCAGTAATAAACAAACCCCCTACACTGGCAATAGTTATATTTTCTATACCATTTTGTTGAATGGTTAATAGGGTTAAGAAGACTACTACACCAATACCATCGTTAAACAATGATTCACCAGCAATTCTGGTTTCTGTTATTGAAGACAAATTCATTTTTTTAACCATTGCTAGAACTGCAATAGGGTCTGTAGGGGCTATTAGCGAGCCAAAAAGCAAACAATCAATATAATCCACACCCAAGTCCATAAGCCCCAATAAAGGTTGATTAACAAGCCAATAAAGTCCTGTACCAACAGCAAATGTTGAAAACAGTACCCCGAAACAAGCTAAAAGGAGAATAGTTACTTTATCTTTTAACAACTCATGAACGTTAACACTTATTGCTCCTGCGAAGAGAAGAAAAGGTAGCATTACATTAACCAAAAGTTCACTAAAATCAAATTCTTTAGTGATTTCATTAACGGTTTCAAACACAAAAGGAAAAACAGCACCAATAATCGTAACAACTACTGACAACATAAGTGCTAAAACCATTAAACCAATCGTTTGAGGTAATTTTAGTAAGCGAATATTAATGAGAGAAAAGATTGAAGCGAGACACAATAAAATTGTGGACAACTCTAGTACAGACATAATTATAGTGTTTTGACTAAGTTAATTAAAAAATCAAAAGGGAAAAGACTTTTTATATTCTATTTAGTTTAGCAATGTATTTTCCGATGAGATCAAATTCCAAATTGATTTTTGAACCTACTTTAAGCGCTTTAAAATTTGTGTGCTCGTAGGTATAGGGAATGATAGCTACTGAAAAAGAGTTTTCTCCGGAATTCACGACGGTCAAACTTACTCCATTGACGGTTATAGATCCTTTTTCAATAGTAATATTTTTTTGCTCCGAAGCGTATTCAAACGAATATCCCCAGCTTCCTTCATTAAATTCGACTTTAACACAATTTCCTATCTGATCTACATGACCTTGAACAATATGACCATCCAATCGGGCATTCATTTTCATAGCCCTTTCCAAATTGACCAGATCTCCCAATTTCAATTCATTCAAGTTAGATTTATCAAGTGTTTCTTTGATGGCCGTAACTGTATAATTATTTTCAACAATTTTAACCACCGTAAGGCATACCCCGTTGTGGGCTAAGCTCTGATCGATTTTTAGCTCTTTTGACAAGCTGCTCTTAAGTGTGATGTGGAGGTTTTCCAATTCATGTTCGAGTGATACAACTTTTCCAAAAGCCTCTATAATTCCAGTAAACATACAGTAGATTTTAATTATATTTACGTTGTAAAATTAGGAATAAAAAAACCAAAAAAAAATGTCCGATAAAATTAAAGTGGGGATTTCAATGGGAGACCCCAATGGGGTGGGAATCGAGATTATTTTAAAGATTTTTGAAGACAAAAGAATTTTTGATTTTTTCACACCAGTTATTTTCTCGCCAATTAAGCTACTCAACAAACAGAAAGCTCATTTTAAATTAACTACTAATTTGTTTTCTCTTAATAACCAAGGAAAACCACATTTGGCCCAACTGAATGTTGTCAACATTAAAGACGCTGATGAACAATTAGTTTTTGGCCAGCCATCAAAGGCTGCGGGAGCAATGGCATTAGAGTCTCTCAGAAAAGCCACTCAGGCTTTAAAAAACAATGAGGTAGACGTTCTTGTCACTGCACCTATAAATAAAGAAACAATTCAATCTGATGACTTTTCCTTTCCAGGTCATACTTCTTATTTGGCTCAAGAACTTGAGGGAAATAGTCTGATGTTTATGGTGTCTGAAAATTTAAAAGTTGCGCTTTTGACGGATCACATACCAATAAAAGATATTGTAGCTAAGGTCTCAGAGGAACTTTTAAAAGAAAAACTCAAGCAACTTCAAACGTCACTTCAGCGCGACTTTGGAATTAATCGACCTAAAATTGGAGTTTTGGGTATTAACCCACATACCGGAGATAAAGGAGTTATAGGAGAAGAAGATGACACTATAATTCGCCCAGTAATTGAGAAACTTTTCGCTGATGGGAACTTGATCTATGGCCCTTTTGCAGCAGACAGTTTTTTTGGCAATCAATCTCACAGCCAATTTGACGGAATTCTTGCGATTTATCATGACCAAGGACTTATTCCATTTAAGACACTTACTTTTGGAGAAGGGATTAACTTCACCGCAGGATTAAATAAAGTAAGAACATCTCCAGACCATGGGACAGCATTTGAAATCGCTGGTAAAGGGATGGCTGATATAGGCTCTTTTAGGGCAGCAATTTTTATGGCTAGGAAAATATTTTCCCATAGAAAAGAGGCGAAGGTCTAAAAAAACAGATAAAACCTTATTTATCTTTTTTTTTTTATAAATTTGCAGGCTCAAAAGTTGAAGAGATGAAAACAGATTCAGCATTTTTAATTCCTTTCGTAGGATTGAAAGAGGGTCATCATCACTTTGACTATAAGTTAGACAATACGTTCTTTGAAGGTTATGATTTTTTAGATTTTAATGAAGCAAGTATAAAAGTTGCTTTGAATTTTGAAAAAAAACCCACCATACTTACGCTTGACTTTAAAGCACAAGGCAAGGTGAAAATACCATGCGACATTACTACAGAGCTCTTTGACTTCCCCTTGTATACAGAATTCCAATTGGTTGTGAAGTTTGGAGCTGAGGAAAATCAGTACAATGATGAAATTCTAATTTTACCTCAAGGTAGTTATGAGTTAAATGTTTCTCAACACCTCTATGAAATGATTGTTTTGGCAATTCCTCAGAAGAAAGTTCACCCAGGTATTGAAGATGGCACACTTAAATCAGAAATATTAGATAAACTAAAAAAATTACAACCCCAACAAGAAAGACCACCCGAAGACACAGATCCGAGGTGGAATAAATTAAAAGATTTATTGTAATTATATATAAATAATAAAAAGGACTAAAATGGCACATCCTAAAAGGAAAATATCAAAAACCAGAAGAGACAAGAGAAGAACGCACTATAAAGCTGCTTTTCAACAAATTGCGACTTGTACAATAACAGGCGAATCTCACCTCTATCACCGAGCTCACTGGCACGAGGGAAAACTTTATTACAGAGGTAAAGTTTTGATCGACAGCAGCGAAGTAGTCGAAGCATAATCAACATTGCTTTTATATCATAAATGCTCTTCATACTTTGGAGGGCTTTTTTTATTAATAAAGATTTTGATTACTACAAAAAACGATTATCTTCACAATGAAGATTTACAACTCACACAGGAAGTAATTTACTGATGGATTATAAAAATTCAGTTATAAGAAAGGCTGCAATTACTGGAGTAGGAGGATTTGTCCCAGAAGACAAGCTTACCAACGCAGACCTTGAAAAGATGGTAGACACTAATGATGAATGGATCGTCAGCAGAACAGGAATAAAGGAAAGAAGAATACTTAAAGACCCCTTCAAAGCGACTTCCTTTATGGCCATAAAAGCAGCAGAAGACCTTATACAGAAAAAACAAGTTGATCCAACTTCGATTGACATGCTAATCGTTGCCACTATAACGCCCGATATGCCAGTTGCTTCAACAGCAGCCTATGTCGCTACCGAAATTGGTGCCACGAATGCTTTTGCTTATGACCTTCAAGCTGCTTGTTCTGGTTTTCTTTATGCGATGTCAACAGCTTCTGCCATGATTTCTTCTGGGCATTACAAAAAAGTAATGGTCATTGGTGCGGATAAAATGTCATCTATTGTAAATTATGCAGATCGATCTACATGTGTTATTTTTGGAGATGGTGCTGGAGCAGTATTGTTTGAAGCCACTCAAAACGATTTTGGCTGGGAGGATGAGTATTTAAGGTCAGATGGATCAGGAAGAATGTTTCTAAATATAAAGGCGGGTGGGTCATTGTATCCGACTTCTGAAGAAACATTCAATAATGGGTTACACAACCTCCATCAAGATGGAAAATCGGTTTTTAAATACGCGGTGTCTGAGATGGCGAATGCCACGGAAGAAATTCTTAAAAGAAATAATATTACCCCCGAGAAATTAGATTATCTTGTTCCACACCAAGCTAATAAAAGAATCCTCGATGCAATTGCAAGGAGGATTAATTTACCGGAAGAAAAAATAATGAAAAATATTGAATACTATGGAAATACAACAGCGGCTACATTGCCGTTGCTGTTATTTGACTATGAATCAAAATTAAGGCCTGGAGATAAATTGATTTTTGCAGCATTTGGAGGTGGATTTACATGGGGTGCTGCCTATTTAACTTGGGCATATTAATAATATAAATTATTTGAATAATGGAAATTAAAGAAATCCAAAACCTAATCAAATTTGTTGCTAAGTCAGGAGCACACGAAGTTAAACTAGAAACAGATGATTTTAAAATCACGATTAAAGCCAATTCAGAAGGGCACTTTTCGGATTCAATCAATTCTCTTCAACCAGTTCATCCTGGAGTAGTTCCAGCGCCTCAAATGGTCCCAGTAAAAGCAGATCAAACATCCGCTGAAAAATCATCAGAAGAAAATACTAAAGAAAATACGAATAATCTAATTACTATAAAATCTCCTATGATTGGGACTTTTTATAGAAAATCTTCGCCTGACAAGCCGCTTTTTGTTGAGGTCGGGGACACCATTAAAGAAGGAGATGTTCTTTGTGTGATTGAAGCAATGAAACTATTTAATGAAATCGAATCTGAAGTAAATGGAAAAATCGTTAAAATTTTAGTTGACGACTCTTCTCCGGTTGAGTTCGACCAACCTCTCTTTTTAGTTGAATCTGCTTAATTTTACTTAAAATGTTCAAAAAAATATTAATTGCCAATCGCGGTGAAATCGCTATGCGATTGATCAGGACTTGTAAAGAAATGGGCATTAAAACCGTCGCAGTTTATTCCAAGGCCGATGAAGAAAGCTTACATGTTAGATTTGCAGACGAAGCAGTATGTATTGGTCCAGCGGCTAGTTCCGAGTCCTATTTGAAAATTTCAAACATCATTGCAGCTGCTGAAATCTGTAATGCTGACGCAATCCATCCAGGATATGGTTTTCTTTCAGAAAATGCAAAGTTTTCCAAAATTTGTGAAGAACACGGAATCAAGTTTATCGGGGCTTCTGCAAGTATGATAGAACAAATGGGAGACAAGGCAACTGCTAAAGAAACCATGAAAGCTGCAGGTGTCCCTACAATACCAGGCTCAGAAGGTTTAATAGATTCACTAGTCTCCTCCCGAAAAATAGCCAAAGAAATTGGCTATCCTGTAATGTTAAAAGCCACTGCAGGCGGAGGCGGAAAAGGTATGCGAGCTATTTGGAAAGAAGAGGAGCTCGAAAAAGCATGGGAAAGTGCTCGTCAGGAAGCCTCAGCTTCTTTTGGAAATGACGGAATGTACATGGAAAAGCTTATTGAAGAACCCCGCCACATTGAAATTCAAATCGTTGGAGATTCGAATGGGAAAGCTTGTCATTTGTCAGAAAGAGATTGTTCAATTCAAAGAAGACATCAAAAATTGACAGAAGAAACTCCATCACCATTCATGACGAAAGAGTTAAGGAATAAAATGGGAAAAGCCGCAGTAACTGCAGCTGAGTTTATTAAATATGAAGGCGCTGGAACAGTTGAGTTTTTGGTTGACAAACACAGAAACTTTTATTTTATGGAAATGAACACCAGAATTCAGGTTGAACATCCTATTACGGAACAAGTCATTGACTTTGATCTTATAAGAGAGCAAATTCTTGTTGCCGCTGGTGTCACAATTTCGGGAAAAAATTACCTTCCAAAAATGCACTCTATAGAATGTCGAATTAACGCAGAAGATCCGTACAACGACTTTCGTCCAAGTCCTGGAAAAATTACCACCCTACATTTTCCTGGCGGGCATGGCGTAAGGTTAGACACTCATGTTTATAGTGGATACACGATTCCACCACATTATGACTCAATGATTGCAAAGCTCATTACGACAGCGCAGTCGCGTCAGGAAGCGATCAATAAAATGAGAAGAGCTCTTGATGAATTTGTTATTGAAGGAGTCAACACAACCATACCTTTCCATCGTAAATTAATGGATCATCCAGATTATATTTCGGGAAATTACACAACAAAATTTATGGAATCCTTTTCAATGAAGGATTAATTGAATAGGTTTTTTTTTGTATTGGTTTGAGCAACAATAGCTTTCAATTGTTCTAGAAACATAGAATTATTTTGTTCTAAGGTTTTTATCTTTTCTTCTAAAGCTGAGATTAAAGGCAATAATATCCCAATTGTATTTATTGTGGATCCTTCTTTTTGATAACCAACCGAGGGTTCATTTAGCTCGTGGTCGTCGTCATCGATCATTGATCCAACTCCAGTTAGAAACCAGTAACTGTCTACATTAGTGTTTTTGATTAACAGTTGCATTTGTTCTAGGGTGATAATGCGATCTCCACTCAAAAGCTTAGAAATTACCTGCAAGGGCTGTCCAATAATTTCACCAATTTCTGTCTTGGACTTAACCCGACCACTAACTTTAAGGTATTTCACGACCTCGATGAAATGCTCGGTCATTGCCTTTTTAAATTCAACATTTGCCATGTCTCAAAATTGTTTGATTTCAATAAAATAATTTTATTTCATCATAGACTCATTAACGCTGTCTGCTATTAATTCTTCGCCTTTCGTTTTCCTCTGAAAGTTTGATTATACTAAACTATATTAGTTTGTATTATGCATGCATATTAAACCAAAGTTATATAAAAATTTCATTATTCGTAAATAATTAATGCTTTTGTTTAGCATAAAATAGTAACAACCGACATTTTATTTAAAAAAAATAAAAAAATTATTTACAAATAAACTATACGTTTAAATTCCTCAAATTTAAAAATCATAAAAAAAGTGCATCTAAAAGATCCCCATCTTTATTTTGTCTTGATCGAACTACTGACATTATTTTATATTTGCTACAGGGAGAGTTAAAGACAGCGAAACTAACTCAGAAATTCCATGAGAGAGGAATGGACTCTAATTATTTTATTGTGACCTTGGACTGTTAACCATTTTATTTAATGGAGCTTCTATACTGGTCACAAAAAATTCATGGTCAGGTATGACAATAAACTTGACAGCTGGTCGAAAAAAGTAGTCTACAAGACGTCAATTTAACAGCGCAACTGATAGCTCTGGAGTTTCATCAATATATTAGGAGTAAAGCTTCAACAAAAAATAACTTTTGAAGTTATACTAATTCTTCCTTAATTAAATATTCTGCAATTTGAATTGTATTAGTTGCTGCACCTTTTCTTAAGTTGTCAGCTACAATCCAAAGGTTGAGCGTATTTTGTTGAGAAAAATCTTTTCTTATTCTACCGATAAAGACCTCATTCATATCTTTTGCATAAATCGGCATTGGATAAGTATTGGTGTCCGGATTGTCTTGAACAACAACTCCAGGTGTGTCGTTTAAGAGTTTTCTTACAGCCGCTAACTCAAAATCCGAATTAAGTTCCACATTTACGGATTCGGAATGACCCCCCACAACTGGAATTCGGATAGCCGTTGCAGTAACACCGATGCTATCGTCGTCAAGAATTTTATGAGTTTCATGAACCAATTTCATTTCTTCCTTAGTGTAGCCGTTTTCTAAGAAAACGTCACAATGCGGGATCGCATTTTTGTGAATGGGATAAGGATAAGCCATTTCTCCAACCACATCATTATATTCATTTTCCAATTGTTTCATTGCCTTAACTCCTGTTCCAGTGATTGATTGATAGGTTGAAACAACCACACGATTGATCCCAAAGGTTTTTTTAAGTGGCGCCAAAGCCATTAGCATTTGAATGGTAGAGCAGTTAGGATTAGCGATTATTTTATCTTCATTTGTGAGTTGATATGCGTTGATTTCTGGAATAATTAGTTTTTTAGACGGGTCCATTCTCCATGCCGAAGAGTTGTCGATTACTGTAATTCCAGCTTCAGCAAATTTTGGAGCCCATTTAAGAGAAGTTTCTCCTCCAGCAGAAAACAGAGCAATAACAGGACGAAGTTCAATAGCGGTTGCAAGACCCACAACAGTATAATTATTTCCCTTGAAACTAATTATTTTTCCTATTGAACGTTCGGAAGCTACAGGAATAAGTTCGGTAACGGGGAAGTTTCTTTCCGCTAGAACTTTTAACATTACTTCTCCGACCATCCCAGTTGCACCGACTACTGCTATTTTCATTTTATGAATTTTTGATAAAATTAATGATAATTTAAAGCATAACAATTAACCCTTGAGATTTAATCAAAAATCAAACAAAATGTTTTATATGCAACAAAAGGTTAAATATT
This sequence comes from uncultured Flavobacteriaceae bacterium, assembly GCA_949372605.1. GTDB lineage: Bacteria > Bacteroidota > Bacteroidia > Flavobacteriales > Flavobacteriaceae > UBA8316. The sequence goes on from CASIAE010000023.1 coordinate 17,619, forward strand.
TATTTTATGATTCTTCTTTCTATTCTTTTTCCTAAACCGGATAAGAGTTCATAAGAGATGGTATTTCCTTCTTCTGCAAAAACTTCTGCAGTATAAACTGCTCCAAAGATTTCAACCTCGTCTCCTTCATCACAGGGAAGGTTTTTGATTTCTACCATGATCATGTCCATGCAGATATTTCCTACAATCAGTGCTTTTTCTCCTTGGATGCTTACCCATCCATTGCCTTGACCATAATGTCTTGCAATTCCGTCAGCATGTCCAATGGGCAATACGGCAATTCGGGTGTTTTCATGTGCTGTCCAACCACAATTGTACCCTACTGTTTCACCCGATTTTATGGAGTGAATTTGTGTGATGGTAGAGATAAGTTTGCTAATTGGTTTTAGCTTTTGATTCCATTGGGGTTGATTTGCAAAACCATAAAGCCCGATCCCACATCTTACCCAGTCTAAATGCAATTCAGGATAATTAAATACCCCAGAAGTATTGAGCAGATGAAAGTCAGTTTCAGATTTAGAATTTTTTTTATGATCGCTCATTATTTCATCAAAAAGCACCATTTGCTTTTCACTAAATTCATTTGGACGATCTTCTTCACTTGCACCCAGATGAGAATAAACACTTTTGATGCTAAAAGCACCTTTTTTTATTTCGTTGAGAACCCACTTGGAATCAGCGGGATTAAATCCAATTCTATTTAAACCAGTATTATATTTTATATGAACAGGATAGTTTGTTTTTTTCTGATCTAGGATATTTTTCTCAAAAGCTCGCCAGCTTTTTTTGCTGTAAAGAGCGGGTTCTAAATCGGCGGAAACCAAAAGTTTAAAATTTTGGATTTGTGGATAAAAAACCAAGATTCGCCCTTTAATTCCTTGATTTCTTAGCTGAATGCCTTCCTCAGTGTAAGCAACGGCGAGTGCATCGATTCCTAATGCAACTAGTTTTTCAGCTATTGAATTTACTCCACTCCCGTATGCATTAGCTTTAACCACACCAATCAATTTTGTTTCAGGATTTAAAAGACGTCTTATGGTATGATAATTATGCTCAAGTTTTTTTAAGTCAATTTCAATGAAGTTCAAAAGCGAGTTATTTATTTTTATTTTCAGACCCAGTGTCTTTTTTACCATCAAGACGTTTCATTGCCTTGTTATATGCAGCCCGACTGAGGGGCTCATAGTTTTCTTTTTCTCCTAAAACAACAAGATCTTTTAGATCAGATTTTCGGAAACTGTAATGAGCAGGATTACCTGTCCTTGTACAAACGGCATGTACTTTAGTTACATATTCAGCAGTGGCCATAAGTGCAGGCATTGGGCCAAAGGGGTTCCCTTCAAAGTCCATGTCCAAACCAGCAACAATTACTCTAGCCCCGCGATTGGCAAGGGCATTACAGACCTGAACAATTTCATCATCAAAAAACTGTGCTTCATCAATCCCAACTACATCACAGCCGTCAGCTAAAATGGGAATGTTTGCGGCTGCAGGAACTGGTGTTGACGGAATTTGATTGGAGTCGTGCGAAGTAACCAAGTCATCGTCATATCTTATATCGATAGCAGGTTTAAAAATTTCAATTTTTTGCTTCGCAAACTGAGCACGTTTTAATCGTCTTATCAACTCTTCTGTTTTTCCAGAAAACATTGAGCCACAGATCACTTCGATCCATCCAAATTGTTCTTTATGGTTTACGGGGTTTTCTAAAAACATTTTGTAATTTTCAAGAAAAACAAAGGTATTAAAAACAAACGTTTGTAAAATAAATATTTATGCCCAATAAAATCCAAGAAGAACTTAAAAAAATAGCTCAGGAAATTATTGCAACAGAGGAGTCGGTTGATTTTGAAAAAACATACCATCAAGCTTTATGTTTATTTGAAAAACTGGTGGTACTCAAAAACAACGAAGCAGCTGAAAAAGATACTTGCAAGGAGATGGAATCCAACTACAATCAGGCAATTGATTTCATTGAAGTGAAGAAAGAGCCTGAACAAGTTCTCGATCAAAACATAGAAGAAACTCTTCCTTTAATGGAGACCATAAAAGAAATTATTACTGAATTTCCTAAAGTAGATTTAAAACAAACCGAAACGCAGGAACTTCAGAAACACCCTCCAATAAAAAACTTAAATGATCATTTTTCAAAAGGACTTCAGATTGATTTGAATGATCGCCTTGCATTTATCAAATATCTTTTTGAAACGAATATTCAGCAGTATCAAAGGGTTGTCTCACAAATTGTTACTTTTTCAAATTGGGAAGAAGCACAAAATTTTGTTGTACAAATTGTTAAACCAGATTATAATAATTGGGAGGGAAAAGAAATATATGAAGAGCGTTTTTTGAAAATTATTGAAAACAATTTTACATGATACTTAAATATTTAAGACCAGTTAATGGGTAAACTCTATTTAGTACCAACACCGCTTGGTAATCTTGCAGACTTCACTTATCGCGCAGTAAAGGTATTGGGGGAGGTAGATTTAATTTTGGCTGAAGATACGCGAACAAGTACAAAGCTCTTAAATCACTATAATATTTCTAGACCGCTTCAGAGTTTTCACATGCACAACGAGCATAAAAAATTGGAAGGGATCATATCACAGTTAAATTACGGCAAGACCATCGCAATGATTTCAGATGCTGGGACTCCAGGGATTTCAGACCCCGGATTTTTATTGGTACGCGAGGCCATTGCAAATAATATCGAAGTTATCTGTTTGCCCGGACCGACAGCCTTGATTCCTGCATTAGTTCAAAGTGGACTCCCAACGGAAAGATTTATTTTTGAGGGATTTTTACCTCCAAAAAAAGGCAGAAAAACACGATTGGAACAGCTTTCAAAAGAGTCGAGAACAATCGTTTTTTATGAATCTCCACACAAATTGATTAAAACCCTCACACAATTGATCACTTATTTTCATGGGGAGCGACAAGTTGCTATTTCTAGGGAAATGACCAAAATTTATGAGGAAACTTATAGAGGAACACTGAATGATGCGGTTGCTCATTTTAATGAAAAAGCCCCCAAAGGGGAATTTGTAGTTTGCATTTCAGGAAACCAACCAAAATAAAACATGCATTGGCATTCTAAACCACTTCCCGAGGCTGACAAAATAAAAGATCTTCAACTAGCGATTGGCGTCTCTTTTGAGATTGCTTCCTTACTGGTCCAACGCGGGATTGACGATTTTGAAAGGGCGAAAATTTTTTTTCGTCCTGAACTTAAAGATCTTCACGATCCTTTTTTGATGTTGGGAATGACAGCTGGTGTTAATCGAATTAAAACAGCAATTGAAAAACACGAAAAGATCATGGTGTATGGAGATTATGATGTGGATGGAACCACTTCGGTGTCGCTGGTTTATTCGTATTTGTTCAAACAACTTCCCGATGCGATCTACTATATTCCCAACCGGTATGATGAGGGTTATGGGATTTCAATCAAAGGGATTGATAAAGCCAAAGAACAAAACGTTAGCCTAATTATTGCGCTAGATTGTGGAATTAAGGCAGTTGATCAAGTTGCTTATGCGAAGTCTTTAATGATTGATTTTATTATTTGTGATCACCACTTGCCAGGTGATCAACTTCCAGAAGCTATCGCTGTTTTAGATCCGAAACAACCTGCTTGTACGTATCCATATAAAGAATTATGTGGCTGTGGCATTGGGTTTAAATTACTCCAAGCCCTCGAAAAAGACAAAGGCAACCCCGTGGAGACCCTTTTGCCCTACATTGACTTGGTGTCCATGGCAATTGCAGCTGACATTGTTCCGATAACGGGAGAAAATAGAATTTTAACTTTCTATGGATTAATACAAATTAATGAAAAACCTAGAATTGGAATCCTGAGTTTTATTAATACCTTAAAAAAGAAACTAACCGTTTCAGATTTGGTGTTTGTTATCGCACCAAGAATTAATGGAGCTGGAAGAATCAAACATGGAAGTTTTGCAGTAGAACTCCTTTTGACCGAAGAGGAAGATCAAGCACTGGCAAGAGGAAGAGCGATTGAGCTTTTTAATTCTGAAAGGCGTGAATTAGACAAAAAAATCACGCAACAGGCACTAGATCAGATCAAGCAAAACGAAGAAGAGGCTTGTTTTTCTTCTGTAGTTTTTCAACCCGATTGGCACAAAGGAGTAATCGGAATTGTCGCTTCAAGGTTAATAGAGGTTTACTATCGACCGACCGTTGTTTTTTCTGCTTCGGGAGATTGTTTGGCAGGCTCCGTACGGTCCGTTAAAGGAATCGATGTTTATCAGGTTCTGGAAGCCTGTAAGGAGCACATCATTCAATTTGGGGGACACATGTATGCAGCAGGGTTAACCATTAAGCCAGAGGCGCTCAATGGTTTTAAAAAAGCATTCGAATCTGAAGTTGAAAGGATCATAACCCCAGAACAAAGAATTCCTTCGATTCAATATGATCTGGAAATTTCTTTAGATAAAATCACGCCGAAATTTTTTAAAATCATTTCTCAAATGGGGCCTTTTGGCCCACGAAACACGCAGCCTATTTTTTTAACTAAAAACTGCAAAGACAAGGGCAAAACAAGTGTGGTCGGGAATGATCAAAGTCATTTAAGATTAGACATTAAAGATGCTTCCGAAAAAAACATTTTTGGTATTGGTTTTGGGATGGCAAACCACATCAGTAAAATTAAAAGTCAAAAACCTTTTGACTTAGTCTACACCGTTGATGAAAATGATTTTAGAGGCTTGGTTTCTCTACAACTAAAAGTAAAAGACTTAAAAGTTTAACCTTCTTTTTTTTTAGGTTTTTGGTAACGTTCAATAAGTTTTTTTGTTGACGCATCATGATGATCCAATTTTCCAGATTCAAAGTCATTGAGAACATTATTAGCAAGCTGTTTTCCTAATTCCACTCCCCATTGGTCGTAGCTAAAAATATTCCAAATAACTCCTTGCACAAAAACCTTATGCTCATACATCGCAATAAGGGCTCCAAGATTATAAGGAGTTAACTCTTCAATCAATAGTGTGGTGGAAGGGCGATTTCCTTCGAAAAGTTTAAAAGGAAGCAAAGCTTCAATTTCAGCATTTGATTTCCCTTGACTTTCTAATTCTGTTCTAACCGTTGCCTCATTTTTCCCAAGCATAAGGGCTTGCGTTTGGGCAAAAAAGTTGGACATCAATTTGTCTTGGTGATCATTGTTTGGATAAAGTGGTTTGGCAAAACCAATAAAATCAGCGGGAATTAGCTTGGTTCCTTGATGCATTAGCTGAAAAAACGCATGTTGTGCATTTGTGCCAGAAGCACCCCAAATAATGGCACCTGTTTGATAATCGACAGGATCGCCA
>CASIAE010000024.1 GCA_949372605.1 uncultured Flavobacteriaceae bacterium
CCACCTAACCGAGATGGTGGTAATGATCTTCCTCATATCTTCGGAGGTGGTGTAGATGATGTTCCTGGTTCTCCGGGAAGAACTTCTGATTACAACAGAATTTTAGGAGTTCATAACGCGACTCCAGCAACCTATAGACTTTTTGACCCACAAAATGACACACGTTATCACCATAACTTTGTTGAAAAGGTTTATGCTGTTGTTGATAATCCTGGATTTGTACCTGCATCAGGAGTGACTCCAATTGATATAAAATCTGGTGATGTTGTTCTTGAGTTTAGAGATTGGAATTCACCTGTAACATTAGCAGCCGATAGAGGTAAAGATATTGTTGGAGGAACAAAAGATTACGCAGTGATTAATCATGATCAATACGGTGTTATTGATGAATCAAATTATCATGGCCAAGACAAATCACCGATGATGTGGAAATTCTGGGAACCTGGAATTGCATATGGAAATGGATTTGGTCAATTTGACGCTATCGTTATGCGCTCAGCCGAAGCTTACTTAATTGCTGCAGAAGCAATTGTAAAAGGCGCTTCAGGTGGATCTTTGGGAAGTGCACAAAATTATTACAACACTATTGTCGACAGAGCTGTAGGGGGTGCTTCTGTATCCGCTGACCAAGCTGCTGACCCATCAGGGACAAGCCTTGCAACCGCTTCTTATAGAGCTAGTGGTACTCCTACTATCGATATGATCTTGGACGAAAGAGCAAGAGAGCTAATGGGAGAGGGACTGAGATGGTATGACCTAAAAAGAACTGGAAAGTTAATAGAGCGAGCTAAAGCCATGAATCCATGGGTTAAGGAAATTCAGACTTATCACCTTTTAAGACCTATTCCACTATCTGAAAGCGACCTATCTACAAACGAGCTTACTCAGAATACCGGTTATTAATTTAAACAGATAGACATGAAGTTTTTAAATCAAAATATTTTTAAAACTTCACTATTAATCTTATTGACAAGCCTCCCATTTTTGAGCCTAGCTCAAGAATGGGAGGTCTTGTTTAACGGGACTAATTTTGAAGGATGGAACCAGAAGAATGGCAGTGCTAATTATGAGGTAATCGATGGAGCAGTAGTAGGTTCGCCAGTAATGAACACCCCCAATTCCTTTATGTGTACCAATAAACTCTATACAGACTTTATTTTCGAATTGGAAGTAAGGCTAGATGGAGGACTTAACTCAGGAATACAGTTTAGATCAAATTCCCTTCCTGAATACAAGAATGGGAGAGTGCACGGATATCAATGCGAATTGGATCCTAGTGATAGAAAATGGACTGCAGGAGTTTATGATGAATCTAGAAGAGGATGGATCTATAAGCTTGAAAACGATCCTCTAGCACAAAGTGCATTTAAAGTAGGGGAGTGGAATGAAATCCGAATAGAAGCAATAGGGTCTTCAATTCGAACTTGGGTTAATGGCACGATGTGCACCAATTTAGTGGATGGACTCACAGCGGAGGGTTTTTTTGGTCTGCAAGTTCACAGTATAAAAAAGAAACTCAATTAGGAAATAAAGTCAGGTGGAGAAATATCCGAGTACTTGAAAAAGAGTTAGAGAAGTACAGATGGCCAGTTGCAGTTCATGCTAAAGAAGTTAATGTGACTCTTAATGCTCAATAGTTTGTAAGTAAAACTCATCCGTATAGAATTAAAAAAGCGGAGTTTACTTCGCTTTTTTAATTCTATAATAAGTTATTTTTCATTAAAATATCTTCGTTTATCAAACTGACTAAACGCAATATTTTCTTTGGTAATAATTTCTAATGGGGTCGCCAATTCTTGACTAGGCTTTTCTTTATAAACAAGGAAATAAGACATACTGATGACAGATTTATAGCCTTGGTTAAAAGATTTCTGGGAAATTAAGAAAGTAATCCTACCCTCTTTTATGCTTTGAACATTTTTTGGAGTGGTATCAAAACCAATGATTTTCAAACTACTTAAATAATCATCTTCGATAAGAGAGGTGATGTTTGACACCCTACTAGAGGGGACTAAAAGTCCATTAATTCCCTTGTTTTCTTTTAAATATGTATTGATTTTAGATTTGGTTTTTACCAAATCAATTAAATTATCAAAATCAAGATGATGTATGTTTCGCTTCGTTTTTTTCTTTTCGAAGTAGTCCTTAAATCCAGCAACTCTTTGGCTAATTGCCCGATGGTTTTCAAGGTTTTTTCGGGTTTGGACAATTAAAAGCTCATCATTTGGATCACTACACAATTCTAATAATTGCGCGGATAATGCTCCAGCTTTAAAAGACTTTTGACCGATATAACTTATGTTGTTAAATCCTTCGATATTAACATTAAAAAATAGGAAAGGAATCTCTGCCTGATTTAGTTCTGCAACAATTTCGAGGGTTTCCTTATAAAATATAGGAACTAAAATCACGGCATCAGGATTCGTCTTAATTAATCTATTGAAAGTTTTTTTGAAGCTTTTAGAGTCAAACTGATCAAAAATGAATGTGCTTGTTTCAACGCCTAAAGCACTGACTTCTTGTTTGGCTTTTTGGATTCCTGAATAGGGAGATTTCCAAAACAAATTATCATTATCAAAACCCGGGATCAATATTGCCAAATTATGATGCTTTTTCATCGCAAGAGAACTCGCGATTAAGTTGATTTTAAAGTTTTTCTGTTTGAGAATTTTTTTAATTCTCTCCTCTGTTTTAGCAGAAACACCCCCGCGTTTATGAAGCACTCTATCAACGGTTCCGGTCGATACATTGGCTTCACGTGCAATATCTTTTATTGTTGTCAATACTTAAGTATTAATATGATATTTATTTATTCAATAAATTTAAATATTTTTGAGAGATTGTATCATAAAATTAGAGGTAATTAACAAATTTTTATATGTATTTTTCATACCATTTATCGTTTTTTTAATACTATTAATATATATATTTGTAATGTTAGGAGTGTACGCACACGTAAAATTAAATATTCAATGAATAAAACATTTAAATGGATACTTGTCGCTGCTTTGTCAGGTTTTCTGTTTGGATTTGATACAGTAGTGATTTCTGGTGCCAATCTACCGATCAAAGAACTTTGGTCTACAGGACCAGTTTTCCATGGTTTTTTCATTATGTCAATGGCACTTTGGGGAACGGTCATTGGTGCTTTGTTCGGAGCCTTTCCGACAAATAAGTTTGGACGAAAAAAGACTTTGACCTTGATCGGTTTGTTCTTTTTTGTCTCAGCGGTTGGGTCTGCATTAGCGACTGATCCTTTCACTTTTTCCTTTTTTAGATTCGTAGGTGGAATCGCAGTTGGAATATCCTCTATAGCTGCCCCAATATATATTTCAGAAATAGCAAGCCCCACAAACAGAGGTTCCTTAGGTGTTCTTTATCAATTCAGCTTGGTTTTTGGAATTCTGATTGCCTTTTTATCTAATTATTTATTGAATGGATTTGGTGGGGAGAACGATTGGAGATGGATGCTTGGAGTTGAGGCAATTCCTGCCTTATTGTATTTTGCGCTAACCCTCACAATTCCTTATTCCCCTCGTTGGCTTATTCTATTTAAAAGAGACGATGCAAAAGGAATAGAAGTTCTTAAACAAATTTATGCTGATGAAGATCAGCTTGCCAGGACTTTCAAAGAAATTAAAAACGCACAAAATACTTCAGTAGGAGAGGATAAGTTATTTGTTAAAAAATTCAAGAAAACTATATTAATTGTTTTTTTTATATCATTTTTTAATCAACTTTCAGGAATTAATTTCATTTTATACTATGCTCCTGAAATTCTAGAGATGGGTGGTTTTGCTGCAAAAGAATCCTTGTTTAATTCTGTAATAATCGGATTAACCAATGTTATTTTTACATTTATCGGGATGATACTCATCGACCGATTGGGTCGGCGTCAACTATTGATTATCGGTTCGATAGGATACATCATTAGTTTATCAGGAGTTGCTAGTTCCTTCTATTTTGAATGGTCTCCCCAACTTATCGCAATATTTATTTTTGCTTTCATAGCCTCTCATGCTGTTGGACAAGGAACGATTATCTGGGTTTTTATTTCAGAGGTTTTTCCCAACCGAATTCGGGCAATTGGACAATCTTTTGGCGTAGGTGTTCATTGGGTTTTTGCAGCATTGATAACTTTGGTTGGCCCATTGGTTATAGATTTATATAAGATTAATCCGTGGCCAATTTTTACTTTTTTTGCTTTCATGATGTTACTGCAATTGTTATTCTCCATTTTTTTTATGCCTGAAACTAAAGGGAAATCTTTGGAAGAAATAAATTTACGCTTGAATAAAAAAATACAACCGCAAAAATGAAAAGAAAAGAATTTATTTTAAGTTCTGGAGGCGTCTTTTTAGGAACTGTTGCCAGTGCTAATTTTTTGTTGTCGCTCCCAAAAACAAATCATTTGAATTCTACGATTAACATTGGTGTTATCGGAACGGGGAGCAGAGGAAAAGGGATTATCAAACTGTTAAACGAAATTTCAGGTTTTAATGTTGTTGCTTGTTGTGATGTTATCCCTTTCAGATTAAAAGAAGGATTTTCATTATTGAAAGATAAAAATTCAAAATCCTATACTGACTATAAAAAATTATTAGATAATAAAGACGTCGATGCTGTGTTAGTAAGCACACCGTTGAGCACCCACTCAAAAATTGCTTTTGACTCCTTGGATGCTGATAAACATGTCTATTGTGAAAAGACCTTAGCAAAAGGGGTTTCGGATACGGTGCGCCTTGTAACTAAATGCGCGCAATCAAAAAAAATATTCCAAACGGGTCATCAATACCACAGTTCTCGAATGTATTCAGAGCTGATTAATTTAGTTGAAGATGGAAAAGTAGGTAAAATTACTTCCATTGAAAGTCAATGGAACCGAAATGGTGATTGGCGAAAACCAGTCCTCGATCAAAAACTCGAGCGTCAAATTAATTGGAGAATGTACCGTGAGTACTCCTACGGATTATTAGCCGAATTGAGTTCTCACCAAATTGATTTTGCTAACTGGATTTTAAAAGGAACTCCCAAAAAAGCGATTGGATTTGGAGGGATAGATTACTGGAAAGATGGTCGTGAAACTTATGATAACATTAAGGTTGTTTATGAATATGACAAGGGAGTTAAGGCATCCTACACTTGTTTAACCACAAATGCGATTGAAGGCTATAGAATAATGGTGATGGGAGACAAAGGAACTTTGACTATCTATCAGGACCAAGCCTGGTTTTATCCAGAAGGAGAATACAATTCTTCTTATGGAGAAGTAGATGGAGTTTCTGGGGCAACCGTTGGCTGGACTAAGGGGAAAGGGATCCGACTGGATGTAAAACATTTAGATCCAACTGTGCAAGCCCTTACGGATTTTAAAGATTCCATTTTAAATAATACAGACCCCTTATCTGGTATTTCAACAGGGGCCAAAGCTGCTTATGCAGTAGAAATGGGAATTCAGGCAATGGATACCAATAAAGTAACTTACTGGGATAATATTAATTATAAAATATAATGAAACAAAAATTTGATCTTACAAACAGGGTTGCCGTTATTACCGGAGGGGGTGGTGCTCTAGGTTGCTGCATTGCTCAAAGTCTTTCACAATCTGGAGTTAAAATTGCAATTCTTGACCTTGCCGACACTTCGGTTCAAAGAACAGTAAAACTGATTACTGCAGCTGGAGGAGAAGCTATTGGTTTTGAGTCTAATGTATTATCAAAAAGTTCAATTCAAGGAGTTTGTGACCAGATAGTGTCCAAATGGGGGCGTGTTGATATGTTACTTAATGCTGCCGGGGGTAATATGCCGGGAGCAACGATAGGGGTTGATCAAACTATTTTTGATTTATCGATGGAAGATTTCGATAAGGTTACTAAATTGAACCTTAATGGGTCTGTAATTCCTTCACTTGTTTTTGGAAAAGTAATGTCGGAACAAAAAGAAGGTGCCATCATCAATTATTCCTCAATGAGTGTTGATCGAGTAATCACAAGGGTTGTAGGATATTCCGCTTCAAAAGCCGGAATTGAAAATTTCACCCGTTGGATGGCTGTTGAAATGGCTTTGAAATTTGGTTCTGGTGTTAGGGTAAACGCGATTGCTCCTGGGTTTTTTGTAGGAAATCAGAATCGTGCTTTATTGCTTAATGAAGATGGATCCTATACTGATCGTGGAGAAACAATCATCAGAAACACACCAATGAAACGATTTGGTGAAGCAGAAGAACTTAACGGTGCAATTCATTTTTTATGTAGTGATGCGGCAAAATTTATAACAGGAGTAGTCCTTCCGATTGATGGAGGATTTAGCGCTTTTAGTGGTGTTTAATAAAGATTAAATATGAAAATGACACAAACATGGCGGTGGTATGGTCCAAATGATCCAGTGAGTCTTTCTGATGTAAGACAAGCAGGTGCTACTGGAATCGTCAACGCATTACATCATGTTCCAAATGGAGACGTTTGGACAAAATTAGAAATTCAGTCTAGGAAGGATACAATTGAAAAGGCAGGTCTTACTTGGGACGTTGTTGAGTCACTTCCTGTTCATGAAAAAATTAAAACAAGAACAGAAGGTTTCGAAATCCTAATTGAAAATTATAAAATGAGCATGCACAATTTAGCAGCAAGTGGTGTTTATGTTATCTGTTATAATTTCATGCCAATTTTGGATTGGACAAGAACCCGATTGGACATGTTGATGGAAGATGGTTCTTTGGCTTTGGAGTTCAACTCATCTGAATTGCGTGTTTTTGATTTGTGTATTTTAAAAAGAAATAATGCTGCAGCTGATTATACTTCTAAAGAAATATCATCCGCAAAACTTCAGTTCCAAAACATGTCTGATGAAGATATAAAAAGGATTTCTGATAACATGTTAAAAGGATTGCCAGGTTCGGAAGAAGGTTATTCTACTGAAGAATTTACTGCAATGTTGAATACTTATGCTGGCATTGACGCAGATAAACTAAGAAGTCATTTGGTTCAGTTTTTATCCGAAATCATTCCTGTTGCAGAAGAATTGGGGATCAGAATGTGTATTCATCCTGATGATCCACCATTTACCCTTTTAGGACTTCCTAGAATTGTAAGCACAATGGAAGATTATCAATACATTTTTGACCAAGTCACTCCTCTTTCTAATGGAATTACTTTTTGCACTGGTTCCCTAGGAGTAAGAGCAGACAATGATTTACCTGCTATATTTACTGCCTTTGCCGATCGGGTTCATTTTTTACATTTAAGGAGCACAAGGCGCGATGCACTTGGGAACTTTCATGAAGCCGGTCACCTTACAGGAGACGTCGACATGTTTGAAATTATAAAAAGAGTTCTGTTAGAGCAAAAGAGAAGAGTAGATGAAAATCGCATAGATGCCTCAATTCCAATGCGGCCTGATCATGGACATCAAATGCTTGATGATTTGGTTAAAGTAAAAATAAATCCCGGTTATTCAGCGATTGGAAGACTCAGAGGTCTTGCTGAATTACGAGGTTTAGAATGGGGAATTAATAAAATGTTTTAATTATGGAGTTTATTAATACAGTTGGTTTTATTCAGGTTGACTTCTTACTCCAAAGTAAGACTGCTAAGCAATTGTATTTTCAATATGCTGAGGCGATGCCCATCATTGACTACCATAATCATTTACCTCCTGATGTAATTGCAAAAAACCAACCTTTTAAAGATATTAATGCAGTATGGTTGGATGGTGACCATTACAAATGGAGGGCGATGCGAACCCTTGGGATAGAAGAGAAACTTATTACAGGAAATGCTTCGACAAAGGAGAAATTCGATCTATGGGCAAAAACAGTCCCCTATACCGTGGGGAATCCATTGTTTCACTGGACGCATCTTGAATTAAAAAGATATTTTAACATCAGTACACCCCTCCAACCCTCAACTTCGGATGCTGTTTTTGAAGAGACGAATCATCAGCTAAAAACATTACTTCCAAGTCAAATGTTGAAAAATATGAAAGTAGAAATGCTTTGTACAACGGATGATCCAGTTGATGATTTAAAACACCATAAACAAATTAAAAAAAACAATATTAGTCCCAAAGTACTACCTGGATTTAGGCCAGATAAAATATTTGGAATTAATACAGGAGACTACTTGGATTATCTAAACAAACTTTCAGAGTCATCGGGGGTAACGATCAATAATTTACAAACACTTTTGGATGCCTTGAAAGCAAGAGTGTCTTATTTTCATGAAAATGGATGTAGGATTTCAGATCATGGACTAGAATACACCTATGCTTCTGATTATAAGTTGCAAAAGGTCGATTCTTCTCTGAAAAAACGAATTTCAGGAGAAACAATTAGTGAAGAAGAAGCTTTGGCTTTTAATTCTTGTGTTTTGTTCGAACTGTTTGTCATGTATCATGAAAAGGGATGGACACAACAACTGCATCTTGGTGCCCTACGTGGAAATAATCAAAAATTAACTAAGCAGTTGGGAGCTGATGTTGGTTGTGATTCAATAGGAGATTTTGCACAAGCTAAAAACTTATCTACGCTTCTAGGGAAGCTCAATTCTAGTGAAAAACTTACACAAACCATTATTTATAACTTAAACCCCGCAATGAACGAGGTTTTCGCTACTATGCCTGGTAATTTCAACAGTGACAAAGTAGAGATTCAATGGGGGACGGCATGGTGGTTTTTAGATCAAAAAGATGGAATGGAAACCCAAATTAAAGCCTTGTCAAACATGGGGCTTCTTTCACGTTTTATTGGAATGTTAACCGATAGCCGGAGTTTTATGTCCTTTCCCCGTCATGAATATTTCCGAAGATTGCTCTGTAATATGATTGCTAATGATATTAATCAAGGGTTGTTGCCAAATGACTTGCCTTTCTTCGGAAAAATGATTCAGGACATTTGTTATAATAATTTAAAAAACTTTTTAAAATTAAAAAACCAATGATGAAGCACAGCTTGTCACTTTTATTAGGGTTTATTCTTTTGTTTAATTCATGTGAGCAACTGAGTACCACCAAAATCATCCGTCTTGGACATGGACTAAACACCAGCCATTCTGTTCACAAAGCAATGGTTTATATGGGAGAACAATTGGAAATTAAATCTAACGGGAAAATTAAACTCCAAATATATCCGAGCCAACAATTAGGCACAGAACGTCAATGTCTTGAACTACTCCAAATCGGTAGCTTGGACATGACCAAAGTATCGGTTGGTGTTTTAGAAAACTTTTCACCAAGTATGCAAGTATTGGGTTTGCCCTACCTGTTTAGAAACCGTGAGCATTCTTTTAAAGTATTGGATGGACCGATTGGAAAAGAATTACTTGCAGGGACAGAAAAATATTGGTTAAAAGGATTGGCCTATTACGACGCTGGAAGTAGAAGTTTTTATACCATCAATACTCCAGTTGAACAACCAAGTGACTTGGAAGGATTAAAAATCCGAGTGCAGGAGAGTCAGACAGCCATCGATATGGTTAAATCTTTCGGTGGTTCGCCAACACCAATTTCTTATGGAGAGCTTTATACTTCATTACAACAAGGTGTTGTTGACGGCGCTGAAAACAATCCGCCAAGTTTTTATTTGTCGAGACATTATGAAGTTTGTAAAAACTATATTCTAGATGAACATACCGTTTTACCAGATGTGGTTCTGATGAGTACACACTTTTGGGATTCGCTCAATGAAGAAGAACAAAAATGGGTTCAGGAATCTATGGACTTGTCAGTCATCGAACAACGCAAACTCTGGATGCAGTCTGAAAAAGAATCTCTCGATGCCGTAAGGGCAGCAGGTGTGACTGTCAGTTATCCGGATAAAACTAAATTTTCTGAAATGTCTAAATCTGTCATTGAAGAATATGAACAAGATCCTTACTTAAAAGCTTTTATAGTTAAAATTAAAAACACTTTATAAAATGAAATTACGAGAAAAAATTGATTCATTTTTGGAGAAAGCACTTATTTTGATAATGTCTTTGATGGTTGTCAACGTATTGTGGCAAGTCTTTTCCAGATACCTGTTGACCAACCCCAGCTCCTTTACAGATGAGTTGGCTCGTTACCTTATGATATGGGTAGGAGTTTTAGGTGCTGCCTATGTTTCTGGAAAGAGAAACCATGTTGCAATCACCTATTTTGCAGAAAAACTGAATGAGGTTCGGAAAAGAAAACTTCAAAGAATTATCGACCTACTTATTTTGACTTTTTCTTTTTTTGGATTTATCCTAGGTGGATTTCGTTTGGTTTATATCACCTCTATTTTGGAGCAATATTCTCCCTCACTTCATATTCCACTTGCATTGGTATATTTAGTAATTCCTTTGAGTGGAATACTTATTATTTATTATAAATTTTCGGACTTAACACAGATGCGCAATGATTGAATTCTTACCAGTAATTGTTTTGATATTAAGCTTTTTAGTACTCCTAACGATAGGCGTGCCCGTCGCGTGGTGTATTGCCATATCCTCACTATTGACACTCACTGTTGCAATGCCATTATTTGCTGCGACTACAACGGTTTCCCAACGAATAGCTACAGGTTTGGATAGTTTTGCCTTATTGGCAATACCATTTTTTATCCTGTCAGGACAAATAATGAGCAAAGGAGGTATTGCCCACAGGTTAATTTCCTTCGCAAAAACCTTAGTTGGATTTTTACCAGGAGGTTTGGCATTAATTAACATTGTATCAGCTATGCTGATGGGAGCTATTGCTGGATCTGCGATGGCTTCAGCCTCAGCAATGGGAAGTATTCTTGGGCCAGAAATGGAAAAAGAAGGATATTCAAAGGAGTTCGGAGCCGCTGTAAATATTGCTTCTTCTACCACTGGTTTAATTATTCCTCCCAGTAATACATTGATTGTTTATTCGCTGGCAAGTGGAGGTGTTTCAATTGCAGCCTTGTTTTTGGCAGGATACATCCCCGGTATTTTAACAGGCCTTCTAATGATGGTTGTCGCAATGATATGGGCCAAGAAGAAAAAATATAAAGTAGGGGAGCGTTCCAGTTTAAAAGAGGTTTTTATTAAATTCATTGATGCTTTTCCAAGTTTACTCTTGCTTTTTATTGTAATTGGTGGAATTATTGGCGGATTTTTTACAGCTACAGAAGCTTCTGCGATTGCTGTATTATATACACTTTTACTGTCATTTTATTACAAGGAGCTTTCCTTTAAATTAATGCCTAAAGTTATTTTAGAATCCGTTGAAACCACAGCTATAGTGATGCTGCTCATTGGGGCATCTATGTGCATGTCATGGGTCCTATCTTATGAAAACATTCCGCAAGATATCAGTGAGTTTCTTCTTTCAATAAGTGATAATAAGTATGTGATACTCTTAATAATCAACTTAATACTATTGTTTGTTGGTATATTTATGGACATGACACCAGCCGTTTTGATCTTTACTCCAATTTTTTTACCTGTAGTTACTGCGTTGGGAATGGATGCAACACACTTTGGAATTGTTTTGGTGTTGAATCTATGCATAGGACTTTGCACGCCACCAGTAGGATCAGTTCTTTTTGTTGGCGTAGGAATTGCTAAAACTACAATTGCTAAGGTAATTCCTCCACTAATTCCACTATTTTTGGTGATGATATTATCGTTGTTATTAGTAACTTATATTCCGCAACTTAGTCTTTGGTTGCCTAATTTCTTTGGAGTTTAAATAAAATATAAACAAATGAATCGACTCATGTTTAAAGAAAATTACTCAAGGTTATCTGTTTCCTTTTTGTTTTCAATTCTGATCTCCTGCGCTCCTAAGGTCTATAATGTTGAAATAAGTAATACAATGTTTGTTGAAAGAGAAAATGAATCTGTACCCCTGTTGGTTAATAAACTGCCAGAGTTTATTTCTTCAAACATTGAGAATTATGGGATTTATGACGCATCTACAAAACAATTCTTAATAAGTCAAGTTATTGATAATGATATTGACGGAAGTCCTGATGTAATTATTTTTCAACCACAACTTGCTCCAAATTCTTCAAAGCTTTTTCAATTGATCAAGCAGGAAAAAAATACTGTTGAAATCGCTTACTGTTATTCTAGAATTGTTCCAGAAAGAATCGATGACTATACCTGGGAAAACAATAGAATAGCTTTTAGAACCTATGGGCCAGAAGCACAACGCATGCTTGAAGAAGGTCAAAAAGGTGGACTAATTTCAAGTGGTATCGACTGTTGGTTGAAAAAAGTTGAGTATCCAATTATTGATAAATGGTATAAAGGAAGTTTTGAAGGAGTAAGCTACCACGAGGATCATGGAGAAGGTTTAGATGATTATCATGTGGGCACAAGTCGTGGCTCGGGTGGTTTGGCCATTAAAAGTGGAGATCAATATTTTATGTCAAAAAACTTCTCATCTTTTAAAACCATCGCATCGGGTCCTTTAAGAACAATTTTTCTTTTAAACTATGAAGATTGGGAGGGTCCAGAAGGACCAGTAAAAGAACAAAAAACAATTAGCTTAGATTATGGAAGTAACCTTACAAGAATAGCAGTTTCACTGAAAGGAACCAATAATATTTCAGCTGGAATTTCACTTCATGACAACGATGGAGTCATTGAATCCGCTGAAAACAATTCTTGGATCAATTACAAACAACCTCACGAGGGAACTGAACTGACAAATGCAATTGTGACCCAAGACAAGTATGCTTTGGGGAATCATACAAGCATAACTGGTAAACCAGATGCAGACCATGTTTTTATTGACCTCAAAGTGATTGACGGACAAACAATCTACTATTCAGGTTTTCATTGGTCTGAAAGCAAACAATTTAAAGATAATATGGAATGGAAATCCTATTTGGAGGACTTTACCAATAAACTAGACAATCCAATACAAATAAAATATTAATAAATTTAGTTAATGAAAAAAGTAGTAACCTTTGGAGAAATAATGTTAAGACTCTCTCCAGCTGAAAACCTTAGATTTTCACAAGTAAATAATTTCGACGTAGTTTATGGAGGGGGTGAATCAAATGTAGCGGTCTCTCTGGCAAACTATGGCGTACCTGTTGAGTTTGTCACCCGACTTCCAAAGAATGACCTTGGAGAATGCGCCCTCATGGAAATGCGAAAAAGAGGCGTTGGCACGCAACACATTGCTTTTGGAGGGGATCGTTTGGGGATATATTTTTTAGAAACCGGCGCCGTAAGTCGAGGAAGTAAAGTGGTATATGACAGAGCGCACTCAGCAATCGCTGAAATCGAATCTGGTATGATTAATTGGGACTCCGTTTTCGATGGCGTAGAATGGTTTCATTGGACTGGGATTACTCCCGCCATTTCTCAAGGTGCAGCCGATGTTTGTTTGGAGGCAGTTAAAGCTGCTTCTGCTAAAGGAATTACTATTTCAACAGACTTAAATTATCGTGCAAAACTTTGGAATTATGGAGGGGATCGAGAAGCGATTATGACCGAACTTACTTCCTACTGTGATGTAATCCTAGGAAATGAAGAAGATGCTGAAAAGCATTTTGGAATCCATCCTGAAGGATTAGATGTTCACAAACATGGACATGAGGTAAAAGCAGCATCTTTTAAGTCGGTTTGTGAGCAAATGATGAATAAATTTCCAAGAGCTAAGAAAGTAATTACTACCCTTAGAGGTTCTATTTCTGCGTCTCATAACACTTGGGCTGGCGTTTTATATGACGGTAAAAAAATGTACGAAACTCGCCAATACCAGATCACGCACATTGTTGATCGTGTTGGTGGTGGAGACTCCTTTATGGGAGGACTTATTTATGGGCTTTTAAATTATCCTGAAAACGATCAAAATGCATTAGATTTTGCAGTAGCAGCCTCTTGTTTAAAACACACAATCAAAGGTGATGCAAATCTGGTGACGGTTGAGGAAGTAGAAAAATTAATGGGCGGTGACGCGAGTGGCCGAGTAGCAAGATAAAAAATTATGGCACAATTTACACGCATTGAAGTTGCTTCGGCAATGAAAGAAACTGGTATGGTTCCTTTGTTCTTTAGTAGTGATTTAGAATTAAGTAAAAAAGTATTGAAAGCCTGCTATGATGGCGGTGCACGTTTGATGGAGTTTACCGCTCGTGGCGATTTCGCTCATGAGGTGTTTGGAGAATTGACAAAATATGCCATTACAAACTTACCCGGAATGATTATGGGAGTAGGCTCCGTTACGGATGGAGCCGCGGCTTCATTGTACATGCAATTGGGCGCGAATTTTATCGTAACGCCTGTTTTAAGAGAAGATATTGCAGTTGTTTGTAACAGGAGGAAAGTACTTTGGTCGTCTGGCTGTGGATCATTAACTGAAATTTCAAGAGCAGAAGAGCTTGGGTGCGAAATCGTTAAATTATTTCCAGGAAGCACTTATGGACCTGGTTTTGTTAAAGCGATTAAAGGACCACAACCTTGGACCAGCATTATGCCCACAGGCGGCGTTAATACTTCTGAGGAAAACTTAAGCGCTTGGTTTGATGCCGGTGTTACTTGTGTTGGAATGGGATCTCAGTTAATTTCTAAAGAAGTTTTGGCCAGTAAAGATTTCGAATCCCTTGAGCAAACTGTCGCTAAAACACTAGCCCTTATTCAAAAATTAAAAAAGTAATAGATGAACGAAAATTACCAAGTCCGTTATGCAGTAGGACAAAGAGAAATGAATCAAATGGGAACAGAAGCGATAAGATCGGACTTCTTAATTGAGGACGTTTTTGGAAGTGACGAAGTTAAACTTGTTTACTCTCACTTTGACCGCTATATCACTGGAGGTGTTATTCCTGTTAAGGGGAAGGTTTTTTTAGACACGATTGACTCTTTGAAATCAGAATTTTTTCTAGAGCGAAGAGAATTGGGAATAATCAATGTAGGGGGTAAAGGAACTGTCATGGCGGATGGCCAATCATATTCTTTAGATTATAAAGAGGCCTTATATCTTGGAAAAGGAACAAAGGAAGTTTATTTTTCTAGTGATACAGCTCATAAACCTGCATTGTTTTATTTAAACTCAACTCCAGCGCACCACGCTTATCCAAGCAAGAAAATCGGATGGGACGAAGCTGAAATTGTTGAGCTTGGCGCCCCTGAAACAGCCAACGCAAGGACAATTAGAAAATTAATTGTCAATAGCATTGTGGAAACTTGTCAACTTCAGATGGGGATGACTGAAATTCATTCCGGATCGGTTTGGAACACCATGCCTGCGCATGTTCATGACAGAAGAATGGAAGTTTATTTCTATTTTGAAGTTCCTGAGGAGCAAGCGGTTTGTCATTTTATGGGAGCACCCAATGAAACGAGACACCTTTGGATGACCAACAATCAAGCGGTGATTTCACCACCTTGGTCGATTCATTCAGGCTGCGGAACATCGAACTATACTTTTATATGGGGAATGGCAGGCGAAAATCTTGATTATGGTGATATGGATGCCTGTCCAATCCCAACATTAAGATAAAATTTTATGAGTCACCCACTTTTTGATCTTAAAGGAAAGGTTGCTTTGGTTACTGGAGCGACACATGGTTTGGGACTGGCAATGGCCAAAGGTCTTGGTCTTGCAGGGGCAACTGTCATTATTAATGGGAACAGTTCTCAAGAAAAAATTAACCGAGCAGTTGCTGAGTTCATTTCTTTAGGAATAATTGCCAAAGGGTATCGCTTTGATGTCACAAATGAGCAAGCGGTACTTGCCGCGGTTAATGAAATTGAAACAGAAGTTGCTCCGATAGATATATTGGTTAACAACGCTGGAATCATAAAACGAATTCCTCTGATTGAAATGGAAGTCGAAGCGTTTGAGGAGGTTTTAAAAGTCGACCTTACAAGT
Organism: uncultured Flavobacteriaceae bacterium; assembly: GCA_949372605.1. Classification (GTDB taxonomy): domain Bacteria; phylum Bacteroidota; class Bacteroidia; order Flavobacteriales; family Flavobacteriaceae; genus UBA8316. The sequence continues at coordinate 15,814 of CASIAE010000024.1, forward strand.
CCTTTTATTGTATCCAAAGCGGTCGTTCCGGGAATGATAGCAAGAAAAAGTGGTAAAATAATCAACATCTGCTCGATGATGAGTGAATTGGGACGAAATACCGTTGGTGCATATGCAGCTGCCAAAGGTGGCTTAAAAATGCTTACAAAAAATATGGCTGTTGAATGGGCTAAACACAACGTTCAGGTTAATGGAATAGGGCCAGGGTATTTTGCAACAGAACAAACCAAACCCATTCGAGTTGATGGACATCCGTTTAATGATTTTATAATTGGACTAACCCCAGCCGAGCGTTGGGGCAACCCTGAGGACCTTCAAGGAGCTGCCGTATTTCTTAGTTCGAAAGCAAGTGATTTTGTCAATGGACAAATCATCTATGTGGATGGTGGTATTTTGGCAACCATTGGTAAGCCTTCCAACGAATAGTTTTAAAAGAATTCACTTAGTCCGCTAAAGAAAACTTATAGATCGTCTTTGTGCTGTAGACCTCTCCAGGATTTAGAATAATACTTGGAAAATTTGGTTGGTTAGGTGAATCAGGATAATGCTGCGTTTCGAGCGCAAAAGACTCCCGGTATCCAAAAGCCTTTCCGTATTTACCAATGTCTTTGCTTTGGAAAAAATTACCTCCATAAAACTGCATACCGGGCTCTTCTGTAAAAACCTCCATTTTCCTGCCACTTTTAGTTTCTACAACCGTTGCCGCTAGGCTTAATTCCCCAAAATCAGTTTTGTTTAAAACAAAATTATGATCATATCCTTTTCCTCGAGTGAGCTGTAGGTCTGTTTCTTGTAAATTCAAATCTTGTCCGATTGCTTTTTCTATTCTGAAGTCAAAAGGAGTATCCTTAACAGTGGTATTGTCTCCCAAAGGAATGAGCGAATCATCCACTGGAGTGAATTGATCTGCATTGATTGTTAAAAGATGATCGTTAATGGTTCCATTTCCCTCTCCAGCGAGGTTGAAGAAAGCATGGTTAGTAAGGTTGACAGGAGTGCTTTTATCAGTGGTTGCTTTATAAGTAATAACCACCTCATTCGATTCGCTGAGTTGATAACTTACTTCCATTGCCAAGTTCCCCGGATAACCCATAGCTCCATCCTCTGAAGTATAACTCAAAACAATTAAATTATCCCCTATTGATTTCACGTCCCAAACCTGATTATTAATTCCTTCTGGGCCTCCATGCAAATGATTTTCGCCATTGTTTTTAGGAAGATTATAGACAGTGCCGTTCAACTCAAATCGACCTTTCGCAATTCTGTTTCCAACCCTTCCAATCAACGACCCGTGGTACTTCCCATTGGCTTTTAAGTAATTGTCAATGCTATTGAAACCCAACACCACATCACCCATGTCTTCATTTTTATCTGGCGTCAGCAGACTAACAATTCTGCCGCCATAGTTGGTGATATAAACTTTGGTTTCTTTGTTTTGGAGTAAAAACAAGTCTGTTTTTTTACCGTCTATCGTTGTCTGGAAATCTTTTGCTTTCAATTGAAATGAGTCTTTTTTATTAGTAGTACAAAATACAAACAATAATGAAAGAAACATTAAGTATAGGTTTTTTGAAAAGGTCATAATTAATTTTATTTGTAAAGTTCTAAATGCATTTCTCTTAATTCCTTTACAGGCATTTTTATTACTTCTCGATCATACGTCATTAAACCATTGATCTCACTTTCAACATCGGTAGTTTGAGTATAGACAGCAGCGGAAAGTCCATTATTCTTTTTCATTGAAAGAATTTGATTGAATTTATGAATATAGTTCTTTAAAACCTCCTCCTTAGTCTTATATGACTGGTATCCAAAGTTTTTCATATTAGGATCCCAGAGGTGATCGTTAAACTGATAACCAATCCCACCATATTCTCCAATAACGGTTGCTCGCTCAATTGAAGTCGGAGGAATTTTAAGGTCAACAGCGTAGTCGTGTACATCATAAATGTCACCACAAGGCCTCAAGCTCCAACCACTGGTTGGATTTACCAAGCGACTAGGGTCAAGGGATTTGACTAAATCAGCAATCCTGCAGGTGTCATATTGTCCCCATCCTTCATTAAATGGAACCCACATAACGACGCTAGGGGAATTGTAGTGAGTGTCAATCATTCGTTTAAGTTCATATTCAAACTGTGCAGCTCCTTCAGATCTTCTGTTTAAATCTTCATCCTTTCTTCCTATTCCCTGAAGTGATCGATATACACGTTCTGGTTTTTTAGAGTTCTTTATTTCCTCGGGAGTTTTATGCACTTGAAATGACATAGATGGCATGTCTTGCCAAACCAAAATGCCGAGTTTGTCGCAATGATAAAACCATCGATCCGACTCAATTTTAACGTGTTTTCTTATCATGTTAAAACCCATTTCTTTGGTTTTAATAATATCAAACTTCATTGCTGAATCAGAAGGGGGAGTGAGTAACCCATCAGGCCACCAACCTTGATCTAGGGTTCCATAATGAAATAGTGGCTTATTGTTTAGAAATAAATATTTAACTCCCATATGATCACCGAGACTTATTTTTCTCATTCCAAAATAACTATCCATGGTGTCAATCACCTCTCCTTTACTATTAATTAAGCTTAACTTAAGATCATACAAGTTAGGGGTGTCGGGAGACCACAAATGTGGATTATCAATTTTTAAGGTTATGGACTTGTCACTATTGACAATTCCATGAGTGATTTCCTCACCTTTCCAAAAAATTTTCACCACTGTTTTATAAGATTTTACTAGCGGCATGTTGTTTAAGGGAGTCATCGTCACGGTCTTGTTATCAATATCGCTTAATATTTTAACCTCTTTAATATATGCCTCTGGGGAAACTGCTTCCAGCCAAACGGTTTGCCAAATACCGCTTACTGGAGTATAATAAATTCCAGAGGGATTTAATTGCTGCTTGCCTCTTGGTTGTGAACTTAAATTAGTTTTGTCTTCTACAGAGACTACTAATTCTTGCGATCCAGATTTTTTTAAATATTGTGTTATGTCAAATGAAAACCTGTCAAATCCACCTTTATGTGTACCAACTAAAATTCCGTTTACCCATACTGCTGCTTTATAATCAACCGCTTCAAAATTTAAAACGACATCTTTATCTTCCCACTCTTTTGAGATTTTAAAAGAGCGCTTATACCACATTCGATCATCATTTCTTATACTTTTTCCAACCCCTGAGAGAGTTGATTCAACACTAAAAGGAACTAGAATTTTATTTTGAAACTTTTCAGGCTTTGATTCATTTGTTTTTGATATTGAGAATTCCCAAAGGCCATTCAGATTGACCCAATCTTTTCTCATAAACTGAGGTCTAGGATACTCTTGCCAGGCATTGTTTGGCGTGACTTGTTTTCCCCACCTCGTCATCATTTTACCTTTTACGGGGCTCCATTCTTGACCATTCGCTTCAAACAAAGAAATTAAAATTAATAGCATAATTATTTTTTTCATTCCGAATTATATTTAAATTATAAAAAATAAAAATTACTCCTTTTAAATGGAAATAAAAAATTAATTATAAAAACACTAACTTGAATTTATTTTGTAATAATACAATTATTAGAAACCCTTTTTAATGAGATTATTGGCTTTTTAGGAGTAAAAAGTTTTTTCAATTTTAAACACTCAAGACTATAGTCAGTTTTTAATCCACAAAGGTGCGGTAGCAATCATCAGCTCTATTTTGCCTCTGATACTACTACTGGAATTTGGGATAGCTGAAAAAATAGCTTAATATGCTTTTGTTAATTATGATTTAAAAACCCTCAAATGAAAAAACTAGACCGTCGAGATTTTATTAAAAAATCAACTTTAACGGCAGCAGCAATAGGTTCAACTTCACTTTTAAGTAGTTGTGTTGATAATAATTCAAGTAAAAAAAATAATGGCAACTACATGGGGGCCTTTGCAGCTTCAAAACTCTCTTCAGTACGAGCCGCTTTTATTGGCGTAGGGCATCGAGGGAGAGGTCATTTAAAGTTTTTCTCTAGCCTTCCTAGTACTGAAGTTGTTGCCATTAGCGATCTATATCAGGAGAACGTAACACAAATGCGACAGTTGGTAAAAGAGGCAGCTGGTGAAAATCGACATACCGCTATTTCGGAATATTGGGGTGACGAAAATAAATGGCGGGTCATGCTTGAAGAAACCAAACCCGATGTTGTGTTTATTGCAACCAATTGGGAAAATCATGCACCGATGGCAATTGGCGCTATGGAAAGCGGTGCGCATGCTTTTGTTGAAGTGCCGTTGGCTGTAACAATCGAAGACCTTTGGAAAATAGTAGATACCTCCGAGAGCACTCAGAAACATTGTATGATGATGGAGAATGTTAATTACGGCCGTGATGAGTTACTGTTTTTAAACATGTGCCGAAAAGGTGTGTTAGGAGAGTTGTTACATGCAGAAGCCGCCTATATTCATGAGTTGCGATCTCAAATGAAGGAAGAAGAAAAGGGAACAGGGTCATGGCGAACACCACATTACGCATACGGAAATGGGAATTTATATCCAACTCATGGTTTGGGACCTGTGGCACAGTACATGAATTTAGCGAGACAAGAAGACAACTTTAAAAGTCTTATTTCTTACTCTACTCCGGCGATGGGGAGAAAGTTATACGCAGAAAAAAACTACTCAAAAGATCACAAATGGAATCAATTGGATTATAAAAATGGAGACCTAAATACCTCTATAATTAAAACTAATTTGGGAAGAACCATAATGTTACAATGGGATGAAACCAGTCCTCGCCCATATACAAGACATAACTTAATTCAAGGAACAAAAGGAACTCTTGCTGGTTTTCCAACACGAGTTGCCTTGGAGGGTGGTGTTGAGGGAATAACCGAAAATCATCATAAATGGGTGCAGGGAGATCAACTTGAAGCGATTTATGAAAAATACGATCACCCGCTATATAAAAGACTCAATGAAAAATCAAAAGGGAGTGGTCATGGTGGAATGGATGGGATTATGATGTATCGCATCGTTGAGTGTCTTCAAAATGGACTTCCTTTAGATCAAAATCTTTATGAAGGTTGTTTTTGGAGTGCTGTTACTGAACTCAGTGGGAAATCGATCGATCAAGAAGGTGCCCCGCAAAAGTTTCCTGATTTTACCAGAGGAAATTGGAAAAATACTACACCTTTAAATATCATTAGTTAATTAAAATACGATATGAATAAAATCAAAATATTTTTAATCAGTTCACTTTTCATAATTGGTTGCAAAGACAATAAAAAACCTTCACAAGAGTGGGTGTCATTATTCGACGGTACTTCAACAACGGGCTGGAGGGCTTACAACGGCGAGGCAATGCCACCGGGCTGGGGGATAGAGGATGAAATATTGACCTTTAGAACAGAAAAGATCCTAGAGCAAGATTATGATTACAAAGGCAGTAGAGACATTATTTATGGTGCTGAAGAATTTGATAATTTTGAATTATATGTTGAATGGAAAATCCCTCCAGGCGGAAATAGTGGTATTTTTTATCATGTAAAAGAAGGTTATCCAGGGCCTTCAGTTGTCGCCCCCGAATACCAACTCATCGATGATGAAAACTACGCTAAAATACATGACCTTACAAGTTATAACACTCAGTTTGGAGTTGCCGAACCCAGTGATCTTCAAGATTGGCAAAAAACGGCAGCCGATTATGCAATGCACACCCCCGATCCAGATAAGAAGGCATTAAACCCTGCTGGGGAATGGAACTCAACAAAAATTGTTTTTACCACTGAAAAAGTGGAGCATTGGCTGAATGGTAAAATGGTACTTTCATTTGTGCCTTGGTCAGAGGACTGGGATCTCAAAAGAAATTCCGGAAAATGGGATGAATCCCCCAATTATGCAAAGTTTAAAACAGGATTTATTGGATTCCAAGATCACGGGAGTGATTTATGGTTTAGAAACATAAAAATTAAAAAATTATAAGCTTATTTAAAATGAAAAAAAGAGACTTTTTAAAAACGTCAGTGGCTGCGGCTTCAACAGTATTATTACCATCTTCATTGTTTGCAAATATTCAAGGGGACAAAAGGCTCAGAACAGCTCACATTGGTGTAGGCGGAATGGGTGCAGCGGATTTAAAATCAATCTCTTCGCATGATAGGGTTGATGTCACCGCACTCTGTGATGTAGATGCAAATAACTTGGCTGCGGCGAAATTAAAACATCCCAATGCCAAAACTTTTTCGGATTACCGCGTAATGCTTGAGGCAATGCAAAACCAAATTGATGCGGTCATCGTTTCTACACCAGATCATACGCATGCCCCTGCTTCGATATTGGCGATGGATTATAACAAACCGGTCTATTGTCAAAAACCATTGGCACATCATGTGTCCGAGGTTAGAGAAATGAGAAGGAAAGCCGAAGAAAAAAACTTGGTTACCCAAATGGGGATTCAAGTACATTCATTTTATGACTACAAATTGGCAACCTTATTGATACAATCGGGCATAATTGGTAAAGTAGCAACCGTAAGGGCATGGTCGCCAAAAAACTGGGGTTATGACGGACCAGTAGCTAAAGGTTCGGATTCCGTACCAGAAAGTTTAGACTGGAATTTATGGTTGGGCACAGCTGCCGAAAGGCCGTTTAAAGAAAAGGTTTACCATCCTGCAAATTGGCGCAAGCTTGTTGATTTTGGGTGTGGTACTTTGGGGGACATGGGGGTCCATATTTTTGATACGCCCTACAATGCTTTAGCCTTGGATGTTCCGACTACGATAAAAAATAATTGTAGAAGACCAAATGGCTTTGGATATCCAGAAAATAATAATGTCACCTATACCTTTAAAGGAACAAAATATACCACTGATGATTTCAAATGGGTTTGGTATGATGGAAAGGGTGCTCCATCGAGTCACAAAGAATTAAAGCTTCCGAACAAGGAGAAACTTCCTTTACAAGGCGCAATGTTTATTGGGGAAAAGGGAAGACTTTTATTACCTCATTTTATGGAGACCCCACGGCTTATTGTTGACGGTAAATATCAAGAAATTGACATCTCTAAATACGATCCAGATGGGAAATTAGGAAACACTGTAAATGACTATGAGCGAGATGCTCCGAAGCACTATCATCAGTTTGTTTCCGCTTGTTTGGGCGAGGATGAAGCATCAGCTCCATTTTCCTATGCTGCCAGATTAACAGAAACAATCCTTTTGGGAGTCATTGCTGGTCGTTTTCCAAACAAGACACTGCATTGGGACAATCAAACCGCTAAGTTTAAGGAAGCCGCTGCAAATGCCTACCTAGAAGGTGTAAACAGAAGTTTTTAAATTTAAAAATTAACTTCTCTTATTAAATAGCAATCGGTCTAAACTAAATCTACCTGCGCCGTTTATCAAGATAATTATGGACAGTAAAAGATAAATAAGAGACAGTTCGCTTCCGTCTATGCCTTTTCCTGAAATGTTTTTTGCAGAAGCGACAAGCATAGTAATTGCCAAAAGTAAAGCTGATGGACGGGTAAAGAGACCAACCATGATCAGTAAGGAGGCGATCGATTCGGAAAAACTTGCCATAAAACCTAGTGGGATACTCAAGAAATCAAGACCGATAAAATCTGTCATTGCATTTCCGAGTCTTTCCCAGCGACTTCTGTCCGATGTAATTTTATTCCAACCGTGATAATAGCACATCAGAGCGCCGGTAGAAAAACGTAAAAGAAGAAAATTAAGATTTGATAAAGTAAGTATTCTTGAAAAATTATTACTCATAGGTGTATAATTTTTAAAATATATTTTAAAAGGTAAGTATTACTGTTTAACTATTCGATTAATATGATTCGATGGGGTTCGATAATGATCCACT
>CASIAE010000025.1 GCA_949372605.1 uncultured Flavobacteriaceae bacterium
GATTCCTTTTCCAGTAATTTCCGTGTTATCTAATTTAAGTGCCGTTAAATATTGAAACTGGCATCAATATTATGCTGACAACAGGCCAAGCGTGGAGTTGTACGCCGTTAAAATGGTCAAAATATGTTGTTGTACCAGGTCAAGCAAACACCTGTGAAATCGAATTGTAAAGGTTTTAGAATTACGTAAAAAAAGACGCGTTGGAAAATCAATTCGATCTTAGAGAGTTTCACTGGGTTGTTATTTCTCAAGGTGACATTCCGCTTGATGTTTTGTAGGATTTTGTAAAACAAAAACATTGCTTCTAAAAATTAACATCTTTTTACACGCCTTTGACTCACTAATAATTTCTTGTCGTAACGACAGTTAAAAGTCAAGTTTTTGAAGGGTTTTCATTTTTGAGTATATTTGAGAAAAATCTGTTTTTAATACCCGCTTTAATAAAAATCCAATCATTGTTATTAATTTAAAAAAGATCAATCAACTCACAAATGGATATTCAAAATGTTCCGCAAAAAGAACAAACCAACAACCCCCTTCACGGCATAAAATTAATCAGCCTGCTGGAATTCTTGACCAAACATTATGGTTGGGAAAAATTAGCCCTAAAAGTTAATATCAATTGTTTTAAGAAAGACCCTTCAATTAAGTCTAGCCTTAAGTTTTTAAGAAAAACAAAATGGGCAAGAAATAAGGTTGAACAACTTTATGTTGATTTAAAAAATAAGTCCATTTAATCTGAATCCGAACAGCTTGAGCGCATAAAAACGTATTTTGTGGAAAACATTGTCACACTTATTATAAAAAATGAATTTTCAATCAAATAAATTAATTTTCAAGAAAATAAATGCTAGATTGATACCGATACAAAAAGTGTGTGAAGTCGGGGTTTATTTGCCTGAAACTTCTAATATAATAGACTTTATCAAACAGGGTAAAGAAACAATTCTTGTAGAACCTGAGCCCAGATCAATTGAAGCGATAGAATCATATTTTGAGGGCTACAATAATGTGACACTTATTCCTGCAGCAATCTACAAGCACAATGGAACTATAATATTGTCTAAAGCAGAGGCCTCAACCTTTGTGTCAGATTTACCTACAAGTCCAGCTTTAAAAAACGACAGTTATCAGATAGATAATAATAAAAAAATTGAGGTAGAATGTAAATTGTTTTCAGATATTGATAAAGGAGATATCGATTTACTCAGCATCGATACTGAAGGAAGTGAATGGTATGTCTTATTAACCATAATCAGTAGACCAAAAGTTATTTCGATTGAAACGCATGGTAAATATTACATCAACCCTTTTATAAAAGAAATAAAAAACTGGATGATAGAAAATGATTATGAAATTTGGTTTAAGGATAAAAGTGATACCGTCTATTTTAAAAAAGGATTATTCAATATAAGTTTAAAAGAGAATATAAGCCTTCAACTTACTAACTTTTATTTATGGTTTCGCAGAAACAAATAAATCCTTTTAAGATCCTTTTAATGATTCTATTCAGTTGTGATTACTAGACCTTTTCTGATGAGTCTTAAAAACATTTGCCATTAAGTAAGGGGCGCTTTTAAATTAAAAGAATTTTTTTTTAAACTATTTGATAATTTATTACTACAAATGAAAAACTTATATCTAGTCGCACTGGTCACAATTTTTTTAAGTCTCAATGATAGCTTTGGACAGACAATTTTGCCGCTTTGGCCTGATGGAGTTCCCAATCAAAATCCATCTGAGGAAGTCGAAAATAAAATGTATCGAGACATTCTAAGGATTTCAAATGTTCAAAACCCGACGCTTGAAGTATTCCTACCTTCCAAAAAAACCGCCACAGGTCAGGCGGTAGTTATTTGTCCTGGGGGTGGCTATTCGATTCTTGCTTATGATTGGGAGGGTATCGATATTGCGAAATGGTATAACGCACAAGGAATAGCAGCCGTTGTCTTAAAATACCGTCTTCCAAAGTCAAGCACTCTCATCCAACCAGAAATTGCGCCTTTGCAGGATGCCCAAAAGGCGATTCGCTTGGTTCGACATCACGCTAAAAAATGGAATATAGACCCTAGTCAAGTTGGAGTTATGGGCTTTTCGGCAGGGGGTCATTTGGCCTCAACTCTTGGTACCCATTACGATGAAAATGTGCTAGGAGATTCAAAAGATCCAATTGATTCTTTGAGTGCTCGTCCTGATTTTATGGTTTTAATTTATCCTGTTATCACTTTTGATAAAAAGCATTATCACGGTGGGTCTAAAAACAACTTAATCGGGAAAAATGCATCTCAAAAATTGATCGATCATTATTCGAATGATTTACAAGTAAGCTCTCAAACGCCAAAAACTTTCTTGTTGCATGCAACAGATGACAAAGCAGTCCCCGTAGCGAACAGTCTTTTATTTTATCAAGCCCTTGAGAGAAATGGAGTCCCTGTGGAAATGCATATCTATCCTGAGGGAGGTCACGGTTTTGGTCTCGGAATAGGTCGCGGACATTTACAACAATGGCCCGACCGCTTAAAACAATGGCTCAACCACATTAAGATTGTTCAATGAAAAGCTTGTGCTATTAAAACTTAACCTTTAAAAAGACTTCTGATCCGCTTATGGTCAGCACAGCAGATCCACTGGGCATTCCAAAGTCATAGACATAAGCTGTTATGAGTCCAAGCTTCGTTTTTACAATCAATAGTATCTTTGTGAAACCTGTACTTTATAAACACCTCCGATTTCTATGGTATCTTTAAAATCAAGTTCCCTTCCATATGGGCAAGGTAGTTGATTAAATTGGCTTACATGCGAGTTTGATAAGTGTACAGCTCATAATATCTTCCTTTTGCAGCAATCAGTTCTTCATGCTTGCCACGTTCTACGATATCGCCTTCTTCAATAACCAGAGATTTGATCTGCTTTCTGAATGGTGCTGAGTCGGTGGGCAATCACAAAAGTGGTTCTATCCTTGCATCAAAACAGACAAACTCTTTTGAATAAATGCTTCACTCTGAGTGTCTAAATTGGAAGTCGCCTCGTCTAAAATTACAATTTTAGGTCTTGCCAATAAAGCACGCGCTATTGAAATACGTTGGCGTTGTCCTCCTGATAATTTTACACCACGCTCTCCAATAAGAGTGTCTAAACCATCATCAAATCGGTCGGTAAACTCATTTACATAGGCACCTTCAACAGCTTCTAAAAGTTCTTTTTCAGTGGCGTCAGGTCGTGGGAAAAGAATGTTTTCTCGGATGGTTCCTTCATATAAAAAATCGTCTTGGAGCACCACGCCCAATTGACTTCTAAAACTCCTTAAGTCTACTTTTGACAAATCAACGTCATCAATTAAAACTTGCCCAGAAGTTGGGTTTAAAAAAGCAGTGGCCAAACCAGCAATGGTAGATTTTCCAGAACCAGAAGATCCAACCAAGGCAGTAACACTTCCCTTGGGTGCTTCAAAAGAAATGTCGTGGAGCACTTCAGTTTTATCGTCATAACTAAACGAAATATTTTTAAAAGAAACATTTCCTTCGATTTTCGCTAGGGATAAGGTTCGAGTTTCGAGATCGTTTTCTTCGGGGATCGCCATTAATTCTTGAGTTCGGTCCAGTCCAGCAAAAGCTTCGGTGAGCTGACTTCCAATATTACTCATCTGAACAATGGGAGCAATCATAAACCCTAGGAAGAGTGTAAAGGAAACAAATTCCCCATAGGTCATGGTGTTTTTCATAATGAAATAACCTCCCATTCCCATGATGCCAGCGGATGCCAATCCCAGTAAAAAGGTTGACGAACTGGTCATGAATGCGGTGGCAGTTAAACTCTTTTTTACGTTTTGAAACAGTTCATCTACACCTTTTTCAAAAACGTGTTGTTCTTGTGTTTCTGCATTAAATCCTTTGATGACCCGAATCCCATTTAGGGTTTCGGTTAGCCTTCCTGTTACTTCTGCATTAATTTTCCCACGGGCTCTAAAAATTGGACGTATGTATCCAAATGCTTTGAGCGCAATTAAGGCAAATATGAGAACAGGAACCAGAACAAACAAGGTCATTTGTGCATTGATTCGAATCAAAATTACGAGTGAAATGATGGCGGTAATACTTCCTCCGATCAATTGTACCAAGCCGGTACCAACCAAATTCCGGACGCCTTCCACATCGGTCATTACTCGAGAGACCAAGGCCCCCGATTTATTGTTGTCAAAAAAACTAACGGGAAGTTTGAGTAATTTTTGTTGCACAGTCGCACGAAGAACAGAAATCAAATGTTGTGCTTCTACGCTTAAAATTCGCGTTAATGAAAAAGAACTGATGGACTGAAATAATAAGGCCGTACAAACCACGATCAACAACAAGGTCAAGGCATCGGTGTCTTTAGAGGGGATGACTTCGTCAATTAAGTGTTTTGCTGGCATAGGGAAGCACCAAGCCCGATAAACTCCGCACAAGTATTAAGAAAAGTCCGAAAGAAACGATTTTTCTTCTGGGCCAAATAAACTCTTTAAATGCCCAACGAAAGGAAACTTTATTTTTACTCATAGCTTGATTTAAGATGTAAAATTAAGTGAAATACATTTGACTTCGAATCTTTCGCTCTAAGTCTTTTAATTTGATTTCTTAAAAGCTACTTTATACTTTTTAAACGAAGGTTTTTTTTATTGAACAATAAAGTAATTCTATTCAAGCAGTTCTTTCGTAAGTTTATGTCCTAGAAAATACCATACCATGAACGAAGAAGACAAAAACAAAATTAAAGCCTATAGCAAGCAAACTCCTTTGTATTTAAGCAGAAGAAAATTTGATAGTGAAGGACTGCTAACTGAGGTAAAATGTCCTGGATGCAAGTCGTTTAAAAGCGTCAAGGACTATGCTAAGAATAAAGTACAGATTGACGGAATAGAAATTAAGTGCAAACTTTGTAAAGCTAAAAAATAAAATCAGGCACCTCTAAGTATGTTAAAGAGGCGTTTTTTTATCCCTTGTAAAATGGAAGAAAAAAAAGACAAAAACAAAAAAACCAACTTAGGTGGATCTTATAAGTTTAAGATCGCCAAAAAATATAGCAAGCCCAAAACCAAAGGGGATAAACACGCGAATAGAAGAAAGAAAAAATAAACGATCTGTTTTTATAATCCTTTAAATCAAAAGGAGTTTCCGTTTCGAAAACACCTACTTAATGTCTTAAAGGCAACATAAACGCAAAGAATAAACTTATCCTTCGGCCCAAACAACAGGCTTATCTCTTCTGTGTTTTCAAAACTTTTCTTTTCTTTGTAAAGAATAACAATTTACAACAATGGAGCGACAAGAATTAATAGATGAGTTTCTTTTGGATTTCAAACCAAAACCAGATCAAAGTTGGAAAAGCTGTTATTTTTTTGCCTATCACTTAAAAAAGAAACACAACATAGATGCCGAATTGCTTGAGGGTATTTCTAAAATTGAGGGAGTTGATCATTGGGTTGTCAGGTTTAATAATATAGACGATGACATCCATGCCAAAGCAATGGGAACAGCACCTGATTCTATCGAGAATCCTGAAATGGTTTGGAGCTTAGAAGCGTTTGAAAAAGATAATTTTTGAATTTAGTCGTGATTCTTTAAGTGCTTTATGATTCTCTTTTGAGGCTTATTAAACTGTGTGTTCTTTTAAAACAATCTCCCATCCCCAGACTTTATATAACTTGTAAAATAGACCTGAGTGTTTCATGACTTTTATTAGGTCCGTAAAAACTTACATACCAAAAAGAATGACATATAGATTTATAATTTTATACTGTTAACACCTCATCTTTTGTTTTCTCAAGGCCACTGTCTTCAATCATAACATAGGCAACTGGGATGCTTCTGAGGTTACTAATGGTGGGGTGCTTTTGAAAATAGTACTGCTTTCAATAAAGACATTGAATCTTGGGATACTTATGAAGTAATAAAGCTGAGAAGGATGTTTATAGGTACATCTACTTTTAATCAAAATCTGTTAAAATGATGCGTTAAAAAATTCACTTGGAACCAAATCAGTTTTCGTTTAACGCTTCACTACAAAGCAAAAACAAACCCGTTTGGGGTAATTATTTTTGAAAGACGGTAATACCCCTCTATTATGCACAAAAAATCCGGTGGCTTTAAGCCCAGTCAAACTAGCGTTTAGAACAGTTAAATATGCTCCGTTACCCTTTCCAAGTTCCTCCGTAGCGATAATCTTCGTTGTCCTTTCTTACTTCAATAACGCAGTCGTTACAAAGAAAAACCCATTCTTTGATTGGTTTGTATTGCACACGATACATCAGCCGATAGGCTTTAGCACATTTTTCACATTCTTTTTTTGCCATTAATCCTTTAATTCATTAAATACCTTTTAACTTTTCCTTTAAATCGTAGCGATGTCGACTTACTCTATATTTTGATAATAATAATTTCTTTAAGGGATTAATAAACAAAACTACTAGCATTGAAATATTGTGTTTGATTATCTTCGAATATTGACAGTAATTAAACCTAATCCATAAAGATTTTATTAATCAAGTACGAAGAACTTAAAAATCCTTCATTAATCTTAAATAAAATAAGGATTTTATTTAAAATAAGAGTAGTTTTTGTTTTTTTAGGCCTTTAATCACTATAAAATCTAAAATAATGAATTTAATTTTAAAAATTTCAATGAATAATTTCGATAAGTGAAAAAGTTTCTTTGATCCACATAAGAAATGAGCTGAAGTTTGAGACGGTTAAAAACAGTAGTTATATAGATAAATGATCAAAGCTGTATTGTAATGCTCTATGATGTTGACATGGAAAGAATGTAAAAGCTAATGAGCGGTATTATTCCTGATATTGAGTTTTAGTTTTTTCATAAAATGTTTTAACTCGTAATCAGATGGCCCTTCGCTCGATACTTAGAGAAGGAGCAAGCAGTAATCGATCATAAGGCAATTAAAATTAATTTCTTACGGTAAGTGAGGGTTTTTTTTCTTTTTAGGTATGTGTTAGTTTGGTTTTAGACAAATTGAACATCAGATCCTTTTTTAATTATAAAAAACTCACTAGGCTCAACAAATGGAGCTTCTTAACATTCGATTAAAGATGTTTGTTCGATTATATGAATCAAATTGTAAATGAAGGGCTCAAATAAATAATGATTCAAACTTTTGGATACATGAAAAAAAATCGTCTTTTTGTAGATAATTGCTAATTAAATTTACACTTATCTAAAAAGGCTAATAAAAATAAATTTAAAACGCTAGTTTCTGTTAATTTTTCAATTATACAGAGTGTTAATTTTAATTAATAAAAAACAATGGACAAAGCATACTTACCATTATATAAATATAATTTAATAAGAGTTGGAAGCAAAAATGATGGAGGATATTTGGTAGAAAAGAATTCATATGAAGCTTCCGATTTTGTCATTGGCTTGGGTATTTATGATGACTGGAATTTTGAAGTTCAATTCAACAAACCTTTCATAGGTGTAGATGATAATTTGTCATTTAATTTTCTATTTATAAGATTTTTAAAAAAAATACTTTACATGTTTTTAAGGTTTTATAGAAAGAAAGATTTTAAAATTTTTATTGACTATATAGGCAAACTCTATTTTTATGTTTTAAATAGAGAAAAATTTATAAAAAAATTTATTTCTAATGACCAAGGGGAGGGAAATATATCACTTAAAAATGTCATTAACAGGACCGATTCAAATAATATATTTTTTAAAATTGATATTGAGGGGGGTGAATATTTTATTTTAAATAAAATATTAAAGCTTGAAGATAGGATTCAAGGGCTAGTTATTGAGTTTCATGATTGTGATCAACATAATGGTGAAATTAAAAATTTTATCTCAAAAACAGGATTAACTTTAGTTCACGTCCATTCCAATAATTTAGGTGGGGTTGATAAAAATTCAGATCCTTTGGTAATCGAATTAACTTTTTCTAAAAACCCTGAAATCCTCTCTAAAACAACTCCAAGTTTTCCTCATAAACTTGACGAAAAGAATAAATCAAACAGAGATGAAATTATATTAACTTTTAAATAATGGGAAACAAAGCTCACTAATGCTTTCGAACTATTTAAAAAGACATTTCAAAGAATTGAATTGCACAAAGAGTTAATCAAATCCCAATTTAAGGATAAAAGGGGGTCTGAGGTGAATAATAAGAGAGTAATTCGAAAACCAAACTAACACATACGTAAAAGAAAAAATCCTTATTATTGTAAGGGCTGATTTTAATTGCTTTAGGAGAGGTTACTGCTTGCTTCTCGTCTTGGACTCGAACGAAGGGCACCCTGATTACGAGTTAAAACATTTTATGAAAAAACTAAAACTCAATATCAGGAATAGGACTGCCATGAGGATCGATTTCACGTTGGTTTAACATTTTTTTAACTTTTCTAAAAAATGGTGGACTTTCTATGTGCTCTATTTCTTCGGCAATTTCATGAACATTTTCGGGTTCAAAATCCATGATTTCAACTAAGAATAACTCAATTAAACGATGCTTAGCTACTACCGTACGAGCAAGTTTTCGTCCCTCCGAAGTAAGGACTATGGCCTTATACGGTGCCGAATTTAATAACTCCATAGTCACTAGCTTTTTAATCATATTGGAAACCGATGGCTTAGAAATGCCAAACATGGCCGAAAGAATCGATACTGATACATTTTGATCGCTCGCTTCAAGTTTATAAATTTCCTTTAAATAGTGTTCTTTTTCCTTAGTTTTTTTCATTAGTTATGTGGTAGTGAACATTTTTTATTAGTTTTGTGGTGGTGAACTATTGTTTTTTAACTTATTAAATTTAAAACTTTGAACTTAAAATATAGTATTATTTCTACCCTATTTTTTCTTTTTACAAACATCTCGTTTGGACAAACTATAAATGGGGTCATTAAAGATCAAGACAATAATCTTCTTTTTGGTGCTACCGTTTATAATAATTTAAATAAAAAAAGTGCAATCACTAACAAAGAAGGTGCTTTTTCGATTGCTTCTTCAAAAGGCATCAATAAGTTGGTTATTTCATTTGTTGGCTGTAGTTCTAAAATAATGAATGTAAAGGAAAACAGTTTTAACCTTGGGTCAATTGTATTGAATAATGACAGCTTAGACGAAGTAGTTATTTCTGGAACACTTAGACAAGTTTCGAAGTTAAAAAGTACGATCCAAGTTGAGCTCTATACCGATGAATTTTTTAGAGCTACTCCAAAAGCAAGTTTTTTTGAAGCCATAGAAGGGATCAATGGTGTCAGGCCTCAACTAAATTGTAATATTTGTAATACGGGAGATATTCATATTAATGGGCAAGAAGGTGCAAACACGATGGTTTTGATTGATGGACTGCCTTTAGTTAGTGGACTGTCCTCGGTTTATGGGCTTTCTGGAATCCCACAATCACTCATCAAGCAAGTGGAGGTTATAAAAGGGCCTGCCTCTACCCTTTTCGGGTCAGAGGCGATTGGTGGCGTTATCAATTTAATTACGAAGCTCCCTGAAAACGTACACCCGTTTAGCATTGAATCTTTTACTACTTCATGGGGTGAATTAAACATAGATCTGGGTTCTAAGTACAAATTAAATAATGCTTCGGGGTTGATTGGCGTGAATTATTTTAATTATTCCAATCCAATTGATAAAAACGGAGATGGATTTACAGACATGACATTACAACACAGGGTTTCAGTTTTCAATAAAATTAAAACCAAAAAAACCAGTCTGGCATTTCGCTACTTTTATGAAAACAGATGGGGTGGTGAAACGAACTGGAATTCAAGTTATAGAGGGGGCAATGAAGTCTATGGCGAAAGTATTTATACCAGCAGAATTGAAGCCTTTGGAAAGTACGATATTTCTGAAAATTTATTTATACAATACAGCCTAAACAACCATGATCAAAATTCGGTTTATGGCGTCACTTCGTATAATGCATTACAAATAATTGGATTTATCCAAGGGGTTTATTCTAAAAAAATAAAAAATCATAATCTATTGTTTGGAGCCACTTTCAGGTATACAAGCTACGACGACAATACCCCTGCGACTACAAAAAAAGAGGTCACATCACCTACCCGGTATTTTCATTCAGGACGAGTGGAATCTTAGTGAATCTCAAATCGCTACTCTCTGGAATTAGATATGACAAAAACTCAATTTATGGTGACATCTTGACTCCTAGACTAAACTATAAATGGGCCAGTAAGAATAAAAGCTCAATTGTTCGACTTGGATTTGGAACGGGCTACAGAGTGGTCAATGTCTTTACAGAAGACCATGCCGCCCTTACAGGTGCAAGAGACGTAATCTTTAGCGAAGATATTTTGCCAGAAAAATCACGGAATATAAATATTAACTGGAATCAAAAACTGTATTCTAAATATGGGACTATTTTTGATTTGGATCTTAGTGTGTTTAATACTGTGTTTTCAAATAGAATTTTACCTGATTACGATACCAATCCAAACCAAATTATTTATGGTAACCTAGACGGGGAATCTGTAACTCAAGGTGTGACCTTAAATATCAATAGTGTGTCTGCAAACGGACTCAAAATAAATATGGGAGCTACATTTATTGACTCTAAAATTATTCAAAATAACGAAACTATATATCCTTTTTTAACTGAAAAAGTCTCTGGTAATTACAGGATCAGTTATGCCATTTACAATCCGAAAATCATATTTGATCTTTCTGGAACGGTCATTGGAACGCATGAAACTCCCGCTACTGGGTTTGCTGGATACAAGAGACCCTTACAGCCCAGTCATAAACATAATGAACTTTCAAGCTACCTGCATACTTTTAATGAAATTGAACTTTTTGCTGGAATCAAAAATATTTTAGATTTCAAACCTGCTGCTAATAGTATTGCTCGTGCTTTTGATCCCTTTGACAAAGAGGTTAGATTTGGGAATTCTGGACAAGTGATTCCAACTCCAAACAATCCAGACGCATTGTCTTTTGACCCTAGCTATGTATATTACTCTAATCAGGGAAGGAATGGATTTATAGGAATAAGGTATCACATAAAATAATAATTTAACACTAATAGAAACGAGTTGTTTACTTAAGAAGTAACTTGAAAAATCCAAGGGCTTCTACCCTTTCCAGTTCATGAATCTGTTTCAGCATACGGTGAAAAATCCTTTTTATCTGGTTTTAGTAATATGAAGACGCTTTCCATAATCAAAGATTTCATTGTTAAGTAGATTAGAGAGTCTTATCTCTTTGAGCTCAGCAAGCTTAAAGCCTGAGAGGTTCATTGGATTCTCGTTTTTAAAGCGTTTCTCAATTAGCTTAAAAAGCTTTAACTCAGGGTCAGGGAAAAGATCTTGAGCTCTAAAATCAATTCCAGTTTTTGCTTTTAATTCTCTGGCAATAACCTGTTCAAGCTCTAGCTTTTTTTCGTAGGCTTGAAATTGTACGTTGTATCCTTGGGATTCAAATCTTATTTTATTTCATAGTAATATACTGTTGGTGTTTTTTTAATTTTTGCGATTGCCGCAACACATTATAAACATGTTTTTTTCTATATTTAGAATATGAGTCTCAAGCAAAATATAATCAAGAGACTTAAAAGACGTTATAGGGAAAAAAAACCATTATGAAATTTGATAAATTAATAGAAAATGTTACCCAATGGGCAGATGATAAGAACATCCTAAAACCAGAAAATTCAACAAAACAAATGTTGAAGGTGATGGAAGAAGTTGGAGAAACCGCAGGTGCGCTTGCAAAGGATGATAGAGTAGAACTTAAAGATGGAATCGGTGATTCTTTTGTAACTTTAATTATACTGGCTCAACAATGTGGATTTACACCAAGTGAGTGTTTGGAAGCAGCTTGGGATGAAATAAAAGATAGAACAGGTAAGACCATAAATGGGGTCTTCGTAAAGGATTAGTAGTAATAGGACATCCTGATAAAAAATCATTTTGTTATAATGGGATATTCAAAACTATTATAAGACAGATGAAAAAGCTAATTCATCTTTAGAAATCAAAATCTAGTGGTTCATTTAAATTGTAATTCTCACTTTTGATCGATTGAACGATTATTTAAATCCATGGAATGAAATTTAAAACAAGAGGTAAACCTAATTCCTCTTCAACCCCATAGGCTTAAATAGGTGTTGGTTTTCTGCCAGCCAATCGTTTCAAGCTGGATCAACCATTTTAATAGGCTCATTTAACATTTTTAAGTCATTCAAATAATAGTCTGCAATGTCGTACTTTGCGACAATCAATCTAGCCTTATACCAAAGCTCACAATCCTTACTGACCTCTAAGCCATACTTATCTCCATTGGCTTTCCAATTCGAATTTTTATCATATTGATTATGATCAGCGAATAGGGTTACTTTTCTGCCCATAAGGGCCTTGCATTTCTTCTCTAATTGTCCAGCTGAGTTTGAAGCACTCCAATTAAAGCATGGCAAAACAATGCTATTAATGCAGCGGTTTTGCAGACTCAACAATTGCATAGGGTAAATCATTGTCGACTCCTAAATGCTCTCCAAACAAACACTGCTCGAGCTGGCAATCTATTGTTTTTCACAAACCTGTAAAGAGGTCTGTTTTCACCTCTTACCCTCGCTGTTATATTTAATAATCTCCCCATGCCTTACCCTGAAGTTTTTACCTATTTGCCAGAGGATAAGGTCACCCTCCCATATCCCCGGTCGGAATTGTTAACTGTTTTACAAGTAGAAAAATATCCAATTAAATCTTCTGGCATATAATAATTGTCTCGCGAAATTGGGTTGAATAGGTTAAGCGGTTTGTTATCTTAATGGGCCTTTTCAAAAGTTTTTGGACTGTAGGGCAATGGTTTTTAGCTGATTAAGAAAAACTAAAAGAAGAGTTGATTTATAATTATTAATGTGTTTTCAGGTATACGGTTGATTGTTTTCCAAAAGCATAACAACCTAAATGGCAGTCTTACAAGGATACGTCATTACTACTACATATAGAGCAAAGTGTGTTGACGTAGTCCTATATTCTGTATTTTTGTATAGTAAAAACTAAAATAAAGAGGCAAAATTTATATTACAAACCAGTAGACTGAGTTATTGAAAGCTCATATGTTTAAATCTAAAAAATTTCAAACAATTAAAAAATGTTTTATTCATTAGTTCTTTTTTTGAATGTTTTTTTTGGTCAATTACAATTTACCTCCATTGACCATAACTCACTTAATGATTCAATAAGAAAATATTCCTCAATAGACCCTGACAAGGCCCTTGATATTGGTTTCGAGTTACTTGATGCAGTAGATTTAAATAAGGCAACAAGAAATTTAGTTGGAAGCTATGGTTTAATGGGACAAGTGTTAACTTCTAAATCATATTATAATGAAGCTTTATACTATTATTCAGAAGCACTTAAAGTTTACAAGCTTATTCCTAAATCAGATTTAGTTGAACCAAAACCCAAGAGCCCACCATGGCTTTTGCTTAACATAAGTAATTTATATTACGCAACTGGTGATATTGAAAATGCTAAAGTGAAAGTCTTAGAGGCAAAGAAAAACTTTTTATTATTTATAAATGAGAGGAATAGAGAAATTGGTCTATGTACTGTTTATGGTAACCTTGGTTTAATCGCTCAAAGACAAGGTGATTACAAATTAGCAGAAGAACATTTTTTAAAGTCTCTTAGTAATAGAGAAAAACTAAAAGATTCAGAGGGAGCGATGTATTCCTATGTTCAGCTTGTAAGCTTATTCCTTAATAATAAGAGTCAACTTTACAAATCCAATGAATATTTTGATAAAGCTAAATTATTGTACAACAATATAAATAAGGCTACAGGAATTGATGAAAATTCTCTTATTCAGAAATATTACGGCTATTTAATACTCCAATATAGTGAGTATTATAGATCAAAAAAAGAATTTAATACTGCTTTAAATTATTTAAATGAAGCCAAAGAATTACTAGCTGATTTTCCAGATGAAATTCCTTCAATTAATTCTCAGACATCTCAACTTTACCTTGGACTTAAAGACCTCAATAATGCTGAAAAAAGTGCAATTGAAAACTTAAACGACAAATCTTTAAGCCGATTTTTTAAAAAAGTAAACTTTGAGGTCTTAGAGAGTGTTTACAGGCAAAGGAATAATTTAAAGAAATTAATTATCATAAAAGATTCATTGATTGATATAAGTACAGTTCGAGTATCAGCTAATTCCAAAGCTTTTTTTTCAAACATAGAGACTCAAATATTGCTCTCAGATAAACAAAGTGAATTAAATCAAAATAAGATTAGGTATAATAGAAATTTACTCATGCTAATTATAGGGTTTGTAATTCTATTGTTTTCACTTTTATACATAAGGGTGAATTATAATTATCAAAAAGAAAGGAATATTAGACTTGAAGTAGAAAAGGATGTGTCAAAAACTAAATTAGAGAAAAAACAATTAGAGTTAGTTAGTAAAACAAATTTCATTGCTCAAAGAAACAATTATCTAAATATTTTAAAGATCAGTGTTTTAAAGCTAAAAGATAAAAACAAAGATTCTGTAAAAGTATCTTTTGAAATTGAAAAAGAAATTAATAGAATCATTGGATCTGAAAAAATATTTGAAAACTTTGAGAGTCAATTTACAGAAGTATATCCTGAATTCTTCAAGTCTTTAGTGATAAAATACGGAAAACTCTCACAAACTGATCTTCGCCTGTGTGCTTATATTAAAATGAATCAAAGCACTAATGAAATTTCTCAAATAACAGGAGTGGCAATAAGAACAGTTGAAACTCAAAGATATAGATTAGGGAAAAAACTAAAACTTTCGGATTCTGAAAGTCTTAACTCAGCTGTAATTTCTATTTAATAGTGAAAAAATTATTCTTAATATTTATTGGAATACTGATGAGTCTTGAGGTATGTTCACAACAAGATTCACAATACACTCAATATATTTATAACACCATGAGTGTAAACTCTGCATACACGGGTCAAAGAAAGGTATTGAGTTACTTGGGTTTATATCGCACACAATGGGTAGGTATTGATGGTGCTCCAAAGACACTAACATTTGGAATTCATTCTCCTTTAAAAAACGAAAATCTTGGGGTGGGGATAAGTATTGTAAGTGATCAATTAGGACCAATAAGAGAGGACTACATAAATCTAAATTTTTCTTATACAATAAGATTAAATAGATCAACGGAGTTGTCATTTGGACTTAAAGGAGGACTACATAATTTAAGTTCAGACTTTAGCAGGGGTAATTCTTTTCAAAATACAGATGTAGCTTTTAATGAAAATATAAGTTTGTTTTCTCCAACAATAGGTGCTGGTTTGTATTTACACTCCACTAGAGGTTATTTAGGACTTTCGGCACCAAATTTTTTGACTACAGAGCATTATAATGATTACAAAGAGTCGTTAGCTTCGGAACGTTTACATTTATTTCTAATTGGGGGATATGTATTTAATATAGATAATGATATAAAGTTAAAACCAGCCTTTTTAATTAAAGCTGTATCTGGCGCCCCACTCATAGCAGACCTTTCAATAAATGCAATGTTTAATAATCGATTTGTATTCGGCTTAGCATACAGATGGGATGATTCTCTTAGTGGATTGACTGGGCTTCAGGTAAATAAAACTTTATTTATTGGCTATGCATATGATTATAACACTTCTATTGGAAATAAATATACCGGAGGAACTCATGAAGTTATGTTGAGATTTGAATTGCAGCAAATAAATAAAATATTATCACCAAGATTCTTTTAAAAGCTACAATAATGAAAAATAGACTATTTATAATATCGTTGTTTACATTATGTCTTGTTAAGGTCTGTTTTGGTCAAAAAAATAAAAAGGCACAAAAAGAATATGATAATTTATCATATGCCAAAATAATTGAGCAGCTTTCTTCATCAGCCAAAGTCGGCAAAGATGACACAAAGACTCTTCTCCTTGCAAATTCATATTATTTTAATGGACAAATGGAAAATGCTTCTAGATGGTATAATCAATTGTTGTCACTAAATGAAGACGCTTTGGATAAAGAAATTTATTTCAGATACTCGCAGTCCTTAAAGGCAATTGAAAATTATTCTGAATCTGACAGAATTATGAAGAAGTTTATTAAGTTATATCCGGAAGATTCACGAAGTAAATTATTCAATATAAATTACCTTCAGGCAATAGATTTAGTATCTGATGAGTTCCCTTTACGTAATTTAGAGATAAACTCTTCCTTTTCAGATTTTGGGACATCCATTTATAATGGTAATTTAATATTTGCCTCCTCAAGGAATAAAAAAAATAAATTATATAATTGGAATAATCAACCTTTCTTAGATTTATTTCAATTTGACAAAGAAGGTAATATAACTGAAATTACTGGCAAGGTAAACACCAAACATCATGAGTCTTCAGCAGCCTTTACAAAAGATGGAAAAACTATTTATTTCACAAGAAATAGCTCAAGAAAAAACGATAAAAATATAATTGGTTTAAAAATTTATAAAGCAACTTTTAGAGATGAAAAATGGAGAGATATAGAGTCTCTACCCTTTAATAGTGATGATTATAATGTTGCTCATCCCACTTTAAGTGTTGATGAAACAAAATTATACTTTACATCTGATATGCCTGGAACTATTGGTGGATCAGATATTTTTTTAGCTAATATTAATAAGGATGGCACTTTTGGAACTCTACAAAATTTGGGTACAAAGATTAATACAGAAGGACGTGAAAACTTTCCTTATGTTAGTGATAATGGTACATTATATTTTTCATCAGATTCTCATCTCGGTTTGGGAGGTTTGGATGTTTTTAAATTTAATAGTATTGATAACCTTTCAACTTCAAAAGAAGTAGTAACTAATCTTGGAAAACCGATTAATAGTCCGAAAGATGATTTTGGATACCTTATAAACGAGGTTAGTTTAAATGGATATTTCACCTCAAATAGAGCTGGGGGAAAAGGTGATGATGATATTTATAGTTTCACTAGAAATCCATGCGAACAAAGTGTTAAAGGAGTTATAGTTGATAAAAATACACTTGAAAGTATTCCTAATGCTGATGTTACTATTTATGATCAAGATAATAATACTATTGAAACATTTAAATCTGATATTAATGGTGCATATGCCCTTGATTTAGTTTGTGACTTTAGCTTATATAAACTTATTGGTGAAAAAGAAAACTATAAAAATGACACATTAGTTTTTACTAATAGTTCAGAAAAAATAAAGAATTTAAAGTTGGTTTTAAAACCAGTGCTACAGTATACTTCCAATAAAAAAGATGAATTAACATGCTCTCATTTTAGTATAATTGCTGGTTCATTTAGCAATAAATCTAATGCTGAAAGAAAAATGAAATCTTTAATAATTGAGGGTTATGATGCAGCTATAGCTGAGATTAATCCTGAAGGCCTGTTTAGGGTCGCATACGGTCGTTTTAAATCTAAAAGCAAAGCAATTAAACTTTTATATCACTTAAAATATACTTTAAAAAAAGATGCTTGGTTTTTAATTGAGGATAATACTGCTTTGTGTGAAGATTTTGAACTAAAACATATTTTATATGATTTTGACAAGTCTAATATAAGACCCGATGCGGAATTAGAATTGGTCAAGATCATTAAATACATGAATGAATTTCCAAAAGTTAAAGTTGTTTTATTATCTCATACAGATTCAAGAGGTGATCAACCCTATAATTTATCCTTGTCAATGAGAAGAAATAAATCTACCACTGAATATTTGGTAAATAAAGGAGGTATTTCTGAGAAGAGAATCACAGTAGAAAGCTATGGTGAAAGAAAACTTATTAATGAATGTTCAAATGGTGAAACCTGTTATGAATTCCTGCATCAAGAAAACAGAAGAACTGAATTTGTTTTTATAAATGAATTCAATAATTAATGCAAGCTGAAAGTGCTCATATGAATTTAAATAATGGTATTTATAGGTATGCTATTCTAATTGTTTTTTTTTCATTTAATATTAATTTTATTCAGGGTCAGGGAATTGCTTCTACTAATTCTAATATGATTGAAAAACATACAGGCTTACCTTCTCGCGCATTCTATAATCAACAAGGCTCTCCTACAGGATATGATCCTGGTAATACCAATGCAGTGACTATTGAAGCAGAGGGATTAGTATTAAACTCATCAATTATAAACTCATTAAATCAAGGGGGGTCATACATTCAATATGAAGGCTCATTAACTGTTGGTGACGCTGTAAATGTATATATGGTCTATTTAAATCATGACGGCTCCAATTTTAGAAGTACATCAGGAGGTATTGTGACTTTTGATAACAAAATTCTTGGAGTTTATGTTGATTATGATCAATTTAAGCATTTTACAGGTTCAAGTTTTTCTTCAAGTCATTATGATTCTACTCCCAGCAATGATATGCATTTTGAGCCAGGACAATTTAATGGCGGAAGTCTACATAGTTCATGGACAGACACTAATGATAAAGATTGGTATACAGTAACAAATAGTAATAAAACCTTTACTATGGGTTGTAAGAATGGAGAAAAGGGTGACTTCTTTAGACTTGTAACTGAAGCATGTACAATACCAACAGCTAATGCAGGGTCAGATGCTACAATTGATTGTAATAATACAAGTGCTGTTATTGGAGCCTCAGCCGTATCAGGGTTTACTTACGCTTGGACACCATCTACAGGGTTTAACGCGCAATGTGCACAACCCACAGCAACACCAACTAGTACCACAACTTATACTTTAGTAATCACTAATTCATCAACCGGTTGTACAGCGTCTGATACAGTAGTAGTAACGGTAGATAATGCTACTCCAACAGCTAATGCAGGGTCAGATGCTACAATTGATTGTAATACGACTAGTGCTACTATAGGAGCCTCAGCCGTATCAGGTTTTGCTTACGCTTGGACACCAACTACAGGACTGTCTTCCTCCACAGTAGCACAACCGACAGCAACACCAACTAGCACCACAACTTATACTTTAGTAATCACTAATTCATCAACCGGTTGTACAGCGTCTGATACAGTAGTAGTAACGGTAGATAATGCTACTCCAACAGCTAACGCAGGGTCAGATGCTACAATTGATTGTAATACGACTAGTGCTACTATAGGAACCTCAGCCGTATCAGGTTTTGCTTACGCTTGGACACCAACTACAGGA
>CASIAE010000026.1 GCA_949372605.1 uncultured Flavobacteriaceae bacterium
CAACCGCTTTTCGCCTCCAATACTACTAGAAGGTGTGGTTGAAGCAATTTATAAGGGTGATGTTCATGCAGAAATAGAGGTTGTAGTTCGCGTGGGAAGCATCAAAGTAATTGTTACTAAAAAACGTAAACCCTATCATCACGAAAAGGATTTTACTCAACTTGGATTAAGCCCTAGAGTAGCAGATGTTTTAGTTGTTAAGATAGGATATCTAGTCCCTCAGCTGTATGATATGCGTGGTGATTGGATTATGGCTCTTACCCCAGGAGGAGTAGATCAAGACCTTGAACGTTTAGAGTATAAACATATTAAAAGACCGATGTTTCCTCTAGACAAAGACATGGATTCAGTTAATTTAAATGCCCGTTTGATTCCTGCCTCTAATAAATTATAATTTAAATAAAGCTATGCGAATTCTGTGCAACTTCATTTGATCAAGATGTTAATAAAAAGGAGGTTCCTGTTGACGGCTTGACTTACACTGCTTGGAATACTGCAGCAGTTATTGATATGAATTATATGATTCGAGTTGCAACTTCTTTCGATCAAAACTTAATAGGGTGGTGTGTCACAAATATTACAACTGAACCAACTTCTTTCGCAACAGGTTCCTCCCTGAGAAACCTTAACAGACCGGTGTGGGGGACTTGTCCTCAATACAGGCATATCATCTTCAGTGAGTTCAGGGATGAATCTTCCTCAACACCGTCTAAATCTTCAAAAAACGTCAGATAATGAAAATAATCTTTTTCACATAAAAAAACCCTCCGAATCACCAGAGGGTTCCTTAACCAAATACATTAAAAACAGAAGGATATGAAACCAAACCGTAATAAGTATTTTTAAAACAAATTTCAAACATAAAATCTGTTCTATATATAATACAATTTGGAAACACAAAACCCTTATAAGGTTTGTGTTATTGTTTTGTTAAAAAAACCCCCTGTGGAGTCAGGGGGCTTAATTCTAGAAAAGGTGGAAAGCACACCACCTAATCCAGAGAATGAGTATTAAAATTAAAAGTGCAGGTTCTGCTAAATCTGTTGTGTGATTTAAATTAAGATAGTATTGGTATATTGTGATTTAAATAGATTCTATGAAAACCATATCTTATTATGCTTAATAAGAATTTGGCTTTAATGCTGATACTCCCTTTGTTTTTATTTTCTCAAACCAAAAAAAATAATGGTTTTCAAAGCGTTACTCCAGCAAAATTACTTGAAAGAGCAGACTCCTCTGGAGATTTTATAAGCCAAAGGATTCTATGAGTCATATAGCTCTAAACCCCCTATTTTACTGGGGATAGCTGGGCTCTAATTACCCACTTTTATTTGGGGGTTAAAACCAGTGGGCAGGGGTAAACCCGCGTCCCAGAGTGTCTTGGGTTCGTTTTGACTCACTCAAAAGGTGTAAAACCTGTTACACGTTACAGTATAAATTTACCACAGAGGTTAACGATAAATTACAGAAAGTAATGATGAGGATGCTTAAAAGCTAGATATTGATTATGTGACCAAAGAACAGAAAATAAAAATGCTCCAGAGAGAGCTTCATTACTTGCTCCCCAAACTGAAGCACGAGTCAAATGAAAAGGATGTTTTAGACCAACCATTGTTTATTGACATCGTAACAAGAGATGAAGAAAATGGTGGATGGAACTCTGATGTCCGACCACTTGGGAATTTGATAAAAACCAAGACCAAGAATAGGGTGGTAACCTGTTACAGAGTTACAGCAAAAAATTAAAACGGTATTGCTTTACTTTCTGAAAAATGATATTATATTTGCCAACTGTTTGGGATTTAGTAAATAGCACTTTTTATAATTTTGTAATTTTAAATCGTGAATTTTGACATTTAATAGGTGTTAAAATCTTAAAATCTCTTGTAAGGACTATAATATTAACATTCCTCCTTAGCTCAGTTGGTTAGAGCATCTGACTGTTAATCAGAGGGTCCAAGGTTCGAGTCCTTGAGGAGGAGCAAGCAGTAACCGCTTCTAAAGCAATTAAAATCAAGCCCTTACGATAAGTAGGGGTTTTTTCTTAGGCCTCTCCCAACTCTACCCAACTGTTTCCTCAGTTGAAAAACAAATTCCTTAAAGAGCAATTCTTACATTAATATACGGAATTTTTAGCTTTTTTGGCACGTTTTTGGCACTTTTTTCACCTTCGTCACATCTGGATTACTAAAGTAATCCCGAAGCTATAGACTCTCCCTGTTTAACTTCGTAGTTTGACTATTAATCCAAACCCTCTTCGCTTAATGATTCTCCAGGTGACATATTTAAGAGGATTAGAAATACCATCCCAGTCAGGCTGTTTAGACGCATCATTTGCCCAATTAATATTTGGAGGAGTTTACCTTACTCTATAAAGTTTTTTTAAACATTTCAACTTCGTCACCTAAAGATAAATATCAAAGTGTCCAACGATTTCATTTTAAAGTTGTTTTTAAATCCTCTGCCGTCTACACCAACGGTATAACCGGTGCTTAACGATAATTAAACTGTCGCTTTTTTTGCCCAAACACCACATTAAGAGATGGCTTCAGGTTGACCGTTATTTGTAACCTTCATTTCATTATCGCTAAACTCAACAACACCTTTGAAAAGCACTCTTCCGTTGTGCACCATTTGTTTGACTTGAGGTAGTCAATAGTATAGCTCTCCTTCTTTGTCTCTGAATTACAATTCGCAAAGATTAGGAGAATGATTATACAGTGTAGTAGTTTTTTCATAGTATGGTTATTAGATTTTTATATATTTAAAAATCTGATTAAAATAAATTAAGCATAAAAAAACCCCCTGATTACTATTTACTAAGAATCAAAAATCTGATACAAAGCTTTTTACTTCACCAGAGGATTAATTATTTTTTATATAGTTAAATGTAGATTTGTATTGCTTTGATTTAGAAAAAGGATATTTCAAATACGCTGATGCAAAACCATCTTCTATCATCTTTAAGTTTATATCAGTTGAATCAAGATACACATACCTTAAAAGCCTTTTAAAGTAGTCTTTATTAGCAGTAACATCTCCCTTAATTAGATTTACATATTTGCTTTCAATAAGAGTTTTAAGATGATTTTTTGACTCAACTCCATATATGTCTTTTAATTCAGGTGCATTAATGCCAATCATTCTGACTCGTTCTCCACCTTCTATGACAAATGTATCTCCATCAATCACCCTGACCACTCTTATCTCCTGCCCAAAAGAAATCATTGGAACTATCAG
This sequence comes from uncultured Flavobacteriaceae bacterium, assembly GCA_949372605.1. Lineage (GTDB taxonomy): Bacteria > Bacteroidota > Bacteroidia > Flavobacteriales > Flavobacteriaceae > UBA8316. Next base: position 3,241 of record CASIAE010000026.1, read on the forward strand.
CAACAGAAGTAGTAGCTTTTTCATAGTGTTTATTATTAGAAGCTTAAATATAGGAATAATTTAAACTAGCCTTATCAGCTACTCTCTATGTAAATAATCATCTAAGATATATTACACTTAATTATAGAAAAGGTGGAAAGCACACCACCTAATCCAGAGAATGAGTATTAAAATTAAAAGTGCAGTCGAAGGAGTGTCGATTGTGTGATTTAAATTAAGAGTGTCACCGATCAAGAAAAAGTGGTTATTCTTTTTTAAAGCTATATAAAGGATTTTATGAAATTAACTTATTTTAAATAAACGAAACGCTCCAACCTTTTAAGTTCTTTTTTGTCAACATACTTCCCAATTTCTTTTCTAAATTGAGCTAGATTTATATAAGGTCTATATTCTATAAACTCATGCGAAATTCTATTGCCAACACCTGGTAATAATTTTATATCATCTTCTGTTGATGTATTTAATTCTACTGGAACAAAAACATAATTCAAATAGCGTGATACTTCATTTTCATCTACGTATTTACCAATTTCACGTTTAAATTGCTTAATACTCATGTACGGTCTATACTCTTCGAATTCATGAGCCATTCGATTACCAACTCCTGGGATCATTTTAAAATCTACCTCAGCAGTAGTATTAAGGTTAAATGGGATAAATATTTTTTTAAAGAGTTCTTCAGTATCCTCTTCCTTAATAACCTCATTAAAATCAGTCATTGACTCAAAAGGTCTAATGGATATTATGTTGCTAATTAATTCAGATGAAAGTCCTAAAGCAATTAAATCTGATTCAGTTGCCAGGTTAGCATTTAAGACTGCTACTGTTTTAATATCTATTTTTTCATTTTCTATAATCGTATCTTTTTTTTGTCTCTTCCCTGATGATTCTTTGCAGGACACTAAGAATAAGCTTATTGATAGAGAAACGATTAAAAGTTTACTAATTTTTTTCATTGTTTTTGATTTATAAGAATTAAATATGAATAACCAATTAAAGCTAAGACAACCATGCTTAATGGTGCTAAAGCTGGAAAAGCCCCTGATATACTTTCTAAAAATAACTCCCAGAAATTAGCCGTAGGTGACATCTCTTGCTCAAACTCATAGTTAGCTTTTAAATGCAAAAAAACACCGTATATCCCACTAAGTGATGTTAAGAATAATACCACTTTGAATATATTAAAAGTTACTTTTGATCTTCGAAAATATATAAATATGCTATTAATAAGTGCAATAGCAATACAAAAAACTGGGATTAATTGAAGTGTATCCTCATAATGATTGAGTAAGTAAAGTTCTAAAAGTGTACCAATCATTATAAATAGAAAAGCTAATACAATAACTTGTTTTAAAGTATATCTTTCTGAATTAACTTTAATTTTTTGCATAAAGGTGCAAATTACATATGAATCTTAAAAAAAAAAAATTATTTAGATGAATTCTAAATTATACTACAAAAATAAATTTCTGCTTAAATAGTCTTTAACAAATCTTTCTAATTGATCTAATTACCTAGGAAAAAATTTAAGTTCACCAATCCTGTTGCATTAGCATAATCATGATTTAACACAAGGTGAAACTTGTGATTATTTTTAATCACCTAAAATTCTTTTTTTAATATAAAACATCTGATAAATAAATTAGAGGATCAATTCCAGAATAATTTAATTTCTAAAAACGATTAATCGACAAAAAACAATAATTAGATCAACTCATGAGGATAAAGAGCATCAGAAGTTCCAAAAATTTATTCCAGCCTATTGTTGTTAACCATTCAACGCCCGATAAATATCATTTCCATTTGCATAAAGTACCAAAGAAAGGATTAAAAAGAAACCTACCATTTGGGCATACTCCATAAATTTCTCATTTGGTTTTCTCCCCGAAATCATCTCATAAAGCAAGAATATCACATGTCCACCATCGAGCGCTGGAATCGGTAAGAGATTCATAAAAGCAAGAATAATTGAAATTAAAGCCGTACTCGACCAAAAGCCCTTCCAGTTCCAGGTGTCAGGAAATAGACTCCCGATCGCACCAAAACCTCCCATTTGAGAAGCACCTTTTTTTGTGAATACATATTTAAATTGAGCCACATAATCATGTAGGGTCCAATATCCATAGTCAAACCCTTCAATAATGCTATCACCAAAAGAAAGATCTACGTGTTTGAGCTGAATGGAGTTTTTGGGGAAAACACCCATTTTTCCATACTTATCTAAATCCATTTTGAGGGTATCCAATCGATTACTTCTTTTAATAATCAAATTTATATTTTCATTGGTATGACTTGCATTCCATTGCTTAAGCTCCATCCAGTCAGAAATTTTAACATCATTGGCACCAATAATAATATCTCCAGCCAGAAGTCCAGAAAGCGCTGCCCCATGACCGGGTACAACACTGTCAACTATGGCAGGAAAACGGGGATATAACAAGTTCATTTGTCCAGATTCAAACATGCGACTCCCGATGTCCTCAGGAATAGCGAGTGTCTCGCGGCTACCGTCGGCATGTAATACTTCGACTCCCTTTACCGATCTCATGAATAGCATTTTATTAATTTCCGTAGCGACCTCAATGGCGTTACCGTCTACCTCAAGGATTTGATCTCCTTTTTGAAATCCAATTTCTTGTGCTAATGGAGAAGTGCCAAGACCCAATGGTAGCGATGAGTTTGGCAGTGTATTTTTACCCCAAACAAAGAGAATCATCATGTAAATTAAAAAGCCTAAGACCAAATTAACAGTAACACCACCCAACATAATAATCAGTCTTTGCCAGGCGGGTTTACTTCTAAATTCCCATGACTGAGCGGGCTGCTTCATCTGTTCAGTATCCATGCTTTCGTCGATCATCCCAGAAATTTTGACATAACCTCCTAACGGAAGCCAGCCTATTCCATAGACAGTATCTCCAATTTTTTTCTTAAATAACGCAAATTTTACGTCGAAAAATAAAAAGAACTTTTCAACACGTGTTTTAAATATTTTTGCAGGAATAAAATGACCCAACTCATGCAAAACGATCAAAAGAGATAGACTGAGAAGTAGTTGAACGCCTTTTATAAAAATAGATTCCATAGTAGATTTTTAATATTGGATCTCAAAAATACCACTTTTAAATACATCTCGTTAATCAAATTTGTTAAAAACTCTTGCCAACGCTTTTACTTCCATTATTTAATCCTGTATCTTTGGTTTTTAGATGATAATCCTATCCAAATACAAGAGATTCCTTCTGTTTTTTGCAGTGCTTTCTGTATTGATTTTAATTTTGTTTTACAACGCATTAGCACCCAAAAAAATATTGCCAATTTTCCAGCCGGCAATGGTCAGTTTTGATTTGGTAGACAGTACCTTACAGCATATAAAAAGACAACACCGTATCGGAAAATTTTCTTTGTGGAATCAGAATGGAGAAATAATTTCTTCTAAAGATTATGAAGGGAAGGTTTATGTCGCCGACTTCTTCTTTACTACTTGTCCCACCATCTGCATCGCAATGACTGACAATATGATCAAAATTCAAGATGAAATCCTAGATCAACCCAACGTGATGTTACTCTCTCATTCTGTCACTCCAGAAATTGACAGTGTCCAGCAACTTAAAAAATATGCTCTCGAAAAAGGAGTTTTGGATCATAAGTGGAATTTAGTGACAGGAGATAAAAAAGAGATTTACCAGCTGGCAAGAAAATCATATCTGGCAGTGAAAGAAGATGGAGATGGCGGTCCTTTCGACATGATTCACACTGAAAACTTTATTCTAATTGATCCCAAGGGTCGCATCCGTGGTTTTTATGACGGTACGGATGAGGATGATATCGAACGTTTGTTGGAAGAACTTTCTATCCTTACTAAAGAATATTTTTCTTCTTAAATAATTATGAATTTTAAGCTCTTAAATAAGCTAAAACCTCTACTTTTGTTTTTTAAAATGATTCTAAATAATGATATCTTTAGATAAGCTTGGCTTAGGAAAAACTGCAATAATAGAATCCATTGAAACTGATTTTTTACCTTTAAAATTGATTGAGATGGGGTGTCTTCCTGGCAATGAAGTTTCTTTGCTATACCTTGCCCCCTTTAGGGATCCCATGTATCTCAAGATAGACGAAGCCCATCTGGCCATAAGAACAGAAGTCGCAAAATATATAATGGTGAAACCGATAAGCTAAAGCAATGATTAAAACCATAAACATTACGCTTATTGGGAATCCAAATACAGGAAAAACATCGGTATTTAATGCCCTGACTGGCTTGAATCAAAAAGTGGGTAATTATCCCGGAATTACGGTTGAAAAAAAGCAAGGAACTTGCAAACTAAACAGAACAACAAAAGCTCGAGTTTTAGACCTTCCGGGCACCTATAGTCTTAACGCATCATCGATGGATGAAAGTGTAGTCATCGAGTTATTGCTTAATAAAAACGACCTAGATTTTCCGGATGTGGCGGTGGTCGTAACGGATGTTGAAAACTTGAAGCGAAACCTTTTATTGTTCACACAAATCAAGGACCTCGAAATCCCAACAGTTTTGGTCATTAATATGTCCGATCAAATGAAACGAAAGGGCATTTCGATTGACGTAGAACTTTTAGAAAAACAACTCAACACCAGTATTGTATTGATCAGTACGCGTAAAAAAAGGGGTATTGAAAGCTTAAAGGAAACCTTGGTTAAATATAGGAGTATCTCGACGAGTCCAATTTTAGATCCGTTGACCATTGACGAAACATATTTTAAAAGTTTAAAACGTGCCTTTCCCAACCAGTCGCTTTATAAGCTTTGGTTGGTCATCACTCAAGATGTCAACTTCACCAAACTAGAGCGACAAAAAGTACCTGATTCTGCTGAATTTAAAACCCAATCTCAATCCTATCTTAAAAAGTTTCAGCAGCGCGAAACGATTAAACGGTATCAGATTATTAATAAAATTTTAAAAGAGACCTATCACGTAAATAAGGAAAATGCCACCGATCTAAGAAGTCGATTGGATAATATTTTGATTCACAAATTTTGGGGTTATGTTATCTTCTTTGTTATTTTACTATCAATTTTTCAAGCCATTTTTGATTGGAGTAGTATCCCGATGGACCTGATCGATAGCACTTTTGTGAAGTTAAGTGAAGCCCTTAATGATTATCTTCCTCCAGGGGTACTTACCAATCTTATTACGGAAGGGGTTATCCCTGGATTGGGTGGGATCGTGATTTTCATCCCTCAAATTGCCTTTTTATTTTTTTTTATTTCTATCCTCGAAGAAACGGGTTATATGAGTCGCGTGGTTTTTCTTATGGACCGAGGATTACGGCGCTATGGACTTAACGGTAAAAGTGTTATTCCGTTAATATCGGGAACCGCTTGTGCGATTCCTGCGGTTATGGCTGCAAGAAATATTGAAAGCTGGAAAGAACGACTCATCACCATATTGGTGGTGCCTTTTACTACTTGCTCGGCACGCTTGCCAGTTTATTTAATTCTAATTTCTTTGGTAATTCCCAACCAACGTTTTTTAGGAATCAGCTATCAAGGTTTGACCTTAATGGGTCTTTACTTTTTAGGCTTTTTAATGGCCATAGTCTCGGCATCTTTGATGAATAAAATCTTAGAAACTTCAACCAAATCCTATTTTGTCGTTGAAATGCCCAACTATAAATTACCCTTATTGAAAAATGTTGGGATAACCGTTTGGGAAAAAACGCGTGCTTTTGTAGTAGAAGCAGGAAAGATTATTCTGGCTATTTCAATATTGCTTTGGGTAATGGCCTCCCACGGCCCTGGAGTGAATTTTTCCAATGCAGAAGATCTTGTCAAAACAAATGCTGAGTATAAAAACATCAGCCCTGATGAATTAGAAACTAAAATTGCTTCTTACCGCCTAGAGCATTCCTATATAGGAATATTAGGGAAAAGTATAGAGCCAGCAATTGCTCCCTTAGGTTATGACTGGAAAATCGGAATTGCATTAATAAGTTCCTTTGCCGCAAGAGAAGTTTTTGTAGGGACTTTGGCGACCATTTACAGTGTAGGAAATGACTCACAAGAAACAATAAAAAATAAAATGTCAGCTGAAATTAGACCCGATGGAAGCCCCCTTTTTAATCTGGCTTCGGGAATCTCCCTAATGCTTTTTTATGCCTTCGCCATGCAGTGCATGAGTACCTTGGCAATTGTTAAAAAAGAGACCAATGGATGGAAATGGCCACTAATTCAACTTGTTGCAATGACTTTTATTGCTTATTTTGCTGCTTTAATTGTATATCAAATCTTAAAATAGTGGAAACAATTCAAGGTTTTATCGTTTTCTGTTTGAGTATTTGGTCCATGATCTTTTTGATTAAGAAGTTCTTTTTCCCAAAAAAAATCCCAAATGATCAAGGATGCGGGAATCAGTGTGGGTGTAATTAAGACAGGAAGTAAACTTGTCTTATCTTAAAATAGAAATTTTTAATTAAACAGAATATTTAAGTTCTTTATTCTCCCTTTACATCGATTTTTCCCAAGTTTATAAGTTAGGCAGGCTTTGTATTAAGTTGAACAAAAATTCATAAAGAATTTAGGGAAACGCATTTTGCAACTGCGCAAGTAACAGAAATATACTCAAGTTGAATTAAGTTCAAAAATTAATATGGAACAGGTCGCGCTGAGAAGAGTAGAATTATGAGGAACCACTCCCACAGTCAATACGCTTCTCAAATTTTTTATGGTTTGGAGATAACTTTTAAAGAACTTTTTGACTTTTAAGAATTAATCATTTAGACATTAATTCTTCGATGTGATCAGCTTCCATTGGGATATTCCTCATCAGGTTGATCGGTTCTCCCTTTTCTTGAATCACAACATCATCTTCCAATCGTATACCGAAACCTTCTTCTGGAATGTATATGCCAGGTTCAACAGTAAAAACCATATTGGCTTGCATAGGTTCTTCCAATAAACCATAGTCGTGGGTGTCCAGGCCTAAATGATGAGAAGTGCCATGCATGAAATATTTTTTATAAGCAGGATTTCTAGGATCTTGATTGTCTGTGGTTACTTTATTTAATAACCCCAACCCTAACAATTCAGAGGTCATTATTTTCCCAACTTCTATGTGATATTCTTTCCATAAAACTCCCGGCATAAGCATTTTTGTTGCTTCTTTCCCTACGCGTATTACTGCTTGATAAACCTCTTTTTGTCGTTTACTAAACCGACCAGAGACGGGAATCGTTCGGGTCATATCACTCGAATAATTACCATATTCAGCAGCGACGTCCATTAGTATCAAATCTCCAGCCTCACACCGCGCATTGTTTTGAGTATAGTGAAGCACATTGTTGTTTTTTCCAGATGCGATGATGGGCTGATAAGCAAAACCTTTAGAGCGATTTTTTAAAAACTCATGAGAAAATTCCGCTTCAATTTCATATTCCCATACCCCAGGTTTTATAAAATTCAAAACCCTCCTAAATCCTTTTTCCGTAATCTCACAGGCCCTTTTAATTTGGTCAATTTCCTCCTGACTTTTAACAGACCTTAGTCTTTGAAGTAAAAAGTTACTCTTAGCAGTCGCATGCTTAGGAAACTTTTCTTTTGCCCAATGGATAAAGCGATCCTCACGAGTTTGTGTCTCAACCTTGGCACGATAGTGTTCATTGGTATTAAAATAGAATATATTGCATTGAGCGGCCAACTGCGTAAATATTTTTTCAAAATCATCTAACCAATAAATGGTTTTAATTCCAGTCAATTTAGTGGCTTGCGATTGAGATAACTTTTCCCCTTCCCAAACAGCAATGTGTTCATTGGTTTCTTTTAAAAACACTATTTCCTGATGATCTGCATTTTTGGCGTTTGGAAACAACAACAAAATACTTTCTTCCTGATCAACTCCGCTTAGGTAAAAAATATCGCGATGTTGTTCAAAGGGCAAAGAGCTGTCTGCACTGATAGGATAAATATCATTAGAATTAAAAACAGCCAGTCCGTTAGCTTGCATTGCTTTCATAAAATTCTTGCGATTTTTTGAGTATAAATCTGAAGATAAAGGATTGTATTTCATCTGTTGGTTTGTCTTTTTCAAAAATAGCAACTTTGTTTAAAAAACAATATACTTTATTCAATGATATCCACCTTTTACCATTACATTTTTTAAAACCTTTTGTTTAAAATGATATTAATTAGTGAAATAAAAACCAATACACGTTGCCTTTTAAAGCTTTATGGGTTAATTTTGTAAGTAAGGATTCAATTATTAAAAAACATGATATCATCTTCTATAGCTAGAAAACTTGCAATGGCATTGTCTGGTGTTTTCTTAGTTCTGTTTTTAGGACAGCACTTTACGATTAACATGACTTCAGTTATTAGCGAGAAAACTTTCAACTCGATTTCTCACTTTATGGGAACGAACCCCTTGGTTCAATTTGTATTGCAACCGATTTTAATTTTTGGTGTCCTCTTCCATTTCATAATGGGATTTGTATTGGAAATTAAAAACAGAAAGTCCAGACCTATAAAATACACTACTTTTAACGGCGCTGCAAATGCAAGCTGGGTTTCACGAAACATGATTCTTTCCGGGATTGTAATCCTTTCTTTTCTAGGATTGCATTTCTATGATTTTTGGTTACCGGAGATCAACCATAAATATATCGAATTCCTTCCAGAAAACCCCGATCGATATCATGAAGAGTTGGTTCATAAATTCCATGACCCCAGAAAAGTGATACTTTATTCTGTATCGTTTTTCTTTCTAGCACTTCACTTGTATCACGGATTTGCTTCTTCTTTTCAAACGGTAGGTGTCAACAATAAATTCTCAAAAAGCATAAAGCTATTTACAATAGCGTTTTCTATTGTGGTCCCATTGGGATTTGTTTTTATTGCGGTTTTTCATCATTTAAACGGATAGTAATATGGCAAAATTAGATTCAAAAATACCTAAAGGACCCTTGTCCGATAAATGGACCAACCACAAGAGTAAAATCAATTTAGTAAGTCCTGCCAACAAACGTCAAATAGACGTTATTGTTGTCGGAACTGGATTGGCAGGAGCTTCTGCCTCGGCTACTTTGGCGGAATTGGGATACAATGTAAAAACATTTTGTTTTCAAGATTCACCTCGTCGTGCGCACTCGATTGCCGCCCAAGGGGGAATTAACGCTGCGAAAAATTATCAAGGAGATGGAGATTCTACCTATCGTCTTTTTTATGACACGATAAAAGGAGGTGATTATCGTTCACGAGAATCCAATGTCCATCGTTTGGCAGAGGTTTCGACAAATATTATTGACCAATGTGTGGCTCAGGGAGTCCCCTTTGCACGAGATTATGGAGGTTTACTTGATAACCGTTCTTTTGGGGGGGTCTTGGTTTCCAGAACCTTTTACGCCAAGGGACAGACAGGACAACAATTGTTATTGGGTGCTTATTCGGCAATGAATCGTCAGATTGGTCGTGGAAAAATTAAAATGTACAACCGCCATGAAATGATGGACTTGGTTGTTGTTGACGGAAAAGCAAGAGGAATAATTACCAGAAACCTTGTTGATGGAAAACTAGAAAGACACAGTGCTCATGCCGTTGTTATCGCATCAGGAGGTTATGGAAATGTGTTTTTCCTTTCCACCAATGCCATGGGAAGTAACACCTCAGCTGGATGGAAAATTCATAAAAAAGGAGCGCACTTTGCAAATCCTTGTTTTACACAGATACACCCAACGTGTATTCCTGTTTCAGGAGACCACCAGTCAAAATTAACCTTGATGTCTGAGTCTTTAAGAAACGATGGAAGAATATGGGTGCCTAAAAAATTAGAAGATGCCAAAGCGATTCGCGAAGGGAATTTAAAACCCACCGATTTAGCCGAAGCGGATAGGGATTATTACTTAGAGAGACGTTATCCTGCTTTTGGAAATCTGGTTCCACGTGATGTTGCCTCAAGAGCGGCAAAAGAACGTTGTGATACTGGATTTGGAGTTAATAGAACAGGAGAAGCGGTCTATTTAGACTTTGCTGCAGCGGTGATTCGTTACGGAAAAGAGCAAGCACATATTAAAGGATTAAATGAAGAAGATGAGGTGCTGGTAAAAAATCTTGGTCAGGAAGTGGTTCGTTCCAAATATGGAAATCTCTTTCAGATGTATGAAAAAATTGTAGATCAAAATCCTTATGAAACCCCAATGATGATCTATCCTGCGGTGCACTACACTATGGGAGGCGTTTGGGTTGATTATAACTTAATGACATCCATTCCAGGATGTTTCGCCATTGGAGAGGCCAATTTCTCAGACCACGGAGCCAATCGTTTGGGAGCTTCTGCACTCATGCAAGGTTTGGCGGATGGTTATTTTGTATTGCCTTACACCATGGGGGATTATTTATCTGATGACATTCGAACCGGTACGATTCCAATCGATAGCCCTGAATTTGAAGCAGCTGAAAAAGATGTTAAAAACCAATTGGATGGGTTTATTAATAACAAAGGAATCCATAGTGTTGACTACTACCACCGAAAATTAGGGAAAATAATGTGGGACAAATGCGGGATGTCTCGAAACGAAAAAGGATTGAAAGAAGCAATGCTTGAGATTAAAGCCCTTCGTGAAGATTTTTATAAAAACGTAAATGTTCCTGGTTCACAGAATGAATTTAACGAACAACTCGCCAAAGCGGGGCGTGTCGCAGACTTCTTAGAATTAGGAGAATTATTCGCAAAAGATGCACTCGAAAGAACAGAGTCTTGTGGAGGTCATTTTAGAGAAGAATCTCAAACTCCAGAAGGTGAAGCGCTCAGAGATGATGAGAACTTTACTTTTGTTTCTGCTTGGGAATATAACGGTGAGCCTGCTGATGCGGTCCTCCGAAAAGAAGAATTGAAGTACGAAGAAATTGAAGTGAAAACAAGGTCGTACAAGTAATTGAAAATAAAATGTTAAACGCCTTATGGCTAATAAACTAGAATATGAATTTGACATTAAAAATTTGGAGACAAGCCAATGCAGCTGCAAAAGGAAATATGGAAACTTATCCCATTTCTGATGTATCACCCGACATGTCTTTTTTAGAAATGATGGATGTGCTTAACGAAGAGTTAATGGCAAAAGGAATCGACCCTGTCGCATTTGATCACGACTGTCGTGAAGGTGTTTGTGGTATGTGTTCTATGTTTATTAATGGAGAAGCCCACGGTCCAGACCGATTGGTGACCACTTGCCAGCTTCACATGCGTAAATTTAATGACGGCGACACCATTACTATTGAACCTTTTAGAGCAAACGCTTTTCCTGTGATTAAGGATTTAACTGTCGATCGTTCTGCCTTTGACAGAATTCAACAAGCCGGAGGTTTTGTAAGTGTCAATACTTCTGGAAATACTCAAGATGCCAATTCCATTCCGATTGACAAGCACGATGCAGACAAAGCTTTTGATGCAGCAACTTGTATTGGTTGTGGCGCTTGTGTTGCAAGTTGTAAAAACGCCTCAGCAATGCTTTTCGTATCCGCTAAAGTGTCTCAATACGCTTTACTTCCTCAAGGAAAAATTGAAGCGACTGATCGTGTTTTGAACATGGTTAAGCAAATGGACGACGAAGGATTTGGAAACTGTACCAACACAGGTGCGTGTGAGGTGGAGTGTCCTAAAGGTATTTCGTTGGAAAACATCGCCCGCATGAATCGTGAATACTATTCTGCAAGTATAGAGGGCTAACGACACTAGCACCTAATAATAGGTGAAATTAATCGAGCTATCTTCTAGTTGTTCAATTGCAACATAAACTTCAGGATCTTTCAAGATTCTTGAATCCAGTTCGTATAATTTTTTCATCACCTCTTGTGTTTTGTTGGAGTCATCTCCATAAGCAATCCCAATGTTCAAGTTTACCCTTTGAATGGGTTCTGTTGTCAAGTGTTTAGTATAGTATTAAAAATTTGAATTTCGTTAATCTTACTAGTATAGCCTTGTGCTTCGACGCAGCTTCCCTCTTTGAAGGGTGTCAAAAAGTGCTATACCAACGGCCAATCCCATTGCTGCTAAAATTCCAATGAAAGAAGTTATTTCAATCCCACTTAAAAACACTCACCA
>CASIAE010000027.1 GCA_949372605.1 uncultured Flavobacteriaceae bacterium
GTTGTTTAAACTTTGTCCTAGATGCAAAATCTTTATCAACATGCAATCTATTGTCGTCTCCCGTCAAATCAACAAATTTATCAATATCCTTTGTGGTTATTTTATGCTTTATTTCCTTGGCTAAACCAATATAAATCTCTGAATATTCCATTAAAATAAATTTTGATGTCCGAAAGGCTCGGAAATGATTGAAATAATTTTTTGCTTTTGTTGATCTTCTAATCCCGGGAAAACAGGAATGGAAATAGCTTCTTCGTAAAATTTTTCTGACTCTGGGTAATCCTCTAATTTAAAGTTCATTTTCTGATAATATGGTTGACGATAAATTGGTATGTAGTGAACATTAACATAAATACCATTATTTCTAAGCTTTTCGAAGACGGAATTCCTGTTTAATCCATTATTATTACTTATTCTAATAATATATAAATGCCAGGAGGAATAGTTTTCTGAATTAATTTTTGGAAGATCTATTTGACTTCCACTAAATAAATCATTATAATCTGAAGCTATAATATTTCTCTCTTTAACAAATGAATCAAGCTTTTTCATTTGAGAAATTCCCAACACACTTTGTAAATCATTAAGTCTATAATTGAATCCTAAATTTAATTGCTCATAATACCAGAGTCCGTCTGGTTTTTTTTTCATTTCTTCAGCATGTCTAGTGATCCCATGGCTTCTATATCGAAGTAATAAATTATAAAGATTCTCATCATTGGTCATACACATCCCACCTTCACATGTTGTAATTATTTTTACCGGGTGAAAACTAAAAACGGTAATATCTGAATAGATACAACTCCCAACTTTTTGGTTTTTATAACTCGCTCCAATAGCATGAGAGGCATCTTCAATGATTTTAAAGCCATACTCTTTACTTAGATCATGGATTTTTTCCATATCACAGCTTTTTCCAGAAAGGTGAACGGGAATTACAACTTTTGGAAGTATTCCTTTCTTTTTTGCTAGTATCAATTTCTCTTCTAGAGAAGTTACACTCATATTGTAGCTTAAACTATCAATATCTACAAAATCAACCGTAGCCCCACAATATAATGCACAATTTGAGGAAGCAACAAAAGAAATTGGGGATGTCCAGACTATATCTCCTTTTCCAACTCCTAATGCTAAGCAGGCAATATGAAGTCCACTTGTAGCACTATTTACTGCACAACCATATTTTACTCCACAATATGTACTAACAATTTTTTCAAATTCAGGAGTTTTTGGTCCTTGAGTTAAATAATCTGACTTTAAAACATCTATAATTGCGTTTATGTCTTCCTCACTAATATTTTGTTTACTATATGGTATCATGTTGTTTTGAGTTTATTTTGAATCAAGTCCTTTATTTGATTTGTTAAGCTCTTAATTTCAATTTAATGGATTGTTAACTTTATTATTTGATAGGCTCATATCACAGGGTCTTATTACTAAATCATCTCTTTCACTTATTGATCCTTGTAAAATTAAACTTTTTGGAAGGTTTAGATTTTCGGCTATCAAAATGCCAAAATCATATTTTGATATTCTTTCATTACTTACCACATTATATATTCCTCTTTTATTTTCTTTTAATAGTTCAAAAACTATATTGGCAAGTTCATGAACATGAATGGGAGTGAAAAAAACATCAGTAAATAAGTTTTATTGTTTGTTTACGCTTTAAAGCACTCGTAATAATATCAGAAAAAGAGGCTCTATACTTTGGCCCTAACCCAAAAAAATTGGTCCTAATTATTAATGAATCAGGGTTGTTATTGATAACATTTTGATCCCCTTTAAGTTTTGTAATTGCATATTGATTTAAAGGCTTTGGAATATCTGATTCCGATTTCAACTCAACAAGTCCATCAAATAAATGGTCTGTTGAAATATGTATAAAACTTACTTTGTGTTGAAAACATATCTTCGCAAGAATCGATGGGACTTCGGCATTCAAATAGTTTGCTTTTGTTGGGTTTGCTTCACATTGTTCAACACTTGTAAGGCCCACACAATTTATTAATAAATCAATCTTATTAATAGAGAGGATTGTTTTTAATTTTGCTTCTGAAATTTCTTGAATTTGGATAAGATTTACCCCAACTACTTCGATAGATTGTTGATGTTGAGTCAAAAAAATATTATATCGCTCTTTCCAATAATTAGCCCATATAGTAGCTAGTAAGCTAGACCCCCCAAAAAACAATACATTTTTCATATTAGCTAATCATGTATTTAAAAACAGGGATATTTTTCTGTTTTATTAACTCCCAATCATATTGTTTAAATTCACCCCATTCGGTTAAAACCCCTATGCAATTAGACCTATATATTGCTGATTCTATATTATTGAATATACTGACTTGATTTAATTGTTTTGTTATAATATTATCAGGAAATCCTTTGTTTGATTTTACTTCTTTTAAATCTTGAATAAATTTATCTTTAGAAATCATAGGATCATATTTTACTACTGCTGGTAGGTGAGATTTCTTTTTTTGTAAAATTAGTGTTCTTTTCATCCTCTTCCAATTGAATATCTACTTGATGGAATAACCCCTCTACCATCAAAAACTATAGTCTTTGAAAAGTCTAAACTTTTAAACGCCTCCCACTCGGTTAAAATAGCTACCGCGTCATTACTAAGGTCTAATTTACTTACAGAATCAATTACTGAAATCCGCGAATTTAAATCGCTTTTTTTGATGACTCCCAATAAAAATCAATATCTCTAAAAATAGATTCTTTGGATACCATCGGATCGTAAATCTCTAGAATCGCCCCAGCTTTAAATAGCTTTTCAGCAACATAAATTGCAGGACTTTCTCTAGAATCATTTGTGTTTGCCTTAAATGCCCATCCTAAAATAGTAATCTTTTTACCTGTTAAATCTCCTCCAAAATGATCAATTATTTTTTGAGCAAAACGATTTTTTTGATAATCATTTATCTTAATTACTTGATGCCAATATTCTGCTACTTCCTCTAATCCATAATATTTACAGAGATAAACTAAATTCAAAATGTCTTTTTGAAAACAGCTCCCTCCAAAACCCACAGAAGCTTTTAAAAATTTTGGCCCAATTCGGTGATCCATTCCAATGGCTTTAGAAAGCTCTTCAATATTAGCTCCGGTTTTTTCACAAAGAGCAGAAAGGCTGTTAATGGAAGAAATCCGCTGTGCCAGCATCGCATTAGAAGCTAACTTTGATAGCTCTGAAGACCAAACATTGGTGGTCAGTATTTTTTCTTTAGGAATCCAATTGGTATAAATATCTACCAAAGCCTGAACGGCTTCTTGACCGGTTTCTGTTTGATCTCCACCAATAAGTACACGATCTGACTTAAATAAATCCTGAACTGCAGTTCCTTCAGCTAAAAATTCAGGGTTAGAAAGAATTTCAAAATGCACTCCACTGCCCTCTTTGTCTAAAATCTCTTTAATTTTTTCTGCGGTACGGACCGGCAAGGTTGATTTTTCAATGACAATTTTATCTGTTTTAGCTACCCTAGCAATATTTTTAGCACACGCCTCTACATAACGTAAATCAGCTGCCATTCCTGCGCCTTCCCCTTCTGTTTTGGTCGGAGTGTTTACCGCCATAAAAATCATTTCAGCCTCTTCAATTGCCTTATCTACTTCTGTAGAAAAAAATAAATTTCTCCCCCTAGCCTTTTCAACCACCTCTGATAAACCCGGTTCATATACTGGAAGATTTTCCAAAGGACCGTTCCAAGCTGCAATACGATCTGCGTTTAGATCAACTACAGTGACTTTTATGTCGGGACATTTCAAGGCAATAACGGCCATCGTAGGGCCCCCGACGTATCCTGCACCAATACAACAAATGTTTTTGATTTTCATTACTCTTGCTGATCGTTTTTTAATAACCAAGAAGAAGATTGAATTTTATCTCCCAATCCGTCAATAAAACCAACCCCTAGTTTTTTACAGACAGGAATTTCTGGAATCGTAGTATTGTTCTGATCTCCGCCATTCCCAAAATATAATTCGTATTTATCAGATAAGTCTGCATGAATTTTACCAATCGTTTCACGAACAGTCCTGTCTTTATCTATAGATATATAAACCTGATCGACAACCTTTAATTCGCTTACAATCATAAGCCGCTCATCCTGGAGCATAAACTCTTTTGATTTCTTAAGTGCACGTTGTTGATCGTTGTTAACGATTACAATCAAAAAGTCTCCCTTTTGCTTGGCCAATTTAAAATACTCAATATGTCCCTTATGAAGTGGGTTAAAATACCCCGAAACAATTATGGCTTTCTTCATCTTAATTTATTTAACAGGGTTTTTTTCACTAAACAAAATAATGCTCGGCTGATCACTTAAAAACTTAGAGGCAAGATAAAAACTGATTTTTCTCTTTATAAGCTTCTCTATTTTTTCTTCTAATTGAGCGATATAATCCATATTTAATTGTTCTCCAATTAAAAATATCTCGATCTTACCCGAGTCAATTCCCTTTGCATAATCGCCAACCAAAATGATCTCCTTTACAGATCCCATTCGCTCTAAAACCTTCTCTACAACATCTTCTAAGCCCAAATGTTTTAAAACAACTTTTCTAAGTACGCCGTAAAGCGGATGTTTTGCGTTCGCTTTATATTCAACTTTATTATCAACTTTTACTTTCTCTAAATATCCTGCTCCTTGCAAGTGATTCAATTCTTTTCGAATGGAATTGGTAGATTCTCCCATTTCGGTAGCCAAACCATTTAGATAGCCCCGGTTGGCCTGGGAGATAAAAAATTTTATCAATAGGCGCAAGCGGGTTTTAGAAGTAATCAGTTCTTCTAACATAGCATTGTGATCTTAATAAAAAGTGCTTTTAGTGTGATTTTTTTCATGGCTTCGCCAGGTCTGTCCCACAGAGCAAACCAGATAATATCAAATTTTAGTTAGAATTATGCAGTCGCTTTACTCAGCGTTACAAAGATTCCCAAACTCGGAAGCTCTAACCTTAATTTGTTTTTTAATATATCTAAAACCTTTCCTGTCTTGACCTTTAAAAGGACCTGCAGGAATGGTATATTGTTTTCCTTTAACTAACTTAGAAATTGACACCTGATCATAGCTGCCTGTTAAGTTTGTCTTTAAAATTTCTATTTCCTCAGCGCGAACTTCAGCGGGTTTACCCAACCAAAAAACATAGCGCAATGCTCCAGGTATAGAAAAAACTTTTGTGCGGTCTGTATCAGTGAGCTGAACCAAAACATAAGATTTTAGTAGCGGTTTGGTTACCTTTTTCTTTCTGTCCGAGTATTGTTTGATTTCTGTATATACGGGACAGTAGGCGTTTAGGCCAATTGAATTGATTCCCTCAGCGACTTTGATTTCAAAGTTGGGTTTGGTATAAATAACAAACCACTTCATCGGCTTGGTGATTTAAAATAAGCCCAGTTGCTGCTAAAAATAGGACGGTTGAATAGCAACTGGGATATTTGGATTATTAAATTACCTAACATATTAATCTTTATCAAGTACCAAAAGTACTTAATAGGTAGTTTAAAAACAAATTTAATTTGAAATAATTCAAGTGCTTCCTTGTAACTCAAAGCCTACCGTCAACATCCGCTCGGTTCAAAACAGATTTAATGTCATAAATTACAGCACCATTTGGGTTTTTATAATCCTTAACTCCGTTTTCAATAAACAAATCGTGGGAAACTGCAAGAATGATTGCTTCGTACTTTGAAGGGGTTTTGGTTAATGTAATTTGATGTGTTTTAGTTACCTGCTCACCGTCGGCAATTGGGTCATAAAGATCAACCGCTAATCCGGATTCTTTTAATTCCCTGTAAATATCTGGAACCTTGGAATTTCTTATGTCATTACAATTTTCCTTGAAAGTAACGCCGAGAATCAATGCCTTTGAACCCTGAATCTTAATGCCCTTTTCTTTCATAAGGCGGATAACTTTTGAGGCTACAAATTTTCCCATTTGATCATTTACATTTCTTCCAGAAAGAATGACTTCGGGGGTGTATCCCAAACTTTTTGCTTTGTGAACAAGGAAATAAGGGTCAACACTAATACAATGACCCCCTACCAGGCCGGGTTTAAACTTTAAAAAATTCCATTTGGTTGCCGCCGCCTCAATGACCTCAGTGGTGTCGATACCAATTCTATCAAAAATTAACGCCAATTCATTAACAAAAGAAATGTTCAAATCGCGTTGTGCATTTTCTATTGCCTTTGAGGCCTCAGCAACCTTGATAGAGGAGGTTTTATGGGTTCCTGCTTCAATAATACTGTTGTAGAGTGCGTCGACCTGATCGGCGGCCTGTGGAGTAGAGCCCGAGGTTACTTTTTTAATTTTAGTCAAGGTGTTGACTTTGTCTCCTGGATTAATCCGCTCTGGAGAGTAGCCGCAGTAAAAATCTTTATTAAAAACAAGGCCAGAAGACCTTTCTAAAACAGGCACACAATCGTCTTCTGTGCATCCGGGGTAGACCGTGCTCTCATAAATCACCAGGTCCCCTTTTTTTAAACACAATCCTACAGTTTTTGAAGCGGATAACAAGAAGGATAAATCTGGAGTTTTTTCTTTGGTAACAGGCGTTGGTACCGTAACAATATAGATCTGACAATCACTAATTAAGTTTGGATCAGAAGTTAAAGTCAAATTTGTCCTTAACACCTGCTTCAATTCTTTCTGAGGGGCTTGATTGGTTTTATCCTCGAAAAGATTAAGCTGATTTACGCGTTCTTTATCAATATCAAACCCGATTACTTCGAATTTTTTAGAAAAAGCCATGGCAAGTGGAAGTCCCACATATCCAAGTCCTATGATACCGATTTTTTTTTGCATTTACACTTGGTTAAAATTAATTTGAGTAGGTATTGATCAATTGGGCGTAATGGTCTGGTTACATCGCTCATTATAAAGTGGCTCGGCAGAGACATATCCATAATTCACAGCCGCTTTGAGTAATTCACAGGATTGTGTTTTATCTCCATAGTTAAGTAAAACCAAAGCTTTTAAATACTCCGCCTTTCCTGTTTTAGGTTGAAACTTACTCATTACTTTATCCGAATTCAAGAGCGATTGTCCGTAATCTCCTGCCATATAGTATGCGCTAGCTGCATTTTCATAATGTGCATATTCTAAAGAATCAATTTGTGAGGCTTTTTCATATTCAATAGCTGCTTCTACATAACGCTGAGAATTGAAAAAATTAAGGGCTATTTGTGAAACTTTCTGTGCTTCAATTATTCTTGTTTGACCAATAACAACGCTACGCTTTAAAGAGATAAAATTCTTATCTGCCGGATACTTTTTAATCATTTGATCTAAATATTTTACAAATTCTTTATCACCACTGGGTTTTAATTGGGAATATATAATTAGAAGGTTGAGCCAGATTTCTTTTTTGAGGAAAGTGACAATACTTTTAAAGCTTCTTTAACTTCATTAATATCTTTTTTTAAACTCAATGCTTGCACAAAAACACTTGCATGAAGCATATTATTTGGAAGTCCAATAAAAGCTTTTTTAGCGTTGACTAGTGCACTATCAATTTTTCCTTGTTTAAGAAATATTTGAGCTTTTAAGTTTTCACTATAAAAAACATAAGGATTCGCTGAAGTCCCTTCATTTAGTAAACTTAATGCTTTATCATATTTTTTATTTTCAAAATAATACCTCGCCTTAATCGATTTCATTGGCAAAGCAGTTACGGTTATGTTAGGAATATCAGGCGTAATATGGTCAACTTTATCTATAGGTATGGTAAACTTACTAGAATTAAAATCTCTTAATAAAAATAGTTGTCCCTTATGGGATTCGAAGGTTGAGTGGGTAATAGAAATGGATGGAACCATAAAAAGGATAGCCATCAATGGAAATAATGAAAAGGCTTTTGAAACTTTATTCAGGCTTTTAGGCTTTTTCGCTTGAAAATAGTAATAGCAAATAAGTGCCATGGTTAAAGCCCAAGGAGCAAGAACTTGAGGCCGGGCTATGGGAAATTTAGATTGGCATCCACAAGGTAAACCCCAAGTGAAGTCATAATAAAAAAACAAAAAGCTTGGTGTCTTGATTAAGTTCAGAGCGAAAAAGTATAATAAAAACAAAGTAAATCGCACTTATAAAGATCCCTAGATAAAGTAAAAACCCAATTATTCCCAATTCTGCACCTAACTGAATGAAATCACTATGCGCATGGTAGGGCACAACATACCCCACAATGTCTTTCCTTATCATAATCGATAGACACAAGCTTCCAATTTCCCAAACCAGTTCCTAGAATAGGATTTGAAGCAATATGAGTAGCCACATCAGCGTAGTACCTTAATCGCTGATTTACCGAACCATCATCTGTTGAAAGTGAAATAGTTGAAGCACGGGATAAAGCGTCCGCACCCTTGTCTGAAAGAAATATTTGGTTAAAAACTAAAGCCAATACTAGAGGTAGTAAATAGAAGATGTTGGGAATCAATTCTTTAATTTTTCTTTTCTTTTTATATTGCAATAGTGTCCAAGAGATCAGACCTAACCCGATTAAGGCCACAGCAATAAAAGAAGCCCTGCTTTGAATCATTGAAAGAGAAAACAGACTTAAAAAAATTAAGCCTGTATTAATAAGTTTAAAAATTAATTTTTTATTATTTAATACTAAATAAAGTACATAAGGGATCTTGATTGCAATAGAAAAGGCCGTTATGTTTCGATTAGCCGTAAGCCCTTTCAAAGAGCCAGACTGAATTCCACCCGCTTTATACATCTCTAAGGCCTCATCCAATACTGCATAAACCTCAATTGCCAGAATAAGGGTGATTGCAACTGGATATCAAGTTGTTTTTATCTTTAATATTGTATAACAAAATGCCCAGGTGAAGAAACATAAACAAAGTGTTGAAGTGTCTAACAATATTGACCAATACTTCTGTAGGATTAACAGCATAGAAATAAGAAAATGCACCCCATATGACAAATCCAATATAAAAAAGCGACATGAAGTTTGTCAAAACTTCTTGGAAACGTTCGGTGTAAGAACTTCTTTTGTAGAACAAATAGGCCCCGCACAATAGGTTAACAAAAGACAAGTAAAGCCACTGAGGTGCAATCTTATCAACCGCCTCAAGGTTCGGAATAAACCCAACCAATAAAAATGCTAAAATAAAAATTGAAGGTACAAAGTTTGAAACATCAATTGAATTAGACTTATGGATTGTTTTGGCCATCTTAAATTTTTCTTTATTACTTTGCAAGATATAAATTTATTTCAAGGTAAATCTCGCATAACTTATGAACGTTTCATTAATAATTCTCGTACTTGTAACATCTACAGTCCTTTTTTATGTTACTCAAAAAGTCTTTATTAATCGAAAGAAATTTGACGAAATAAATCCTCGCTCTTCTCATCATACACAGGCAACAAAAAACGGTGGTATTGTAGTTTTTATAACACTTTTTATTTTTTCTGTTTTTTATTATTTAAATGGAGATGAAATTTACGATTACTCCTTACTGATTCCTTTGAGTATTATTTTTGTTATGGGGATTTATGACGATTTTTATAATGCCGATTTTAAGCTAAAATTCTTTTTACAGATAATCGTTGCAAAACTATTGATTGATCAGGGATTTATAATTGATGATTTTCATGGTATTTTAGGTTTGCATGAAATACCCCGTTTGGTGAGCCAAATTTTCACGGTTTTTGTATTCTTAGTGATCGTAAATGCTGTAAATTTTATTGATGGGATCGATGGTCTGGCAATTACAGAGGCATTAAAAGTTATACTGGTTTTAGAATACATCAGTTTGGAGGCTACCCCTCTATAAATATGGGTCTGGTTATAGGCCTTAGCCTAATTCCGATGTATTACTTCAACTTTAAAAAACAAAATAAAATATTCTTGGGAGATGCAGGTTCTTTATTTTTGGGAACTGTCATTGCCATCTATCTTTTTCATGTTCTAGGGCCTAATTATAATTTACACCCTGAATTTAAGATGAATAAGGCGCTATTGGCGATAACAGTTATAATTTATCCATTATTAGATTTACTAAGAATTTTTATTATTCGCATCGCTCAAAAAAAATCTCCTTTTCATCCTGATCAAGAATCACTTACATCACCTTTTACTTAAAAAGGGAATCCCTCACCTGTGGATAGTGATAATCATCCAGTTAATATCCCTTAGCCGTTTTATTCTTAGGGCTTATTTAAATAAAAAAAGCCTTTCCAAATGGAAAGGCTTTTTAAAATGTAGATAAATAAATTTTATCTTACTTAATTATAATACTCTAAAACTTAGCAAGCTCTGCAGTAGTAGAAATAGTACGTTGCATGATGTAGCAGTTCAGTCACTATACTGACCATCATTGTAATTACCATCTGTACATACATTGTCTACATCTATCGATGTCTAAATTAAATGTAACAGTATTGTGTTGAACTATAACCATCAATAAATCCTTTCCAACTAGTAATCGCAGCAGATGAAGCAATATAAGGTATACAGGTGTTGTTTCTGTAGCAGCAATAGTTGGGCTGTAAGTACCTGTAATATCATTACCAGTCATTGTTACAGCTATTGTAACTGCAGGCTCAGCTTTATTAGCTAAAGAAGGAGCAGTAAAGTTGTAAGAGAAGCATTACCAGTTACTTCAACCTGCTTTAACTTTCCCAAGAGTTGACATGTCTAAAGCAAGTAATTTAGCATTATTAATAATATCAACTGTAGTTGCAAGTTGTCCATTTAAGTGTGTGTGTCCAAAATCTAAAGTTGCAAGTTTTGCGTTATTAACAATATTTGTATTAAGTATAACACCTGCAGTAGTTAGTGTAGTCATATTTGTTCCTGAAACTGTCAAAGTAGTCAGTTTACTAGCTGATCCAAGAGTAAGGGTCGTAAGTGAAACCATAGTCGAACTTACAGTAAGAGTACCTCCAATTGCAGTACTAGTATAATCTAACGTCGCTAAACTAACCATATCGTCTAAAGCTAAATCAGTTCCTTGTGCAGCAAGAGTTAGCACTGATATAGTAGCACTGTCTACAAAGTGTAATGCTGACCAATAGATTTAACAGAAACTGCAGCGCCAGCCTTAAGATCAATGTGAATTAATTGTCCGTAGCAGCTAATTTAGGAGCAGTAAAAGCTGTTACACTAGCACCTGTAAATGATGCAGTTAATGTCGTCAAGACTGGAAAAGAAGCAGTAGCTATTCGATATAAGTGTAAGTGTAGTATACTGTTTTCAATACATCAGCTGCAAAGAGTAGTTGCAGAGATAGTAGTGCAGCTAGAGATTGCTGTTAACTGGTCTGCTGATACTGAAGCTCCACTGATTGAGTTGCTCAGCAGATTGTTTTAGCAGCCAATGTAACTGCAGCTAAGTTAGCTGATATTGTAACAGTACCTGCAGCATGATCCAGCTATAATAGTTACTGCAGTAGCTTTGGGTGCAGACATAGCATATTAGCTAAGGCAGCTAGTTCCGTGAGCTTCAACCGTTGTGGCTTTAGCTAAAGTAACTGATGCTGGAAAGATCCTACTTTAACTGAAGTAGCTTTAGGTAAGTACTAATGCACCGGCAGCAGTAGTAACAATACCAGTAGTAAGTCCACATAAATCAACAGTTGTGATAGATGCGACTGTAACCTGAAAGAATTAAGCCTCCGTTACAGTGCTCAAGAAGTGGGTATGAAAGATCTCCATAAAGGTTAAAATCAACCGCTCCATCAACTGTATTAAGCTTAGGAAGTCCCATTGTATGATAACCTTCATATCTAAAGATCCAGTAACATAAAGAAGCTCAGGTGCAGACATTGGAACATCAACTCCAGTAATAGAAACATTTCCTGAAACAACTTTAAGCTTATTAAGAATAGCCTGTACTCTTATTATGATTAGCAGCTCAGTCGTATTAGTGCATAAGTGTTATCAGCATCAACATTAACATTACCAGTGATGGTCATTTTTGGACCATCAGCTGAAGAATCAACGATATCTTCTGCAGCAGTAAGCTGAGCTGCATTTGTGATGTTAAGATTTCCAGAGTAAGTACCACCAGAAGCGGCCTGTATCTTAGTTAACTGTTCGAGAATAGTTGCGATCTCAGAATTCAAATCTGCAACTTCCGTAGAAATCCCAGAAACATCTGCGGGTGCAGGGATAGCAGCAACAGCAGTTT
Organism: uncultured Flavobacteriaceae bacterium; assembly: GCA_949372605.1. Classification (GTDB taxonomy): domain Bacteria; phylum Bacteroidota; class Bacteroidia; order Flavobacteriales; family Flavobacteriaceae; genus UBA8316. Next base: position 12,162 of record CASIAE010000027.1, read on the forward strand.
TAACAGCAGCTACTTGTGTAAGTATACCTGTAATGTCTGCATCTGTAACCATCTTTCCTTCTAAAGCCTTAATCTCAGTAGAAATTGCTGCTATTGCAGTGGTTAGACCTTTAATTGTCGTTAAGTCGGTTTGAAGCGACTTAATTTCTTTGTTCAGCGAGTCAAACTGATCGTCATAATCTTGGCAGCCAACAACCGTTAGCGCAACTACCAAAAGACTTAATAAACCTTTTTTCATTTGATAAAAATTAAATTAGTATTAATATGTTTAAATTATGTTTACAAATTGTGGAGTTAACCACTAAGTGCAAACGTTTCAATTCCCTATTATACAAATATGATGCCAAACTCTTTTTTTCACAAAAAAACCCTCTTGCTTTAGGGGCAAGAGGGCTATTTTTAAAGGTTTTTTGTACTAACGGTATTAATTATAAAAGTATTAAAAGTCCTCTGCGTTTAAACCTTGCTGTTCTTATACTTATAAACAAACATTGTTATAAACTACTGATAAACACTGCTATTCACTGGGTTTAAAGATTAATATTTTTTTCTAAAAAATCTAATCAAAGAGGCAATTCCTTCTCGAACAGCTTTGTTTGAAGAAGTGTGATTGCTTACCAAAATAGAAAAAACATAAATGCGATTATTTTTTCCAATGAAAAAACCAGAAAGGCTAATATTATTTTTTAAAGTTCCAGTTTTTGCAAAAACATAAGGGGCAGAGGCCTCCTTATGATGATTTAAAATCGTGCCAGAGATTCCTCCAGCAGGAAAAAGGGATGTTATTTTTTCCCAACCCAAAATAGAATATATCTTCTGAAGCGCCTCAACAATAACAGTCGGGGTCAGAAGGTTGTAACGAGAAACTCCCGATCCATCTGCCCAAATAAGAGGGTCAGAAAAGTCATTTTGCCATTTGGTTTTTAAGTAATCTATCGTTTTTTTGGTGTTTAAACTATCGTTTTGAGCTTTTCCAATCATTAGCAGCAGCGATTCCGCGATCAGGTTATCACTGTCTTGGAGTAAGGCCTTATATAGTTTTTGCTCCTGATGGGTGTAAAGGACACGCTGGATTTGATTTTTAGGAAAAGGAAGTGAATCGATTTCAACCTTGTTTTGAGTTGCTTCGGAGAGTAAATCCACAAAGATTTTTGAGCTGGTTTGAAACGGTTTTAAAAGGGTGTCTTGAGGGATCCATTTTTTAGGATTAAAATAAGACTTATAAGAAAATTCCTTCAAGAGGGAACTCTCCCTTTTTTGAGGAATAAAGTGGGTTTGAAAACGGCTTGGTTTCGCCACAAACTTCTTGGATAAAGTATCCCTATAAAATTGAATCACGTTTCCGTATATGGGAAAGGCGCTTTTTTGCGCAGAAAAATAATAGGGCTGGTCGTCCCATGACCAGCCAACACCTAATCTGGTTGGGTATTCTTGGGGGAGATGATAGACCAGCTTCTTGTGCTGATTGAGAAAACTAAATAGCTCATGATCGGGGTATTTTGGATGCATTAAAAGCGGATAACCCGTCGCTGTGAAATGTAACGTCCCCGAAGGGGTCTTAAAATAGAGAAGAGCCGGAAGGGAATCGAAAGTTTGCAAAGCCGCAAGAAACGTGAGTATTTTTACATTGGAAGCCGGAGTGAAATAATGATGGGCATTAAATTCAGCCAGTGATTTAGAGGAAGATAGGGTAGCTATCTTTATTCCTATGTGCGCTCCCTGAAAAGCCTCAATTTTATCGATCTGACGAGTAATCTTCCTTTCAGAAGTTTTTTGACCTAATAGGATGGTTGAAAGGCAGAAAAAATATAAAAAAAGACCTTGTTTTTTCAATTTCACTTTTGTTCCAAAGTTAATAAAAAGTTCAACTAGACTAAATAATTGAAAAAACTATCGCGTTGGAGTCAATCTGGATACTGTAAGCCTTATTTAGATCAGATAGAAAGGTTCATTCCAATGTAAAAATTACGCAAGGGTGCTGGCTCATAAAACCTTTTACCAAAGGCGTTGATGCGAATGTTATCGAAATAGGCTTTGCCTAACAAATTATTAACGCCAGAGAAAAAGTCAAGCTTTCCAAATTTTTTCCAAAGGCGCAGGTTAGACAAAAAGTAGTCGTCAACTTTAGTGGTGTTTGCGTCGTTGGCATAAAGTGATCCAGTATACCTGGCTTGATACTGGATACCAAGTCCAGATGGGAGTTGATACTGAAGTGTTCCAAAAAACTGATGCTGGGGAACTCCAGGCAAATGGTTGCCTTTCAAACTGCCCCTTTGATCAAAAAGTAAAGTGGCAAAAGTATAGGAGGTATTCCATTGCCACGCCCCGTGGGTATGCTCCCAGAATATTTCAATTCCCTTCCGCTGAGTTTTACCCGCATTTCGGTAAAAATCTCTATCTGGAAAAGCTTCAAGTTCATAAGACAAAATCTCGTTTTGGGTGTTAATTAAAAACAAAGAAGCTTCCAGTCGATTTGAACCAGAAAAATAACGCCATCCCAATTCGAAATTGGTGGCTTTTGAAGAACTTAAATCTTGATTAAACCCTGCCTGACCAGTTGGGTTGGCAGAAAGCTCACTGAGTGTTGGAGTTTCAAAACTGGTTGAAAAAGAGGTGTAGAGCACATGATTCCCAATATCGGTAAACGTAAAACCGATACTGGGATTCACCACGTTAAGATTTATTTTGGAATCGGTACCCAAGCGCTGAAAGTCATATCGAAGCCCAGTGCGTAAAAGTCCAAAACTCCATTTGAATTCGTCTAAAACACTCAGCGCAGAATTAAAAAATAATTCCTCTTGTGAAAGGGTTGAGTCTCCTCTTGCCCCTTTGAGGTTTTTATAACGGTTGCGTTGATCTTTTTGATCTGCAAGCGATGCCCTGAATTGCATTCGATGATTTGGTCTGATTTGATATTCCAATGCGGTTCCTAATCCATAATAGTTTCTTTTTAAATCAACAATTCCACCAAATTCAAAAGGAAGTTTGCCGTCAAAATCTCGGTGGGCATAAAAAGCATAACTATTTAAGGTCAGGTTATCCCCCAAAGATTTTTCCCATTGCAAACCTGTTTTTAAATGCTTAACTGATTCAAAGGTGTTGTATTGAACATTCTGAGCACGGGGCTGTTTTCTGTCTGTATTGACCGACTCCATGTTTACTCCTCCAGCATCATAAGCATAGGGGCTGTCCGTATAATTAAACTGCCAGCTTAACTCAGAAGTGGTTGAAAATTGATGCCAAACCCTTGCATTAAATACGTTTTGTTTGTATCTGGAATGATCGCGATATCCATCAGATTGTGATCGGTTTTGATAAATTACTGCTTTGGTTTTTTGTCCTTTCCATCCTGCAGTCGCTTGAAAAGAAGTCGCCCCATAACTTCCGCCTTGGGCTCTTAATCTAACAAAATCTTTCTCAAAATCAGTGAGGGTTTTGATTTGAATCACCCCTCCCGAGGCATTACCATAAAAAGTAGAGGCGGGTCCCCTCAAAACTGTTATTTCTTGAATTAAACCCAAAGCTAAATTGTCCAGTTGTCCTTGACCATCAGGGGTTGTTTCAGGAATTCCATCCACCATCAATTTAATCCCACGAATGCCAAAACCAGATTGTGCGCCAAATCCTCGAATAGAAAGGCGTAAATCTTGTGCGAAGTTTTGAGTGTTTTGAGCAAATAATCCCGGAACATTATTCAAATAATCTTGAAGTGAAGCCCCTTGATAGGCCTCTTGTACTTGTGGGAATTTTTTATGGCTAACAGCAAAAGGCAAAGTTTTTTTAGGACTTTTGATTCTTGAAGCGTCCAAGGTGACTTCTTTTAGTTGAATTTTTTGACTTAAGCTGTCGGTTTGAGCAGTAAGATTAAATAGAATTAAAAAGCAAAAAAGTGAGTTGAATTTTTTCATGAGCTCGAAAATAAATAATTTGAGTGATAAATAGGAAGAAGTACTTAATAAATCGCATGAATTCTTATTTTTAACTCAAATTTCAAGCCATGCTAAACTTAGACTCAACTGAAGAAATTATTGCCATCCTTGCTGCAGTTGCTATTATAATGGGTTTTGCTATAACTACTTATAAAGAAATTAAAACAACAATCGCTGAAGAGAAAAGCAAGGCGGCAGAGATTCAGCAAGCCGAAGAAAAAGTGAAAGAACTTATTGAATACCTTGACGCAAAAAGTGAATTAATTAATACGGTTGCTGAGACAAATAAAAAAATTGAAGATAAGAAGAAATAAATTATATTTGTATGTACAACTATTGTAATGACGTTAATTATGAAAAAAGCTTTTCACGCGGCTGAAACAAGAGGAAACGCAAATCATGGCTGGCTCAATGCCAACCATTCCTTTAGTTTTGCCAATTACCATAATCCGGATCGAATGAATTTCGGAGCCCTAAGGGTATTAAATGACGACACCATTGCTGCAGGCATGGGTTTTGGAACTCACCCCCATGAAAATATGGAAATCATAACGATTCCTATGGAAGGCGATCTAGAGCACAAAGACAGCATGGGGAACATTGGAGTGATAAATGAAGGAGAAATTCAGGTAATGAGCGCTGGCACTGGTGTTCACCATAGCGAATACAACAAAAATGCTGACCAAGCGGTAAAGGTTTTACAGTTGTGGGTTTTTCCTAAAAAACAAAATGTGACGCCTCGATATGATCAGATGTCCGTCAGGGATTTAAAAAAGCCAAATGACTTTTATCAAGTTTTGTCCCCCAACTCGGAAGATGAAGGAATGTGGGTTAATCAAGACACTTGGTTTCATTTAGGGGAATTTGATGTTGAGAAATCTCTGGTCTACACAATAAAAAAACCTGGAAACGGTGTTTATGTTTTTGTTATTGAAGGCTCGTTGAATGTGGAGGGAGAAAGCCTTAAAAAGCGTGATGCTATTGGGATCTGGGATACGGAAACTATCCGTTTTACTGTGCAACCTCAGTCTAAAGTGTTACTCGTAGAAGTTCCTATGAAATTTTAATCAATCAAAATAATGCAAAACAATTCACTTTCCGCTCAGCAACTACTTGAGTTATTTAATAAAAAAATTGAAACAGGAGATTACAAAAACGCTGTTCATAAAATAAAAATGATGACCGCCAGAGATATGATCAATGAGATTTTGACAAATTGAGTTAGATTATTATATTTAATCAAAAAATGAATCGTAGAGTCTTTATTAAAAATACTGGAAGGCTTACTTTAGGATCAGCAATAGTCCCTCCCATAAATCTACTTAATAATTCAAAATTTAATATAACAGTTAAACAAATTACTAGAGGGAAAAACCATCACTTTTTTGGATATATTGGGCAATCATTAACCATCCCCTGGAGTAAAAACGGAGACCGAATCTTATGTATGTCGTCGCCATTTCACGATCATCTTCCTGGTAAAAATGAAGCTGCAACTTTGTCGATTATAGACCCAAATATAAAAACTGGTGAGTTCAATAAGATTGAAAAATTAGACGAAAGCTTAGGTTGGAACCATCAGCAGGGAACAATGTTATATTGGAATCCTGATGCCCCACAGGATGAATTCTTTTTTAACGATCGCGATCCAAAAACAGGAGTTGTATTTACGGTATGTTATGATGTCAACAAAAAAAAGCGCATTAGAGAATATCGATACGGACATCGCTCTTTCGGAAATAGCGGCGTTTGCCCCTTGGGAAAATCTTTTCTAGGGATTAATTATGCTCGAATGGCACGCCTAAGACCAGTAACTGGATATAAAGATGCAACAGATTGGACTACAGGATTTAATGCGCCCAAAGATGATGGGATTATTCATGTTGACATCAAGTCTGGGAAAAAGAAGTTACTGGTTTCTTTCAAACGAATGGCAGAGGAGCTTGAAAAAAAGGGTTTTCAAGCGAAAGGCAGAAATCTTTTTATCAATCACACCCTGTGGAACAGAACCGGTGAGTGGATTTATTTCTTTGTTCGCGCTGGTTGGAAATCTGACAAGGATGGAAAAGAAGGGCTCAATGCAGCTTGTAGCATCAGAGTTGACGGCACTAATTTCACGGCAGGTCACACACACATTGGTGGACATCCCGAATGGGGAAATGGAACAGAAATCATTGGGAGTCAAAACGGAAAGCAAGTGGTTTATGACATTCTTTCTAAAGAAATTATAAGAAACATCGGAGATGAAGTTTCATTTCCAGATCCTTCAGGTGATGTGAGTCTCTCTCCTAACTCGAAACTTTTCGTCAATGGTTACAGCTTAAATGGGAAAAATAATTACACGATTTTCGATCTTAAATCCGGCGAATGGGCAAATACACCAGAGTTTAACACAGGTGTTTATAAAAAAGACCTCAGGATAGATCCCGCTCCTAGATGGAATCGAGAAAGCAATCAAATCTTAGTTTCTGGATTGGATAAAAACGGGATTCGACAGTTATTTATTATCTCATTATAAAGTAATAAAAAACTACAGGACGTTTACCTTGATTTTTTTCCAAATCTTGATTAAGAAAAAGCCAGAAATCACCGCTCCTGTAGTCGCTATCATGGCATTCTGTTGCTCACCATAAATCCAGTAGCCAGTTGCAAACATCGCGCTATAGATCATTCCACAACCCAAGAGCATTGCAAGTATTCCCGAAGGGACACTCCATTCTACATCTTTGTCTTTTATAACTATGTTCTCAGCTTCAGCATCTTTCAATACCTTATCCCACCCTGGACCTCCTGGCTGGATTTTCTTATAAAAAGATTGGAGGACTTCGTTACTTTCGGGCTGTGTAAGATAGGTGACGCCAACCCAAATAACAGAAGTGACCAAAACGATCATTGGAAACTCAGACCAGCTTGGCATTAAGCCACGTTCAGCACCAAAGAAGAAGGTGCCTAAAGGGGTTAGTTTTAATAAAATAGATACAATCCCAGAGGAAAACATTGCGGAGATTTCACTCCACGCATTGATTCGCCACCAAAACCATCGAAGTATAAAAATCAAACCGGTTCCTGCTCCAAAGGTTAACAGTATGTCAAATATCTGTAATGCACTTTGAAGCAACAATGCTAGCATTGCACTAAGAATCATCAAAACTACTGTTGATATTCTTCCTACAGCAACCAATCTTTTTTCGGATGCATTGGGATTAATTTGATTTTTGTAAAAATCAAATACCATGTAGGACGATCCCCAGTTCAATTGAGTTGAAATCGTGCTCATATAGGCAGCGATTAATGACGCCAACACCAGTCCTAATAATCCCGCGGGGAGTTTAACCAACATTGCTGAGTAAGCAAGATCATGGCCCAGTTTATCATCGGCTATATTCGGAAATGCATCTTTGATGCTTGCCAAATCAGGGAAGACAACTAAGGAAGCCAGGGCAACCAAAATCCATGGCCAAGGACGCAATGCATAATGCATAATATTGAAGAAAAGAGTTGCTCCAATGGCGTGATTTTCATTTTTAGAAGCCAACATTCTTTGGGCGATATAACCTCCTCCACCTGGCTCAGCTCCTGGATACCATGAACTCCACCATTGCACCGCAAGGGGAATAATCAATAGAGTTATCATCGCATCAGCATCAGAAAAATCAGGTAGTATTGAAAGTTTATCCGCTACATTTTCGTTGGCCAACAAGGCTTGTATTCCTCCTACTTCGGGAATATTCACCAAATAATAGGCTGCTCCTATCGAGCCCGCCATTGCGACAAAGAACAAAAGAAAGTCAGTATAAACTACTCCCCTAAAGCCTCCCAATGCACTAAAAGTTACGGTGACTAAACCTGCGCTGATTACTGTTTGCCATGGCTCTAGTCCTAGCATAATTCCACCAATTTTAATGGCTGCTAGGGTTACGGAAGACATCGTGATCACATTGAATATTACCCCTAAATAAACGGCTCTAAATTTTCTTAAAAAACTTGCGGGTTTACCACCATAGCGAAATTCATAAAACTCAATATCTGTATTCACATTTGATTTACGCCACAATTTCGCATAAACAAAAACCGTCAATAATCCTGTAATTAAAAAAGCCCACCAGACCCAGTTTCCGGAGACACCGTTATTTCTCACAATGTCTGTAACAAGGTTTGGAGTATCTGTTGAAAAAGTCGTTGCAACCATTGATATCCCCAACAACCACCAGGGCATGTTCCTTCCCGAAAGAAAAAATTCATTTGAAGAGGTTCCTGCTTTTTTGGAGACGTAGACTCCGATAAACAAAGTAATAGAAAAAAAAGTAGCTATAATTGTCCAGTCGAGACCTGATAATTGCATGTTAAGATGTTTTGTAGGTCCGAATTTACATTTTTTGATTGAAATGCCTACAAAATCTTGTTAAAGAAACTCGATGTTTCGCAATTTCAAACTAGGTTTGTGGTGTCTATATTTATTTTAAACATGACTAAAAAATTATTTAAATCCTATAAAATCCTTCCTACAGCATTTATGTTGTCTAGGTTTAATCTTTATATATTGATGTGTTTTTCGTTTTTTGTGTTCAGAGTTTCTGCTCAATTTGAAAAAAACAATAGTACCATAAAATTTCCTTCCGACCCAAACGAAAAATCACTTTTCGAGGTTCCAGAAGAAAGCCCCTTTCTAAAAGGTGACTTTTTAAACAAACCACTTGACATTTCCTCACCGAAAAACAACAACCCAAAGATAAACATGGAGAATCAAGAAAGGTTTCTTGATCCTGGGGATTATTATCTGACAAAATTAAAGGGCAAAAAAGGAGAGGATGATAAAAACCCCAATAATTATAAATCCAATCAGTATCTCGGCGATTATCGGGTTGAGGGTGACGATGTGAGAATAATTTTTAGAGATCATGAATATCCTGACGGTGATCGGGTGAGAATTCTTCACAATGATGACGTGATCCGAGCGAATGTTTTATTAGTGGAACGATTCGTCGGTCTGGTTGTCGAATTAGTTCCTGGGTTTAATAAAATCGACTTTATCGCCCTAAATCAGGGGACCTCTGGCCCTAACACCGCGGAAGTTAGGGTATACGATGAAGCGGGAAATTTGACAGCTGCAAATCAATGGAATCTTGCGACTGGCGTAAAGGCTACTTTTATTATTGTTAAAGAATAACTCGCTTCAAAATTTATTTTTTCTTTCTAAACAGCAATAATCCCAAAAGTAGAAATACAATCCCCCCAAAAAGATAAGGGGTGTCAATGAAAGAAAGTTTCGAGTGCATTAAATAAACTACATAGAAGCATACGGCAGCCAAAAGAAGAAAAATAATCCTAAATATCTTTTTTAAATTCATGGTTAGGGTTTAAATACTATTTTTTAATTTCTTTTGACTTATCAGAAATAACCAAAAGTGACAAGATACCAAAAACACCAAATAGAAAACCAATAAAAAATCCAAAGCGATGCGATCTTCCCTTTTTAATAGATAAATAGGCGCCCAGAGCGCCAAAAGCAACCGCAAATGCGGTTGATAATAACAGTAATGAGGTGGTCAATTCGTTGTTTATTTTAGTTTATTATTTAAACCCAAAATGATAGTATAAAACAAAATTCCTACAGGACCCAAAATAAAAGTAAACCCCAAAGGGAGAATCACATATCCATGTTTAAGCTTCCTTTGCTGACTGTCTTTAAGCATCCAACAGCCTACCCAAAAATCGAAGGCCAAGTAGTGAAGCCATCCTGCTGCAACTCCTTCGGGTGTGGCGTTTTGAAACATCACAGTTAGCCCTTCTAGTGAAGTGAAATCTCCAGACATTGCGCCTTCTGCATTTAATAAAAAATAAACATACCCCAAGGCGACTAATAGTGGTACCCAAGGATAATTTGTTATCTTTTGAGTGATTTGTCTGCTTTGGGAAAAGCAATAATATCATCCAAAAAATTATTATTCCGGTGTTAAAAATGTTAAATACAATTTCGAGCATCTTTATATTTTAGGTTAAAAATAAAGCCATTTTTTTTAATGCGCTTTGCTAACACAGGTTTTTATTTATGAAAATTTTTAAAGATATCAGAGGAAATAGAATTGATCCCATTGCGCACACTCTGAAAATTCTGAGAGACTATCCAAACGTTCAAATGCATATAGGAACGGATTCTCAAAATGTGGGTAAAAAAACTAAATATGCAACAGTAATCGCCTACCGATTTGGCAGTAGAGGCGTTCATTATATTTTAAATAAAAAAATTGAACCGTTAAATAAAGACATTTGGACGCGTCTTTGGAAAGAAGCAGAAATGAGCATTGATGTCGCAGAGTGGCTGACCCATCAAGTCAATGTCCGTGTTGAGATTGATATGGATTATAACAGTGACGAGAGTTTTAAATCTCATAAGTTAATTGCAGCAACCAAGGGCTGGGCAAACTCGTTGGGATATAAAGTTAATGTTAAGCCAGACAATCAGATTGCCACTCGAGCAGCAGACTATCATTGTAAGTAATTTAGAGTAGTCCTTTCGTTATTTTTTCAACACCAAACCGTATTACGTCAGTTACAGGGAGTCCAGTTTCCTTTTCAACTTTTCGAATACTTTCTCTGGCCTCTTCTAAAGAAAGCTTGGCGGTGTTTAATGCAATTCCGATTACTTTGGGATGTCCATAAGTTCCGCATACGGATGCCATGGCTTCATTCAATTGGATGAATTCTTTTAGGTTAGGGATTTGAATTGATTCAGGATTCCTCAAGGTGGTTTTGTCAGCACGATGACATAGAATCATATGGGTTGGGCAACTCCCTCGCATTAACGGCAATGTTGCAGTGCTCCCAGGATGAAGAAGAGATCCTTGCCCTTCTATAATCAATAAATCATTGTCTTTTTGATCGATTACCAATTGTTCAATTGCGCCACAGGCATGGTCAACTTTTAGCGCATCAAGCGGAACGCCTTTCCCCATGATTGTGATGCCAATTTGACCTGTAGCAATAAATCCAGCACCAATTTTTCTTTGTTTTGCCCAATGGTAAATTTCTAAGCCGGCAGTCATCTTTCCTACTGCCATATCGGTACCAATCATCAAAACTCTTTTGTTGGCTAAATCGTTGGCTTTAGCCGTTGCAACATCAGAAACAGACTTAGGTATTCTTACATCCCATATCCATTGATTTAAATTGTTTTGTGTATGCTTATTAAACTGATAATTAAGATTTTCATGAAGACCATTGACAATGCTCAGACCTTTCAAAATCGCTAATTTAATTACAGGCATCCAATTTTGTGGTATTTCCCCACCTGAGGGAGCAATTCCCAATATCAAAACCTCCGCACCTTTTTCAATCACTTCATTTAGGGTGGCACAGATTGGAACATCCCTATCCAAATCGTATTCTAAATTAATATTACTCCCAGCATGTTCCGAGTCTATAACACCAACAATCGGGTTAGTGAGATAACGCAAAACTCCCAATCCCATTTTTCCAAAATCACTATGCAAGTAACCCTGCATAAAAATCGCAACTTTTTGATCTGATTTAAGCATAATACTTCTCTTTTAAAATACCTCCATGGCCTGGAACTTGATCTTGTATTGAAATTCCATCCAACATCCTAACTCCAAAGGCTGGATCTGGAGCTAAGTTATAATGTGAGTCAAGATCAATGTGATCTATTGCTCCTGAAATCGAAGCTGCTGCTGCAATCGACACCGAAGATTCGCTCATGCAACCAATCATCGTTTTGAGTGAAAAAGATTTAGCCGTTTCAATTATTTTCAAAGCCCCCGTGAGCCCTCCACACTTCATAAGCTTTATGTTCACCCCGTCTACATGTTTGGCCCATTTGTGAATGTCATCAGCATAACGGCAGGACTCATCTAGAAAAATAGGGAGAGGTCGATTGGAAAATAAATATTTTAATTCGGCCTCCTGTCCTTCTTCAAGGGGTTGTTCTATGTAGTCCACTCCTCTTTCCGCGAGCCATTTCATCATGTGAATTGCATCAGGCGTATTCCATCCGCCATTGGCATCGACCCTCAATTTAACGTCATATTTTTTTGCAGTATCCAAGACCTGAGCAAACATTTCCTTGTCCGCATCAAGGCCCTCTGGGGAGCCTAATTTTACCTTCAAGGCCTTTGTTGAAGTTCCGTCTAACAACAGAGGGATTCTCTGTTTAACAACCTCCGGGGTGTTGATCCCTATCGTGACTGAAGTAGGAACTGTAGGGAGCGGAAAGTTTAACAAACGGTGAAGCGGCAAAATGGCTTTTTTGGCTTTCCAGTCCCAAATAGCAATGTCTAATCCTGCAAGGGCACAAGATGCCGTTTTCATCTCCCGAGCTCTGAGTGTTATTTCTTGAGGGCTTAAGTTTTCAATTCCACTTTTAATCAGCTGAATTAATTGCTCTTTGACTTCTGCGATAGTACCCGCATTTTCATTTTTTCCAGGAGCTGCCTCTCCCCAGCCAGTGATTCCATCTCGATGGTAAGCCACAAAAAGGTTGGAAGAATCACCCCTTACACCGCGACTGATTGCTAAAGGAAATCTTTTTTTTAATAAAACTTCATGAAATTTAATTTCCATTTAATCTTTTTTTTGCGATAAATCCAATGATGAGAATTCCTAAAGTATTGAAAATTAAATCCCAAATACTTCCAAACCGGTCTTCAGTTGCATAATGCTGAAGAATTTCGATGACTGCACCAAAAAAAAAAGCAAATACAATCGCAATAACTATGGGTGGATTTTTGATTAATTCAACACTAAAAGTCTTGATCAAAACAGCCGTGAGTATTGCATAAAAAACAAAGTGACCAACCTTATCTTGGTTTTCAAAAATAGGCAAACCATTGGGATCAACAGTAGTAAAAAAGCTGAGATAAAGGATAATACAAATCCATAAAATGGTGCTTAATTTCCAAAAATGTTTTTTCATTGTTACGATTAATTCTTGTTATATTTAAAATCTTACTGATAACCCCAAATATAGGAAACGTTTTTAAAGTCGACTTCATAAAATTATGTTGATGGATTAAGATAAATAACCTGTTAAAAGACAATCTAATATTTATTAAAAAAAATAAAAACACTTTAAGTGAGGGTATTGGTTTTCTAAAGCGGACTATATATATATCTTTGTTTGTGTTTTAAAATTAAACCAATGAAAAAATATTTACTTTTATTTTTTTCTTTTTCTTTCTCCTTTTGCAGTAATGGAGAAGCCGATAATGTCCCTGATGATCTGGATCTAGTCTCAATAGAAGAAAGTATAATAGGCAAGGGTGTCCCAGATGTTTTTAAAAAGTTTTATACAGCCTCGAGTATTTATCTTGAAGGATCCTTTGTGGTCGTTGAAGTCAACGGCGCTCCAGATCACAAAAGTCCTTATTATAAAGAAAGTGATATGTATGAGGCATATAATGGCTCAAATACTTCTTTTAGGCTAAATCCAAACCGGATCAGTAAGTTCAATTTTAAATATAAAATTCCTTTGAACCCAAAAGAGGCATCAAAAAAAGAAGCCTCCCCGTTAGGATCAATGGGAGTCTCTATTAATGGTGTTGCTTTTTACAATCAATATGCAGGACCAAACGAGCCTTTAACTAATGAAATAAACTCATTTGATCAATATAGTGGCCATCCCCAACCCCAGGGAATATATCATTACCATCTGGAGCCCTACTATTTAACTAATTTGAATGGAAAAGATACTTTTCTTGGTTTTCTTTTAGATGGTTTTCCCGTTTACGGACCGATTGAAAATCAAGTCAAAATTACGAATGACGACCTTGATGATTATCACGGACACCAACATGCAACTACTGACTATCCGAACGGTATTTACCATTATCATATCACTGATAATGACCCTTATATAAATGGAAATGGTTTTTATGGAACTCCCGGGACTTATACGCGATAGTTTGCTTTTGGCACTTCTTGTTGGTTTTATTTCATGTAGTAATAAAGCCAAAATAGGAATAATTGCCAACGCAGACACATTAACTCTTAAGACTCAAGAAGGTTTGTATTACTCAAAAAGGATACTTTTTACTGGCAAACTCTTTAAGCTTGATAAAAAACACTTAGACACTTTGTTTGTTGAAAATTATCTCAATGGAAAAAAGCACGGAATCTTTAAGAGGTTTTATCAAAATAATTTATTGCTAGAAGAAAGAACTTACCATAAAGGAAAAAAAGAAGGTCTACATATAAGGTATTGGCCAAATGGAAAGTTGATTTTTAAATACAATTTAAAAAATGACCTTTATGATGGATTATCAAGGAGTTGGAATCAAGATGGGTTTTTAATCCAAAAAATGAATTACATAAAGGGAAAAGAAGTCGGAAGGCAACAATTATGGTATGATGATGGTGGTGTTAGATCAAATTATGTCATGCTTAATAATCGTCGTTATGGATTACTGGGAACAAAAAATTGTGTAAACATATCAGATGAGATTAATTAACACCCTTTTGTTATTAATTTTCTTGAGATGTGGAGATAAAACTGAGGTGTTACCTTACTATATGACTCCAGATTTTATGCCACACTTTATTTCAAATAAGGAAGAAGCCCTTGGAAAAATTAATCATACTATTTCTGATTTCAATGTATTTGATCAAAACAATTTGTTAATAACGCAAGGATATATTGAAGGAAAGATTCATGTTGCAAATTTCATGTTTACGAAATGTACGAGCATCTGCCCCATAATGACCAATCATCTAAAAATTGTTGAAAAAGCCTATTTTAACCATAAAGAGGTTTCAATCTTATCGTTTTCAGTCACTCCATGGGCGGATTCGATTCCTGTCCTAAAATCTTTCGCAAATAGTTACGGTATTAAATCTAAAAATTGGCATTTGCTTTCGGGCAAAACTGAAGAAATTTATGAGCTTGCTCGGAAGTCCTATTTTGCGGAAAAGGAATTGGGATTCACAAAAGACAGTACTGATTTTTTACACACAGAACATGTTTTGTTAGTTGATCGAACAAAAAGAATCCGTGGTATTTACAACGCTACTCTAAAGCTGGATATGAAACAGCTGAAAGAAGATATTTCGAACTTATTGGATGAATAAACGTCAGATAATACCTTGATGCTTTTTTAAAACTAATTCAATGTTGTTTTTTAAAAATTTTATAACCTTCTTCGTTAAAGTGGTGTCCATGTTGAAATAATAAATCTTTATTAATCTCCAGTCTTTTGAGAGAGACTCCTAAATATCGATTTTTATTAAAACTGATGATTTCGTTAGTTTTATTGCTTGCATTAACAACTAACTGGTAATTTTTTTTAGTTTGGAAATAAAAATAAAGTCTAATTTTTTCAAAATAAAAAACAAAAAAAAGCCCTCTATTAACAATAATAATATGGGGCTTAAATTATTTGAGCTATTTTAAATTTTATCAGCAGAAATGGTCTCTACTTCGCCTTCTGGATGCACTACTTTGAATGATATTTTTGAATCTGTTATAGATATAAGTTCCATTTTCAAAGTCTCTGGTCCATTCATAATATCAGCTTTAGTTTGATCTGAATTAGTAAACTTCCAACTTCCGGCGCCCTCAGTCATCTCTGCTCCAGAACTGTGAACGAGCGTTAGGACATACGTTCCATACGCTGAAATAGTAAGTTTTACTGCTTTTGCAGGCTCACAGTTATCATAAAAAACATCCCCTGTTGATCCTTCCGCATCAGAACTTTCTTCATCTAAGCAAATTTCATTTTTAAAATCATCAAGTGTTTCTCCTTCTGAACTAGACAAAGATGTCCAGTTCCAAACTCCTATTATTTTTGCAATATTTGAATCTTTACTAGCGCCTGAAGTGCCCTCTACTGGCTTTTCTTTGCCTGCTTTGACTTTTCCAGAAAGTGCATCATTACAGCCTGGATAAGCATCTCCAGAAGGTAAGCTAAGCTTTACATCAAAAGAACAATTTAAGATATCCCCAGTTTTTGTTACAACCATATTGGTTATATTGGCTATTGTTGTCTCAGATTTATTATAAATCAAATTTAGTTTGATATTTTCAACTTTTCCTGAGGAGCCTTCTACTACATTAAAAGAACCAGAAACAAGTTTAGGTTGGCCAGATACATTTAAAGTCATTAAAAATGACTTATCCATAAACTCAATGGAAACAAATTTACAAGCAGCCCTTGCAGAAGAGGAGGAATCTAAATTCCATTTGCCATAAATTGTTTTTTTTGCTTCTACTGCTGTTTGTTCAGACAAATCACCAACTGCCTCTAGATTAAACACTGGGGTGTCAGATGAATTAGAATTGTTATCATCATTATCCTTCGAACAACTAAAGGCAACAATAAATAAAGAAATTAATGCTAATTTTTTCATCATTTTTGTTTTTAATTAATTAAATTGTAAGTTAATAATATTTCTTGTTTATACATAAAAGTTTTGCAAAATTAATTTGACAATAGTCAAAGCTAACCATTCATTCTGTTTGGAAGAAGTTTGATGGGGCTTGGGAAGAATTTAAATCAATCACATTGCTTGAATTCTGATAATCATTTAACAGAATTTTATTTAATAAATACATTTAGAGTTATCAGGTTTTAAAAAATAGGTTTTATAGTTTTTGGCTTTTGGATCCATACAGCCACAAAGGTTTAAAAGCTGAATATTTTTAAAGTCAATTGGGTGGCTTTCTGCCTGAAGTGCAATAAATCCTTCTTTTAAAATTTCTCCTTCTTTGGCTTCCCAATATTCTTTATTGTCCACGCCCATCGAAGACCAATCCTGTTCTCCCCTACTTTTACTAATAAATCCTCCGCCAATTTGTGGGTTTTCATATTTTAAAACCAATTCATTTTCAATGTAATGAAAAATACTTTCTCCTCCCAAAACATGTACTTCTCCGTGAACCCATTGATCCCCATGGTAAGTCTTGGAGCTAGAGTCAATACAATGAGAATAATCAACTGCGCCGGACATTTCTACTGATGTCCCTGGCGTACAAACATTCCCTGTAGGACGGTCCTCAGTCCCTAGGCCCCCTAAAAACTGGATCTCTATAGAGACTGGGAAAAACTGGCCATGGCTATTACTTTCAGCTGATTGAGAATGAAGCATGATTCCACTATTTCTGATGTTCCAAGATTCTGCTCCTTTGACTTGAGTTCCATAAAAACGATAATCAAATTTTAATTTATAATAGGAAAAAGCTTGGTCATAATAAATATGAGCGTAAGCATTATTGAAAGTATCATACTGATCATATGTAATTCTCAGCATGCTATCTTGAACCCGAACCGTATTCTTGTAGTTGACATTCAAATCTTGATTTGCAAACTTAATGTCCCATCCTGATAAATCTTTTCCATTAAAAAGAGAAATCCACTCACGATGATTAGGATCATTTTTAGTGGAAGTGTTTTGCTTGCAACCTATAAAAAAGAAAAAACTTAAATAGAAAACATCTTTTAGTTGAATCATATTATTTTTTTATTAGTAAAGAAGATCTAAAATTCAAATTAATACTATCCAAAAGTATATCAAAATAAAAAAGTGTTTATATATTTGAGCATGGGTTTAACAAATAATGATATTTTCAAAAAGTTAAGAGTCGCACTCAAACTTCGCGACGTCGATATCGTCGAAATCTGTAAATTGGTTGATTTTAAAGTTTCGAAGGCGGAGCTAGGTGCTTTTTTTAGAAATGAAAAGCATGAAAAATATATGGAATGTGGCGATCAAATACTTCGTAACTTTCTAAATGGTTTAGTCATTCACCTAAGGGGTCCTAAAAACGATGAGTAAAAAAATAATCAAATGCAGTCAATGTCAGGAGGAATTCAAAACTGGATTTGACTACCGAATGCACTGGGAAATACACCTTGACGAGTATTTTGAAAAACTTAAAAAAGAAAATCAAAATTCTTAATTATCTCCTACCAAATCTTTCAGACCAATCTTGAAGTTGTCGCTCTTTATTAATCCTTTCTTTAATTATCAACTCTTTTAACAAAGGATTTATTTCCCCTTTTGAAGTAAGGTGATATTCCGAACATTTTTCGCAAATATAGTAGTTCACCGCAGCTTTTACAAACCTTATATTTGAACGAATCAAAGCTTCTTGAGCCTCTGATTCTAGATAATAAGATTTTTTATTATTGGAACAACCCATTGAATAATGATTAATTCGAAGATAGTATTTTTTAAATTTTTATTGGGTGCTCTATCTGGTATTATGCCTTGTGAAAATTAAAATAAAATTATTTATTAAATTTATTAAATTATATTTATTAAATTATCAAAAAAAATCATGAAATTATTTGCAAAATCTTTATTATCACTTCTATTTCTTCCGCTTTTTCTGTTTTCTCAGATACACATATCGGGTGTAGTTAAAGATAAAGAGACGGGAACTTTAATAGAAAATGCAACTGTTATGCTAAAACCCTATACTATTAGTGGAGGTGGATATTATAGTGGTCTTAAAACACAGAAAAACGGTGTATTTGATTTGACTACAAATTTTAAATATCCATTTCAACTGATTGCCACTAAAAACGGATGTGTTTCCGAAAAAATTAAAATTAAAAAAGGCACATCCTATGTAGAGGTTGTTTTAGAATGCGAAGCAGAAGCAATTAAAGAAATTATAAAAGAACAAACTTCAGACGTTGACGGCGATAGCGTACTTGATCGAGATGACAAATGTCCTGATGAGTCAGGAGTATTAGAAAATGAAGGATGCCCATGGCCTGACAATGACAGTGATGGCGTTGCAAATAAAGAAGATACATGTCCAGAGGAAAGTGGCGCTGCTGAAAACCAAGGTTGTCCATGGCCTGATGGAGATGGAGATGATGTTGCTGACAAAGATGACGCTTGTCCTGATGAAGCAGGTGTCGCTGCCAACAATGGATGTCCTGCAGAACCAAAAGAAATTAAAACAATGATTTCTGAGGGGAGCGCTGTGATTCTGTTTGATGCAGAAAGTAAAACAGTTAGAGACGCTGACAATGTTATAATTACTAACTTCGCTGCATTGTTGTCAAAGTATCCTTATGTCTCAATTACACTTGAAGGACATGCTTCAAGCGACGGCAGCAAGGGATATAATCAAAAGCTTTCTGAGGATAGAGCAAATTCGACTAAAGCGGCTTTGGAAGCCCTAGGAGTTTCAGCTTCTCGAATCAATGTAATTGGTCATGGAGAAGACAAGCCTGTTATGGATAATAATACCGCAAAAAATAGGGCCCAAAACAGAAGAGTTAATTTTACTCTTTAACAATTAATAAATATTTTTAATTAAAAAAATCCTTCATTTCTGAAGGGTTTTTTTATTCTACAATCAATTCTTTTAAAACCGGTGTTTCAAGTAAACCCGAGGGAAGGAACTGCCAATCTGAAGTGTCGAATGGTTTATAATTTAAGCTCACAATATTAATATTGTTAAATATTTTCCACGTTTCTCCTCTAGTCTCTTTAGCCTTAATACGATTGGCTCCCAAGTTTGTAACTTGAATCCGTAAGGTGTTTTTTCCTTTTTTAAGATGCTTGATTTCAATTTTAAAAGGGTTAGACCAAACCGTTCCGACAAATTCCTCATTGATCCAAACTTTAGCGCTCTCTCTTACCGCTCCCAAATCGAGCAGCCATGCCCCAGTATGATTTGAAGGTTTTTCAAATGCTATGCTGTAAGCAGCTGTTCCTGAAAAATCTCTAGCATCGTTGCCAAGTCGAGTCCACGAAACCAGCTTTTCAATTTCTCTATATGTTGGAATTTTTGGACCTCCTTTTAAAAAACGAAGGTTCCACAGGCCCAATATTGGATAGCTATTTTGGCTCGCCTTATGGTATTGCCACATCGGCGCATCCGATTCCTTATAGGTCTTGACAAAAACTGTTTGGCCTGAAGCCAATGCTAGCTTAACTAAAGTTTGATCCCCATCAGCATTAGTAATAGCTTTCCCTACTTTTCCAGAAAGAGGATCTAACAATAAGACACCATTTGCCTTGTGCTGAATTGGAACAAAACCTGATATGGACTGGTCGGTATGATTTGCAATAAAATAGACTTTCTCTTCAGCTACTTTTCTGCGAATAAATTTGAGACCTGTCTCAACTAGTTTCTCGGCATGGACTCCAGAACCAATCAATGGCAGATGAATTTGATCTAAATCATGTATTTCGATTTTGGAACGTCGCAATCTTTTGCTCATTTCTTTCTCGTCTAATGTATAATTTGAAAAACCCGGAACAGTTTCGGGCAGTCCTAAGAATATAATTGAAGCTCCTTTTTCTTTTAAAGCAATCAGTTTTTTTAATGTTTCTAGAGGCATGCTATTTGTATCAGGCACTACTAAAGTTTTATAATGACCTCCGGGTAAAAACAAAGCTCCCGATTTGAATTGAGCCTTTTCAATAAAACGATCAGAAATATAATCAAAAGAATATCCCCTTTTTATCAAAGTATTCGCTGCCTCGTAGAAAGGCCCTTTGAGCAACCATTCGTCAGTTTTATGAATTGAAAATTGAGCGAATTTCTTACCCTTATAAAAGTTACCCCATGCATCGTGTATTGGCCAATAGAGTAATATCTCACTGTCGGGTTGTCCTAATTGAAGAAGAGATTGAGCCCTGTTGATATAATTAAATAGTGCGGGAACATCCTCCCAAATAGTGCTATTGGGGTTAAAGTTTACTGAAGCATAAAACTTCCATCCTGGCCATACCGCCTCCTCGGGAGAATAAGTAGAACCGTGAAGAAAAACATGATTTATCCCGTTAAGAAATAAGTCTTCCACCTCTGGCTTGCACTGAGATAAAGCTGTTCTAAAATGCTCTCTCAACCAAGTAAATGTCTCCGAAGAAACAAGTGGTTTATTTGCGATATGAGCCGCTGAAGACGAAAATCTAATCATCACTGGATCTGCATCCCCAGCCCTAAAATTCATGTGGGGAAATTCATTGTCCGTTCCTCCACCTTCAATTCTTCTAAATCCATTAATTTCATAAGGCATCGAACCAAAGGTTTCACACTCTGGAATATCTGCAGAGGCATACAGATCAATCAAATTTCCCGGTGAGCCGTGAGCTTGGTACTTGGTCTTTACCTTTTCTTTATCCGCCCAAATATTCCAAGAACCATTAAAATCCTCAATCAATAAATCGGATAAAGTTTCCTTATAATCAGTCTTAATTCGATTTGCATCGGAGTCAGAAATATCACTAAATAGTTTTGGAAGATGAGGCAGTAAATCATAGCCCCGGTGTTCGATAAAAGCGTTAAAAAAGCCTTGGGTATAGTCGGCTTTGTAAACTTCATAACTATCATTAAAAACAGCACGCACTTTTCCACTTACTTTAGTGAAGGCATCTGAATAAGGGATTAAGTATTTTTCTAAAGCTCCTGATGAAAAATGATCTAGGACCCAGCCTTTGCCGCCAGGTGCTGATCGTTTTACTTGCTGCCTTGTTTTCCCCTCATAAACAAAATATAAAGTGTGATCCGTTTCTATAGCTTTAAAATATAAACTATCACTTAAAACTAAATTAGTTAAATCATTGTATATATTGTCTTTAGAAAATGAAATTATATTATGTAAAATAATTTTTCTGTTTAAGCTGTTATTAGATTTAGAAAGTAAATTATACCCAAGGGGATTTACCAAATCATGCTTTGTCATACTGGGAACAAGGATACTTTGATCAAATTGTTCCCCTTTTTTTAAATCCACCTTAAAAACCAAAAGCGTAGTTGCGGCATGAGCCAAATCTACTTGAGATCCACCCCATGGCCAGCCTGTTCCAAGGGTTAAGTCTACGCCCATACCAAGACTGTCTGCAACCGAGAGGGTATGATTCAACATCGAAATCCATTTTGAGGAGAGATAATCAATGTGATTTTCATCTTGTCCTTTTATCCCGTAGATGGGTGCTATCTCTACGCCTCCTATACCAGCTTTATGAAAGTTAATTAATGAGCCTGTTATATTTTTTTCATTGACTGCGCTACCCATCCACCACCATCGTGTCCATGGTTTTGTCGTGACTGTTTGGATCGGCCAATAGGATTGATTCTGAGCGTTAACTGAAGAAAAAAGAAATGAAATGAAGAATAAAGTTAAAAAAGCTTTTTTCATTTTAAAAGGATAATTTTGTTTTAAAAATAATAAAATTTTAAGTTAGCATTTCAGTTACTGATTAATTTTTCTATCCTCATCTTTTATTTTGTTAGTGCTTGCTAAAAGTTACAGGAGAATTCAATGCTTCTCACTTTTAACAAAACTTAAGAACAAACAAACTACCTCTCTAAAGGAGTTTCAATGAGAATTTAAACCTTCAAACTGATATAAACACTCAAAGAATCCTCCTTAAAAAGGTATTTATTTGTAATTTTAATTAAATATGAATAAACCCTCCCAAGCCTTTTTATTCTTTTTTATAATCTTGCTGGCTGGAATCCAAAACCTTGCAAGTCAAGAATTAAGTGCTGTAATTAAAGACAGCCTAACCCGAGAACCCATCCCTTTTGCTTCAATTTACTCATCAAAAGGAACAGGAATAATTGCAAATGAAGAGGGTTTTTTTCGACTTCATTTAGAAGCAAAAGCTAATGACACGCTTTATTTCTCATGTATGGGTTATGAAACTTTAAGTCGTGTCGCTTCACAATTTAGTGACAGCGTTGTATTACTTACTCCAAAATCGATTATGCTTAATTCTATTATTGTAACTAATAAAGATCTCACTGCTAAAGAAATAATTAAAGAAATCAAAAGAGATATTCCTGATAAATATGAACTGGGTCTGACGAATAAAAAACTATTTTTTAGATCGTCTGGATTTCAGAAATTTAAGACACTAAAAGTTAAAGTTAAAAAATCCTCGATCGAAGAGTTTAATCAGGAATTTTGGGACAGTACGCTTCAAAAAATGCCTAGGAAATCTGACTGGCATGTCGAAATATTAGGTAATTTATATGGTGATCATACCGAGGAAAATCAAAAACTAGAATTACAAAAAGCATTAAAACTCGAAGACAAAGAAACCTCTGCGCTATTTGAAAATATTAGAAGTGCATTCGATACCATATTAAAGCAAAACGTTAAATCTGATTCCTATTTTAAACTGCGAACAGGAATCATCAGCGCTGATTTAGATTCGGATAACCTTAATTCTTCAGAAAAGGATACACTCACCGCCGAAGAAAAAAAGATAAAAGAAAAAGAATCATTTTTAAAATGGAGAAAAGAAGTTTTAACGGATCTCTCTGTTTCAATTTTCGAAAAAGAATCGCTTAACCTAAATGTTATCAAAAAGGCATCTAAATACGATTTTAAACGCATTAATTTTACTTACATCGGAAAAACACCCATTTATATTTTAAGCTTTACCCCCAAGGGCAATGCGGATTATTCGGGGAAAATCTATGTCGATGCAAATGAAATGGCGCTCATTAGGATCGAGTATAAAAACATTCAAGACATTCGTGATATTAGCTTGCTAGGAATGTCTTTTAAACAATACATGAAAGAAGTGGTTTTACAATTCAAAAAAATGAACTCTGGGAAATATACATTGCAATTTTTTGAGCTTTCTGATGGTTATGAGTCAGGAGTTGATCGAACTTTCACAATTGTAGAAAAAAACAAAGTGATTAAAGGTCGTAACAAGCAAAATGAACTTAAAATGGACTTAAATGTTCAAACCGTTCAAACACAAAAATATCAAGGGGTCATTTTTGAAACGGAAAAAATATCTCAAGAGGAGTTTGATGGTTTTAAAGAAAATCCTTCAGTATTACCGGTTAATCTTTCACAGTATGATCCAAATTTTTGGGAAGGACACACCATCATCGAGCCCAATCAAGCAATAAAAGACTTTAAAGCAGATAAATGATCTTAAAAGTAGCCTTCTCAAATATTTAGTGATTTTAAGTCGTTTTATTGAGTCCTAAGTATCGGTCTATTAAAGTGCTATTTGGGAGAAGCATTAAAAAAGGGGAGTCTAGTTTTAAGGAAATTTAGCAGATTAATCTTTTATTCGTAAATTTAATTTTTTTAAAAACAAATGAAAAGTTACCAAAAAATACTACAAATTCATCCAAACGACAACATTCTTGTCGCACTCACAGACTTAAAAAAGGGAGATCAAATTTCATTTGAAGACCGATTGTTTGTCCTACATAATGACATTGCAGCAAAACATAAGTTTGCCATGTGTGATTTTGCAAAAGGAGACTCTGTTTTTATGTATGGTGTATTGGTGGGTAAAGCGACAAAAGAAATTTTTAAAGGAGGGCTCATAAGCACCTCAAACATTGTTCACGACACAGAAGCATATAGCGTTGAAAAAGTGGCGAAAAAAACGCCTTGGGTCGCACCAGATCTTTCTAAATTTAAAAACAAAACCTTTAAAGGTTACCCCAGAGCCAATGGCTCCGTCGGAACAGAAAACAACTGGTTAATCATCCCGTTGGTTTTCTGTCAAAACAGAAATGTTGAGGTTCTAAAAGAAACCCTAGTAGAAAAACTAGGTTTTGGCAAAAAGAGACATTTAGAATTTAATGTCGAAAAGTTAATCAATGCATATAAAGCAGGAGATTCTTCGATATCAATTTTAGAGAAAAATATTATTGAGGAACCCGATGAATTGACCAAAAACCCATTGTTTCCAAATGTGGATGGTGTTCGTTTTTTAACCCATAATGGGGGTTGTGGCGGAGCAGCTTCAGATGCAATTTCATTGTGTAATTTATTGGCAGGCTATATCAACAATTCCAATGTAGCGGGCGCTACGGTTTTGAGCTTGGGATGTCAAAACGCACAGGCTAGTATTTTAGAAAAAGCGTTGGCAAAAATGGCGCCAAAAAATAAAAAGCCCGTTTATATATTAGAACAGCAACAAAGTAATTCAGAAAAGGATTTGATTGCCGAGGCCGTCAAAAAAACTTTTGTGGGGTTAATAGAAGCCAATAAAATCGATCGACAACCTGCTCCTTTAAGTAAGTTAGTCATTGGTCTAGAATGTGGCGGATCTGACGGTTTTTCGGGAATTTCAGCTAATCCAACTTTGGGCTATGTCTCGGATCTTGTAGTCGGTTTAGGAGGTGCAACGGTGTTGTCAGAATTTCCAGAACTTCACGGCGTTGAGCAAGAATTAATCAATCGATGTGAAGATCGAAACAAGGCTAAGAAATTCGCTAATATCATGTCTACTTATAATGAAAAAGCCGAGGCTTTGGGTGCACCATTTTCAATGAATCCCTCCCCGGGAAACATCAAAGACGGATTGATTACGGATGCAATTAAATCATCAGGGGCGGCAAAAAAAGGAGGAACTTCTCCAGTAAAAGATGTTTTGGATTATACAGAACAAGTAGTCCAACCCGGTTTAAATTTACTTTGCACACCCGGGAATGATGTTGAATCGACAACTGGTTTGGCAGGCTCTGGAGCGAATGTTATTTTGTTTACCACCGGTTTAGGTACTCCAACGGGAAATCCAATTTCCCCTGTTGTAAAAGTCTCAACCAATACAAAGTTATTTAATAAGATGAATGATATTCTTGATTTTAATACGGGTACAATAATCGAAGGAAAAGCAACAATTGAAAAAACAGGCGAAGCACTCTTGGATTTTGTTATTCAAGTTGCCAGTGGAGAAATACAAACAAAAGCCAGAAAATTAATGCAAGATGACTTTATCCCATGGAAAAGAGGGATGTCATTATAAAATAGCTTTTAAAATGTCGAAATTTAGTTTAAAAAATAAAATCGTATTAATTACTGGTGGAGGAAGTGGAATAGGAAAAGCCATTGCGGTTACCTTTGCGGCTCAGGGGGCAAAAATTCATATTTTAGACTTTAATGAAATTGCTGCAAAAAAAACTGAAGATGAAATTAATAATACAGGATCGGTGGCAAAAGCACATGCATGTGATGTCTCCAATCAGAAAAACGTAAATGCTATAGTCGCTCAAATCACAAAAAGTGATAGGATTGATGTTTTAATAAATAACGCTGGAATTTCTCATGTTGGAAATATTGAATCTGTAGAAGAAACAGACCTTGACCGCTTGTACAGCGTTAACATAAAAGGGGTTTACAATTGCATTAAAGCATGTATACCCGTGATGAAAAATCAAAAAAGTGGCGTAATTCTTAATCTGGCCTCTATTGCCTCACATGTAGGACTCAACGATCGATTTGCCTATGCCATGACCAAAGGCGCCGTTTTGACCATGACTTATGCCATCGCAAAAGATTATTTAAATTCGGATATTCGTTGTAACAGCATATCTCCTGGGAGAGTTCACACCCCATTTGTGGATGGTTTTATCAATAAAAACTATCCCGGGAAAGAAACAGAAATGTTTGAAAAACTCTCAAAAACACAACCCATAGGACGAATGGGGAAACCCCAAGAAATAGCAGATTTGGCCCTCTTTTTATGTTCAGATGAAGCGGGATTTATCACAGGATCTGACTATGCAATTGATGGTGGATTTATAAAATTAAACGGAAATTAATAAGTAATAAAAATGAAGTTAATTAGATTTGGAGCGATCGGCTATGAAAAACCAGGAGTTCAATTGACAGACGGAACAAAAATAGACGTCTCGAGTTTTGGTTCGGATTATAACGAAGAATTTTTTGGTGATGGAGGCATCACTAAGCTCTCTAACTGGCTTGTTAATAACCAAAATCAGTGTCCCAAAATTGGATCAGAAGTTCGATTGGGAGTTCCATTGGTTCGGCCGTCAAAAATTGTTTGTGTGGGTTTAAATTATGCTAAACACGCCGCCGAGAGTGGGATGGAATTCCTCAAGAACCCGTACTGTTCTTTAAAGCAACCTCTGCTTTAGTCGGCCCCAATGATAATATCATTATTCCCAAAGGAAGTGAGAAAACAGACTGGGAAGTAGAATTGG